>JALSQZ010000179.1 GCA_026985055.1 Sedimenticola sp. | reverse complement strand
GTTTTTCCCGGGATCTTTTCACCCAGCTTGCCCGAACGCACTGCAAGTCGATGAATAACATCGGCTTTTGTCCGTTCGAACAATCTGGGCAAAAATCTCTCCGGGAAAATTCCGGATTCCGGTGCAATATTCGGGCTAGCGGCTATCCCGTTGCAGGTGGATTCAGGGTATCATTGCTCCCAGGAGCCTGTCGGATTTGACCGATCGAAGCGAAAATCGCTGGGGACGAATTAAATCGGTTTATCGAATGAGGCGAATAGTCGGTCTATTTAACGAATTCGATAAGCTGAGTTAATCGCCCTTCAGGGATTTGCAGCCGATCAGCGTTAAATTCGACAGGCTCCCAGTTGAATCCATCTCTGACCGAGGGCCTGAAATGCTCAAGTTGCGCGGCGCGCCGGCGTACTCCGATTTTCGTCTGGAAAAGCTCACTAGCAAGCTTGCCGAAGAACTGGGCAAGCCACTTTCCCTGTATGCGGAATACATTCATCTTGTTGAATTATTTGAAGATATTTCTGATGAAGAACAACAAGTTCTGGATCGCATCCTGCGCTATGGCCCGGCTTTGGCCAGCCATGAACCTCAGGGACGGTTGTTGCTCGTCACGCCCCGGCCCGGCACCATTTCGCCCTGGTCGTCCAAGGCCACGGATATTGCCCACAACTGTGGTTTGCAGAATATCGAACGTATCGAGCGGGGTGTCGTTTATTATCTGGAAGCCGATCTGAATGATCAGGAAATTGGTCGCGCGGCCGCGCTGCTGCATGATCGCATGACTGAAACCGTGTTTTATGCGCTGGACGATGCGGAAGCGCTTTTCCTGCATGCGGATCCGCGTCCCATGAGCATGGTGGATATACTCAATGGCGGGCGGGATGCCCTGGTAAATGCCAATGCCGACCTCGGGCTTGCCTTGTCCGATGACGAGATCGACTATCTGCTGGACAGTTTCACCGTTCTGGAGCGCAACCCCACGGACGTGGAACTGATGATGTTTGCCCAGGCCAATTCGGAGCACTGCCGGCACAAGATATTCAATGCCGACTGGATCATCGACGGCAAGGCTCAGGACAAGACCCTGTTCCAGATGATACGCAACACCACGGATCAGTCGCCCGAGGGGGTTCTGTCCGCCTACAAGGACAATGCGGCGGTGATGCGCGGCACCGAAGGTTACCGTTTTTTCCCGGCAGGCGATTCCGGTATCTACGAGACTCGCTGTGAACCCGTGCATATCCTGATGAAAGTAGAGACGCACAACCATCCCACGGCAATTTCTCCCGATCCGGGCGCGGCCACCGGTTCCGGCGGGGAGATCCGGGATGAAGGCGCAACCGGGCGCGGCTCCAAGCCCAAGGCGGGGTTGTGCGGGTTTTCCGTCTCCAATCTGCGCATTCCCGGAGCGGAACAGCCCTGGGAACAGGATCATGGCAAGCCTGGGCGTATCGTCTCCGCCCTGGAGATCATGCTGGAGGGGCCCATTGGCGCGGCGGCTTTCAACAACGAATTTGGGCGGCCGAATCTGTGTGGATATTTTCGCTCTTATGAAGCCCGGGTGACCGGGCCGGATGGGCAGGAGCTGCGTGGTTATCACAAGCCCATCATGCTGGCCGGGGGGCTGGGCAATATCCGCGAGGAACATGTGCGCAAAGACAGTTTTCCCGCGGGTTCTCCACTGGTGGTTCTGGGTGGCCCGGCCATGCTCATCGGCCTGGGAGGTGGCGCCGCCTCTTCCATGGCATCGGGAGCTTCCGCGGAAGATCTGGATTTTGCTTCGGTACAACGCGCCAACCCGGAGATGGAGCGGCGTTGCCAGGAAGTGATCGATCATTGCTGCGCCCGAGGTGAAAACAGCCCCATCCTGTTCATTCATGATGTGGGGGCGGGAGGATTATCCAACGCCCTGCCGGAGCTGGTGCATGATGCGGGACGGGGCGGGCGCTTCGAATTGCGCACCATACCCTGTGATGATCCAGGCATGTCGCCCATGGAAATCTGGTGCAATGAATCCCAGGAACGTTATGTACTCGCCATAGATGCCAGCCGCCTGGAAGAATTCGAGGCTATCTGTGAGCGGGAACGCTGCCCCTATGCCATTGTCGGGGAAGCCGTGGACGAGGAGCATTTGCTCCTGGGAGACGCGCATTTCGAGAACAATCCCATCGACATGCCCATGCCGCTGTTGTTCGGCAAACCACCCAAAATGGTGCGCGAGACCCGGCACAAGAGCTTTGCCCGCCCGGAATTGAAGCTGGACGGGATTGAGGTCGATGCCGCCCTGGAGCGGGTGTTGCGTTTGCCCACGGTGGCGAGCAAGACTTTTCTCATTACCATTGGTGATCGCAGCATCACCGGCATGGTGGCGCGGGATCAGATGGTAGGGCCCTGGCAAGTGCCGGTGGCGGATGTGGCCGTGACCCTTGCCGACTATGAGGGAGATGCGGGGGAGGCCATGGCCATTGGCGAGCGCACTCCCCTGGCTTTGCTGGATGCGCCTGCTTCCGGGCGTATGGCCATCGGTGAAGCCATTACCAACATCATGGCGGCGCCCATTGCCCGGATTGGCGACATAAAACTGTCCGCCAACTGGATGGCGGCCGCCGGTTACAAGGATGAAGACGCACGTTTGTTCGACACCGTGCGCGCCGTGGGCATGGAGCTTTGTCCGCGGCTGGGAATCGCGATTCCCGTGGGCAAGGATTCCATGTCCATGAAAACGGTCTGGCAGCAGGATGGCGAACAGCGCGAAATGGCTGCCCCCCTGTCGCTGATCATCAGCGCCTTTGCGCCGGTTACCGATGTCAGTCGGACGCTTACTCCCCAGTTGCGTACGGACAAGGGTGATACCGACCTGATTCTCATTGATCTGGGCAAGGGAGCGAATCGCCTGGGAGCTTCGGCGCTGGCGCAGGTCTATTCTCAGCTGGGGCATGTGGGAGCGGATTTGGATGACCCGGACATGCTCAAGCGCTGCTTCGAAGCAGTTCAGGAGCTCAATGCGGATGGCCTGATCCTGGCGGCGCATGATCGATCGGATGGTGGTCTGATCGTCACGCTTCTTGAGATGGCCTTCGCCGGACGTTGTGGTCTGGATGTGAATATCGGAGAACTGGGAGAGGATGCCCTGCCGGTGCTGTTCAGCGAGGAACTGGGTCTGGTGCTGCAGGTGTCCCATTGCGATTGTGATGATGTATTCAAGGTGCTGGAAGATGCCGGCCTGGGGCATCACAGCCATGTGCTGGGCAGCGTACGCGAAGATCAGCGCATACTCATTCGCAACGGAGAGGAAATGCTGCTCCAGCGCAGCCGGGCGGATCTGCAGCAAATCTGGTCTGAAACCACGTTGCGCATGCAATCCCTGCGGGACAACCCGGAATGCGCGGCAGAAGAATTCGAGGCTCTGGCCGATGATCGGGACCCTGGTCTGCATGCAAGTCTGAGTTTTGATCCGGATGAGGATATCGCCGCGCCTTATCTTGAGATCAGCAGGCCCAGGATGGCAATCCTGCGCGAGCAGGGGGTAAATGGCCAGCAGGAAATGGCCTATGCTTTCCACAAGGCTGGCTTCGAATGTGTGGATGTGCATATGTCGGATCTGCTTGCCGGAAGAATCAGCCTGACAGGATTCCGCGGCCTGGTCGCCTGTGGCGGCTTCAGTTACGGTGATGTTCTGGGCGCCGGAGAAGGCTGGGCCAAGTCCATACTTTTCAACAGCCGTGCCCGTGATGAGTTTCAGGCGTTTTTCGAACGGGAAGAAACCTTCAGCCTGGGCGTATGCAATGGCTGCCAGATGCTCTCCAATCTGAAGGAGCTGATTCCCGGCGCCAGTCATTGGCCGCATTTCGTGCGCAACCGCTCGGAACAGTTCGAAGCCCGGGTCGCCATGGTGGAAGTGCAGGATTCACCTTCGGTGCTGTTACAGGGCATGCAGGGTTCCCGCATGCCCATCGCCGTGGCGCATGGCGAAGGCCGGGCGGAGTATCGCGGCGATGCCCGGTCTGACAAGGGGGTGAGCCTGCGTTTTGTGGACAACAGAGGGGAGGTTGCCGAGCGCTATCCGGCGAATCCCAATGGATCTCCTGGCGGTGTTACCGGTCTAACGTCCGATGATGGCCGGGCTACCATCATGATGCCGCACCCGGAACGGGTGATCCGCGCGGTGCAGAATTCCTGGTATCCGGATGACTGGAGTGAAGACGGTCCCTGGATGCGGCTGTTCCGAAACGCCCGCTTGTGGGTCGATGGTTAGGAACCTCTGATTAAATCATGAACTCGCATCTTGCGTCCAAAATGCCCCGCTACTGCGTTGCAAATCTTCGCAATAGCGGGCTACAAGGTGAATTGCGCTTGCGCAAGAGAGAGTGCCCTGGGGCATTACGCGCGATTTGCGCCTTGTATCGGAACAATTTGAATCACAATCTGCTATCGCTCAGATTTAATCAGAGGTCCCTTAAACGTAAATCAAGATTCAAAAAAACAATATCATGAGTGAAGAACACATAAATCACGACGACGGGGAACTTGCTACCGAGGAAAGCCGTCCAAAGTTGAAGAAGCCGCCCTTGTACAAGGTGCTGCTTCTCAATGACGACTACACACCCATGGACTTTGTGGTTGAAATTCTTACTACTTACTTTCATATGAGTGAAGAGAAGGCCACACAGGTCATGTTGCATGTGCATACGCGGGGAATGGGCGTATGTGGTATTTTTACCCGGGAAATTGCCGAAACCAAGGTGGCCCAGGTTACCGAGTATGCCCGGGAAAAGCAGCATCCCTTGTTGTGTACCATGGAGAAAGCATGACTCTTGTCGAGAACCGGAACCCATGTTGAGCCAAGAACTGGAATATGTATTGAACCAGGCGTTTGTCAGGGCAACGCAGAAACATCAGGAGTTCATCACCATTGAACACCTGTTGCTGGCCTTGCTTGGAAATCCGTCCGCAGTGGATGTGCTGCGAGCCTGTGGCGCGGATCTGGATGTTCTGGCGGAAAACGTCCGTCGCTTCATCGAGGACAACTGTCCGGTGCTGCCTGAAGGCGAAGCACAGGAGGCGCAGCCCACGGTAGGGTTCCAGCGCGTGCTGCAACGGGCCGTGTTCCATGTACAGGCTTCGGGAAAGAAGGAAGTAACCGGCGCCAATGTTCTGGTGGCCATTTTCAGTGAAAAGGACTCCCAGGCTGTGTATTTCCTCAATCAGCAGGGAGTGACCCGTCTGGATGTGGTCAATTATCTGTCTCATGGCGTGACCAAAAACGCCAGTGAGGAACAAAATGGCGGGGCGGATGCGGAAGAGCCGCTGGAAGCTCCGGCTCAGGGGGAAGCCAAACCTTCGGCTCTGGAGTCCTGGACCGTTAATCTCAATGATCTTGCCCGGGATGGCAAGGTGGATCCTCTCATCGGGCGCGAGCATGAAGTACAACGCTGCGTACAGATTCTGTGCCGCCGACGCAAAAACAATCCCTTGCTGGTGGGTGAGGCCGGAGTGGGCAAGACCGCCATTGCCGAGGGTCTGGCAAAGAAGATCGTGGACAAGGAAATCCCCGAGGTGTTGCAGAACGCCACCATATTTTCCCTGGATCTGGGTGGTCTGGTGGCCGGAACCAAGTACCGGGGAGAGTTTGAAAAGCGCTTGAAGGCAGTTCTTAAAGAGTTGAAGAAAATTCCGGAAAGCATTCTTTTTATTGATGAAATTCATACCATCATTGGCGCTGGTGCGGCTTCTGGCGGAACCATGGATGCTTCCAATCTGATCAAGCCCATGCTCGCTTCCGGAGAACTGCGCTGTATTGGCTCCACCACCTATCAGGAGTTTCGTGGCATCTTTGAAAAGGATCATGCCCTGAGTCGGCGCTTCCAGAAGATCGATGTCCTGGAACCGGAAATCTCCGAGACCGTGGAAATTCTCAAGGGGCTGCGCAGTCGTTTCGAGGAACATCATGATGTCACCTACAGCGATGCTGCCCTTCAGGCTGCGGCGGAACTGGCGGACAAGTACATCAATGACCGGCATATGCCGGACAAGGCCATCGATGTCATCGATGAAGCCGGCGCGGCCACCCGTCTGGTGGTGGAAGAAAAGAGAAAATCGGCTATCGGCGTGGATGAGGTGGAAGCCGTGGTGGCGCGTATTGCGCGTATTCCCGAGCGCAAGATTTCCACTTCCGACACGGAGGCGCTGCGGAATCTCACCCGGGATCTGCAAATGGTGGTGTATGGGCAGGATGAAGCCATCGACGCCCTGTCGTCCGCCATCCGCATGAATCGTTCGGGCCTGACGGACGAGCGCAAACCGGTGGGATCCTTCCTCTTTGCCGGGCCTACCGGGGTGGGCAAGACCGAAGTCACCCGTCAGCTGGCGCGGGTTCTTGGTGTGGAGCTGATTCGTTTCGACATGTCGGAATACATGGAGCGGCATGCGGTGTCACGTCTCATTGGCGCGCCGCCGGGTTATGTGGGCTTCGACCAGGGGGGGTTGCTCACGGAGCAGATTACCAAGCATCCTCATTCGGTGCTGTTGCTGGACGAAATCGAAAAGGCCCATCCTGACGTATTCAATCTCCTGCTTCAGGTCATGGATCACGGGACCCTTACGGACAACAACGGACGCAAGGCGGATTTCCGCAACGTGATCATCATCATGACCACCAATGCCGGCGCCATGGAAATGAGCCGCCGTTCCATTGGGTTTACTTCCCAGGATCACAGCACGGACGGCATGGAAGCCATCAACAAGCTGTTTAGCCCGGAATTCCGCAATCGTCTGGATTCGGTCATCCAGTTCCGTTCGCTTTCCCTTGAGCACGTGAACAAGGTGGTTAACAAATTCCTGTTCGAGCTGGAAAGTCTGTTATCAGAGAAGAATGTGAGCATGACGGTGGATGAAGACGCCCGCCACTGGCTGGCGGAGCAGGGATATGATCCCAAGATGGGGGCTCGCCCCATGGCGCGCCTGATTCAGGAGAAGATCAAGAAACCCCTGGCCGAGGAACTGCTGTTCGGCAGTCTGAACCGGGGAGGGCATGTGAGAGTGCGTCTCAAGGACGAAGAACTGGTGTTCGAATTTGAAAACCAGAAGGAAGAAGCCTGAGGGCTTCTCCAGCTGCGGCGATCAGCGTTCGCGGTAGACGATGCGCCCCTTGCTCAGATCGTAGGGCGTCATTTCCACTTTCACCTTGTCACCGGTCAGGATGCGGATATAGTGTTTGCGCATCTTGCCTGAAATATGCGCCGTGATCACGTGGCCGTTTTCCAGTTCCACGCGAAACATGGTGTTGGGCAGGGTCTCTTTGACCGTACCTTCCATTTCGATTACATCTTCTTTTGCCATAAAACCACTTGTTACTCTTGTTGAATGCAGATCTGCCCACGCTTTCTCGACCTGGGCCCGCGAAGGCGCAAGATTATAGCACCGTCTGCGGAAAGTCCACACGACTTGTCATTTCATCCCCCAAGAAGTGTTTAACCCGAATATTGCACCGGAATCCGGAATTTTCCCGGAGAGATTTTTGCCCAGATTGTTCGAACGGACAAAAGCCGATGTCATTCATCGACTTGCAGGGCGTTCGGGCAAGCTGGGTGAAAAGATCCCGGGAAAAACCGGATAGCATGACAGGTACAAACTGTATCCAGCATACTCGTCACGCAACATGCTGTAATTCATGGTAAAAAACCCACATTTTGCGCGTTCTGGTGCAATATTCGGGTTAA
>JALSQZ010000178.1 GCA_026985055.1 Sedimenticola sp. | reverse complement strand
AATCGACGGGACCTGAGCATCTTCCGCATCGGCTATGACATGTTGGAAAGGTGCTTCATCAATGGTCAGTCGCCTTCTCTACCAACCATCCCTTACTTCACCTGAATTTGTGTCAGGTTACTAGAAACGCCTCTTCACATTGGCTCGGCCCAGCTCTCAAAGTGCATAACAGCCTCTAGAAAGGCAGGCTTATATCCCCAAATGTATTAGCATAAACCAAATGGTCATCCAAAGTCATTTGGATTGTATAGTGGAGAAAAGATCGTGGGAATGTGATGACGTACTCATAAGATGGTCCCAGGATGAAATGTTGTTTATCGCTCTGCAGGAAAGTTTGATGTGAAGTAATCTTAATCTGTAAGTGGAATGGACCGGGACATTCCGTGTCCGGTGAAAAACGCAAATGAACGCGATCGTTAAGCAACGTTGCGCTTTCGACAAAAGTTCGGCGGCGGAAGAACAGTTCGCTTCGGTTGGATGCTAAAACTTTCGATTGAAATTGTTGGCGCAGTTTTGGTGAAAGCAGATGTAAAAGTGTGTCCTTCTCCGCCTCAGAACGACAGTAAATAAACCTCAGGGCTTGCAGATCCAGTTCTTGAGGTATGATCACTTCAGCATTGCGGCACGCAACAATTTCATGTGCCCTTTCCGGGTCACTCCGATCAATCCGTCCTTGATGATATATTTTCTTCCAAGGCAATGTTTTCAACTCAGCTACTGTTGCGCCTAAACGATAACCTTTCCCGCCTAATCCTCGGTCTGAGAAACGAACATTGGGACGGCTGAAGATGGTGGGAGCATCGAATAAAAAGAATACAGGTGTTGGGCAATGGGCATTTGGGAAGCGGGACTTGCCCAAGGATTGAGTAGAATGCACCCCTTCGGCATGAAATTGGGTAGGTGTTTTAGGTCGGAAGTAGAATCGAACGCAATCTTGGATAGCTAAACTGGTTCCGCTCAGGATATCAGGGCTTCCGCTGCTGATAACCAATTTCCCCAAGCGTTCAGCTTGCAAGCGGCTGTACAGCTTTCCATCTTGCAGGATTTGAACTGCATTGCGAATATCTGTGTAATGGAAGACGAAATTTGGCCACCAGCGACGTTCGGTGCGCCGCACCCAATCTTGCGCAGCCAGTTTATGCAAGAAATCCCGAAACGCTTGTTCACTCTGTTTACTCTGTGCTGGCGGCATAGGATTATTCGATAGGAAACAACGTTAGTTGCCGAAACGGTGCGGAAGTCTGACGTTTGAACTCGGACGGCAAAATCTGCAAACCAGTGATGGTAGTCGTGTTCAGCGCTTTATACCCCTCCGCAACATGGACAGGCATTACGTACGACAACTCGGCAAAAATAGGAATCACGTAGGAAAGCTCACGATTCAGGCCGGGGGCAATGTGTCGCATCGAGAAACCATGCGTGCGCAATTGCTGCCAGAAAGCTAACAGGGTTTCATAGTGGATGATGTAAGACTGTCCCCCAGAAGCTATCACCCGCAAAGCCGGTGGTTCTTGCATCACCTGTACGTGGAATGGACTTTTTTGAACAATGGTCTCAAAATCTTGCTTATGTGCCAGAATCTCTATCAAATCCTCCCATACTTCAGAAAAAGGCAAACTGGTCGGGTCGGAACGTAGCCATTTTTTCATCGATTGAATGTCCAGATGCTCTATAAAAGCACTCTCTTTTTCTGGATAGATGAAGACATCAATCGGTAGCGATTTCAGATATTTCTCCATCAAGGGACGCACCTGATTCTCAAAATCCAGTTGTCCATTGCCGCAACCTAACGGTGGAAAAGCGATGCTGTGGATCCCCCACTCACTATAAACTTGTACGAATTTTTGTAGCCCGGCTTCGATGTACTCCATCCGCGAAGGTGCGCGCCAATGCCGTTTTGTGGGGAAATTCAACACCCATTTTTGTGGGCTTCGATATAGCCACAGTTGTCCCACTTGAAACTGACCACGCTCGCACAAATCTCGGTATTGCTGGTACATTTCCGGGAACAGGCGTTTGAATTCCAGCGCCACGCCCTTACCCATCACACCCACCGTATTAACGGTGTTGACTAACACCTGAGCCGGAGAATGGAACAAGTTGCCTTTCACGTACAGAATCATGGCTGCTTCTCATTGAATTGATTGAATCAAAAGAAAATTGTCTACATTGTAAACATTATAACATAATAGGCATGTTGCACAGTAGTGGTTGAGGGTGACAAACCCGCCATGGAACAAGGAATGCCTCCAAAAACAGAGGGTTCAGGCCTTTTGCACCGCCAACCGCTGTCGGGTGCGTCGGTTGACCAGGGCGGCGATGCAGAGGAAGGCTTGATGGTGGAGCTCGAGAGTGTGGCGGAACCGTTCCGCCAGGATGCGGAAATGCTTCATGGCGGCAAAGACATGCTCCACCAGGATGCGAAGCTGGGCAAGTTCCTGGTTCATGACCTTCTGGCCCAAGGTCAAAGGATGGTTGCGCCGGGCCTTGTGGGCAATGGCCAGGTTATGCCAAGGCAGGTCTTGCTGTAAGCCAGTGAAGGCGCTATCCCCAACCACGCAGGTCTCTCGAGGAATGTGGCGTAGGAGGCCCGATTCTCGGAAGTGCCGGATGTCATGGACGGAGCCAGGGGTGGGGGCGGTCACGCCTCGGATTACCCCCACTTCGTTTACGATCAACCCTGTCTTGATGGTATGGCGTTTCTTCTTGCCGGAATAGAAGCGTCGCTGCCGTTCTGGCTCTTGGGGGCGTTGCACCGGCTGTTCCGTGGCATCCAGGATGGCAAACAGGTCCGGATGGGCCTCCAAGGCCTGGGCCAGATCTTTGCCTTGGCCCCGGCGGGGTGGATCCGGCCACACCAGCTCCTCCTGGCTTATCTGATGCAACACGGCCAGCACCCGCCGACCGTTGCGGCTCACGGTGGACTTGTCCACATCGAACAGGGCGCCCAGCGCCTCGGTGGTCAGGTAGAGCCGCAGCCACATGAGGGTCATCCGTAAGAGCGTGGCCCGATCTTGCTTGTAGCTCTTCCCAGCCCCGATGGCCCGTTGCCGGTTCGGTCAGCTCAACCGTCGCCGTTCCGCTTCGTCCCAGGCTGGTTCGAACCGAGCGTACAGCTCCTCGAATTCCTCTCGACTCAGCCCGGTCAGGCTTTTGACCCACGGAGAGCGACGGCGAATGCGGTCGTAACGAAGCATCGGCCCTCCCTTCTTGTGAAGAATCTGGTAGTTGAGGCTCTAGTATCCTATATCTCAACCCTACTATGCAACAAGTCTTTTGAACGAGTCAATCAGCTGGCCCAATCGATATAACCGCTATTTGAAATTCTGTGAGGTTTTTATGCCCATCGCCAAACTGGAACCCGTTCCCCTTCGCGAACTGTGGCGTCACGAAGCCCTTGATTTCACCGCCTGGCTGGCGGGAAACCTGGATTTCCTCAGCAACAAAGTTGGCTTCGATCTCACTTTCGTCGAGCGGGAAAAATCTGCTGGCGATTTCTCGGTGGACATTCTGGCCGAGACTGGTGAGGGAGCGCTTGTGGTCATCGAAAATCAACTGGAGCGCACCGACCATGATCATTTGGGCAAGCTCCTCACCTACATGGCCAATCTGGACGCCAAGATCGCCATCTGGATCACCAGTCAGCCCCGTCCAGAACATGAAAAGGCTGTTCAGTGGCTAAACGAGACCCTCCCCGCGGACACTGGTTTCTATCTCGTTCGGGTTGAGGCCTTTCGCATTGCAAGCTCACCACCAGCGCCTCTTTTTACCCTCGTAGCGGGCCCAAGCAGCGAGGCGCAACAGATCGGCAGACAAAAGAAAGAACTTGCCGAGCGATATGTGCTCCGTCTCAGATTCTGGGAAGCGCTACTCAACAGATTACAAGGTCGGACACGACTTCATTCTGGCATTTCTCCGAACAAGGATCATTGGTTGAGTACAGGAGCCGGGCGAACTGGACTAGCTTACACCTACATCATCTTGATGGACAGGGCGCGTATTGAACTGTATATCGACACCGGTGATGCTGAAGAAAACCAGCGGATATTCGAGGAACTTTTGGGCCATAAGAGCGAAATCGAACAAACTTTCGAGGAATCTCTGGATTGGCAAGCTCTTGAAGGCCGCCGGGCCTGTCGCATTGCTTATCACATCGAGGGCGCTGGCCTCAAAGATGAGGATCGCTGGCCCGAATTGCAGGACAAGATGATCGATGCCATGATTCGCTTTGAGAAAGCTTTCAGGCCGTGGATAAAGCAGTTGCGTATGTAGAGAGACATCTTGCCATGCTCGATCGACAATATCCCACCCTAGTGGAATGGATTCTCAGCGACGCGGGCTGGATTGAGCTGGGTTGGAATGAATATAGCGACCCCTTCGTCCGCATCTTCGACATCGGCGGCCTGCTGTGGGAAAGCGAACGCGATTGCGAAACTCTGGCCGCGGCCCTGGTCCACACCCTGGTGGACCTGATCTGGCGCTTCGGGTTTCGGTGATCCCGGAGCTCGGAGCCCCCATCCCCCTCACCCCAGCTTGTACCCCTGCTTGGCCAGGCCGTAGGCCAGGAGTTCCATCATCTCCTGGGCTTCGTCCATCGCCACCACGTGACGGGCCACCAGGTCGGCCAGCCAGTTGGCGTCGGCCCGCCGGGCCAGGTCGTGCCGGGCGGGGATGGAGGGGAAGGCTCGGGTGTCGTCGTTGAAGCCCACGGTGTTGTGCAGCCCCGCCGTCTCCATGACCCGCTGCCGGAAACGGGTCATGCCGTTCCAGCTGTCGTGGAACCACCAGGGCGGCCCCAGCTTGAGCGCGGGGTAGTGACCGGCCAGGGGCGCCAGCTCCCGGGAGTAGGTGGACTCGTCCAGGGTGAAGAGGATCAGGGTCAGACGAGGGTCGTTGCCGTAGCGGCTGAGCAGGGGGCGCAGGTTGCGGGTGTACTCGGTGGCCACCGGGATGTCGCCCCCCATGTTGGGGCCAAAGCGCTCGTAGATGAGGGGGTTGTGGTCCCGGAAGGCGCCGGGGTGGAGCTGCATGACCAGCCCGTCCTCGATGCTCATGCGGGCCATCTCCATGAGCATGTGGCCGGTGAAGCGGACCGCGTCCTGGTCGCTGGCTTCCCCCCGCAGGGCCCGCTGGAAGATGGCCTCCGCCTCCTGGGGGGAGAGCTCCTCCGTGTAGGGGGTGCGGGCCGCGTGGTCCGTGGCCGTGGCGCCCATGTCCTTGAAGAAAGCCCGGCGCTCCTCCAGGGCCTGGATGAAGCTGGCGTAGTCGTGGACATCCACGCCCGAGACCCGGCTCAGCTCCTGGATCTGCTCCCGCCAGTCCGGCGTCTCCAGGTTCACCACCCCGTCCGGCCGAAAGGTGGGGCGGATCTGCCCCTCCCAGCCGGATGCCCGGATGGCCTGGTGCTGTTCCAGGGTGGAGGTGGCCGGGTCCGTGGTGCAGAGGACCTGGATGTTGAAGCGGCGGTAGAGCTGGCGGGGGCGGAACTCCGGGGTGGCCAGCTTCTCCTGGATCTGATCGTAGATGGCCTGGGCCGTCTGGCCATCCAGCCGCTGGCGCACGCCGAAGAGGTCGTAGAGCTCGTGGTTGAGCCACATGCCCGTGGGCGTGCCCCGGAAGAGGTGGTAGTGCTCGGCGAAGATCTGCCAGATGCGCCGATGATCCTGCTCCACCGGCTCCCCATCCCGGCGGGGGATGCCCAGGGACTCCAGGGGGATGCCCTGGGAGTAGAGCATGCGGAAGATGTAGTGGTCCGGGATGATGAACAGGTCCACCGGGCTGCCGAAGGAGTAGTCCGGGTCCGCGAAGACCTGGGGATCCACGTGGCCGTGGGGGCAGATCAGGGGGAGATCCGCCACCTGCTCGTAGAGGGCCAGGGCGATGGGTTTGCGCACCGGATCCGGATGGAGGTAGCGGTCATGGGGCAGGTGCAGGGCGGGCATGGCGGTTCCTTTCAGGCATGGAGACGAGGAGATGGGGAGACACCCCCAATCTCCGGGCGCCCAATCTTCGATCTCGGATCGCGTCTGTTCCCCCGATCAACGAATCAACCAATGATCCAGTCACCCAACTACCCGATCAACGCCGCGGAGTCCACGTCCAGGTAGAGCCGGGCATGGTCCACCGTGCGCAGGATGGAGCCGGGCCGCTCCTCGCTCACTGGCTCGAAGAGGCAGGCCCGGACCGCCTGGACCTTGCGGGCCTCGGGCACGATGCAGAGGATGCGCCGGGGCGCCAGCAGCGCGGGGATGGTCAAGGTGATGGCGTGGGTGGGCACCTGGTCCAGGCTGGCGAAGTGGCCCTCCCCCACCTGCTGGCGGCGGCTGGCCTCGGCCAGGGCCACCACCTTGACCCAGACCGGGTCGTCGAACCTGGCGTAGGGCGGGTCGTTGAAGGCGATGTGGCCGTTCTCCCCGAAGCCCATGGCCACCATGTCCGCGGGGTGGGCTCGGAGCAGGGCCTCGTACTCCCGGCAGGCGGCCTCCGGGTCCGCGGGCTGGCTGGGGACCGGGTGGAAGGCCCCGGGCTGCACCGCGTCCAGGATGTGCTCCCGCAGGAAGCGGGGGAAGCTGGCCGGGTGCTCCGGGTCGATGCCCAGGTACTCGTCCATGTGGAAGACGGTGACCCGGGGCCAGTCGATGCCCTCCAGATCCCGCAGGGCGTGGAGAAAGGTGAGCTGGGAGTTGCCCGTGGCCAGGATGATGTTGGCCTGTCCCCGCTCCTGGATGGCCTCCTGGATGATGGCCCGGGCGTCCCAGGCCGCGGCCTGGCCCATCTCCGGGTTGCTGGCGTAGACGGCCACCGGCAGCTTGTCCACCTGCAGGGTGCGGAGGGGCTGGGGTGGTTCGATTGGAAAGGGCATCGTCTTGCTCCTTGGTCTTGTCCCTTGGTCTTGCATCTTGTTGGTTGGTGGCGATCTGGACAATGAGTAAAGAGTGAACAGGGAGCCCCATCCTCACTCCTTACTCACTACTTCCCTCCCTCGCACCCAGACCTTCCACGCCTCGAAATTCTCCTCGAAGACCACCACGTCCGCGTCCTTGCCCGGCTCCAGACTGCCCTTCCGGTCCTCCAGGCCCATGACCCGAGCCGGGTTCAGGCTGGCCATGCCCACGGCCTGGTGCAGAGGGACCCCCACCACCTGGGTCATCACCGGGATCATCTGGCTGAGCAGGGTGGTGCTGCCGGCGAAGGCGGAGCGGTCCAGCATCATCCCCACCCCGTCGTGGACCTGGTACTCCATTTCGCCCATGCGGAAGCGGGCCCCCTCGGGCAGGCCGGCCCCGCTGGTGGCGTCGGAGACGAGGCAGAGGCGCTCGGGGCCAATGCACTTGACCGCCAGGCGCATGAGGGTGCGGGGCAGGTGCCGGTTGTCCCCGATCATCTCCACGGTGAGCCGCTCGTCGGTCAGGGAGAGCTCCAGGAGACCGGGTTTGCGCCAGGGGCCCTTCCGCACGGTGGTGGACTGGCCGCTCCAGATGTGGATCATGTGGCGCAGGCCGGCGTCGATGGCGGGCAGGGCCTCCTCCTCGGTGGCGTTGCTGTGCCCCGCCCCGGGGACGATGCCCAGCTCCAGCAGGCGGCGGGTCAGGGCCAGGGCGCCGGGCAGCTCCGGGGCGAAGGTGAGGATGCGGATCGCGTCGTGGAAGGCCAGGAGCTGCTCCACGCTGCCGTCGTCGGGCGTGCGCAGGTGGGCCGGATCCTGGGCCCCGGCCTGGGCCGGGCTGAAGTAGGGCCCTTCCACGTGGACG
>JALSQZ010000177.1 GCA_026985055.1 Sedimenticola sp. | reverse complement strand
TTCGGGCAAGCTGGGTGAAAAGATCCCGGGAAAAACCGGATAGCATGACAGGTACAAACTGTATCCAGCATAATCGTCACGCAACATGCTGTAATTCATGGTAAAAAACCCACATTTTGCGCGTTCTTGTGCAATATTCGGGTTAGCAGACAAAGCCGAAAAAACAAGAAAAGAGTTCCCGGCACCCGGTCGGCTTTCAGGGAATGCGCAACAGCTGCAGATAGCCCTTGGCCATCATCTTTCTCGCCTCGCTGACGGCATGGTCGCCAAACTGCTGGCGGGCCTGTACTTCCTCGCCCGCCGCACTGGCATCCAGAATACGCAACAACGTCACCCAGTGGTCTTTCAGCAGGCTTACACGCTTTGGCTGCAACTGCTGTTCGCGCCGCCGCCGGCTGGCTTCGAGCTGCAACTGATGACGAGCCTGATCCAGTTGCGGACGTAACGGCAGGGAGAGGTCGAATACCAACGCCATTTGTTCCGGCATCAGTGTCGCAGCCACTTCCGAAAGTTCCGGCAAAGCTTCTTCCGATTGCGGCCGCCAGCTCAGGCGGCCCTCTCCCACCGGGTCATCATCCCGTGGATCAGGTGGAAACTTGTGGAAACCCCAGCGCGCCCCGAGCGCGCATTCGATGAGCACCTTGTCTGCATCGACACGACATTCCCCATCCGCGCATTCACTGGCGGGCACCCAGGAGCGCGGATCGTTCTTCCAGGCACAGAAATCCCGGTTGGGCGGTTTGCCATAATCGGCTTCCAACGTTTGCCAGGTCTGCCAGAACCGCTGCCATTCCTGCTGGTAATCCGGGTTGCGGCGCAGAAATTCCCAGGCCCATTGCGCGCTGGTCAGTTGTTCGCAGAAAGCATAAGCTAGGGGGTCTTTCCAATCACAATGAATCATTCTGCCCTTGTGAGATATTTCGAACCGCCGCCATTATTGCATATGATGCAACACCTGATCGCCGAACCCTCGGTGAGCAGCGTCAGCGCCACCTGGGATCAGTCCAACGCAGGTGTAATCGACCTGCTCGCCGATTGGCTGAACGGCATGGGCTTTCAGGTGCAGAAACTGGCGGTGCCCGGTCATCCGGGAAAATTCAATCTGGTGGCCAGCGCCGGCAACGGTTCGGATGGCCTGGTGCTTGCCGGCCATACAGACACCGTTCCTTTCGATGAGAGCCGCTGGCACAGTGATCCCTTTGTTCTCACGGAAAAGGATGGCCGTCTCCATGGTCTGGGCAGCGCAGACATGAAAGGATTTTTTGCCCTGGTACTGGAAGCCTTGCGCGATCTGGACCTGACCCGTCTCAAACATCCCCTGGTCATCCTTGCCACGGCGGACGAGGAAAGCTCCATGAGCGGCGCCCGGGCCCTGGCCGAAAGCGGGCGTTCCCTGGGAAAATACGCGCTCATCGGGGAACCCACCGGCCTCAGACCGGTTCGCCTGCACAAGGGCATCGCCATGGAATGCATTCGGCTGACCGGGCGCTCTGGCCATTCCAGCAACCCGGCACTGGGCAACAATGCCCTGGAAGGCATGAGTCTGGTGCTGTCCGAAATCATCCGCTGGAGGCAAGAACTGGAACAACGTTACCACAACCCCCTGTTCGAAGTGGCGACACCCACGGTAAACCTGGGACATATCCATGGCGGCGACAATCCCAACCGCATCTGCGGCCAGTGTGAACTGCATATCGACATCCGCCCCCTGCCGGGCATGGATCTGGACAGCTTGCGCGAGGAGCTGGATCAACGCCTGGCGCAGCAATTGCAATCGACGGGATTGAAGCTGGAACGCCAGTCCCTGTTCGGCGGCGTGCCTGCTTTCGAGACTGCGGTCTCAGCGGCCATCGTCCAGGCAGCGGAAGAACTTACCGGTCACAGCGCCGAAGCGGTAGCCTTCGGTACCGAAGGCCCGTTCCTGCAACAACTGGGCATGGATACCCTCATCATGGGGCCAGGCAGCATCGACCAGGCCCATCAGCCGGATGAATTCATGGCCATGGATCAGATCAATCCCGGCATCGATATTATCAAGCAACTCGTTCAGCAATTTTGTCTCAGCTGAGCATTTACCTTCCGATTCCGATAAAGACAAAAAGGACAAAGGACATGCAACTGGAAAAACAGGACCTGGAAACCATGGAACGACTGGTGCGCGATGCAGCCGTCGCTGAATTGATACCCCGTTTCCTGCATGTGGAGGCAAAACTCAAGGCAGATGGCAGCTTGATCACCGAGGTGGATTTGCAGATACAGACGCGCATCCAGACGACTCTGAACGCTCTTTGGCCGGACACCCCTCTGCTCGGAGAGGAAATGGATACGGCAACGCATACCAAACTGCTGCAAGACAGGCAATACGGCCTTTGGGTGTTGGACCCTCTGGACGGCACCGCCAACTTTGCTGCCGGCATACCGTTTTTCGGGATTTCCCTGGCGCTGCTGGATGAGCGGGGCGTGCAGGCCGGCGTGGTGCTCGACCCAATGCGCAATGAATCCTTCAGCGCCCTGCGTGGCCAGGGCGCCTGGCTGAATGGACAACCCCTGCGAACCCCCGCCGGGCCCTGTGCATTGGGCGAATCCATGGCCATGGTGGATTTCAAGCGCCTGCCGGAAAAGCTGGCATTGGCTCTGTCACGCCACCCTCCCTACCGTTCCCAACGCAGCTTCGGTTCCGTGGCCCTGGACTGGTGCTGGCTGGCCGCGGGCAGGGTGCAGGTCTATCTGCATGGCGGGCAGAAACTGTGGGACTATGCCGCCGGCGAACTGATTTTGCGTGAAGCAGGGGCTTGTGGAGGTCTTTATCAAGACTACCATGGCAAGATGCCAGGCCGCCCCAGCTTGACCCCACGCATTGCCATGGCCGCGAGCAGTCCCTCACTGTTCGACAACTGGCGCGCCTGGATAGAAAAAGCGAAGGGTCATTGAGCCGGGCAATCAACAAACAGCAGATTCATGGTTTTTGCCTGACCTGATATGATGGCCCTCATGAACAAGGACGCCAACAATTTCGTCGACTGGTTTCGCCAGGCATCGCCCTACATCCACGCTCACCGCGGCAGCACCGTGGTCCTGGCCTTTGGCGGCGAGGCGGTACAACAGGCGGATTTCGACAAACTCATCCACGACATCGCCCTGTTGCACAGCCTGGGCCTGCGCCTGGTACTGGTACACGGCACGCGCCCGCAGATCGAAGAACGGCTCAAGTTGCGCGGCGCGGACATGCAGGTAATCAATGGCATGCGCGTCACCGATGAACATGCCCTGTTGTGCATAAAGGAAGCGGCGGGTACCGTGCGCGTCGAGATCGAAGCCCTGCTTTCCACCGGCCTGGCCAACTCACCCATGGCAGGAGCGCAGATTGCGGTGGATTCCGGCAATTTCGTCACCGCCAAGCCTCTGGGCATCATCAATGGCGTGGATTACCTGCATACGGGCGAGGTGCGCAAAATCAACACCGCCGCCATGCGCCAGCGCCTGGATGCCGGCGCCATGGTGCTGGTGCCGCCGCTGGGTTATTCACCCACGGGAGAAGTATTCAACCTCAATGCTGCCGACGTGGCCGCCGCCATTGCCCGGGAACTGCATGCGGACAAGCTCATCTTCCTCACCAACAACAAACTCACGGACAGCCGTCGGCGGCTCATCGAGAGCATGCTGCCCCGTGAAGTGGACGCTCTACTGACACGGCGCAAGACCCTGGACGAACAACTCGCCCGGGTGCTGCGCAATGCCGCCCAGGCCTGCCGTGGCGGTGTGGCCCGGGCGCATATTCTTCCCTATCGGCAGGATGGCGTGCTGCTCACCGAACTGTTCACCCGGGATGGCGCGGGTACGATGATCACTGCTGAGCGTTGGGAAACCCTGCGCCAGGCGCGTATCGATGACGTAAGTGGAATTCTGGAACTGATCAAACCTCTGGAAGAAACCGGGATACTGGTACGCCGCTCCCGGGAATATCTGGAAAACGAAATCAGCCGCTTCAGCGTAATCGAAAGGGATGGCGCCATCATTGCCTGTGCCGCTCTGTATCCCTTTGAAAAGGAGAAGATGGCTGAACTCGCCTGTCTGGTGGTGCATCCCGACTACCGGCAGGGCGGACGTGGTGACCAATTGCTGAATCATGTTCGGCAACAGGCCAGAGACATGGGCCTCAAGGAACTGTTCGTACTTACCACCCGTACCGCACACTGGTTCCGGGAAAGAGGTTTTGTCAGCGCGGACGTGTCCCACCTGCCGGGCAAGAAGAAAAACCTCTACAACTGGCAGCGCAACTCCCGAATGCTGATCCTCACACTGGAGCCATGATGAAGCTCCCTCTGGCCGCGCTGATCGTCTTCAACCTGCTTTCACTTGCCATCGCCCTGTACATGGGATGGAAGCCGGCCATGATCCTGTTTTTGTACTGGGCGGAAAACGTGGTCGTTGCCCTGTGGCAGATCCCGCGTTTCTTCGTTGCCCGCGGCAATTCCCCGAATGAAGGCTACAAGCTGCCCAACCGGGTGTTCGTCTGTGCCTTCTTCCTGGTTCATTATGGAATCTTCACCTTCGTCCATGGCACCTTGGTGTTCTCTTTGTTCCTGCATGAGGAGATGACCCAAGACACGGTGCTGGATCTCGTTTCCACCACACCAGGACTGAAACTGGCGCTGCTGGGATTACTGGTCAGCCATGGCGTGCAATTCTTTTCCGAACTGGTCAACGGCGTCGCCAACACCACCCCTCTGGATAAAGTCATGGGCCAGCCGTACAAGCGCATCGTGGTGTTGCATCTGGTCGTGCTTCTGAGTGGCGGTCTGCTGCTGTTCCTCCCCTATCCCATGGCCAGCCTGATCCTGCTCGCCATCATCAAAACCGTGGCGGATGTATATCTGGATCGAAAACAGATGAAACAACAGGAAATGCCTGCCAATGTCGCACAGTTCTAAGAAAGCAGTCATTACTGCAATCGTATCCAATGCCCTGGTGACGCTAATCAAGTTCATCGCCAGTTTTCTCAGCGGTTCGGCCTCCATGGCCAATGAAGCAGTACACAGTCTCATGGACACCCTGAACCAGGGTTTCCTGTTTCTGGGGTTGCGCGAAAGTGAAAAACCCGCAGACACCACCTACGCCTTCGGTCATGGACAGAAAAAATACCTGTGGAACCTGTGGTCCGCCATCGGTCTGTTTTCCATAGGCGCCGGTCTGGGACTGTCTCATGCCTGGCACAGCTGGCACAAACTGGGGGAAACCCATGGCCCGGTGATGGCCAATATCCTCGGCCATGAAATCGATACCTTGTGGATCAATCTCACGGTGCTGGCCATCGGCTTTCTTCTGGAAGGATATTCCTTTCTGGTCGCCATGAAGGAGTTTCTCAAGCGTATGCGCGCCCATGGCGAGAAAAGCCCCATTGCCTATCTGCTCAAGGCGGACGACCCCACCCTCATGGCCATAGTTCTGGAAGACTCTGCCGCGATGCTTGGACTGACCCTGGCTGCCCTAGGCATCATTCTCAGCGCGGCAACCGGTTACGGGGAATACGATATTCTGTTCTCCGCCCTGATCGCCATCATGCTCGGCGGCATTGCTTTTTACCTGAGCTTCATCAACATGCGTTTTCTCGCGGACATGCGCGACATGGAAGCGGAGTATCTGTTTCAGGAAGTGGTAGAGAATCACCCGGAGCTGGAGCGTTATCATGATCTGCGCTCCATCATCATCGATGAGCAACATACGGTGCTGATCGCCGAAATCGAACTCAAGGAAGAAGCCATGATCAATGGCCTGCGAAAAAAAATCGGCGATACCGAAGCGCAAATCCTGGACGAACTGACGCATAATGAAGAGCAGCGCAAACAGTTGCTACGATACGCCAGGGATCGTGCCGCAGTGGAAGTCATCATCGGCCGCGCGGAACGCATCATCGACGAGATCGAACAGGACATCAAATCCCGCTTGCCCCGGGTCAGTCATATCACCCTGGAAGTGGAAGGTGTCTGCGCCAGCGAAAACCTTCCCCTTTCCGAAGACGGCTCCCCCTGTTCCGAGGAAGGCGCTCCCGCCTCATGAACAGAATCGACCGGCGTCTGTGCGTCGCGCCCATGCTCGACTGGACGGACCGCTACTGCCGCTATTTCCATCGCCTGCTCACCCGCCATACACTGCTCTATACGGAGATGGTGACCACCGGCGCCCTGTTGCACAACGACCCGGCCCGTTTTCTGGATTTCTTTGCCCAGGAACATCCCCTGGCCCTGCAACTGGGCGGCAGCAATCCCGATGAGCTGGCAGCCTGCTGCAAGCTGGCTCAGGAATGGCAATACGATGAAGTAAACCTCAACCTGGGCTGTCCCTCCGACCGCGTACAATCGGGCATGTTCGGCGCCTGCCTCATGGCCCGGCCGGAACTCGTGGCCGACTGCATTGCGGCCATGGTGGAAAGCTGCACCCTGCCTATCACCGTCAAGCACCGCATCGGCATCGATGAGCTGGACAGCTACGACTTGCTAACGACGTTCGTGGACAAGCTCTCTGCGGCAGGATGTCAGACCTTCATCGTCCATGCCCGCAAGGCCTGGCTACAAGGACTGAGTCCAAAAGAAAATCGTGAAGTACCGCCTCTGCGTTATGAAACCGTGTACCGCCTGAAACAGGATTTTCCCCATCTGGAGATCATTCTGAACGGTGGCATTGTCAGTCTCGACCAGGCATTGACGCATCTGCAGCATGTGCATGGGGTCATGATCGGCCGGGAAGCCTACCAGAACCCCTGGCTGCTGTCCCAGGCGGACCAGCGCATTTTCGGTTCTGACTGGCAGCCAGTCAGCCGCCATCGAATCATCGAACAATTACTGCCTCTGGTGGAGCGGGAATGCAGCCGTGGCATCCCCCTGAAACGCATTACCCGGCACATACTGGGACTGTTTCACGGCCAGCCCGGGGCAAAGAAGTGGCGTCGCCATCTGTCGGAAAACGCGCACAAACCTGGCGCCGGAGCAGAAACATTGCAAGCCGCCCTTGCCCTGGTTCCCATTGCGAATTTCCATTGAGCAGAGGCATATAAATGTTACCATATGCGCATAAAAACATATTAACCCGCATGTTGCACCGGAATCCGGAATTTTCCTGGAGAGATTTTTGCCCGGATTGTTCGAACGGACAAAAGTCGATGTTATTCATCGACTTGCAGGGCGTTCGGGCAAGCTGGGTGAAAAGATCCCGGGAAAAACCGGATAGCATGACAGGTACGAACTGTATCCAGCATGCTCGTCACGCAACATGCTGTAATTCATGGTAAAAAACCCACATTTTGCGCGTTCTGGTGAAATATGCGGGTTAATGAGGATACGAACATGAATATTGAACGCATGGTATTGGCTTTTGCCGGATTCGCGATTTTGCTGTCCCTGGCCCTGGGCTGGTCCATCAGCCCCATCTTCCATCATCAGAACTGGTTGTGGTTCACTGCTTTTGTCGGCGCCAATCTGTTTCAGTCGGCCTTTACCGGCTTTTGTCCCCTGGCCATGATTCTGAAGAAGCTGGGCGCCAAGCCCGCGGGAGTTTTTTGAGCAGCAGGGCGGCAAGCGACAAATCAGAGCTGGAGATCAAACCCCAGACTTTCTACATCCCTGATCCAGTTGAAAACATGTGAACCACTCTGGAAAGTGCTGGTACGCACCCTGTCCGCATCCTCCTCCAGGGTCTGCGCATGTACAAAACCCAGTCGGGTATCACTGCCATAGCTGATATAAAAACCGCTGTCTTCCGTATTGAGGCAGATGCCCCGCGGACGGGGAAAATCCATGGCCTTGACGAAACTTCCGTCCTTCATGGACCAGAAAGTCACCATTTCTCCATCCGGGTGGGCGACTGCGGCCACCCCTGTGCCTGCATGTATGGCCACGCTGAGTGCTTCACCCTTCATGCGGGCCACGACATCTGCTGGCTCTTCCTTGGTCAGCATCCCGGCGCCCGCCGGTTTGATGCTGACTCCGCCGTTGTCGGTGAGTTCCAACCCGGCCCGGGGTGCTGAAACCACGATCAACCCGCCATCCGCATCCAGGGCAAAATGTCCGGTATTGATCTGTTCGCTGGTCATCTCGACGCGCTCCAGCAGTTTTTCCGTCTGTACGTCGATGTAGGTGACACAAGGCGCATCCCCACCCAGAGGTCCGCCGCCGTTGGTGACGACCATCACCTTGCCGTCATCGATGAGCTGGCATTCATGAGGCTCCTCGCCATAGGTGGGAAACTCCCCCAGCAATTGATGGCTGTCCGCATCCCTGACAGCAATCACTCCCTTGAAATCGTCCAAATAGGACTCGGTGCAATACAACAGGCTGGCGTCCGCGGAATAGGCGCCGTGGCCGTAGAAATGTCTTTGCGGAACTGTTTCGATAACCCGGGTCAGGCTCATGCTGTTGAGGTCGATTTCACAGGCGCCCGGCCCCTTTTTCTCGAATACCGCCATGGTGGTGGGCTGATCCGGCTTGAGGGCCAGCGCATGCGGCAGAAACGCCGTATCGATCAGGTTTGGCTTGTCCTGCTCCGGTTGCAGCACGGAGAAGACAAAACGCATCTCTTCAGCGGATTGCCCCGGAACCAGGTATTGACCACCGCCCAGAATCAGATCTTTCTTTGTCATGGTTTTCCTGCCTGTTCAAATCGGAATATACCTTGCTTTAGGAAGCTCTGATTAAATCTGGGCGAAGCAGATTGTGAGCCAAAATGTTCCGATACAAGGCGCAAATCGCACGTAATGCCCCAGGGCACTCTCTCTTGCGCAAGCGCAATTCACCTTGTAGCCCGCTATTGCGAAGATTTGCAATGCTTCCGCTCCTGCTAACGCCCCTGACCTACATCCCTGTAGGCCACACAGTAGCGGGGCATTTTGGACGCAAGATGCGAGTTCACGATTTAATCAGAGGTTCCTTTATATCAGGTATTGTCGGCGCCGACCATGGAAGCATACAGATCATGTGCGTCACTTCCGCTGATATCCACTTCCACGAAATCGCCCGGCTGCACTTCCCAGCTCCCTTCGATGATGACCTGGCCATCGATTTCCGGTGCGTCGCCCGGCCCCCGGGCAATGACATGATTCTCATGTACCTCATCCACCAGAACAATCATGCGCTGTCCCTTTTTCTCCGACAGTTTCTCTGCGGAAATGACGGACTGAAACTCCATGAGCCTGGCCAGGCGTTCTTCCTTGAGCGCGTCCGGAACCTGATCCGGGAGTCGATTGGCTGCCGCGCCTTGCACTGGCGAATAGGCAAAACAACCCACCCGATCCAGACGCGCTTCTTCCAGGAAAGACAGCAGCTCCTGGAAATCCTGCTCGGTCTCGCCGGGGTAGCCGACGATGAAAGTGGAACGAATCACCAGCTCGGGACACTCCTGACGCCAGTCTCTCAACCGCTCCAGCACTCTCTCCGTGGCGGCAGGCCGGCCCATGGACTGGAGTATGCGCTGGCTGCCATGTTGCAAGGGCATGTCCAGATACGGCAGGATCGCGCCTTCTGCCATGAGGGGTATCAGCTGATCCACCTGGGGATAGGGATAAACATAATGCAGGCGAACCCAGGCGGGCAATTCGCCCAGCGCCCTGGCGAGACTGGCGAGACGGGTCGCCATGGGTTTTCCGGCAACGAAATCCGTACGGTATTTCAGATCCACCCCGTAGGCGCTGGTATCCTGGGACACCACCAGCAATTCCCGCACGCCGGATTCCACCAGGCGTTCGGCTTCCGCGACCACTTCTCCCAAAGGCCGGCTGAGCAGGTCCCCGCGCAGGGAAGGGATGATGCAGAAGCTGCAGCGATGATTGCATCCTTCGGAAATCTTCAGATAAGCATAATGACGCGGCGTCAGCTTGATCCCCTGGGGTGGAATCAGGGAAATCCAGGGATCATGAGGCGCGGGGAGCTGATCATGCACCAGCGCCATGACTTCCTCGTAGGCATGCGGCCCGGTAATCCCCAGCACCTTGGGATATCTGCTGCGAATCTCGTCGGCACGCACCCCCAGACAGCCGGTGACAATCACCCGGCCATTGGCATCCAGAGCTTCCCCGATGGTTTCCAGAGACTCCTCCACTGCCGCGTCGATAAAGCCACAGGTATTGACGATGACCAGATCCGCCTGGTCATAGTCCGGCACCATGGCATAACCTTCCGCACGCAGCTGGGTCAAAATGCGCTCGGAATCCACCAGATTCTTGGGGCAACCGAGGCTGACAAAGCCAACTGTCGGCAAGGATTCAGCCATTGAGAAAATCGGTGATGGAGACCGCCTGGTTCTGACCGATTTCCACCATCATGCTTTCTTCCAGTGCAATCTGCCCTTGCTTGATGTAGGGCAGCATCTGGGAGCAGAGCTGATAGACGATGGCCATGCCATCGCGATTGCGATCCCCTTCGGGAAGCGTATTGATGCCTTCCATCAACTCTTCCACGTAAGCCTGGAAAATCTTGCCCTGATCTTCGAGACTGGCTTGCTTGAATTCATCGGTAAAAGACACCTGCAATTCCCAACCGGGAGAGTCCGGCGCATCGATAACGCCAATTTTCAAGGGTCCGTTGATATCCATTGTCACTCCGTAAGTGTTGCGGGGCCCGGTCTTTGCGGACACCCTGATGGGGATCTCGATTTTTCGAGATACCCTGATATGTTTGTTGCGGCGAGTCATTCCCGCCGTGCGGATTTGCGCCCCTGGGCCGCGCTCAGAATGCCGCGAAGAATCCTGATCTCGTCCTGATCCGGCTCCGCCCGGTGGAACAGGCGCTTGAGGCGGCGCATGAGCTTGTCGGATTTGCGCGGATCGATAAAACCGATATCCTCCAACGCCTGTTCCAGATGTCCGAACAGGCCCTGCATCTCCCCTGCCGTCGCCAGTGCTCGCGGCGGGCTTTCCCTGTGCCGGGCTGGCGCATCCGCAGCCTGCAGCATCAGCTCATAGCCGAGTACCTGAACGGCCATGGCCAGGTTCAGGGAAGAATACTCCGGATTGGAAGGAATATGCACCAGATACTGGCAACGCTCCAGTTCAGCGTTGCTCAGCCCGGTGCGCTCCCGGCCGAATACCAGAGCCACCTGATCCTCCGTGGGTCGCCCGGCAACCAGTGCGGCGCATTCTTTGGGGTCGAGCTGCGGCCAGGCCACGCTGCGCAGGCGGGCGCTGGCGCCAACCACCAGTTTGCAGTCCGCGATGGCTTCGTCCAGGCTTTTGCACAACTGCGCTTCATGCAGAATATCATCCGCGCCGGAAGCCCGGGCCACGCATTCTTCACTCATGAACTGGCGGGGATTCACCAAAACCAGATCGAACAGGCACATGTTCTTCATGGCCCGGGCCACAGCCCCGATATTCCCGCCATGGGAGGTTTCCACCAGCACGATACGCACGTTTTTCATGGGCATGGAGTATAATGCCTTATCTCAATCAACGCCCGATGTATCCTTATTTCGATGAATCCCATGACCACCATTGCCGCCCGCGCCGCCCGCGACGCAGGCAAGCTCCTGCTCAATTATTTCAACCACATGGACAAGGTAAAGGTGCAGGAAAAGCAAGCCAATGATTTTGTCACGGAAGTGGATCGCGCTTCCGAACAGATCATCATCAATGCCATAAGGAAAGCCTATCCGGATCATGCCATCCTGGCGGAAGAAAGCGGCAACCATACAGGAAACGATTATCTGTGGATCATCGACCCACTGGACGGTACGACCAACTATCTGCACGGTTTTCCCCAGTTTTCCATTTCCATCGCCTTGCAGCACCGGGGCGAACTGGAAGCCGCTGTAGTCTATGACCCCCTGCGTGACGAAACCTTCAGCGCGCACAAGGGGGGCGGTGCCTATCTCAATGATCATCGTATCCGTGTGAGCTCACAGAAAAACCTGCATGGCGCCCTGCTGGGCACGGGAATCCCGTATCGGGATCAACGCCATGTGGAAGCCTATTTCGGCATGATGAAAGCGCTCATCAAGGATGCCGCCGGAGTGCGTCGGCCCGGTTCCGCCGCCCTGGATTTTGCCTGGCTGGCCGCCGGGCGCATCGATGGTTTCTGGGAACTTGGGCTGGCCCAGTGGGATTTTGCCGCCGGCACCCTGCTGGTGCGCGAAGCCGGCGGCGTGGTTACCGACCTTTCCGGAGGCGATCGTCATTTTGAGACAGGCAACATGGTGGCGGGCAATGTAAAAATGCACATGGAGATGCTCCAGACCATACGGCCATTCCTTTCAGACGACCTTCCGGCCTGAATCCCCGACTGTCTCAGGGGAGCCCCCCATGGAGTGATTCGCCATGCGGGACAAACGCATCCGCAATTTCGCGAGGAAGAAGATTCCCTGCGACACGGTTCACAGAATCATCCTCAACGGGCCGTCGAAAAACGGCGCTTTGCAGCTCTTGTGCGCGGCACAGGAATATGCCGCCACATTTGATTACGGCAAGTCATTGAAAATGAAGGAACCGGGAAACCGCCTTCTCCGGTGCCGGGGTTGAAAAAGCCCAGGGAATAATTTTTGGGGATCTCGAAAAATTCCTTCCATGGAATTTTTCTCGTCGCAAAGAGAAAATGCGATTTCCTCTTTGCTCACATTTTCAATCACTTGTGGTGATTGAAAATGGTGGAACATCCCTGTCCCACTCGGGCATCTCGATTTTTCGAGATGCCCTATTCAACATTCTGTTAAGAAATCCCCCCTGTCCGCCGACAGTTCATCTGACCCCCAACCTTCATCTATAAGGATAGCATCAATGCAACAGCAATCCGTGGAACACTCCATTCAGGAAAGAGAACTTTGTTTTCTGCAGGATCTGACCGAAAAACTGGCTTCGCGAGAAATCGACCTGCCCCCTTTTCCGGAAATCTACGCGCGTATCATCAAGGCGCTGCATGATCCCGATATATCCATCCAGGACGTGAGCCGCATCGTGGTAGCCGCCCCGGATCTTTGTGTACGCCTGCTGCTGCTGGCCAATTCGGCTCTGCTCAATCGCTCAGGCGTCAAGGTAACGGATCTGAATATCGCGGTCAGCCGTCTGGGACTCTCGGCAGTCAACAATGCCACGGTCACCCTGGCCACCAAGGACGTATTCGATGTTCCCAAAGGTTCCAGCCTGAGCTTCATGCTCAACAAGACACGCATGGAGTCCGTGCGAGTCGCCGCCTACAGTTACCTGCTCGCCATACGCGCGGGCATGATCGATGAAAAGCACGATGCCATGCTGGCGGGGCTGCTGCACAACATCGGTACCCACTATATCCTGTCCTGCGCCGAAGAATTCCCGGATCTGGTATCCAGGGAAATCATCGACAGCTGGGGACCTGGTATCGGTCAGGCCCTGGTGAGCAACTGGGGTTTCCCGGAAAGCATTTCCAGCGCCATCGAAAAACAAAGTGAACTGCTGCTTGAAAGCAATGAAGAAGACGAGGATGCCATTGAACTGCGTGACATCCTGATCAGCGCCATTCTGCTGTCTCGCGCCGACAAAGGCGTGGAAGATCCCGATCTGGAATACAGCCAGATTCCCGCCTGCCGCAAACTTGGACTGGATGAGGAAAGCATCCCCGGCATACTGGAAGACTATACTGACGAGGTGGCTTCCTTCGTTTCCGCATTGCGCTGATCCAGCTCTGGGAGCCTGTCGGATTTGCAGCCGATCAGCGTTAAATCCGACAGACTCCTGGCTTGCGCCGGGCGCGTCTTTCCACCACGCCTTCATGCAAGCTGAGCAGGGATGGCACCAGCAACAGCACCAGAAAAGTGGCGAAGGCCAGACCAAAGGAAATGGACACTGCCATGGGTATCAGAAACTGTGCCTGCAAGGAGGTTTCGAACAACAAGGGTGTAAGACCGGCAATGGTGGTAAGGGAAGTGAGCAAGACAGCGCGCAGCCGCTGACAGGCGGCTTCGACTATGGCCTTGTCCACTTCCATGCCCTGCTGGCGCAATTCCTTGTAGAACACCACCAAAATGATGGAGTCGTTCACCACGATGCCAGACAGGCCAAAAATCCCGAACAAGGACAGTATGGTAAGTTCTATACCCATCAGCCAGTGGCCGACAATGGCACCGACGATGCCAAAAGGAATGATGCTCATCACTACAATCGGCCAGCCGTAGGAGCCAAACACCCAGGCCAACACGATATAGATCATGGCCAGGGCGAAAAGGGCGCCCTTTTTCATGTCCGCCATGGTCTCCTGCTGATCCTGGGCCTTGCCGGTGTAGCTCATGTGCACGCCCCATTTGTGCAGCACTTCGTCGAACAGCTCCTCTTTCAACTGGCTGCGAATCTCGTTGGCATTGTTGCGCGTGGTATCCACGTCCGCAAACACCGTTGCTGACAGCTCACCGTCATAATGACGCAGGATTTCAAAACCCTGGCGCTCTTTCAGGTGCAGCGCGGTAGTCAGGGGAATGCGTCCCCCATCGGGCAGACGTAGATTCATGGAATCCAGCCCGGACAGATGGTAGCGGCGCTGATCCCGGAGCATGACCCGCACTTCCAGCTCATCCCGGCCGTCGATAAAGATCTGGCTGAGATTGCCGGTCAGGGCATTGCTCAGCTGGCGCGCCACTTCTGCTTCAGTGAGCCCCTGGGCGCGCCCCATGGGAGTAAGCTCGAAAATGAGCTGCTGGTGTCCGTAAGGCATGTCATCCTCGATACCGCTTACCCCGTCCATGCCCTCCAGCACCGTGGTAATGGCCAGTGCGGCCTCCTTGAGTTTGGCGGTGTCCGGCCCGGTGAGTTTTATCTCCAGATCACGTCCGGGAGGCCCGCCACCACGTCGAGAGGTGAGGGTCATCTTTTCCAGTCCTGGAGCATCATCGAAATGCTTGCGCCACTCATCCAGGAATTCCTGGTTGCGTACATCACGTTCATCCGAGGGAACCAGTTCGGCTGTGACCGTGGCAAACTGTTCACCAGCACGGCCAGACCGGGCATTGGAGAACACACCCATCCCGTGGGAAACCTTGGCGATACGGATCAGATTCCCGCCCAGGGCCTGCTCCGCCTGGTACATGGCCTGCTCCACTTTGTCGATGAAGGCATCCACGCGTTCCGGCGGTGTTCCGGACACGAAGCTGGCGCTGGCATGAATCACGTTCCCTTCCACGGTGGGGAAGAAAGTGAACCCTATGCGTCCTCCCACCAGCAGCCCCAGAGCCACGATCAGGGCAGCGAGGGCGGAAGCGATGGTAACGCCAGGACGGGCAACCGCTGCCTTCACCAGAGGCCGGAAGCGCCGGTCACGAAAATTCTCGAAACCCTGATCCAGCTTTCTGCGCATTGGCCCCGGCGCCTTGTGATGCACCTTGTGAAAGCTGTGACGCAAATGCCCGGGCAACACCAGAAAACTCTCGATGAGAGATGCAATGATCACGCAGATGATGACAAAAGGGATATCGAACATGATGGTGCCGATAATGCCCGACACCATCATCAACGGAATGAAGGCAGCAATGGTGGTCAAGGAAGATGACATGACCGGCGCGAGCATGCGCCGCGCGCCGCCTTCCGCTGCTTCCAGAGAGCGTTCCCCCTTCTGGTAATGCGCCAGGGCGTCTTCACCCACCACGATGGCATCATCCACGATGATTCCCAGAGCCATGATCAGAGCGAACAGGGAAATCATGTTGATGCTGCCTCCCGCCAGCCACACCAGAGCCAGGGTGGCCATGAAGGACACGGGAATTCCCAGGGTCACCCACCACGCCACCCGCGCATTGAGAAACAGGAACAGAATGGCCACCACCAGCACCAGTCCGCTCAGACCGTTTTTCAACAGCAGGTTGATGCGATCACGGATCAGCAGCCAGCTCTCGTCATAGACCGTGATCTCTACTCCCTTGGGCAGCGCCTTGCGCGTGGCCTCCAGCCATTCACGCAGGATGGTCGCGGATTCCAGGGTGTCTCCCGTGGTGGCGCGCTGGGCGCGCAATTCCACGGCGGGCTTGCCCTGGTAGGTAATGGTGATCTGATTCGAGCGGGGGCGCCGCTCCACGCTGGCCACATCCCCCAGACGCACATAATCACCCTTGAGGTTGACCACCAGCGGCAGCTCTTCGAATCCTGCGGCTTCGCGCCGCTGCTCCAGGGTGCGCAGTTCCCGGGCGACATCCCGCTTGCCGATCTGTCCGGCGGGCAGATCCCGGCTCAACTCATTGATGCGCCGCCCTACCTCGGTCAGGGACAGATTCAGCGCCTGCAGCTGACGCTGGGAAAACTGTACCGCAATCTCCTCTTCGGGCAGGCCGCGGATATCCACCTTGGCCACACCCCTGGCCAGCAACTCTTCCTCAAAACGGTAGGCCAGCTTGCGCAGCTCTTCACGTTCGGAAGGTCCATGGATCAGCAACCGCGCAATGGGCTCGAAATTGATTACATGGCTGACCTGAGGCGTTCGCGCATCCTGGGGGAGATTGCGCACGGCCTTCACCCGGGCATCCACCCTATCCGTGGCATCCCCCATGTCCGTACCTTCGGGAAACTCCAGAATGATCACGCCCACGTTCTGGGCGGAAGTGGAAGTAATCTTGTCCAGCCCCTCTACCGAGCGCAGTTCCTGCTCCAGGGGGATGGTGATGGATTTTTCCACATCTTCTGCCGTAGCTCCGGGCCAGACCACGCGTACAGTCACGATCTGGATATCGAAGGTAGGAAAGAACTGGGTATTCAGGGACGACAGGGCCAGGGCGCCAGACAGCAGCATGATAATCATCACCAGGTTCGCCGCCACCGGATGGCGGGCGAAGACGCCGATGATGTCGTCCCGGTTGCGCAGACCTTCAGTCATCCGCCAGAACCTTTACCAGCAGGCTTTCCACGGCATTCGGCAACTGCGTGACCAGCAGCCGCTGACCGGACTTGAGTCCGTCGGAACGAATCAGAACCTCATTGACTCCATCACGCCAGATCTCACCCACGCGCTGTACCTTTACCGGACGCAGGCGATTCTGTTCATCGATGATATAGACCTTGTCTGAACCATACAGTGCTTCGAAAGGCACCGGCATGACGTCATTCTGATCCGGCAGGGTGAGGCGCAGTTGCAAAACCCTTCCCTTCTGCAGCCAATCCTGCCCGGAATCGATGAGAAACAGGGCCTCGATGCCGCCGCTGCCCTGGCGCACTTCCGCCCCCAGGGAAATGAGGTGCCCTTCCAGCTTTCGCCCGTCCACGCTGCCGGACACCTTCAGATGCGCCCCGTCAGCCAGCGCCTGGCGCACCTGGGGCACATACACGGCAGGCAGCATGGCGCGAAACATGAGACTGTCGTTCTCGAACAGATCCAGCAGTTTTCCTCCCACATTCACCCTGTGCCCCTGGGCCACGTAAACCCGGGTCACACGCCCATCGAAAGGCGCGCTGATGCGGGTCCTGTCCAGTTGCAGACGCGCCTTGTCCAGCGAGGCCTTGGCGCGATCCAGAGCCGCCTGCAGTTCCAGCATGCGTGGCGTATGGGTGCGAATGCTCTCCTCGATGCGGGCAATGCTGATGGCCTGGCGGGCCGCGCTCTGACGCGCCGTATCCAGCGCCGACTGGGAACTGACCTGCTTCCTGCTCAGATTCTGCAGCCGTTTTACTTCCGCCTGTACCAGCTGATAGAGCTTGCGTTCATTCGGCAGGGCCTCGAGATCCGCCTGATGCCGGGACTCCTGGGAAGCCAGAGCCGCCTCGGCGCGGGCCACATCCGCCTCGGCCAGTTGCACATCCAGCCTGGCATCAGAATCATCCAGCTCCAGCAGCAGATCGCCAGCCTGCACCTGGCTGCCTTCGATCACATGTACTTTCTTCACGTCTGCAGACAATGCAGCCGTGATCACCGAGTAGTTCAATGCATCGACAACACCATACAACAGGATATTGGTCGGCCAACGGCCCATTTGCACTTCCACCGCGGCCACCGGCCAGGACTTTTCCTTCACTTCGATGGCCTTGCTCTGGGTGCGACTTGCCTTGAGCATCATGAACACCCCGACAGCAATCAAGATGATGAGCAGGGGCAGAATGAGCCTGCGTAGTTTTTTCATGTTTGTTCTTCAGGTTATTCCTGAATTCCCGGATTCAGGATCATGATCGGATTTCCGGCAAGGAGGCAGTCGCTCTCCCGGCCGGTATGTAACGCCAAACCACCCAGGCACCCAGCAACGCCGTGGCGGACGCCATAGTATAAGCCAAAGACGCCCCCCACTGCTCCCATATTGCACCGCTGATGAAAGTGCCCACAGCGCCTCCCGCACCAAAGCTCAAGCTGGCGTACAGAGCCTGTCCCCTTCCCTGATGCCGGCCACGGAAATATTCATGCACCATGTGGATTGCGGATGCGTGAAAACTGCCAAAACTGGCGGCATGCAGCAACTGCGCCAGCACCAGCATGGGCAACTGGTCCGGAAACCAGCCGATGAGCAACCAGCGCAGCGCAGCCAGGGTCAGGCTGACAAGCAATATCACCGCCGAAGGCCAGCGCCGCAACAGCCTGTGCATGAACAGGAACAGCAACACTTCGGCAATCACGCCCAGACTCCACAGCAGGCCGATATCACTCTTGCTGTAGTCATGATCCTGCAAATAGATGGAGAAAAAGGCGTAATAAGGGCCATGGCTCATTTGCATCAGAAACACGGCGCTGAAAAAGGCGAGGATATGGGTTTTTTTCAGCACCGCCAGTATGGAAGGCTGAACCCCCTGTACTTCACCGCCCTGATCGGCCACCAGCAGGCTGGAAAACAGAATACCACCGAACACCACCACCAGCGCCGGCAACACCAGTTCCGTACCACGCCTGTCCACCAGCCAACCCACCATTACCACGGTAAGAATAAAACCCACGGATCCCCACAGCCGCAGACGGGAATAACGATCTGCATCACTGCCAAGATAATTGAACACCACGGCTTCGAATTGCGGCAGGGAAGCATTCCAGAAAAAGCTGAAAAAGGCCATCACCAGGGCGATCTGCACAAACCCGCTGGCGCCAAACATTCCCAACAGGGAAAGCAGTGAAAGCAGTGAGGCAAGTCGCACCAGAAGCATGCGATGCCCCAGGTGATCACCCAGCCAGCCCCAGACATTGGGCGCCAGCACCTTGGTCGCCATGATGATGGCCATCAGGGAACCAATGGCGAACGCGTCGAAACCAATGGACTGAAGATACAGCCCCCAGTAAGGCATGAGCGTTCCCAGGGCAGCAAAATAAAAGAAGTAGAATGCAGACAGTCGCCAGTACGGCATGGGCAAGCGCCGGTAGTTCCAAAATGGTCAATTCTATACGCGTGCCGGGATTCAGACCATGAAAACGCTTTTTGAGACCATTGTCACGGATATGAAGCGGATGCCCTCTTAGAGTAGGAAATCTGAAAACAACCCTGGATGGCGCTTTCATGGCCAGACCCACTCTCAATACAAACAGAAGAAGCTTTCTGAAAGTCAGCGGCGCCGGCATCGGTCTGGCTGCAGGCAGCGGGCTGACCCCGGCCCGGGCGAGTGAACCGCTTTCGAATCAGCCTGCCATGTATCTGGCCACACCACCGAAGCCGGCCAGCAGCACCCTCACTTCCCTGCCTCCCCTGGCCGCCATGACCCTGAACCGGGCCGCATTCGGTGCCGCGCCAGGCGACATCGAGGATTTCAACGCCCGAGGCAGTACGGATATCGCCCGGCTGACTTCCTGGGTGGATGAACAGCTCGATCCCCAGTCCATCGACGACAGCGACGTGGAAGCCCGCCTGAACAACCCGGCATTCCGCACCCTGCACAAATCCCTGACCCAGCTCTGGGCCGATCACTACGTCCCGGATAATATTCCCTGGGAAGAAAGAGTCCGTCCCGCATGGGAAACCCTTTATGCCACCATGACCCGCGCCATCTACAGCAAGCGCCAGCTGAAGGAAATCATGGTGGACTTCTGGCACAACCATTTCAATGTCTATGCCTACGAGACACCCAATGCCTGTGTATGGGTACATTACGACCGAAATGTGATTCGCCCCTATACCCTGGGCAATTTCCGCCAGATGCTCGAAGCCAACGCCAAAAGCACCGCCATGCTCTATTACCTGGACAATGTGGACAGCAGCGACGAAGGCCCGAATGAAAACTACGCCAGGGAACTTCTGGAACTGCACACCCTGGGGGCGGAAAACTATCTTGGCGTGATACAGCAATGGGAAGTGCCGCAGGACGATCAGGGCCGCCCCATAGGCTATGTCGATGGCGATGTACTGGAAGTGGCGCGCTGCTTCACTGGCTGGACCGTGGCCAATGGCCACTGGTCCGACCCCAATGACCCTGACACCGGAGAGTTCTACTACCGGGACTTCTGGCATGACCGTTTTCAGAAATATGTACTCGGCGAATTCATACCCGCCGACCAGGCCGCCATGCAGGATGGACTGCGGGTGCTGGACAAACTTGCCGAACATCCGGGCACGGCCACCCATATCTGCCGCAAACTGATCCGGCGCCTGGTCACCGACAATCCCCCCGAAAGTCTGGTCGAGTCTGCTGCCGCGGTTTTCCACGACAACTGGACGGCTCCGGATCAGATCGCCCTGACCCTGCGCCATATTCTGCTGTCACCGGAGTTTCGCAGCACCTGGGGGGAGAAAATGAAACGCCCCTTCGAAACCCTGATGGGCACCATGCGCAACTGTGGAGCGGAATTCACCCTGCATCCCGACGATGAGGACAGCCAGGTACTGAGCTGGCTCATGCAAAAAACCGGGCATTTTCCCTTTTCCTGGGTTCCGCCGAATGGCTTTCCCGACACTCGCGATACCTGGCAGGGCAGCACGCCCATGGTCATGACCTGGCGGATCATCACCTGGCTGCTGCAGGTCACCGACGCAGGTAACAACTTCCGGCTGGACGTGTTGAACCAGACCCTGAACGCTCCTGAAATGGCTGATCCGTCCAACCACACGCCACGCAAGCTGGCTGCCTTCTGGTTCCGGCGCAGCCTGGGCTATGAGCCGGATGCTGCGCAGATTGCCGCTGCCGCAGAAATGCTGACCCATTCCGACACCTATGATGGCACTCCCTGGGGACTGGATCAGCCCATCGATCTGACCCAGGACGACTGGCCCTATTACTGGCAATCCGGTCTGCGCACCCTGGTCGCCATGATCCACATGTCCCCGGACTTTCTGCAACGTTGAGGCCAGGAATATGAGCAATATGAACCGACGTGGATTCCTCAAGACCCTTGGTCTTGCCTCGGCAGCGGGGCTGGGGTGGCGCAACCTGGCTTTCGCCGATGCCAGTGACACTCAGAATATTGTGGTTGTCATCTTCTTGCGAGGCGCATGTGACTTCCTGAACATCTTTCCGCCAGTGAGCGGCGCGGATCGAGGGCATTACGAAACCGCCCGACCCAATCTGCACATTCCACTGGCGGACACCCTGCCCCTGGATGGGCAGTTTGGTCTGCATCCCGCCGCCGCGCCCCTCAAGACGCTGTTCGACAACAATCAGCTCGCCATCGTGCGCGCTGTGGGCAATACGCTTCAGCCGTCACGCAGCCATTTCGACGCCCAGGCTCTGCTGGAATCCGGCACCCCCGGCACCAAGGGCACCAGCAGCGGCTGGCTGGCCCGCTATTTCGCCACCATTCCCAATCTTCCCCCAAGCATCAGCATACCTTCGGTGGCCGCCTCCAGCTACACACCAACCTCCTTTCTCGGTGATCCGGCGGTGCTGACCATGGATGATCCCGATTATTTCAGCCTGGACAACGCCCACTGGGCCTGGGACGAGCGCCTCGTGAGCACCCTGCCCAACCTGTATGCCGGGGACAGTCCGGTAGAGCAGGCCGGCAGTCAGGCCATTACCGCCATGCAAATCATCGGTTCACAGGATTTCTCCGGTTATGTGCCGGGAGGCGGAGCAGTGTATCCCGAGGGTTATTTTGGCGATCAATTGAAAATGCTGGCCCAAATCATCAAAATGGATGTCGGGCTGCGCATGGGCGCCCTTGATTTTGGCGGCTGGGATACGCACAGCGACCAGGGAAACGGCATTGCGGGCAATTTCGCCAACGATCTTGTGACCCCGTTGGCAAATGGTTTGCAGGCTTTTCTCACAGACCTGGGGGCGGCAGGAAACTATCTGCAGAGAACGACTGTCATAGTACAGACGGAATTTGGCCGGCGCGTGCGTGAAAATGCCGACTACGGCACTGATCACGGGTATGGAGCTGATATACTGATTTCAGGTGACGCCAGCCAGATCATTGGCGGTTTCCACGGAATCTGGCCCGGTTTGGCCGCCAACCAGCTGTTCGAGGGGATGGATGTTGCTGTCACCACAGACTTCCGCCGGGTATTGAGCGAAGTGCTCATCCGGCGGCTGGAAAACCCCAACCTGGGAGCGATATTCCCCGGCTATACGGGATATTCCCCCCTCGGCGTGGTACAAGGCACCGACCTTGACCCTATTTATGATAACCCCAGTGACGAGATATTCTCCGATGGATTTGAAGATTAGCAAGAAACCCGCGAAATACTGGATGGCCGCAGCACCCCTGCTGCTGGGCAGCCTTTTTACCAATCCTGTGCTGGCCTGCAGTACGGCGGCATGGAGTCATGTCGAAAACCCTGAAGTCACCCTGTTTGCCCGCCCGGAGTCGCGCTGTACCGGCGGTTGCGGCCTGCGGATCAAGCTCGATGGCACCCAGCCCGCCTATGTGGAAGACGATACGCCCGGCAATCTGGCGGAAAGCGTCACTTCCTATTACGCCAAGTTCCATGTGGACACGACCTGGCTGAACATGAGCGATGGCAAGAAGGTCACCGTATTCTCCACCACGGCTTCCGGCGGCGCTCCCGCTTTCGGCCTGCAGGTGGTACAGGTGAACGGCAAGAAATACGCCCATATCTTCGCCTACCGGGACAATGGCACCGAAGTCGCCACCAACAGCGCAGCCAGCGAACTGCCGGACGGCTGGCACACCATCGAACTCATGTGGAACGCCGCAAGCGCCGCCGGTGCCAATGATGGTTCCCTGACCCTGGCCCTGGACGATATCGACAACACACTGAGCCTGACCGGTCTGGACAACGATACCCTCGCCATATTCACCTCCCGGCTCGGCGTGATCGACGGTAACGACGCCACGGTCACCGGCAATCTGCATCTGGACGCCTTTACCTCCCAGCGCACTGCCTCCACGACGACGCCGGAAGCCTGCATCACCTATGGTCAGCTGTTTGCCGACATCCCGAGCTGGCATACTTTCTACAGCTGGATCCAGTCCATAGGCTATGCCTCCATCGCTTCCGGCTGCACCGCGACCAACTACTGCGCCAACAACAATGTCACCCGGGCACAGATGGCGGTATTTCTGGAAAGAGGCATGAACGGCGGAGACTATCAACCGCCTGCCGGCAGCGGCAGCCAGTTTGACGACGTACCCGGCAGCCACTGGGCCGTATCCTGGGTAGAAAAATTTGCCGCCGATGGCATCACCACGGGCTGCGGAGGCAATAATTTCTGTCCCGAAAACAACGTGGACCGGACCCAGATGGCCGTATTCCTGCTGCGAGCCAAGTACGGCGCCGCCTATACGCCACCGCCCGCAACCGGCACCATGTTCAATGATGTGAGCACCAGCACACCCAATGCCGCCTGGATCGAGCAACTGGCTTCAGAAGGCATTACCGGTGGCTGCGGCGACGGCAACTACTGCCCCACCAGCCCGGTTACCCGGGGACAGATGGCTGTATTCGTTCAGCGCAGCTTTGATCTTCCCCTGCGCAACTGATTGACAACCCGAAAAAAAAGCGGAGCATGTTCGCATGCTCCGCTTTTTTGTCCGCGAGAATGGTTCAGGGTGAGGCGGGCACCACTTTTATCGGTGGCTGCACATCGCCGTTCTGACCACGATGACGCAAGGCATGATCGAGCAAGACGATGGCCAGCATGGCCTCGGCGATGGGTACGGCGCGAATGCCCACACAGGGATCATGCCGCCCCTTGGTGACCACTTCGCAGGCTCGTCCATTGGTATCGATGGTCTGCCCACCCAGGCGAATGCTGGATGTGGGTTTGAAGGCCACCCGGGCAACGATATCCTGTCCGGATGAAATCCCGCCCAGAACACCACCGGCATTGTTGCTCAGAAAACCCTCCGGGGTCATCTCATCCCGATGTTCGGTACCCTTCTGCGCCACACTGGCAAACCCGGCGCCAATCTCCACACCCTTGGCCGCGTTGATGCTCATCAGGGCATGCGCGACATCAGCATCCAGGCGGTCGAACACCGGCTCGCCCCAGCCCGGCGGAACCCCTGTGGCAATCACGCTCACCTCGGCGCCCACCGAATTGCCCTCCTTGCGCAAGGCGTCCATGTAGGCTTCCAGGACATCCACTTGTTCTGCACAGGGCCAGAAGAAAGGATTTTCTTCAACCACATCCCAGGAAAAGGCCGCAGGCCGGTTCTCTCCCAGAGCGGAAAGATATGCGCGCACGGTTACACCAAACCTTTCCCTAAGATATTTTTTGGCAATGGCTCCGGCGGCCACGCGCATGGCGGTTTCCCGGGCAGAAGAGCGCCCACCGCCGCGATAGTCGCGAATACCGTATTTCTGCAAATAAGTGTAGTCCGCATGACCGGGACGGAAACTTGCAGCGATATCCGAATAATCCTTGGAGCGCTGATCCGTATTGTCGATCAGCAGGCCGATGGGCGTACCCGTGGTCTTTCCCTCGAACACGCCGGAAAGAATTCGTACTTCATCCATTTCCCGACGCTGGGTGGTATGCCGGCTCTTGCCCGGACGACGCCGCTCCAGATCCGGCTGCAGATCCGCTTCACTCAGCTCCATGCCCGGAGGACAGCCATCCACCACGCAGCCAATGGCTTGGCCATGGCTTTCACCAAAACTGGTAACGGTGAACAGTTTTCCAATGGTGTTTCCCGACATTACTGATCCACCAGCAGGGCGTTGATTTTCTTGATGTCTTCGATCTGCAAAACACCAGCGGCCTGGCGCAGGCGCAACATGTTCACGATATAGACATATCTCGCGCGGGCGTAGTCGCGCAGGGAACGATAATAGTCGCGTTGGGAATTGAGCACATCCACCAGGGTACGGGTACCAACGTCAAACCCCGCCTGGGTGGCATCCAGCGCGCTCTTGGTGGAAACCTTCGCCGCTTCCAGGGCGCGTACCGCGCTGATGCTGGCCTGCACGCCGCGATAGGCATTGCGCACCGCCTTGTCCGTGGCGCGGCGCGCCTGATCCAGACGTTCCTGGGCCGCGACCAGTTCGGCGCGGGCCTGGCGGGTAGCCGCGCTAACGCCGCCACCGGAATACAGGGGCACATTCAACTGAATCCCGATACTGCCGCTATCCACATCCACCGCCCGATCCTGACTGGTCTGAAAACCGTTGTAACCACCGACCAGATCCAGGGTGGGATAGTGGCCGGAATTTTGCACTTCGATCTCCCGCTGGGCGATTTGCGTGGCATCGGAAGCGGCCTTCACCGAAGGATTGTTTTCCAGGCCAAAGGCGCTCCATTCATCGATGGCCGCGGGCACCGGAGGATCAAGCTTGATCTGCTCCTTCAGACCTGCCAGGCGTTCGGGAATCATGCCCAGAATCTGGCGCAGATCTTCCCAGGCATTGTCCAGCTCGTTCTGCGCCAGAATCTCGTCCGTAACGGACTGATCGTATCGCGCCTGCGCTTCATGCACCCCGGTAATGGCAATCAGACCGACTTCGAAGCGCTGCTTGGCCTGTTCCAGTTGCCGGGCAATGGCTTTCTTGTCCGCCTGCACGAAAGTTACCCCTTCCCTGGCGGAAAGCACCTTGAAATAGGCATCGGCAACCCTGAATATCAGTTCCTGCTCCTTGGCCCGGTATTCCGCATCCGCCAGCTCAAGCTGCCAGTCTGCCTGCTCCAGGCGTACCAGACGATCCCGGCGATAGATGGGCTGCAACAGATTGATGCCCAGGTTGCTTACCCGGTAGCTGTCTGACAAACCGTTGTCGAATTCCGTATTGCGCGCGCTCGCGTCACCGCTAATGCTGATATTGGGCAGCAGGCCGGACAAGGCCAGCGGGCGAGCCTCCTTGCGCGCCTCCCGCAAGGCGGCCGCTTCGCGCAACACCGGATCCTTTTCAAAGGCCATGTTGAGTATCTGCAACAGATCCTCGGCATTGCCCGCCTGGGAGATGAGCGCCAGCAAGGAGGCGATCAGTATTTTTTTCATTGGCTGTTTTCCGCTTTATCAGAAACCATCGGCCCCACCAGCAATTGCGGGTCCAGTCGTTTTCCACGTAGATTCATGCGCCAATCCAGATGTGGCCCGGTAACCCGGCCAGTGGCGCCCATTTTGGCAACAATCTGCCCTTTTTTCACAACCTGTCCTTCTTCAACGAGTATTTTGCTCAGGTGAAGAAAGGTAGATGATAACCCATGTCCATGATCCATGATCAGGGTTGCCCCGGAATAAAACATGTCCGGATGCGCGAGCGTCACGATGCCATCGGCCGGCGCGCGCACCGGTGTCCCCACGGGACCGGCGATATCCACCCCGTAATGGGGCCATTTCGGCTTGCCGTTGAGAATCCGTTGGCTGCCATAGACCCCGCTGATTCTACCGGTTACCGGCCAGTCGAAACCATGCAAAAAATCAAGACGTTGATCGATTCTTGCACGAGCCTTCTTCACTGCCGCCCGGTCTGCCCTGATGCGCTTGAGGTCCTCTTCCCTGGGAGTAACCTTGCGTGGCGGCAGACCATCGATGCGCTGAATATCATATTCCCGCTTGACGACATGCAACTTGCGCTTCTCTTCCCTGCCATCAGGCAGACGCACGATCAGCATGGATTCCCTGGGCGCATCGCGCTCGAAGCCGATGAGAAAGTCTCCTGCCGGGGATACCGGCACCTTCTCTCCGTCTTGCACTACCGTGGCGCCAGGTTCCGTCTTGCCGAAAACCAGCCCCCCCTGGATGAACTCACCCTGAAGCTGAACCGAGGCTCCGCACAGAAGCGGCGCAGTCAGCAGAAACAAAAGAACAAAGAAGCGCATGAAAAGCCTGTCCGGATTGACGAATCAAAAGGTTATTTTAGCAAAACTTGATAGAATCACCCGATGAATCACACTGGTGACAAACACGATGTCCGCTCCCGTCCCTATTCCTGGGGCGAGGTCATGCGCATGGTGCTTTCCCACCGCAAGGAACTGATCAGCGCAAACATCATCGCCGTACTTGGCACCCTGGCAGCGGTGCCGGTTCCCCTGCTCATGCCCTTGCTCGTGGACGAAGTGCTGCTGCACCAGCCCGGCACCCTCACCGCCTGGGGGCAGCGACTGTTTCCCGACAGCTGGCAGGGGCCCTTGCTGTATATCCTTGGGGTGCTGTTTCTTACCCTGATTCTGCGCCTGCTGGCGCTGGTATTCAATGTCTGGCAGGTCAGGCAGTTCACCCGGATTTCCAAGGACGTCATCTTCCACATCCGCCGCGATCTGCTGCAACGCCTGCAATATTTCTCCATGGCGGAATACGAGGTGCTGGGACCCAGCACCGTGGCATCCCATCTGGTCACGGATCTCGACGCCGTGGATCAGTTCGTGAGCAATTCCACCAGCAAGTTCATCGTCGCCCTGCTCACGGTTACCGGCACGGCCGTGGTGCTGCTCTGGATGCACTGGAAACTGGCCCTGTTCATACTGCTCCTCAACCCGCTGGTGATCTACGTCACCACCTTGTTCGGTCGCAAGGTAAAGGCGCTCAAGGCCCGCGAAAACCGCGCCTGGCAGGCCTTCCAGGAAGCGTTGGCGGAAACCCTGGACGCCATCGAACAGATACGCGCCAGCAACCGTGAGCGTCACTATGTCCGGCGCATCATCGACAAGGCGGACCGCATCCGCAGCAGCTCCGCCAGCTTCGCCTGGAAGAGCGATGCCGCCAACCGCCTGTCTTTCATGGTTTTTCTGTTCGGATTCGACGTATTCCGTACCGTAAGCATGTTCATGGTGCTGTATTCCGACCTGAGCATAGGCGAGATGCTGGCGGTGTTCGCCTACCTGTGGTTCATGATGGGGCCGGTTCAGGAGCTGCTCAATATCCAATACGCCTATCACGCTGCCCGCGCTGCCCTGGGACGAATCAATGAGCTGGTGGATGTAAAACTGGAACCCAACTTTCCCCATGAGGAAAATCCCTTTGCCGGGAAGCAAACCGTATCCATACAGATGCGCGACATCGGTTTCGCCTACGGAAACGGGCCACCTGTCCTGCGGGACGTAAACCTGAATATCGCCGCGGGAGAGAAAGTCGCCCTGGTGGGCGCCAGTGGCGGGGGCAAGAGCACCCTGGTGAAAATCGTGCTCGGTCTGTATCTGCCCGATCAGGGTTGCGTATGTTTTGACGAAACGCCGGTAACCCGGATCGGCCTGGACGTGGTGCGTGCCAACGTGGCCACAGTGTTGCAGCATCCCGCCCTGCTCAATGACAGTGTGCGCATGAACATTACCCTGGGCGCGGAGATTGCGGATGAAAGCCTGTGGCAGGCCCTGGAAATCGCCCAGTTGCGCGAAGTGGTGGAAAAGCTTCCCCAGGGACTGGACACTCTCACCGGGCGCAACGGGGTGCGTTTGTCCGGTGGACAGCGCCAGCGCCTGGCGGTGGCGCGCATGGTGCTGAGCAACCCGAAAGTGGTCATTCTCGATGAAGCCACCTCCGCCCTGGACACCGATACCGAAAGCCGCCTGCATCGCGCCTTGACCGATTTCCTGAAGAACCGCACCACCCTGATTATCGCCCACCGTCTCAGCGCCGTGAAACAGGCGCACCGGGTGCTGGTATTCGAGGACGGCCGCATCGTGGAACAGGGCAGCCACGAACAGCTGATCCGCGAAGCCGGCCTGTACGCCAGCCTGTATGCCGGACAGGAGTGAGGAAAGCGCTATTGCCTGGCCATTATGGACATGCGCACCAGTTCCGCCAGGGAAGACGCCTTCATCTTGTCCATGACCTTGGCCCGGTGTGCTTCCACGGTCTTGGCGGAAACACCCAGAGCGCTGGCAATCTCCTTGTTGGACTTGCCTGCGGTCACCATCTCCATGACCTCATGCTCGCGGGGTGTGAGGGTTGCCAGACAGGACGCCAGCTCCGCACGCAAGGTCTGTTCCTGACGCTGACGCTCATCCACTGCCAGGGCATTGCGAATCGCATCCAGAAGCAATTCGTCATTGAAGGGTTTTTCGATGAAGTCGATGGCGCCTTCCTTCATGGCCCTGACGGACATGGGTACGTCGCCGTGGCCGGTAATGATGATTACCGGTATGCTGATCTCATGGCGACGCAGATATTCCTGAAGTTCCAGCCCTCCCATGCCCGGCATGCGTACATCCAGCAGCAGACAGCCGGAGCGGCCGGGATAATAGGCTTCCAGAAAGGACTCGGCGGAAGCATAGCACTCCACGCGCAAACCCACTGACTCGATAAGCCATTGCAGGGAGCTGCGCATGGCTTCATCGTCATCCACCACGAACACCGTGGGTGAAGAAGTCTTTTCGTTTTCTGTCATATCTGCTTCCCTGTTCGGGTTCGAGCTTTATTCAACAGCCTGTGAGTGTGACCCAGGCGGGAGGAAAAGGTCAACCGGCGGCCCGGCGATCATGAAGCAATGCTTTCCAGCACCGCGCCGGTGACCGGCAGCTCGACAATGAACACCGTACCGCGCCCCGGCAGGGAATCTGCGCTGATATGTCCCTTGTGCTCGGCAATGATGGTCTGGCTGATGGAAAGCCCCATGCCCATGCCGGTTTTCTTGGTGCTGAAGAAGGGGTCGAACAGATGTTTCAGATCTTCCCTGGCGATCCCGCTGCCATTGTCCTGAACCCGGATATAGGCATTGCCACTGGCGGCAAAACCGGTTTCGATGGACAACAGCCGCTCCTCCGCCGGCTTCGCCTGCAAGGCATCCAGGGCATTGCGCAGCAGATTCAGCACCACCTGCTCGATCTGCACCGGATCCACCCAGGCCAGCACCGGTTCCTTGTTCAGATGGAACTCGATGGCAATCTGCAGCTTCTGCCGATCATGGGCGATCAGGGCGCAGGCATCCTTTATCAGGGCATTGAGATCCGCCTTTTCCCGCACCGGCTGCTGACGGGTGACCATGCCGCGCAGACGCTTGATGATTTCCCCGGCACGGCTGGCCTGCTGGGAAATCTGCTCCATGGCGGTGACAAGCTCTTCCTTTTCCCCTATGCCGAGCCGAATGCGCCGGCTGCAGCCCTTGGCGAAATTGACGATGGCCGACAGGGGCTGATTGAGCTCATGGGCAATGCCGGTGGCCATCTCACCCATGGTGCTGAGGCGGGAAACATGGATCAGTTCGTTCTGCCGGTGGCGGGCTTCTTCCTCGGCGCGCCGCACGGCGGTAATGTCCCGGCCATAGATATTCACATAACCCAGGCTGGCCACGGGTGCCAACAACAGGGAAAAGACACCATCCCGGGTCTCCACTTCCATTTCCCTGGCCCTGCCCTGCTCCAGCACTTTCTCCACCAGCCGTTTCCAGAAGATAGGCACGGTCTGCATGCGCTTGCAGCCCCAATAGTCCAGCAGTCCGTCACTGGCCCTGTTGGCGTAGATGACCACCCCCGGCTGGTTGATGCGCAATACCGGCAGAGGGCTTTCTCCGGGAAAGGCCGCCAGACTGGTGATCTCCTGGGCCTGGCGCTTGCGTTCGGAAATATCCCGGATATAGGTGGTAAAGAACAGATGATCCTCCAGCATCACCGGCTTGATGGCCACCTCCACGGGAAACTGGCGGCCATCCTTGTTGCGCGCCGTGAGGGTGCGCAGCACGGGCGGAGCATCGGCCTGCTGTTCTTGCAGGCAGTCATAGAGCTGGGCATTGAAGGCCTGGCGCGATCCCTTGTCGAACACCAGCTCGTCCAGGGAGCGGTTCAGGGCTTCCTCGCGCCGGTAGCCAAAAGTGTTTTCCGCGGTCGGATTGAAATCCACGATATGCCCGCCCTGATCTATGGTGACGATGGGATCCAGGGAGGCATCCAGCACCGCCGTCTTGAGCGCCTCCCGTTCCTGGATCTCCGCCGTGTATCGGGCGCGCATTTCCTCCCTGGCCCTCATTACCGCCTGGGTGAAGCTGCGAATCCAGTCCTCCATGATGAGCAACTGGTTGCCGCCCCGCGGGCTGGGATGTTCGATATGCAGGGCGCGGCTGGAAAAATTGGCCACCCTGCGCAACAGGCGGTTGATACGGCTGGAGACCAGAATGAAGAGCAATACGAAAATGAAGCCGACGATGGCCGCACCGGTGAGGCGGTGACGACGCTCCACGGCGATGATGCTCTGACGGGTGGCTTCGATGACATCCCGGGAAATCAGGGTGGCGAACAACAGATTCACCGGTGAATTTCCATATTCGAAAAAGGACTGGGCGGTAATCACATAATCCGTTTCCAGATCAGAAATCCTGGAGCCGACCAGGGATTCCCCATTGTGACTGGCGGCAAGAATGGTCTGGCTTTCACCATCCACCAGGGCCACAGTGGTTTCCGAGGTACTGGCACGCTGCTGGGAGGCATTGAGAAAATCCCTGTCGATACGCACCAGCAGCACCAGGGAACCCATGAGGTTGTAGCTCGCATCCTCCACTTTCTCCGCGATCAGCATGTACAAGCGGCCATCCAGGCGCGTGATATAGGCCGTCTGCCGGGTATCCGCCAGGGCATGGCGCAACTCCGAGGGCGTCTCCCTGGGAAGGGCCAGTTCCCCCAGCTGATAGACCTCGCGGATGATGCCATCCACATCCGTGAGCAGCGCATGACTGGGTTTCACCGGCAGGCCATCGATAGCGGCAGCCGGCAGCCATACGGGCGGCTTGTCCCGATACAGACGCGGCGCCTTGTCATCATCGTTGGCAAACCAGAAAACCGGCTCCAGATAGTCCGCCATGCGCCGGTGACTGGCCAGCAGGCGGGTGGTGTTCACATAGGACTGGGTAAAACTGTCGAAGCGCGCCAGGGACTCGCTGGCGCGGGTTTCCAGCTGCCCCTGGAGTTCCTTGTCGAAAATGTTGCCAATGGCCCGGGTCTGTATGGGATCGATGACGATCCACATGGCCGCCGCCGTGAGCAGGCCAAACAGCGCCGCCAGCACCGGCATGGGTACCCGGCGCAACAGGTTTCGCAGATAGGCGCGGCGCGGTCTGTGCATGGTGTAATGGTACCAGACCCGCTACACTTGGCCGCATGAGCGAAGAAAAAGCCGATCTGACCCATGCCGCCGTTCCCGGCCTGTTCCGGCGCCTGGCGGCCATCTTTTATGACAGCGTACTGGTGCTGGCGCTCATGGCGGCGGCATTCACCCTGGTATATCTGCCCCTGGCCGTGGGGCTTGGACTGGAAGACCTGCGCCAGTATCCGTATTACAAACATCTCATGACGCTCTGGATGCTGATCGTGGGGGTGGGTTTCCACCTCTGGTTCTGGACCCATGGTGGCCAGACCCTGGGCATGCGCGCCTGGCGCATGCGCCTGTTTTCCGCCGATGGCGGCGGGGTAAGCCTGAAACAGGCCCTGATTCGCTACGCCGTGGCGATTCTTTCCCTGCTCGCCGGAGGACTGGGATTTCTCTGGATCCTCCGGGACAGGGAAAAACGCGCCTGGCATGACCTGGCCTCCCATACCCGCCTGGTGCTGGTGGATCCGAACCGGTCATGAAACGGTTTGTGGCATTACTGCTGTTGCTCCCGGGTTTCCATTCCCAGGCCACGGCCACATATATGGATGGCGATGAATGGCGGCATCCGGTGGAGCGCGCCCATCCCCTCATCGATGATCCACGCTTCCTGACGCCGCTCATCAGAACAGCACAGACCGCCATCTCCATCACCGAAGGAGACGACTGGAGCCTGCCGGACTGGGTTCATCCTGTGGACGACCTGCGCTTCTATTCCGAGGAAAGCAGCCCTTCGGATCAGATCAATGTCCACGTCATCGACATCACCTGGCGGCAGCTCAACCCGGCCCCCGGCGTGTACTCCCGCACGAACAGCGGCAGCGCGGCGGGCATGAACTTCCCCTCCCTGGATGATCAGCTCGCCCTGGGCGGTCATTACTGGCTGCGCGTCTGGGTGACCGGCGAAGACTGGGCCCCGGCCTGGGTCAAGAGCGACTGCAACATCAGCACCACCTGGCTGGACCATGACGGTCAGGCCCGGCACCTGCCCATCTGGAACGACTGTGTATGGGGCCACGCAAAAAACCTGTTCCGGCAACTGTTTCAGACCTGGGGGCTGATCCGCGACCCGCAAATGCTGTTCACCCAGGTGCCGGGCGGTTTCTACTACACGGAATTCGATTTCGACATTCCCTTCCAGGCCGCCGCCAGCGGCGACCTGAGCTTCACACAGTTCGACAACTGGTTTCATCAGGCCATGGCCGAGCTGGTGGCCATCGCCAATGGAGAAAATGCCGACAGCAGCGACGATTACGCCTGGAAACTGGTGTACACGGGAGAGGACTACCCTTTCGACGACATCTGGAACGGTGCCACCAACCTGTTCGCCCGGGACGCGGTACAGGCCGGCATGGGGATTCGCAACGGCATCACCGAGCTGTTCAATTTCCATCTGAACCACACCCCCGCCTATGGCGCGGCCATCGCCCAGGACGGACACATCGTCATCGACGAAAGCTGGCCCCTGTTACGCGACAAACGCATCATCGGCGCGGAAAACGAATGCTACAACGCCTGCGGCTATCAGGTCGATGACCTGTACTACAGCATCAGGATGTCCAACCTCAAAGCCCTGCAGATGCGCAGCAAACATCTGTATGTGGTGCCCGAGGACAGCTATCTTTCCAGCTACCCGCAACACTGGGCCTGGGTGCGCCACGAACTGGGCAGGCAGCGCGAAGACGCGCCGGACGCATGGGTGGCCCTGCGCGAGGCCCAGGACAAATACTGGCTGGACGACAACAGCCACAGCTGGGACGGCGCCCCATGGATACACAACCTGGAACGCTGGCTGGTGCAAAAGGACGTGGGCAGCGACGGCATGACCCGCCGCGGCACGGATCACCGGATCGACGAAGTGGATGCGGACAACGGAGAATCCTGGGAAGGCCGGCTCACCAACCACGCCCAGGGGCAGGACTATATCTATTTTTTCCTCGACGATCGGTTCGCCAACGACCCCGGTCAGCAATGGCAGCTCAAGATCACTTATGTGGATTCCGGCAACAGTGACTGGCGGGTGGAATATTCCAACGGCAGCCAAACCCTGTACAGCCAACCCCTGCCACGCACGGACAGCAGTCTGGTAAAAACCGTCAGCCTCGATCTGCCCCAGGCGGTATTCGACAACCGTCTCCCCAACCAGGCGGATTTCCGCATCTACAACGGCGGCAGCGAAGACCTGGAAGTTCGCTTCGTGCGCCTGATTCGCACCCGCCCGCCAGCCTCGGGAGCGATTTTTTCCGACGGCTTCGAATCCTGAGCCTGTTGCGGCCATTCCAGATACATACGCCTGCCTTTATTTTACCCTTCCCACTGCCCTGACAAAACGACATCCATCAACATCCTGCGGCGCCAGGCGAAATGCGCTGATCCAGATCAATACATCCGCGGATGGCGCTGGCGGAAACACAATAACTTTTCTATAGAAATGAACAGGAGGTGTGCAAGACACCAGTTGGATGTAGTAAATGAAGAGGAATCCATCATGCAAGCTGTACCTGTATTTCGCAAACGCATTCTGCCCCTGCTCCTGGCCAGCGCCCTGGGAAGCGCGGCGGCGGATACGCCTGCTCCCGATTATGTCGCCTTTCTCCAAGCGG
>JALSQZ010000176.1 GCA_026985055.1 Sedimenticola sp. | reverse complement strand
CCGTGGAGGTGGGCGAACCGGGCGCCATTCCGCGCTCCCAGGGCAAGGCGGTGCGCATCATCGACAACCGGCCGAAGGGGGATATCTGAAAAAGCTTGCGCGTCCATCCTCGCCCCCTGCCTCCGAACATGGGAAACTGTGGGTGGTTGGCAGGGGGTGAGGATGGTCTTCGGACGGGTAACGGAGATGCCCGAAGGATTCCTGACCGCCCCAGGACGGGACGCAACAAGGCCCCGCGGGAGCTGCTCCGGCGGGGCCTTTTCATCGGCAGAGCCGTTGCGGCTCAGGAAAAACGGGTGGCGATGACGCGGTCGCGCAGGACGTTGGCCTCCAGCTCCTTGTCGCGCAGCTCCATGGCCAGGCAGTCGCGGATGGAGAGCATGCCCACCAGCTTGTCTCCGTTCACGATGGGCAGATGGCGGAACTTGTGGCTCATCATGAGCTGCATGGCATCTTGCATGTCGGCATCCTCGGAACAGGTAACCGGCGGCGAGGCCATGATGTCGCGCACCCGCAGTTTCATCAGCTCCGAAGCTCGCTGGGAAATGGCCGAGACGATGTCGCGCTCGGAGAGAATGCCCACCAGCTTGCCGGTGCTGTCCACCACCGGCATGGCGCCGATGCGGTTGGTATAGAGCAAACTGGCGGCCGCCTGCAGCGTATCGGCGCGGCGGCAGGTAATGATCCTGGGCTGATTGGTGTTCAGAAATTGCGAAACTTTCACGAAAGACTCCCTTCTTTTTCAATATGCCAAGGCGCCCCCACCCGGCGGCTGCTCCTTCCGGTCTTTGTCTGTTTTTATCCGCCGGAGATATTCAAGGATTGAAATATATGCCCCTGCCCCACCAAAGGCAAGGAAAGCCTGATCCAGACATCTTGAAATGCGGGGCGCCAGGACATGAGCGCTGTGCGATATGCCCCGGCCTGTTCCGGGCCATTGCGGAAAGGATGACTCACCTTGTCTTTCCACGAAAAGCCTATGGGCTTCCCCACTGACGGCTGGTCCCATTGCAAGCATTTGTTTTGACATACGTATGTCAAAAGACCATATATGGTCATATATTCAAGGATATTTTTCATGAAAGACATTTGGGATCGTCCTGGATAATTGAATGATGCATCCCGTGACCCATTTGTTACTTCATGTTTTTTATCTATTGGTCAAGAGAAGCGCCAATGGCGATTTTTCGCCATTGGCGCTTCTCAGCCATCCTTGCTGCAAGTTCCTGATTGTCAAGGATGAAATCGCCGAAGGCGACGCCCTTTCAGGGCGTCCTTGACAATCAGGAACTTGCGGCAAACCATGCTATCTGTGACAGCCCCAAACATCGCTTTCACGATCAGGCGCAAGGATGAGCACAAATCGATCCGCGCCATTAGCGCTATATCCGCGAGGTGCTGGAGCACACCGTGACGGCCCGCTGAACCGCCATGAACATGAAAAAGCCCGCCGGGATGGGCGGGCTTTTTTGCCTATTGCGGCCGGGGTTATTTCTTGGCCAGCTTTTCCAGCTTTTCGGCCCGGATGGTGTTGCGCTGCAAGGCGGCGTCCTTTTGTGGATCCATGCCGAAGGCCACGGCCATGAGCTGGCTGGGGAAGACCACCGGGATGTGGAAATTGGTGCCATACTTGGCGTTGATGGCGTCCTGATACATCTCCAGGTTTGTCTG
>JALSQZ010000175.1 GCA_026985055.1 Sedimenticola sp. | reverse complement strand
CGGCCGCCTGCCGGCCCGTTTTGCCGGTCTGGACAATTACCAGAAACTCATCTCCGACGAGGTGTTCTGGAAAGTGCTGTTGAACAATTTCCTCTATGCGCTGGGGACCGTGCCTGTGTCCATAGCCCTGGCCATTGTCATGGCTCTTCTGGTCAACTCGAAACTGCATGGACGAAGCTTCGTCCGCATGGCCTATTTCACTCCGACGGTTCTGCCGCTCATCGCCGTGGCCAATATATGGCTGTTTTTCTATACTCCGGGTTTTGGCCTCATTGACCAGATAGGCAATCTGTTCGGCCTGCCGCAGATGAATCTGCTCGGCAATCCCGATACGGTGTTGTGGGCCTTGATGGTGGTGGCTGTGTGGAAGGAGGCAGGTTTTTTCATGATATTCTATCTGGCCGCCTTGCAGACCATCCCTCCCTCCCTGCGCGAGGCCGGGGCCATGGAAGGCGCCAGCGGCTGGTATTTCTTCAGGCGCGTCACCTTCCCGCTGCTGATGCCCACGACCCTGTTCGTCTCCGTGAATGCCGTCATAAATTCCTTCCGTCTGATCGATCATGTTTTCGTCATGACCGAAGGCGGCCCCGACAATGCCAGCTCATTGCTGCTGTTTTATATCTACGAGACAGCCTTCAAATATTGGGATACCGCCTATGGCGCCACCTTGACCGTCGTCCTTCTGGTGCTGCTGTCGGTTCTGGCCATTGGCCAGTTCGTTTTTCTTGACCGCAAGGTGCATTATCAATGACCAGGTTCGGGCAGAATTTCGGTTATGACAACATCCTCAACACCGTTGGCGCCTGGCTGCTTGCGCTGTTGTGGTTCCTGCCATTGTTCTATGCGATCTGGACAGCCTTTCATCCGGCGGCTTACGAGGCCAATTTCGCTCTTGATGCTCCCGTGACGTTGGAGAATTTCATCCGGGCATGGCACGCAGCGCCCTTTGCGCGCTATTTCCTCAATACCGTCGTGCTTGTCGGCATGATCCTGATCGCCCAGTTCATCCTGTGTACTCTGGCTGCCTATGCCTTTGCCCGTTACGAGTTTCCCGGCCGTGGCCTTCTGTTCATACTGGTATTGCTGCAATTGCTGGTCATGCCGGATATTCTCATTGTCGAGAATTACAAGACCATGCGTGTGCTCGGCCTGGTGGATACCATTGTGGCCATAGGCTTGCCATACATGGCCTCTGGTTTTGGCATATTCTTGCTGCGCCAGACCTTTCTGTCCATTCCGAAAGAGCTGGCGGAAGCGGCCACCATGGAAGGCGCAGGGCCGCTGGGCGTGCTTTGGAAAGTCTATGTGCCGCTGGCCAAGCCGGTTTATCTTGCCTATGGCCTGGTTTCGGTCAGTTATCACTGGAACAACTTTCTCTGGCCGCTGATCATTACCAATTCGGTTGAAACCCGCCCGGTGACCGTGGGCCTCAGCGTGTTTGCCGCCGTGGATTCGGGCATTGAATGGTCGGTGATCAATGCCGCAACCTTGCTGACCTCCGGCCCCCTGCTCATTGCCTTCTTGCTGTTTCAGCGCCAATTCGTGCAAAGCTTCATGCGGGCCGGGATCAAGTAACCAAATGGGCGATCACTCAACCTTGTATCCTGAAATTCCGATTTTGGCTGATGATTCATCCTGACAATGCCTTTTGGGGGTCTTGAAAAGACGCTCG
>JALSQZ010000174.1 GCA_026985055.1 Sedimenticola sp. | reverse complement strand
CCATCACCAGCACGTGATCGAGATAGGGCTGGATCAGCTTGAGCCGGTGTTCGACCAGAATGATCGCGAACCCTTCCTCTTGTTGCAGTCTGTCGATGCCCTGTAATAGTTCTGTGGCGCTTTTCGGCGACAGGCCCGCCAGCGGCTCATCCAGCAGCAACAGTGATACATGGTGCATCAATATCATGGCGGCGGCCAGCGCCTGCCGTTCCCCGCCAGACAGGAGCCCGGCACGTGCCTGCATCCGGTTCCTGAGTACCGGAAAGGCAGCCAATACCGCATCCAGATCGCGACGTTTTCGTTTTTGTCCGTTGGAGGCGGCGATTTCCAGATTTTCCAAAACGGTCAGCCCGGTAAAGATATTGTGGGTTTGACGCAAATAGCCTATGCCCCGGCAGATGATGTCGGCGGTTTCCATGCCACTGATGTCATCGCCCTCGTGCCGGATCAGACCGGTGCGTTCAGGAATCTCGCCGGTGACGGCGCGCAGCAGTGTGGATTTTCCGCAGCCGTTGGGGCCGATCAGCGCCAGCCGTTGGCCTCGCGCTACCTCCAGGGAAAGAGCCTTCAGGACCGGACGACCGCCGTATCCGGCGCTCAGTTGGTCGATGGCGAGAATGGGTGGGTTCATAAGCCGATGAGGATCTCCCTGTTTTCTTGCTTGTTCAATACTGCTTCGGTTTTCCCCCCGTCGTGGATGGCGCCCTGGCGCAGCAAGTAGGTGTAATCGGCAATTTCAGAAACAAAAGTGAAATTGTGCTCGATCAGGGCAACGGTGACTCCGGATTCGCACAGCTCACTGATTAGCCCGGAAATCCGCTCGATCATGGCCGGTGATACGCCGGAAGTTGGTTCATCCAGCAGCAACAGACTGAATTCCCCGGCCATCAGGCGCGCCAGCGCCAGTAATTTCTTGTTGCCAAAAGACAAGTCACCGGCCAATCGGTCATAGGGGGGCTGTACACCGGCTTTTTCCAGCCAGTGATCGGCTTCTTCCATCAACTGCGGTGCGAAGCGGCGCCGGAAGCGGGCGCTGAACAGCGCCGCCCATGGCGTCTGGCTGGGGTGGTCGTGCAGCGCCAGCAGTACATTCTCACGAATGCTCAGGTTGTCGAATATCCGCACATCCTGAAACATCTTGCCCAAGCCCTGTCTTGCAATCTTCCAGGGTGGCATGCCTGTGATGTCCGTGTTGCGAAACAACACCTGGCCGGAATCGGGCTTCAGATCCCCGGTGATGGCGTGGAATAAAGTTGTCTTGCCTGCGCCATTGGGGCCGACAAAAGCTGTCACCCTGCCAGCAGACAATGTGGCGTCGATGTCGCACAACACGGCCACATCGCCAAAATGCTTGCTCAACCCCTGTATTGTCAATGTGTCGTTATTCATCAGCGCAAGGCAAAATCTCCGGCCAGCCCCTTGGGGCGCCAGTACATGAGCAATACCAGAATCAGTCCGTAGATGATTTCACGGATATTTGCCGCTATGGCATCGGGAAGACCAAGAAAGCGCAAGGCCTCCGGCAGCAGCATCATGACCACCACGCCTGTGATCGGACCCTTGATATTGCCTGAGCCGCCCAGCAACAACAGCGAAACGATAAAGATGCTCTCTTTCAAATCGAAGGAAGTGGGGTCGATGTATGTGACATAGCTGGCGTATAGGGCGCCCGCCA
>JALSQZ010000173.1 GCA_026985055.1 Sedimenticola sp. | reverse complement strand
TTGTTCCCTTGGCAAGAGCCGGAACGCGGAGCTGGCCTTTTCTTGAAGCCCCTAACCGATTGATCGATAAGGACAGGCCCGCTTGCCCTTGCCCGCGGACAGCGTTATCAGCCCTTGTTGTAGAATCGGGCAAGCGGGCTGAACGCGATATAGATTGTTGCCGAGTTAATAGCAGTCATTCTGGAATAAAAACGCGATATATTGATATAGTAACCCATTGTTCCATCAAGCCTGTTGCCATGAGTCCCGAGAAAGACACCAAACCCGAACCCATCTCCGATCAGCAACTACTGCGCGCAGCCCGTTCTTTCGAGGCCATGATGCTCAGCCAGATCGAGATTTCCGCCAAGCTTGCGGACGATCTCAAACACGCCATCCGCATCGGCATGGCGGTTCTGGCCCTGATCGCCATTTCCATTCTGGTGCTGCTCCTGACTCTGTCATCCCAGATCAACCGCATCTCCGACGTGGTGCTGGACATGAACACCAATTTCTCTTCGGTCACCGTGCGCATGGATCAGATGTCCGAATATATCGACTCCATGGCCAAGCGGGTGGCCCTGCTGCAGCTCATGGATGACCAGACCGCAGCCATGAAACAGGAGATCACCACCATCACCACGGACATGGATCGCATGCGCCAGACCATCAGTGACATGGGCAAGCAGGTTACCAGTGTGCGTCAGTCCGTGGACGGCATGTCCACTTCCATCAGCCACATGGACGACCAGGTACAGCTCATGGCGGCAGACATGCAGCACATGGCCAAGCCCGCCAGAAGCATCAACAAGATGTTTCCTCTTCCATAGGAACACTCCTCCATGGCTCAGAAGGAAAAACGCATGTTCATCGATATGGTCGGGCGCCTGAGCTGGGAGACCCAGCTGCATCTGGACGAACGCCAGCACCATTTCTATATCAACAAGATCATCGTCCTGATCATTTCCGTGATTCTCATCATCCTGGCTGCCATCAATGTCTACTATGTGGCTGTGTTGTATGAAGACCTCAATGGCATCGTGGACAATATGGATTCCATGCACAGCAACATGAAGAAAGTCTCCAGACGCATGGTGCGCATCACCGACAATATCAAGGAATTCGAACACTACATGCGGCGCATGGACAACATCGTGCGCAATACCGGCGAGATGGCGGACATGATGCCCTCGATCTCCTCCAGCATGCATCAGATGGAAGCGGAGATCGCCGTCATGGATACGGATATGGGACGCATGGCTGCGGGCATGGCCCATATCGACCGACGTTTCGAACGCATGACCCAGGGCGTGGCCGTCATGCGCGTACATGTAAGGGAAATCGCCCGTCCCATGGGTTCTCTCAACCCGTTCATGCCCTGACAGAAGGATTCAGGAACCGGATCGGTAGGCCGCAATGATTTCCGCCAGGGCGGATTGCAAATCATGTTGCGGCTGATAACCCAACTCCTGCACCAGCGGCCGGCCATCGAAACAGGCCGAGGCAGTCAATTTTCGTAATCGTTCGCGACTCAAGGGCATGGGGCGTCGCAGCAGCCTCTGCAGCAGATCACCCACTCCTGCGCCCAAATGCAACAACCATACGGGAATCCGCGAAGGAGTGGGGTTTCTCCCCAGAGCCATACTGATCCATTCATAGATTTCTCGACTGGAGTAGTCGCGCAGATCAGTCACGGTGAACACTTTCCCGGCAGCCCGGGCATGGACAGCTGACAACAGCAGAGCCTGGATCGCGTCATCCACAAAAACCAGAGAGCGCCGGTCGGCAAAATCCGGCAGGGAAGGGAAATGCCCCCGGTCGATGGCGGCAATCATTTGCGCGATTCCACCCTGACGGGGAAACCCGTACACGGGCGCCAGACGTAATACAGTGACCTCAGGAAGTTGATCCCCTTCTTCCAGCAACAGAGACTCTGCCTCCTTTTTGCTATGTGCATAGAGACTCGTGCTGCCATCGATCACTCGGGTGGAACTGGCAAATACCAGACGCCGAACACCCGCCTGGCGCGCCGCAGCGGCAAGATTGCGCGTGCCTTCGACCGTCACCTGGCGGTGCATGGGATGCTCTTCCGGGTGAGGATCATCCTCTGCCGGAGCATAACTGGCCAGATGAATCACCACTTCCACGCCTTCCAGGGCGGATGTCAGAGTAGCAGGACAGAGCAGATCGCCCTCCACTGCCTGCAGGTCATCCCTGCTTTGTTCTGGTGGTTCGCGATACAGGGCGCGCACCGGCATGCCGGCTTCCAGCAGCACATCCAGCAGGCGCGTGCCGATGCGGCCCGACGCGCCAGTAACCAAAATATCCGTGCCCCGCAGATCATTGCACAGGGATTGCAGCCGCTCATTCATGATCGCCTGAACAGCCCATGCACGCCATCACGCGCCGCAAGCATCAAAAAACGCAGGTAGATGGCGGGCACGACCACAATCGAACGGAGCAGACTCCCCTGCCCGGCCAGATATTTGCGATAGTAACGAGCCATCCCCCGGTGCTTGTGCCACAGCACCCGCACGGGCGAAGACTTGCTGCAATGTCCCTGGTAATGCACCACTTCCACATCCGGAACAAACAATATCTTCCAACCCGCATCCGCAAAACGCCGGCACCAGTCCAGATCCTCACAATGCATGAAGTAGCCTTCATCCAGCAGACCAACATCCGCCAGCGCCTTGCGCCGCAACAACATGAAAGCGCCGGAAATGGCTTCCACGAACTGAGGACGATCAGGAAGGGGCTGTCGATGCAGATCCATGGCCTGACTACGCCCCAGGGCCTTGCCCGCCCCGCTGCCCAGGGTAGGCAGCTCTCTTCGGCAACCACGCTGTTCGCTGCCATCCGGATTGAGTATCCGGCAGCCGGCCATGCCCACATCCGGATAATCCGCCATCGATTCCAACATTCCTTGCAGGGTATCGGGCTGAAGCAGACAATCCGGATTCAGGAGAAGCACGAAGTCCGCATTCCCTGCCGAAAGCCCCTGATTGGCTGCCGTGGCAAAACCAAGGTTTTTCTGGTTCTGCAGAATCTGCGCTTGCGGATACTCTGCTCCCAGTCGCTCAATACTCCCATCAGAGGAAGCATTGTCCACCACCACCAGCCGTATCGGAAGACGACTGTCCAACACCGCCTGTACTGCCTGCAGCAACAGATCCCCGCCATTGTAATTGACGATGACCACATCCACCTTGTTGCTCTGGCGGGTCATATCAGCCAGGCGTCAGTCCTTGCCATCCGGGTTGTACTGGGCCTTTTTCAGGTTTTGCAACAGCTGCAGATTGTGTTCGTAAGCCTTGGCCATCTTGCGTACCCCGCTTTCCTTGAGATAGCCCTCATTGCCCACCGCAAGAAAGGTTGCGTATTGTCCGGAAGCCAGCATGAAGGCCGTATTCACCAGATCCGTGTTGTTGCCCTCGTCCTTAAGACGATTGGCCACGGCGATAAACTGATCCATCATGCCGAGTATCTGTTCATCCCTGTTGGGCTTGTCGCTCATTGCACATACCTCTGTTGAATTATTGGGGTTTCCGGTTTTTCTGGATATCAATTTGCGCAATTATCCCACAACTGCTTCCTCACAGGGCCGCAATCATTGCCTGTCGCGCTGATGGCGGATTTTCAGGAAGGGGCGTTCCACGAACCAATACGACAGGGAAGATACCAGCAGCACCGGCACTACCGCCCATAGCAGGCTGTTGAGCAGGGGAGCATGTTCGATCAATCGTGGAAGCTGCGCCTTGTGCAGCCATTTGATCAATGGAAAATGCCACAGATACAGACTGTAACTGATCAGCCCAAGATACATGAGCACGCGACTGGCCAGCAGCCGCTGCACAAGCCCCTTCCCCAGAGTCAGGGCCAGCACCACCATGGCAATACTCAAGCCTGCCAGACTGTTCCAGATGAACAGCGACCAGTGGCCTCCCCAGTAGGTCAAACCCAGCGTATTTACCGCGCCAATGGGTTGTATCCGGTGGATATACCAGGCCAGCGCCGCAAAACCGCCCAGGCCGGTCAACAGCAGCAGCTGCCGCCATCTGTAGAGAACCGCCTTCTCCCCTTTTTCCCGGACAACGGAAAACAGCCAGGCCGCCAGCATTCCTGCAACGAATTGATCCAGACGCCCCGGCAACTGGTTCAGCCACCAGTTTTTCAGGCCCACGCTCATGTCCTGCAGAAAAAAGCCGAACAGAAAATAACGGTAGCCCAAAACCAGCAGCATTGCGCCCAACAACAGCCAGCCCCAGCGCGGCGGCGCCAGGGAGAATGCCAGAAGCGGCAAAATGAGATAGAAATCGAATTCCACCGGGAGCGTCCAGTAGACGGGATTGAGCTGGGTTTCCGGACTGCCCAGAATATTGTGCAACATCAACAACTGGGGCAGCAGATCCCGTACTGATGGCAAGGCCCTGCCTGCCAGCAGCATGATGAGCAGCAGAATCAGAATCTGAACATAGTAGGCCGGCAACACCCGCAGCAGCCTGCGACGAAAATACTCCCTTGTTTTCACCGCTGGCCGGTTACCAAGCCAGGCCTGACAGTACGCCAACCCCAGGACAAACCCCGAAAGCACGAAGAATATATCCACCCCCGCCCAGCCGGTTCGCACCAGCGGAGTAAGGTCGATATGCATGTCACCGAGATTCAGCTCATAGGCAGGGCGGCCGGCAAACCCCCACAGATGCCACAAGGCCACCCAGACAGCAGCGATACCCCGCAGTCCGGTCAGAGCATCCAGATAGATGCGGGCGCTGGTGCCTTTCTTCTCCAGCTCGAAGGCGCTGTCAACGGTATTCATGGGGTACACTGATTTCAGGCGACACAAACGACGGTGCCGGAAGACCTCGGAGCCTGTCGGATTTGACCGATCGAAGCGAAAATCACTGGGGTGAATTAAATCAGTTTATCGAATGAGGCGAATAGCCGGTCTATTTAACGAATTCGATAAACTGATTTAATCGTCCTCCAGGGATTTGCAGCCGATCAGCGTTAAATTCGACAGGCTCCTGGCTTCCGGCACAAAAAAACGCAATCGTCGCAAAAACAATCAGCGCTGGCGCAAGGTAGCCGTCCGCAGGGCCGGTTTTCTTTCCTGAATCAGTTTCACCGTAACCGCTTCCAGCGCCTGAACACGGGCAGCCAGATCTTCCTGTCTGGCCAGGCGTTCTTCCAGTTCGGCAATACGGGCTTCCTTCTCCTGCAGACGCTGATTCAAAGCCTTGATGGCCGCCAGGGCAACCCCGGCGGCATCCACCATGGAAATCCGCTTGTCCGAACCACCCAGACCGAAGGCAGCATAAAAGTCCTGGGCCATGGGGCCGATATGGCGCTGATCCGGGCTGCTCTTGTAACTCCATGCGCTCACGGGAACCTGTTGCAGGCGATCCAGAATGGATTGACTGTCTATATCCTCGAAAGCGGTCTTGGCGTTGCGGTCAGAGGTTAACACAACATTATTTGCTGTCACCGTACCCGTGACCGTCATGTTACCGTTGGCATCCATATCCATACCAACACCATTTTGGCTAATACTGAACTTGAGGCCATTGCCAATCACCCATTCGAGACCTGTTGCCGTGTTGAGCAGCCCCAACTTTACCTCGTCGCTATTTTCCAGCAACAGCTCCGTCGTCTCTCCCGTGGCATCATCCCTGACGATATGCAAGGCTGCCTGAGGATCATTGGTACCAATCCCAACATCACCGCCAGCGGTCACATAAAAACTTTCCGCGGCCATTGCCAGACCGGAGACTCCCGTCAACAGGATTGCCAGAATCAAACCTTGTTTCTTCATCACTCTCTCCACTACGAATCAAAAGACGGTGCCGAATCCGAAAGCCAGCCGCCATTCATTTGTCATGCGTCACTTGATATCAAGAGGCGGCGGGCCCGCTACACGAAATTCACTCCCCGCGGTTACCTTGAATGGCCCCCAGATACTCAACCCCCTGCCGCTATCCACGCTAAAGGTACTGCCGCCTTTAACCGACACGGGCCCCAGCAGCGCAATACTCTGGGATGCATAGTAGTCGGCTACGATGGGTACGTCAGGAGGATAAGACAGGGGTTCATGGTTGAAACCACCAAATACCGTATCCGCGACCACGATATAATCCGGCCTGGGCAGTTCGCAGGTAACATCGCTGTCGTAACGGGCGCCGGAAATACTCACGGTTTCCCAGTTTGCCTGGCCATGCACTGAACCACCCCGCGGGGCGCATTTGCTTGTAGCGGCAACAGTATTGTCCGGATCCATGGGATCGGGGATGAGGTCGCCATCACTGTCACCAAAACAACTGCCTTGCGCGGTAACCACGATGTTGCCGGCGACATCCATATTCAGCGATTCGAAAACACAACTGCGTTCGATGGAACCGTCTTTCACAATCATGCTGCCGGGAGAATAGTTTACCGCTCCCTCTTTTAACGCAGAAGCACAACGACTTCCATCCAGATGCAATACACCGGCATAATCCTGCGACATCACATCCGTCTCGCAGGACATTTCAAAATCGTCGTCGCGCAAGGTGAAGAAAACCGGCCGGGAAATCACACAACTGTTGGAAGCGGTAACGACAATTCGCCCTTTGTCATCAATGTGCAGAGAGGAAAATCCACAGCGTTTCTGTCCCAGCACCAGCTTGCCAGCGCTGACCGGATTGTTTACCAGGGAATCCTGACAATCCGGGTTACTGACGATCACATCTCCCCAGGAGTTCTGGGTAAGACTGTCGACTCCACAGGACACCACCCTTCCCAAGGCATCCTCAATGGAGATCTGCATGGAAGCCTGAACACTGCCCAGGAGAAAAAAAGCCAAACCAGCCAGAATCAACATCCGGTACATGCCCGGAAAAACTTTGTTCATCGGCGACACCCAAGCCCCCTCCTCAACAAGAAAATAGTTGCACCGAACCCATACTACTGTTTTCACGAGAACAATCAAGCCTGAGCAGAAGCACGGAAAGCCTTTGTGAGCGCAGTCACAGAGACTTTTGCCGGGCGGCTGAACCAAGCATTTTTCAGGGAATCTCGAAAAATTCCTTCCATGAAATTTTTCTCGTCGTAAAGAGAAAATGCGATTTCCTCTTTGCTCACATTTTCAATCACTTGTGGTGATTGAAAATGGTGGGACATCCCCGTCCCACTCGGGCATCTCGATTTTTCGAGATGCCCTTTACTCAATCGCCCCTCAGTTCGTGGATAGGCTTGCGTGACAGCCTGCGCTTGATTTTTCTCTGTACGCTTACCGGTACCAGGCGCGACATCAACCGTCCTACCCGTCCCTGACGAAGCGCCAGCAGGTGAATCAGCAACTGTTCACGCAAACCACGGTTTCCCTGTCCGGATTCCGCCTGACGTGACTCCCGAAGCAAAACCTCCACCCATTCCTCTTCCAGGCAAACGGCAGCCGGATCTTTCGATTCGGCAGTCTCGGACAGATAGACCTGCCGATAGAAATCTGGCCCGGCCTCCGGCCAGGGCTGATCCTCCCAGACCAAAGCCTCTGTTTCTCCTTCAGACAACTTGTCTGACGCATGAGAAAACCACTCCAGCCATTCTTCCGTGGACATTGTCCAGGGAAGAACCCAGGTCAGGGGCCTCCCCCGCAGGCGCTCCGGAAAAGCACCCAGGTCCGGCGCCACCAGCGGCAGCCCGGCCGAAAGGACTTCGCTCAGGGTATAGCTGTAGGTTTCCGGCCAGAGAGCGGTAAACCAGACCATATCCGGCCGGATTTTTTGCAGATGCCGGGGCAAATCCGCTTCGGCATAGGCACCGTGTTCAATTACCGCGGGATCCAGAGGACGGTAGGCATACCCCAGAAGATGAAACTCCAGCGCCAGCCCTTGTTTTTTCGCGCCGATGGCGACTGATTCCAGTACATCCGCCCCTTTTTCCGGACTCAGGGCGCCAAGCACCAGCACTCGCAGGGCCCGGTCACCGAGCTGCGGCCTGAGCGTCGCCGGCCAGGGCATGTTCTGCTCGCTGTCCGGGTGCCAGGCGACCAGGTACGCCGCCTCGGGAAAATATTTCCGGTATTCAGTCACCGTCCAGGCGGAAGGCGCAATCACTCTTTGCGCACCATACAGCAGGCGCTTCTGGTTTTTCTGCCACTCTTCCAGACTCACGCTCAGTGGATAGGAGCTGGCCTGCGCCTGAAGATCCGGGGTATAGCGCCCCCTGGCATCGGTCTGGCTGGGGTGGGCATTGATGAAGTAATAATCATGCAGGGTGACATCGAAAGGCAGCCCAAGGTCATCCGGCAGCCCCCACAGACAGGTTTCCAGCCCCAGGGTGTGATGGAAATGGATCCGCGACAAACCAATACCCGCCAGCAGCTGGCGCAAGCGGGGATACATGGAGGGCAGATCGAAAAACAGCCTGGGCGCATCATCTTCATGGCCGAAGGCCAGATAAATCCCCCGGCCTTCCACCGGCCGGATGACGAGGCTGTCCATCTGCCCGGAAAGCCATTGCGAAAGCTCGCGGATATGTTTTTTGGTGCCGCCGCCCAGATGATGGGTCAGATGCAACAGCTTTTTTCTCGGTGAAGCTCGCAGCATCTCCAGCAGCACCCGAACCCGATAGACCAGCGCTGGATCTTCATGCACATGTTTTTCCACCAGCAGATGGTAATCAGGATGCAGTTTCTTCAGAATCTCCTGCGCGCGGGCAATACGCTCTTCCTGTTCGTGGGAAAAGCTGACCCCGCCTTCATGATAAACAAAGGTGTCGCAGCACAGTACATTCCGCCAGCCCAATGCGGCAGCACGACGGCAAAAATCATTTTCCTCGCCATAGCCCCGGCCAAAGCGCTCTTCATCGAACAGACCGGTTTGCTCCAGACAGTCCCTGCGAATGTACTGGCAGAAACCCACTCCGGTGGGGATATCCACCAGCCTGCCCCGGTTGACCCGGGAAAACAACCTGTCCAGCTCCGCCACCGGCCAATGCCTGGGCAGCTCGCTGGACTGACAGAAACGGGGAAAGCTGCATATGGTGGCGTTATTGGAGAAGGGAGTAACCGTACCAATGCGCTCATCGGCATAGGCGGCCGCCACCAGCCGGTCCAGCCAGTCATTGGCTACTTCGGTATCACTGTTGAGAAGCAGTACATCGTTTTCGCCACTCAGGCTCATGCCACGGTTCACCGTGGCGACGAACCCCATATTGTGCGGATTTTCCAGCAACAGCACCTGTTCATGCGCCGCGGCAAGGGTTTCCAGATATTCCCGGATTGCGGGATCAGGAGAAGCGTCATTGATGATGATCAGACGGCAGGGCGTCTGCTGTGGATATTTCAACACCGATGACAGACAGCGCTGCAAGGCCTCGGCGCCGCCATAAACAGGTACGATGACATCAACCAGCCCGGCATTCATTGTTTTTTCTCCAGCGCCAGCAGCTTCACTGCCAGCTTGACCACGGGATGCAGACGTATGCTGCGCAGATGCTCCAGTTCTTCCTGCACTTGCTCGATAAGGAGATTCGCCTGTTGCAGTTGTTGGTCCCGTTCCTCCACCACAGACCCGGCATGTTCCAGTTCCGCGGCCATCTGTTGCAGCTGCCGATCCCGTTCTTCCACTATCTTCCGGGCATACTCCAGTTCTTTCGCCAGTCCGGACAGAGCCATGTCTTTTTCCGCGATGGTATCCAGCGCCTGTTGATGAGCATCTCCCAGCTCGTGCCATTCATTGTTGACCCGGAACAGGCTGGCATTGCAGACTTGCAGCCCATGCGCCAAGGGGCCAGCGCCGGCAAGCAGGGATTCAAATTCATCCCACAGCAGATCCAGCTTTTGAGTATCTGGATTCTCTTCCCGCAGAAGCTCGTAGGCTTGCGCCGCCAGGTTCACCAATGGCATGCTTTCGCCCTGAAAACTGCTGTGCTGATGCCGCAGCCCAGGGTCTATTTCCGCATCGACTTCGGTCGCGGCCTGCTCCATGGGCAGGGGCCAGGACAGTCCCAGCGACTTTTCCACATGGCGTACAACAGGACGCCAGTCCGCGAGAAGACGGGCATAATCCATACTTGCGCGCGGCATATTTCTGCTGTTGCACTCACTTTCCCGGACATAACGCAACCAGAGCAGATTCGCCCTTATAGTATCGAGGGGATCGCGACGGCACAGAGAAGCCGCCACTTCCCAAGGCGCCCGCAGGGCCAGCACTACCAGCGGCTGCCATCCCAGCGCTTCGGCAGCTTCCTTCCAGAAAGGCAACGTCAGGCAGAGCCGGGGATCCTTGAGTGCCGCCAGGGAAACGCCATCGAAGGTATTGGAAAGAAAACTTTGCGCCCGGGTCTGTAACTCGCGCACCTTGGGAGCTGCCCAGCAGCCGTCCGCCAGCGGTTGAAAGTCATACCAGCGGCGCCCAAGGGCTTCCAGCAGCGCTTCATTGATGGCCACCAGCTCCTTGTGTTCCCAGAATCCCCTGGCATTGACATCCGCCTGGGCCTGCAACAGATCCTTCCCCACCTCCGCCCCAAGCAGGTTGAGCACCCGCGTCAGCACCGAGGTGCCACTGCGGTGCATGCCCGTTACCAGTATCAGCTGTTTTTCTGGCATCTCATGGCCATCCCGTTCTGTGCGCCCGTACCGAGGTCGTCGGGGCAATGGCATTCAGAATCATGTAAGCTTCGCACATAATCCGTGATGATACGTGTTTTTACCGGTCATATGAATCATGAGTGACAGCACAAGTTACAGTTTTTCCTTCAGTTACGATCTGACCCCGCAGAGTCGTACCGACGCTGGAGATGAGGATCTTGTCGCTTTCGATGTCTGCCTGGAATATCTTTTGCCCGATCAGCAGGTTTTTCTGCACAGCCCGAACTCTGGCAGGCAAGCCATGGTTACCCATGACGTTCTGATCTCCCTGCATCAGTGCAACCGATTCAGAACCCTGAAGGAACACAATCAGCAGCTGCAAAAAACCATTCCTGATCTGGCGGGGCAAACCGAGGATATCAATCAGGTACTCAACAGCGTAAACCAGATGGGACTGATGCTCTCGGCCACACAGAAAGCACAGAAACTGTATTTGGCCGACACGCCTCTCCCCACGGAAACCGGATTTTGTTGTTGCATTCTCAGCTGTGACCGCCCCCAAGCGGTTTCCCGCCTGCTGCAAAGCATGGCAGAAAATCATCAGTTTCATGACGACAACCGCTATTTTCTTGTCGACGACTCACGCCAGACAAAACACCAGCAACAGAATCGTCAATTGTGCGAAAGCTTCTCCCGGAAGCAGCAGGTCAGACTGGAGTATTTTGGGCCAGAGGAACAAACCCGGCTGCTTCACCAACTCGAACAGGCATTCCCGGATCACAAGGAAGGCGTCAAGCATTTGCTGGGCGAGCAGCACAAGGACAAGCCCACCTATGGCCGAACCCGAAACTGGGCCTTGCTCCTTGGCAGTGGCGGCAAACTTGTTGTCATCGATGACGATGTGCTTTTTCAGCGTGTTGCCATTGCAAAGGAAACCCGTTCTGTGGCGCTTACATCCGCCATACGCAGCGCAGATTTCTTTTCTTCACCTGAGGAATGGCAAGAACACATCGACAGGGAAATATTTGACCCAACCGCCGAGGCGTTCACCAAAGCCCTGGGACGAACCCTGCCTGAAGCTCTGACGCTACTGACCAGGAAAAAACTGCCCCCGAATGCATTTCGTCAACTCAATCCGGTGGATTATGCAAATTACCAGCCTGAATCCCGAGTGTTGATTACCTCTTGCGGCAGTGTTGGCGATCCGGGAACATCCGCAAACAGCTGGCTCTACCTGCTGGACGAAGACTCACGCCAAAACCTGTATGCCTCTGAAAACCGCTATCGACAGCACATCCAAAATCGCAACATGTGGTCCGGCAGAAAAGAATATGCTTTTCTGAACAGCTTCGTGCTGATTTCCCAGATTACCGGTATCGATGCCAGCCGATGCCTTCCTCCCTATTTCCCCTTGCTCAGGAACGAGGATCTGCTGTTCGGAGAGATGTTGCGTTACATGCATCCTTCCGCGCTACAACTGGATCTTCCCTGGGCGGCCCCCCATCTGCCTCTGGAAGACCGCAGATGGAAAAAGCACCTTGCCATGACGCCACCACAGCACGGACTCCTTTCTTTTTCTGCGGACATGGTCAGCCGACAGCGGCACCAGAATCCAGCCGCTACTCCCGAAGCGCGCCTGCAATCCCTGGCAGACCAGTTTCACTCATTGGCGGACATGGCTGATGAGGAATTTCGCAAACGATTGATCGAGGCAACTTTGCAACATACGACCAGCCAGTTGCATCAGATGCATGACATACTCGCACAGAGTCCCAAAGCGCCCGACTACTGGAAAACCGACATGCAAGCCATCCTTCAGAGCTTGCAAAACAGCCTCACCAGCCCCCCAAACGGCCTTGTCGATCTGGATGGAGACGCCCAAATGCAACGAAATACGGCCCGGTATCTGTGGCGAGCTTACGCAAAAGGCCTGCAAGCCTGGAGCCTTTGTACCGAATGGATGCAGAACAACCGTTGATCAAGGTATTGTCTTGGCCTTTCGGCAGCAGTTGAAGCAATCGGGACATCGTTCAGATTTCCGCTTCATAAGCATCCAGCACCTGCCGCACATCACCCTGCATCCTGGAAACACCATTCTCTATCCATACCACCCGATCACAAAGCTTGCGCATCGTGCCAATATCGTGTGACACCAGAATGACACTGCGGTTGGAACGGATACGCCTGTGTATTTCATCTGAAGATTTTTTGCGGAAAGCGGCATCGCCGACCCCCAATACCTCATCGATAAGAAGCACATCAGGATCGGCCTGCATGGCTACAGAAAATCCCAGACGGGCGCGCATTCCGGCGGAATAACTGGCCACCGGCTCATCGATGAAATCCTCCAGCTCGGCAAAAGCCACCAGTTCTTCCATGTTTCTTTCGAGCTGGCGCCTGGGAGCCCCCAGCAACATCCCGGAAAGAACCGCATTTTCTCTTCCGGTAAGCAGCGGCACAAAACCGACTTGCAGCGAGAGCATGGATGCCGTCACCCCACTGTTGCGTATAACCCCCTTATCCGGCTCGATGATGCCGGCAATCACCTTGAGCAAAGTGGTCTTGCCAACCCCATTGCGCCCAATGATGCCCAATGTTTCACCCTGCTGCAGGGTCAGAGATACATCACGCAACGCCCAGTAGCGCTCTCCGCGCCATGGGTTGCGTCCCCGCCTGAATGCAACACCCACTTTTTCCAGACTCAGCACTGCAGTCATGCCAGCCTCGGATACAAGCGATCCCAACGCTTCAGCAAATACTGCCCCAGAACCAACAATACCAGCGAGAGTAGCAGCACATAGAACAACCCCGGAACATCCGGCCATTGCCCGTTCAGCAACACATCACGCCAAGCTCTGATGACGTGTACCATGGGATTCAGGGACAACAGCCAGGACAGCCACCCCTGCAACTGGCTGGTATCGAAAAACACACCGGACAAGAAAAACATCAGCATGAGCACATTGTTCATCAGCAATTTCAGATCCGGCCACAATGGCGTCAGGGCAGATATGGTGAAAGCCACGCCGGTAATCAACAGCAGCTGCAACCCCACCAAAGGCAATATTGCCAGCCAGTACAACGACAGGGGAAAGCCGTAGATCAACAAAAATACCAGCAACAGTCCCAGCGTTACCAGGAACTTGACACTGTTCTTGAGAACAATTACCGCGGGAAAGAACAGCTTGGGCATATATACCTGTGACATGAGTCCCTTGCCCGCGCTAATCGAGGTAAGAGACATGCGCACTGAAGTATCAAACCATTTCCAGGACACCAGCCCTGTCAGCAGCCAGGGAACAAAATTTTCGCCCCCTCTTTTCAAGGCCACCGCAAAGATAATGTAAAAGGCGCCCATATAGAGTAACGGTTCCAGCACCCACCAGAGCATGCCCATATAGCCTCTCGCCGCTTCAACTTTCAGATCGGCCCGGGTCTTGTACAGAATGAGCTGCAGATAATGGGGCGTCATCCGCTATCCCCAATCCGGAACAACAGGGGAACTTCCAAAACCTTGGGATGCGATATCCCATGCTCCCAGAGTCCATCTTCGCCCCAGCAATCGCCGTGATCCGCACAGACAATCACCGTGGAAGAGGAAAATGCCACCAGAAGAGGCGCCAAACGCCTGTCCACCCACTCCAGGGCGGCAATCTGACGGCGCCGCGATTCGGCGGCATCATTGTCATCCGCAAAAGGCACGCAAGGATTGTAGTCCGCCGACCAGGGAGCGCCCTCATAATAATAGGGCACATGGGTTTCCCCCAGATTCAGAAAAGCAAACACGGGAGATTCCGGCGTGGCGGACAATTGATCCGCCAGCCAGTCGAGCTGACGCCCGAGAGACCAGGTGTTGCCCGGATAGTAGAATTCCTGAAAATCGGCTATCAGATTGGCGGCGGTTTCCGTTTTCGGATTGAACCAGCCGACCGCCCCGGTACCCAGGGTGCGATAGCCGCGCCGGGCAAAACCGTCGATGATATTTCTGCCGTGCAACAGAAAATGTTCTTTCCCTTGGCCTGCAATCCCGCCCTGGCTCATGCGAAAGATCTTGCCGAATTTCGGGTTGACCCCGGTCTGCCGCGCCATGGCGTCCCCCGGAGTAAAGCCCATGAACATGGCCATGTGGGAAGAATAGGTGAAATTTCCCGGCGCCATGGCGCGGTGTAAATCTCCTACCGATTTCATTGCCGGGATGTCCGCCTGCAGGAAACTGTCATAACGGCAGGAGTCCAGCGTCAGAAAAAGCACCGAACGGGAGGACTGTGGCAGGAATACGGGCTCGGACATGGATCAGAATACTACCAGATCAACCGCCGATTTTCGCTTCAGCCCGACACACTGACAATGAGACATCGGGAAAAGGCGAATGCCGGTGCGGGACAGGAACATCCCGCCATTCACATTTTGCGACAAAAATACTCTTTGGAAGGATTTTTTCTGACCTGCAACACAGCGCTGCAGGCAAGCCTGAACACGGAGGTTCAGGTTAAGGCTTGTCCTGAAGAGCCGGCTTGGCAACGAAAGACTCAAAAAGGCTTTCATCCACCTTGGCCCTGGGATCAGTCTTCACCTTGAGCCAATAGTCGGTATTGATCTCGTTTTCAGCCTTTTGGCGCACACGAGCTATCAGTTCTTTCTTTACCTCATCAAACGGCTTTACGCTGGATGCCGTCTTTTTGTGCAAGGCAATGAGATGCCAGCCGAAACGGGTTTTCACCGGCTCACTTATATCCCCCGGTTGCATTTTCTTGAGAGCATCATCGAAAGGCTGAACCATACGTCCTTCATTGAAGGTACCGAGAGAACCACCCTTGGACGCAGTACCTTCGTCCATGGAATATTGCTTTGCCGCTGCGGCGAAATCCATTTTGCCCGACAGGATTTCATCACGAATTTGACCCATCCTGCTTTTCAGGGTCTTTTCATCTTCGCCTTTGTCGGCAGTTAGCAAAATGTGGGAAGCTTCATAGGTAGCAGGCGTTTTGAACTTGTCCTTTTCCATGAGGTACAGCTCCCTGGCCGCTGCTTCATAGTCCACATCATCGCCAATCAGCTTCTGCTGTACATCCCGCACTTCTGCGTTAGCCAGAAGATTCTGCTCATAATGCCACAGCTTGGCCTGGATCACGGGATCCTTGTCCAGGCCCTTTTCTTTCGCACGTTTTGCCGCGACTTTCACCATATAGGTACTGTCCATGATGTCGCGGATCTTCTTGGGCTGGGTAAGCACCAGTTTTCTCGTCTCTTCCGGTATCGTGAGCAATACTTGACGTAGCTCCCCCAAGGTCAGATCCGTTTCAGGTCCATCAATAAGGATTTTGCCATCGTCGTCGGCAGCCCAAACCAGGGTAGGCAGAATGAAGGCAAAAAGAATCTTTCCGATTGTTCTCATATTGTAGTTACCGTTGCAATTGGCAAGTTTTACTTGGCGTGAGTTTACACAATCAAAAAAACTGCGGCCACCTAGGTAGCCGCAGTTGAAACATCGTGATGGCGGGCAGCGCTTACCACACCAGCCAGTAGGTACCTGCTTTCGCACCGCTGACGCGGAAGTAATAGGTTTTGGCCGGATCAAGCAAACAAGAATACTGATACTGCTCAGAATATCCTATTTGAACCCCTTCTTCCCGATCTACAGCAATCGTACAATATGTGGTGTCAGGTGAATCCTGGTTATAAGACTCACTTAGTGAAATGGTAACGGGTAAGCTGGACGCTGTTACATAACGTAATCCAATAGTCGCTCCATAGTAGGTGCCTACCCGTTTCCCCGGTGGGATGGTATACACATGAGTGATTCCCGCATCTCTGGTGATATAACGTATTTCACCCCCTGTGGTCGAAATATCAAGATCTGGTGTCTTGCATACAATAGTGCTGGAATTTACACAAGCACCACTGGAGTTTGAATCCCCTTGATTCACTGTCACGCTGATGGTGCCGGTAACCGCATTGGGAGCCGCACTGCTGTCAGCGATACGATAGGTAAAGCTGTCAGGTGTGCCATCTGCCGATACGGTTCCCACCGGGGGAGCATAATAAGTGACGACATTACCGGATACCGTGGCGGAAGCCCCGGTAAGTCCCGGCTGGGTGGCAATGCTGACGGTATAGGGCAATTGCACGATGACGCCAGTAGAAACATCCTTGGTCGCCGTAGTTCCCTCCGTGACCGCAGGCAGGGTGTAATCGGCCACATTTGCCGGGGTGTCCGTTGCGCTGCCGCTACCGCAATCGCCATCGACACTCAAAGTCACCTGCCCTGGCGTGGTTTCCAGACTGGTAAGGGTTCCACAGGACTGATTATTGACAGTGACATTCGTCGCTGCAGCCCCATACTGAGGTATAAGCAGACCGACACAGATCAACGGCATGACACCAAACAACACGGACTTGTAATTCATATGTAATACACCTTGAATCGGATGGGGGTAGTAAATGGACACATCAATAATAGTATCATAACAGACTGGTCAAACCGGGAAGAGTTCCACAATCCGGCCGAACATGTGGCCGCTTTTCACAAAATCCCGCATTCATCCACGACGGCACAATCTGGCTGGCAAAAAAAAGGGCTGCCGAAGCAGCCCTTTTTTCGATCATGAAGCGATCTTACAGGTTACCACCCATACCGCTACCAACGGTAAAGGCAGGTTGACCTACAATGCTACGCTCGTAAGCATGGTTGACAGCCGCAGCGTAGGAAGCACCTACACCTACGTTGCTGTTACCCAGCACAGTAGCTTTGAAGCCGATAACGGGCAGACCGTTGTAAACAGTGCCGTTAAGGGACGTCATGGTATGCGCTGCTGCGTTGAAGGTCATTTTGGCCCAACCGGCATTTCCGGGCAGGGCGCTGTTGCCGAAACGGATCTCGGTATTTTCCGCGCTGAACACGTCAGAGCTGTCGCCATACTGAACGACGTTAGCCTCGTAGCACAGGCTCAGAGTCTGTGTGGGGGGAGGCGGAGATACCAGGGAACCGTCCGGAGACAGTTGACCTTCTTCACGATCATAGATGGTCATGCCAATCTCTTCACAGGCCTTGCCGTCACCGTCGGTATCACCTGCAAAGGTATGAGTGAAGGGAGCTCTAGCAGTAACGCCATTCACATACAGACTCTTGGTGGGGAAGGTCACGATCCAGGCAGTGCTGGCCTCGGTAGCCGGGTTCACGGTGTATTCGTTCATCAGGGCGGAAGCCATGAGAACTGCAGACACGGCATCTTCACCAGTGGTCCAGACATCAGAGTAGAGAGATACGGAACCATTGGAGGAGTCGCTGACCATCACATCACTTCTACGAGGGAAAGCATCTTGCCAATCGGGACGCAGGCTGCCGGGAGCTACGTGCTGCGGATTATCCAGGAAGTTTTCCAGAACAGTCGCAGGAACAGTTACCTCGGTACCGGACTGAACATTGATGACGCCCAGAGTACCCATCAGGCCGCCAGTGGGCTGGTCAACGGTGCTGCTAGCGAGCATGGTGCCGTTCAGCCATGCCTGACGGATGGCATTACAGTTGTCAGGAACGCCGTTGATGTGTACATAGTCCTGGAGACCATTGCCGTCCAGATCCATGTCAACGATGCGAGCGATTTCGATAGCAGTGAAGTAACCTTCACGCTCACGCGCGGGAGTATCCGGGCCGGTATCACCGAACAGCAGGTTGGTGAACGGCTGCGGATTGGTATCCATGGTGGTACAGCTGTTGTCAGGGGTGTAAACCTCTGCGCCGCCATCGGCGCTGTCCTGGATCTTGGCAACCCATACGTCGTAGGGAGACAGATACACATGGAAGTCGAGAACTTCCTGGGTGTTGTATGCCTCACGGAAACGAACCTTTACAACCTTGCCTTCGTTAGTGGTGTTAACGATGGACAGCAGGGTCTCTTCGTTGCCCTGTACAGTGAAGTACGGGAATACCAGTACTTCACCGGTACCGTCAGTACTCAGGTTTACTGCCTGAGCAGAGCCAGCACCAAGCGCTGCCAGTACTGCCGCGGACAGAATTTTCTTTTTCATCTTCATTTAATGAAACTCCTTATTAATTGAAAGCTATTCAACTATAGATCTATAGGTGACTAAGCGATTTAGCGTTTTTGCACCTAGCCGCCACCAGGACTCGATGCAGCTAAAATGAACCATACCACACGAAAAACAACATAGCAAACTTTTTTGTCTCATTTTTGTTATTCGTGCGACGTGTGATAATTTTACAACACCCCCTAGAATCGAGCAAGCGGAACTACTCTGGCGCCAGCCACCATTCACCCTGGGAAAATATCCATTTCTCCTTCAGCCGACTGTTGCTTTCCTGCCCCCGCATGGCATCCACGACGCCACTGTAAATGTAGCTGAGATCGATACTTACATTGCACACATCTTCCTCGCAATGCACGCCTTTCACCGTTGCCGCTGTACGAATAATTGCCCCGCTCTTCATCTTGTTGGCGTACACTTGCAGAGGTTTGAGCTTGCGCGTGGCTGGTGGCAGGTAACCATAGGCCTTTTCCCAGTTCCGGGCGATCAGGGCGTCCATATGCTCCTTTGCACGCTGGGCCACATGCTGCTCCTTGGCCTTTGTTGCCGACTGTGTCACATTTGCAACATTTTCTTCACTTCCAGCCTGCTTGCCATCGTTTTCGCTGCATCCGGCAGACAAAAAAATCGCGCCTCCTAGCAAAAACCCTAATACCAGGCGCCGGCTTTTCATGCTAAATTTTTGCGTTGTCATTGCTTTTCATCCGACCTGTTTACTGAGGTTCCATATACACGGTCACCGCTTTTGCCGCGGATCACACCCGCTTCTTCCAGAAACTCCTGTTTGAGCCCCTGCATGCGGGTACGGAAATCCCGGGTGATTTTCAGGGCGTCCTCGGCGCTGGTAATGACCCGTGGCGTGAGTACGATGACCAGCTCCACCCGTTCATTGCTGTCTTCGGTTTCGCCAAACAGGGCGCCCAGCACCGGGATCTTGTACAGGAAAGGCGCGCCGCCTTCCGCATTGGTGCGCTTGTCACGAATCAGCCCGCCCAGCACCACGGTCTGGCCGCTCTGCACCGCTACGGTGCTGTTGATTTCCCGTGTCTGGATGGTGGGCTGGTTGGTCTGGATTTCGGTATCCGCCACCGCGCTCACTTCCTGGGTGACCTCCATGGTCACCAGGCCGCCGGGATTGACCCTGGGCTTGACCGTGAGAATGATACCGGTTTCGCGATACTGCACACTCTGAATAATGTTTCCGACGTCATTGGTCTGACTCTGGGTCAGGGTAGGCACTTCATCACCCACGCGAATCTTGGCTTCGTGATTGTCCAGCACCATGACCGAAGGGGCGGACAACACATTAACCAGGGAATCATTGGCAAAGGCGTTGAGCACCGCCTTGACTGCCCCGGTGCTGTCCACCAGAGACCAGTTGAAACCATTGAGCAGACTGCTCAGGCCGCCGCTGAAATCATTGCCGGAATTGCTGCCGCCAATGCCACCGACACTCTGCTTGCCACCACCACCGGCGCCACCTTCAAAAAACCAGGAAATGCCATATTTCAACTTGTCCTTGAGCAATACTTCGACAATGGTGGCTTCGATATGCACTTGCAGCGGCACGATGTCCAGTTGCTCCAGGGTACTGAGAATGCGCTTGTAATCCCGTGGCGATGAGAGAATCAGAAGCGTATTGTGATCTTCATCCGCGACGACGCGGATATCCCCTTCCAGGGCACTGCTGCGGCCGCTACTGGCGCTGACCGGTTTTTTTCTGGCGACGGGTTTGGGCTTTTTGGCCTTGTCCGCCGCCGACCTGGATTTTTTGGATCTGGATGCCAACGTGGTGCTCTTCAGACCCGGCGCAACCGATCCCGGCTTGGTCTTGGGCTTGGCGCTCTTGCCGGTAAACAATTCATTGAGCAGGCCAGCCAGGTCTTCCGCCTTGCCATTGCGCACCCGATAGACGAACAGGCGTTGTTCTTCTCCGGACTGGGCCATGGAATCGAAACGCTTGATCCATTTGCCCACTTCCTGCATGTATTCCCGCTGGGCGGTAACCACCAGAAAACCGTTGGCGCTCTCGATGGGCGTGATGCGCACCAGCCCACCCAGAGCTTTGCCGGCATCACCGCCAAGCACCGCGTCCAGGTCTTTCTGTACCTGATCGACACTGCCATTCTCTAGGGCAAAAAAGCCCACGGACAACCCCTTGATCCAGTTCACGTCGAAGGTATCGATGATTTCCATCATCTGACGCATGTCCTGGGCGCTGCCGGAAAGAATGAGCAGATTGCGCTTGTTGTCCACCCGTACGATGCTGTTGTCCCGAACCAACGGCTTGAGAATGTCGTTCATTTCATCCGCGCCGATGTTTTTCAGGGGGCGGATAATCAGATTGTGTCCCGATGGCAGAGGAAGCTGGGCATCCGCCAGCTGCGGGGTGAGCAGCCCCTTGTTGGCCTTGAGCACAGGCACGACATGATAGGTTTTGCCTTGCTGCACCACGGTGGCATTGTTCATGCGCAACAGGGTCTCCAGCAGCGGCAACAAATCATTGCGCGACACCGGAGCGCCGGTCTGCATGCTTACGCCGCCATGCACCCCGGGATCGACAATATAGTTCACTTTCAGGGTATCGCCCAGGATGATCTTTACGACTTCCCTGATATCCGTGTTTTCGAAGTTGAGGGTAATGTCCCGGTTGTTGCTGAACACCGGTGATGCTGCTCGCCGCTTGTCCTGCGAGGCGTCTGACCGGATAAATTTGCCCGTTCCCGATACCTGCCAGTCCTGCAGGGGCGGTGGCTCATCCCGCCCTTCCTGGGGAGAAACCTCGGCAATGCTTTGCGCCAGCTCCGTGCCCTGTTTTATGTCCAGCACGCCACTGGCATCGTTTATCGGAACTGTCGGCACGGCAGTCTCCTGCTGCGCTTTCGCCAGAGGAAAGGACTGGCAGGCGCTCAACAGCGATACCGCCAGAGCCAGTAAAACACCTCGTACAGCCAGGCGGCGCCAGTTCTCGATGATCACAGTAGTATTCAATGTATATTTCCCTAATTTACAAGCGCGAAATAGTAGCACATACCCGGCAACAGCAGGAACAGGACGAAGTTCTAGCGCCTCGGCGTAGCCCCGGACGGCGGCGCTGCAGGGGGTCTTCTGTTCTTGTTGCTTGGTAATCGGGGTTTTGCCGCTCCCCCTGCCTTCCTGGGCGTCTGTTTGACAGGCTTTACCGGTTTGTAGTTCCACAACAGCAAGGTCTCCGTTTCCGTGCCATTGCGCAACACCAGCTTGTCCTTGTCGATGGACGCCACCGTCCAGCCATCGATGTCTTCTCCCAGGCGCACCCGTCGGGTGCCTTTCTTCTTTCCACCCTGCACCAGCGCATAGGTCTGACCGCCTATGCTGATAATGGCGGAAAGCTGAACCCGGGGCTTGCCTGTCTTGCGCACAGGGCCGGGCTTTTTCCCACTGCCTTTTGCCGGCACATAGGGTAGCGGCGGACGGCGCTTGCTGAAAAACAGCGGCCGATTACTGATGGCCGAATAAGCCGCCAGGGCAGGAAAGCCACTGACCCTGTCGAGGCTTTTCATGAGCTTTTCCAGATCGGCGCCATCTGCCTGCGGCGGCGGCAATGCTTCAAGCCGTGGCTTGGCGACAGGATTCAACCAGCGCCAGCCAATGAACACGGCAAGCAATACGGCAACAATCAGCAGAAAGCGTTTCACTTGGCGCCTCCCGCAAGCATGTAACCCGCCAGTTCGAAGTTTACATCCAGTTCATATCCTTCCACCCGGTTTGTGCGTCTGCCCTTTACGGTTCGCCGGCTGCGTATGGATACATTGTTGACACTAACCACGGGCAGTTGTCCTTCCAGTTCGTGCAATACTCTGGACAGCGCTTCCACATCCCCTTTCATGCGCACCTTTATTCTGATCTCACGGGCGATCCCTTCGTCCTGTGTATCCACCTTCTGGGTGCTGACCAGCTTGCCCTGGGCTTCCGAGACAATGGTCTTGACCCTTTTTTGCAGTTCCGCGGCCGCCAGCTCGGGATTGGTTGCAGCAATGAAATACTTGCCCTTGCGCAACTGCTGGTGCAGGTTCTTCAGCTGCTCACGCTGTTCGGGGGCGCTGTCCAGCAGACGCTGATAGCGCTGTATGTGATCCGCCGCCTGATTCACCGCATGGTCGTAGAACTGCATTCTGCTCCACCAGGGATAGAAAATCATGGCCAGCGCCAGCAGTACGAGCAGACCCATCCCGCCAAGAAGCAGCGCACAGCGTTGTTTGTTTCCAGGCAAATTCATGCTCAACTCCCAGATCCCGAACCGATCCTGTCAGGAACAGGCGCGCTGTTGCTGGAACCCTGAATATGCGTCAGCGGCCTGGTCCCGGTTTTGCCGGGATAGGAAATGACCCCGGATTCCGAGGGCGGGTTGCGGGAAGAGCCCGCCCCGGCCGGTGACGCGGGAGCGACTTTCGCATCCCCGGGACGCGCAGCCGCGCTGTCCGCCATACCCTGGCCAGCGGCTACCGCATCGCCCCTCCCCTGATCTGCCGACTGCCGAGCGGATTGCGCATTTTCCGGAGGAGGACGATCTTCAGGATTGGCCACGATTCTTTCCACTCCCGGTTCACGGGGGAAAGGCATTACGATGGTGGCCGAAAGATTGAACAGCTCCTTGCCGCGCTGCTGGGTTACCGGCGAGAGAAAATGCGGGTTGTCGAATCCCGGCGCCTTCTGCAACAACCCGATAAGAGAAGAAGCCTGACCGGAAGTGCCATTGATGACCAGTTCATCCCCCTTGATCTCAAGACGCTGCAGGGAGGTGTCGTCGGGCAACAGATTGGTCAGCACCTGCAGAATATCCAGTACCGGGGGCACCGACTGCCATTGGCCGCTGATTTTCTGCACGGCCTGCAATTCCTTGTCCAGGGTTTCGCGAATCTTCATCACCTCGGCGGCTTTGGCGCGCAAGGCATTTTCTTTCTGCTGCAAGCTGCTTGCCAGCTCACGCTTTTGCCACAAGGGCAGAACCAAAGCGCCCGCCAGCAACACCAGTACCAGCACCACGGGCAAGGCATTTAGCGCAAGTCTTTTCAGCTCGGGGCGGGCGCGCATTTCCGCAGGAAGCAAATTGGCTTCTTCCCCAAGCGCCGCCGCAGTCATGGCATCTACCGGAATTCCCGCCCCACGCAGCTTTTCCAGCCAGCCATCCACCCGTTTGCGCGGCACCAGGGCCACGGCCACGCTGAGCATGTCGCCAGCGCTCTCCCGGGGCAGCAGTTGATAATCGAAATACACCTGATCGGCGGCAAAGGGAGTCAACCTGTCCAGTTCGAAACCCAGCACCTGACGCAGGTTTTCCGCCGCTGCGGCAGGCAGCACGACTGTCCGGCTCAGCACCCAGGGGACTGGCAGCATGAGTACCAGGGGATATTCATGAGACTTGAGACGCGCGACCGTACCCGCATCCATGCCGCCTTCACCGATGCGGATTTCTTCCAGGGGACGGCCATCCCTGAGCAGGCGGGCGCTCTCCGGCCCCAGCTCCAGGATATACGGCGTGATGCGCGATGAAATACGCTCCCGCCAGGCATCCGGCAGACAATCCAGCAGCTGTTTGCGCCACTGGCGCAGCGCCTGGGCCAATGAAGCAGCCAGTGCCATGTTCAGCCCTCTTCCTGTGCAAGCGTGATCCTCGCCAGGGAATCCAGCTTGCCAAATTTCTTCTGTAACAACATATAACCCTTGCGTGTTCTCTTTCTGGTATCCACCACCATTTCCGCCTGTGCTTTCCCTCCTCCGGCCAGATCCAGCTCGGCAAACAGACGGTAGCGCGTGCCCATGCTGTTCTTGAAGAAGGCGCCGCCAAAAGTGGGCGCGGGCACGGGCAGGCCTTGTAGCCGGGCCTGTTCACGCTGCTGAATGTACTCATCAACCTGCTCGGGCGTCGCTCCGGGAACCGCCAGCAGAACCTTGCGCGAGGCAAACGCGGGATTGACTGTACGTTGCCGCGCATCCACGGTCAATGCCCCGGCCAGTTTTTTGTACAGTTCGGGCGTCATGCCACGAATCTGCTGCAACTCCTCCACGGAAAGGAAACGTCCGTCCCTGGCACCGATGGGCCGACCGTCCGAACGATAATCCCTGTCCTCGGCGCCTTCGGCATGGCGGTCGTTGTCCTTGTCCTTCCAGTCCAGTATCGCATCCCGCAGGGCCAGCGCCTCGTCTTCTTCCAGCCCGGTGGATTTGATCAGGCCGAGCAACACCTCATCCCTGGCCTGATTGAGATCGATGCGGGATTCTTCCGGCGCGGCACCTATCCACAGCAGGTGTCCCTGAAAATTCCACGGATGCAGGCGCCCGTCCACCGGCCAGGGGTTATCTTCAACAGGGCGGCTGCGTCGCTCCAGCATCAGGGACATGAAATTCAGCCCGGCATTGAGCAGAGCCCGGCTTTCCCGCTCCTGGCGGATATTTCCGGTCATCATCACACCACTGCGCTGGGTCATGGACATGGCTCCGGCAATGATACTGAGAAGCACAATGACCCACAGCACCAGCACCAGAGCAATTCCCCGCTGCCCTGCGACAACAACTGTTTGCACATGCCAGGACTTCATTGTGACGGTAACTCGAAAGTCATTTCCGGCCAGTCTCCCCGGCTGTCACGGATCCGCATGCGCACCAGCAAGGGCAGATAGGGACGATCTTCCCAGCTGGAATCCCAGTCGGCGCTTTCATCTCCCTTGTTCAACACGCCATAGTAGGAAAACTTCAACTCCTCGATTTCATCCACGAGCACGGATTCACTGTACCAGGCGCGCAGTTCCGGCTTTTCCCTCCCCGGCCGGTAGATTTCATTGCTCGATAACGGACGCCATTGCGGCAAGCCTTCGGCGCCTGCCAGCACTTCCGGATGATAGAGCCAGCGCCGCAGGATGAGTTGCTGCTTGTCGCCCGCCTGGGCGCGCTGCAAACGAACAATGTACAAACCTCCGCTCCCCAGATGAGCGGGCATGGGGCTGACAAACTCCACAGCCTTGCCCTTGCCCCGGAAGAAAAACACATTTTTCCCTTCCGATTCCACATGGCTGTTCAGGGAACGTGCTTCGGAAAATCGATCAGAAAGATATTGCCACACCATGCTGATGCCGGTGTCCCTCTCCTGACGGGACTCGCTGGCGTCCCAGGCTTTGCCGGCAAAACGCAGCGCGCCGAACAGCAGCAGCGTCATCAGACTGATCAGCGCCAGGGAGATGATCAGTTCAAGCAGGGTGAATCCGGAGTGGCGCTGCATGAGTGATGCCCTGTTCATCATTTGTCACTCAGGCGCAGACTGCTGATGCGGTAGTCGCGTCTCTGTCCGGCGCTGCCCCAACTGACCTGGACTTCCACCAGCCAGGTCTTGAAGGTCCTGGGCAGATCTTCGGCTCCCTCCCAGGGTTGCACCTGCAGACGCCAGTGATGGTCTCCGTCGTCACCCTGTTCGCTTCCGGGCTCCAGGGGCATGCGATTGATCGCTTCGGCAAGACGCGATTCGGCAATGATCATGGCGCGGGTATAACCGCCGGCGACTGCCAGATTACGCAGACTGGCGCCAAAAGCCTGATAGAGAATACCCAGGGACATGCCAAGAATGGCGAAAGCCACCAGCACTTCGAGAAGCGAAAAACCCCGTTGCCTGCGCATCAGTTTTCCGGCTCCAGATCCAGAATCCGCACCTTGCCCGTGAGCCAGTCCACGTCCACGCCAAAACCGCGTTCCCCGTTGCGCAGACTGATGCGCCCGCCGGTGGAACCTCCGTCGGGAAAGAAACGAATCGCACCGCTGTGCTCTCCTTCGGTTTCACTTTGCGCCGTGAGCATGCTGATATCCAGGGAATCGGGAATGGAATAGCTGCGCTCACGCCCGCTGATCCGGAAACTGCGCTTTTCCGTGTTCAGAATCAATACCGATTCTTCCCGGGAAGTGAGCGCATGGGTACGGGCAAAACGCAAACCCGCCGCCAGTTCCCTGGCAGCGGATTTGAGTTGCGTTCCCGGCAGGGCACTGGAGATCTTCATGGGCACCAGCACCATCATGATGGCGGCCAGGGCCAGCACCAGCAGAAGTTCCAGCAGGGTAAAACCGCCGTATTGCCTATTCCCAGCTGGCGATATCGCGCGCTTCACCCTCGCCACCCGGCTGACCATCCGATCCGTAGGAGATGATGTCATAGTCGCCATGTTCGCCGGGGAAACGGTACTGATAGTCGTTCCCCCAGGGATCCTTGGGCAGTTTGTCCAGCACCGGCTTGTTGCCGTTCACGCCCTTGGTCAGTGCATCCAGGGACTGGGGATAGTTCATGGCATCCAGCTTGTACAGCTCCAGGGCGCTCTTGAGATTGCCGATCTGGGCTACCGCCGCGTCGTGCTTGCCCTTGCCGAACTGCTGCATGACCTTGGGGCCCACAAGCCCGGCAAGCATGGCCAGAATGGCCAGAACCACCAACAGTTCCAGCAGGGTGAAACCCGCATTGTTTCGTTTCATGTCGTTTTTCATACGCTCGTTGTTTCTCCGTGAATATCGCAGATTACAGAATCTCTACCAGGGATCTCGAACCATTCCTTCCATGGAATTTTTCAAGATGCCCTACAGCGCCAGGTCATTGGCGCCCAGTATGGCCAGCATGATGGATACGATGATACCGGCAACAATCAAACCCAGCCCCACGATCAAGGCGGGCTCGAGCAAGGTGAGCAGGCGCTTGACGCTACTGCGCACCTCGGTATCGAATACATCCGCGACCTTGTTGAGCATGGGCTCCAGATCGCCGGATTCCTCGCCCACCTTGATCATCTGCAGGGCCAGAGGCGGCAATACGCCATCCTCGATGAGAGGGTCCGCCAGCCCCTTGCCGCGCTTGAGACTGTCGGTGGCGCCACTGATGCTGGCCCTGATGACTGTGTTGTTTATGACATCCCTGACCAGATTTAGTGCCGCAAACAGAGGCAGACCGTTATGCAGCAGTATCGCCAGGGTCCGGCTGAGCCGGGCCGTTTCCACCTTGGCAATGAGATCGCCCAGCAGAGGCCAGGAGAGCAGACGCCGATCCCATACCGCCCGCACTTCCGGCTTGGCGAAATGCTGACTGGCAAAGGCCACGAACAGCAGGATGCCGGCAAGAATCATCCACCAGTAATGAGTCAGGGCATTGCCTATGGCCACCACGATCTGGGTAGGCAAGGGCAGGCTCTTGCCCATGTCGGCAAACATCTGGCTGAACTGGGGCACCACACCAACCAGCAGACCAATGACGGACAGCCCCGCCACCGTAAGCAAAATGGTGGGATAGGTCAGGGCCGAACGCACGCTTTCACGCAGTTCCTGGGAACGCTCCAGATATTCCGCCAGCTTTTCCAGCACATTGTGCAACACGCCCCCGGCCTCGCCGGCCTTGACCATGCTGATGTAGAGAGGAGTAAAGATCCGGCCCTGGGCCTCCAGCGCGGAAGAAAGCGTGGCCCCGCCCTGGACCTTCTCGCGGATACTTTCGATCATGCGTACCAGGGCTTCGTCATCCGACAGATCCGCAAGTATCTGCAAGGCGCGATCCAGAGTCATGCCAGCCTCCAGCAGGGTGGCCACTTCCCGGGTGAAATGGAGTATCTGCTCCTGGCTTACCTTGGGCCTGTGACGGCGGAACAGGCCCTTGAGACCGCCACCCGCCCGTCCCGTGCGTATCGGCATGAGCCCATCCGCCTGAAGCTGACTGACCAGCGCCCCTTCGTTGGCGGCTTCCATTTCGCCTTCCACGACCTCTCCGTTGGCGCGCACTGCCTTGTAACTGAACTGCGGCATCAGTCTTCCGCCACCCGCGCCACTTCTTCCAGGGTGGTCAGGCCGGCCACGGATTTGCGCAACCCATCCTGACGCAGCGTGTCCATGCCGTCATCAATGGCCGCCTGCTGAATCTCTCCGGCATTCGCATGACGCATGACCAGACGCCGGATCTCGTCATTCATGACCAGCACTTCCGTCAGTGACAGGCGCCCGTGGTAGCCACTGCCACCACAGTGATTACAGCCCATGGATCGATACAGCACCAGCCTGCCATCGTTTCCTGCATAACGTGTCAGTTGCAGTTCTTCCACCAGCTCTGGCAGGGGCTCATAGGCTTCCCGGCAATGCGGGCACAGCCGCCGCACCAGACGCTGGGCGAGGATGCCGTTCACCGTGGAGGTGATCAGATAGTCTTCCACTCCCATGTCCAACAGGCGGGTAATCCCCCCGGCCGCGTCATTGGTATGCAGGGTGGACAACACCAGATGCCCGGTGAGCGCGGATTGTACGGCGATACGCGCCGTTTCCAGATCACGCATTTCCCCCACCATGATGATGTCCGGATCCTGACGCACGATGGAGCGCAACGCGCTGGAAAAGGTCAGATCGATCTGCGGCTTGACCTGGATCTGATTGATGCCCGCCACCTGGTATTCCACCGGATCTTCCACGGTAATGATCTTCTTTTCCGCCGTGTTCAGGCGGCTCAGGGCCGTGTACAGGGTCGTGGATTTACCGCTGCCCGTGGGGCCGGTGACCAGCACGATGCCATGAGGCATGTCCAGAATCTGCTTGAAGCGCCTCAGAGGCTCACCATCGAAACCCAGGGCGCCGAAATCGAACTGCACGCTTTCCTTGTCCAGCAGACGAATGACCACGCTCTCACCGAACATGGTGGGCACCGTGGATACGCGCAGATCCAGTTCCTTGCCCTGCACCCGCAGGCTGATACGCCCGTCCTGGGGAAGACGCCGCTCGGCAATGTTGAGCTTGGCCATGAGCTTGATACGGGAAATGATTGCCGCGGTGGAATGGGCCGGCGGCGCTTCGGTTTCGGTAAGCACGCCATCGATGCGGTAGCGCACCTTGAGCTGTCCCTCGAAGGGTTCGACATGAATATCCGAAGCCCGGGATTCCACCGCGCGCTGCACGATGAGATTCACCAGGCGGATGACCGGCGCTTCCGAGGCCAGATCCTTGAGGGTCTCCACATCCGCTTCGGCATCCTCGCTGTCCCCCAGCCCTTCGACGATCTCCCCCATAGCGGTGCGCCCGGCCCCATAGAGTTTCTCGATGGCATTGTCGATGTCCGCGGGCAGGGCCACCACAGGCTGTACCTCATGACCGCTGGCCGCCTCCATGGCGCTGATGGCAAAACCATCACCCGGATCCGCCATGGCCAGAAAGAGGCGTTCGTCTTCCAGATAAAGAGGCAACACCCGCGATTCCTTGAGAAACCGCTGGGATACCGCATCCTCGAACAGCGCCACATCAGGAAAATCCTCGGCGGAAATGAAATCCAGCCCCATTGCCTGGCAAAAGGCATCCGCCAGATCCCGCTCGGAAACCAGCCCCAGCTTGGAAACCATGTTCCACACCGAAACGCCACCCTCGGATGCGAGGCTGGCGGCCCGGGCATAATCCTGGGCGCTCAGTTTTCCGCTGGCTTCGAGCATGGATGCCATGCGTTCATCGGCACTCATGTCCGCCAGCGATTGTTCAGAAATTTCTGTCTGCTCGGTATTCATTCATCATCCTGCAAGGCGCATTCCCCGCCGTTGTCGCCGCCGCTGCGTTCCGGCACCAGCCGGGTCAGCAATTCGCTCAGACTGTCACAATCATGGGCTGCGCAAGCCGTTTGAGTCTCTTCCATGATGGCGTTCAGCTCCTCCCATTGCACCGGGCGGTAACGGGCCTGAAGTATTTTTTCATGAGCCGTGGCTTGCAGGGACTCCTGCTCATGGAAAAGTTCTTCATAGAGTTTTTCTCCCGGTCTCAGTCCGATGTATTCTATCGCAATATCCTCGCCGGGTTTCTTTCCTGACAGACGAATGAGCTGTTCCGCCAGATACTGGATTCGAACCGGCTGCCCCATGTCCAGGACAAAGATCTCTCCACCCTGCCCCAATACGCTGGCCTGCATGATCAGCTGACAGGCTTCCCGGGTGGTCATGAAATAACGTTCGATATCCGGATGGGTCACACGCACGGGTCCGCCTTTTTTGATCTGCTCCCTGAACAACGGCACCACGCTGCCGGTGGATCCCAGCACATTGCCAAAACGCACCGTGATGAAGCTGGTATCCGAACGGTCATTCAGATTCTGGCAGTAGATTTCCGCTGCACGCTTGCTCGCACCCATGATGTTCGCCGGATTCACCGCCTTGTCCGTGGAAATGAGCACGAATTCCTCGGCCTGCCAGCGATCTGCCGCCAGAGCCACGTTGCGGGTTCCCAGAACATTGTTGCGCATGGCCTCCCGCAGCTGTTTTTCCAGCAAGGGCACGTGCTTGTAGGCAGCCGCATGGAACACCACCTGAGGGTGATAGCGGCGAAAAAGCAAATCCACCACCCGGGCATCGGTGACATCCGCCAGATGTGCATGGAGTTTCAGCCGCGGATATCGTTCATGCAATTCATTTTCGATACTGAACAGGTTGAACTCGCTGTTTTCCGCCAATACCAGATCACTCACCCCCAGCTCCGCCAGCTGGCGGCACAGCTCCGAGCCAATGGACCCCCCGGCTCCGGTCACCAGCACGGATTTGCCCGCCAGTCCCTGGCGGATGGCGCGCCAGTCCAGGGCTACGGGGTCACGCCCCAGCAGATCCTCGATGGAAACTTCACGCAACTGATCGACGCGCACATTGCCGGACATGAGTTCCTTGAGCGGCGGCACGGTGCGAAACGGCAGGCCGGTTTCTTCCACATGGGTGATGATACCCTGCATCTGTTCCTTGTCCGCCGAGGGCACCGCGAGCATGACCAGATCCGCCGCCAGCTTGCGTGCAATACGCGGCAGTTTACGACACTCGCCCAGAACGCGAACACCATGAATCTCCCGGCCCCGTTTGGCCGGATCGTCATCCACGAACGCCAGAGGCAGATAGGCCCGCTGGGGGTCGCGCAAAAGATCCCGAACCAGCATTTCCCCGGCACTGCCCGCGCCCACGATCAGCACCCGCTGGGCGCTGGCGCTGCGGCTGCCCTGATCCTTGATGAAACGATATACCATGCGCGGCAGGCTGAGAAAGATCATCAGCAATATGCCATACAAGACCGGCACCGAACGAGGTATGCCCTGGAAATCCCGCATAAGCCACAGCAGCAGCGTAATCAGCAGAAGCCCGCTGAAAACCGCCTTGCCAATGCGCATCATGTCCGGCAGGGATGCAAAGCGCCATACCCCCCGGTACAAGCCGAACAGCCAGAATACCGCCGCCTGAACAGGAATCACCAGCAGCAGGCTATTCAACGCCTGGACCCAGAACCAGTCCGGCACCGCCTCCAGATTGAAACGCAACACATAGGCCCCAAGCCAGGCGAGGGGGATCATGAGCAAATCATGCAGAAACGCCATGCCCCGGTTGAGGAGCCTGTCCGCGAATTTTTTCATGAATCCTGTTTTTCCTTGTGAGCCGTGAACAGAAAGATCGCCAGATAGATGCCGATCCAGCCTGCAAGAATCACCCATTGGACCTGCGGATTCAACTTCAGTGCCACAATGGATGAAATTGCCGCACCCAGCATCAGCAGATATGCCCATGCGACCGTGCGCCGGTGGCTCCAGCCCGACTGGACCAGCCGTTGATAGACGTGTTCCCGGTGAGCCTGCCAGATTTTCTTGCCTGCCAACAGGCGCCGCAACAGCGTATAGGTGGCATCCACAATGAAAGGAGAGAATATCAGCAGCCCGACCCAAAGAGGAAACAGGCCCTCGCGATCCGCCTGGAGCATGAAGGCCGCGGCAAGATAACCCAGCACTGGCGCGCCGGCATCCCCCATGAATATGCGTGCCGGCGGGAAGTTGAACAGGAGAAACCCGGCAACCGCCGCAACCACCACCAGAGCCGCCAGAGCAAAACCCGGATCAGCGGCACGCCACCCCAGCCAGGCCATGGTGCCAAAACCGATAATCGTCATGCCGCCGGCAAAGCCGTCCATGCCATCCATGAAGTTGTACAGATTGGTCATCCAGAGAATGAAAAGCAGAACCAGCACAAATGCCAGATAGCAGGGCAGGACAAGATTCCGCCCCGGTAACAGCAAGCTGTCCGGGACCAGATCAGCCGCCAGCAGAAAAAACGCCGCCAGCAGCTGCGCCAGCAGGCGCTTCAGTGGCGACAGATCCCTGCGGTCATCGATTCCTCCCACCACCGCCAGCAACAGCACGCCAGCCGCCAGCCAAAGCAGGAATTCATTCCCCGGCAGCCTGCCCAACGCAACCGCCATGATCCATGCCAGCAGCGTGGCAATGACAATAGCAATACCGCCACTGCGAGGCGTGGCCGTATGATGCAGGGAACGATCCCCCGGATGATCCAGCACATGAAACAGGGATTCGGGTGAGGAAAATCGCCAGCACAGCAATGCCGTAAGCAAAAATGCCAGCAGCAGAATCAGGCCTTCAGTCATGCCTGGGCCTGTCGCCACACAAAACGGTTTTGCAGGCAAAAAAGCCGCCTGTCATGGCGGCTCCTCCGTGTTGGCGAAAGAAAGTCATTAGTGAATATCGTAACCGCGTTCTTCGTGCAGCACGATATCCAGACCTTCCTGTTCCTGATCTGCATTCACGCGCAGACCGCCGGTCAGCAATGCCACCAGCTTCAGAATTCCCCAGGTGAGCACTAGGGTAAACACCAGGGTGGCGACTACGCCGACAAACTGTACCCAGACCTGGCCGCCCATGCTGTCGATGCCGTCGGCAAAACCAAAGCCGCTGAACACCCCCAGACTGGTGGCGGAGAACACACCCGCGAGCAGGGTTCCCAACATGCCACCGACCCCATGTACGGGAAAAACATCAAGAGAATCATCGATCTTCAAAACCTGCTTGAGGGTCATGGTGGCAGTAAAACAGATACCACCCGCAAGCAAGCCAATAATCAGCGCGCCACCGGGACCGACAAAACCGGATGCCGGTGTAATCGTGCCCAGGCCCGCCACCATGCCGGTAACCACGCCCAGGGCGCTGGGTTTGCCGAATTTTTTCCATTCTATGAACATCCAGGTCATGGCTCCCGTAGCCGCGGAAATGTGCGTGACCAGCATGGCCATGGCCGCATTGCCATTGGACGCCAGGGCGCTACCGCCATTGAAACCGAACCAGCCCACCCAGAGCATGCCCGCTCCGGTTACGGTCATGGTCATATTGTGTGGCGTGAATGGCGTGGAAGGAAAACCCCGCCTCGGCCCCATGACCAGAGCAGTTACCAGGGCCGCCGCTCCGGCAGTGATATGTACCACTGTGCCACCGGCAAAATCATACAGTCCCATGGCCCCCAGCCAGCCGCCGCCCCAGACCCAGTGAGTCACGGGAACATAGACCAGCAGCAGCCACAGGGCGCTGAACAACAGCATGGAGGAAAACTTCATGCGCTCGGCAAAACCGCCTACCACCAAGGCAGGGGTGATGATGGCAAAAGTCATCTGAAAGAGCATGAACAGGGATTCGGGAATATCCCCGGAAAGCGTATCCCGGCCCACACCAGCCATGAGCACCTTGCTGAAATCACCAATCCATGCATTGCCTTCGCCAAAAGCCAGACTGTAGCCCACAAGCAACCACAGGATGGAAGCAACGCCTGCGATGGCAAAACACTGCATGAGTACGGACAGTACGTTCTTGCTGCGCACCAGACCACCATAAAACAGGGCCAGGCCAGGCAGGGTCATGAACAGCACCAGCGCAGTGGAAGTCAGGATCCAGGCGGTATTGCCCGTATCCAGAACGGCTTCTTCCGCCCCTGCGGCGCCAGTCACAAACATCAGCAGGCCCACCAGAAAAAACGGCCAGATTTTCATACAACCCCCGATAGAATATGGATAACCGGGAAATGATAACAAAAAAAAGCCGGCGTACTCAGGTACGCCGGCTGAATAATTACCAAAGGGAGTAAATGTAATGGTTCGAAAACCTTGCAGGAGTTTCATTTCCTACACCCCTTCTGACCCACGGCGGGCAGAAAAGTTGCATTGCCTTGACGCCAGCATCTGCCAGGAAAAAACCAGGGCGACAAAAAACAGGAAAATCTATTGATTATAATGAAATAGTCCCGAACCACAGAGGCCAGCCCGGGCACAAGAAGCGGCCGATTCCGAGATAGCCAGCAGGTAGCCAGAAAGAAAAAAGGCTTTGAAATGTTAGCGTTCACTATCACCACAAAGCCTTGTTTTATATGGTAGCTAGGGGCAGATTCGAACTGCCGACCCCAGCATTATGAGTGCTGTGCTCTAACCAACTGAGCTACCTAGCCAAAACAGGGCGGCAAAGATACAAGGAGCGCCTGCAAATGTCAATTGACAATATGGAGCGGGTAGCGGGAGTCGAACCCGCCTCACCAGCTTGGGAAGCTGGGGTAATACCGATATACGATACCCGCCTGTACACTATTAACTCGGCAACAATCCATATCGTGTTCAGCCCGCTTGCCCTTGTTCGCGGCAAGGCATCAGACCGCCGTTGTAGTGATTCTACAACAAGGGCTGATAACGCTGTCCGCGGGCAAGGGCAAGCGGGCCTGTCCTTA
>JALSQZ010000172.1 GCA_026985055.1 Sedimenticola sp. | reverse complement strand
CACATAAGCCGCCATGTAGCCATAGGGGTTGCCCATGCTCAGCTCGATGGTCACCGGTTTCTGGGACGAGGCTTCGGACACCTCGAATCCCGAGTCCTCGATGAATTTCTGCAAGCGGCCGGCGGATTGCTTGATCCGGTTTTTCAGCTTGAACAGTTCCTGCTCGATTCGATACAGAAACCAGTCTGCATAGGGATCTCCCTTGGCTGATTTCTCACACAGTTGCTGACACAGGCTCGAAAACCGAAACAGTCCCGGAGGACGGATGCCGTTGGGCAGAGTGAGAGGATCGGTCAGGCGCCGGGCCTTCTCGGTATGGATCGTCATTTTCGCCTGGGCCCTGAGCGCTCCCGGGCGTTTGTTGGAGGTTGCCCCGTTGCCGGGGTTGCTCGTGTTGTTGGTTGCTGTTTGAGCCATGTTTCTTCTCCTGGAAAGGGAAACCTGGATGCGCGCCTGAAACGCCGGTTTCCCGGATTTATCCACAAGGATCAGTATTAAATAATTTCTATAAGATTTATATAAAACTTATAGTGCTTCTCCTAGTTCCCGCCGAATCCTAGAGCCCATGCGGGCTGAAAAGAGGATTTTTTCTCTACCTGCTATACCCCCTAAACCTACCTGCTATACCCCCCAACCGTACCTGTAATACCCCCCAGGCCATTCAGTTATCCACAACCTGGGGGCCATGCTTGATGACGTGAAACAGGTCATTCTCGTCCAGGACCATTTGCCAGCCGGTCACCGTCGCTACAAGCCTGGCGGCGGTCTTCAGCTGTTGCCTGAACTTCCATAATTCTTTTGTGCGGCTGCCGCACAAGGCCTGCAAGGTCTCCACCTTGTAGGCGAGGGGCTTTTTGTGAGTGCCGTAAAAGCTGTGCAGCCATTTCGCCAGCTGGTTCTGCCCCAAGGCTCTGCGGTGTTCCAGGTTCTGGCGCGTCCAGCCGGGTTCCCACAGGACCGGGAGGTAAGGGTCGAGTTGCACCAGGATCGGCTTGCCTTTCTCGATCACCAGACGGGCGATCAGGGCACCTTCGAACTCGATGCCTTCCTTTTCCATGCGGATGAAGATTTCGCAGCGGTACAGCCGCTCCAGAGCGTCATAGAGCCATTGCCGATTGGGTTTGCCGGGTTTGCGCCCAAGTGCTTCCAGAAAAGGCCTGACGGGGATCTCCAGACGCCTGCCGGGATCTTCCTTGCGGGCCCAGTGAACGATTTCCTCCCAGACGTCCAAATCATTCTGATCGAGCGAAACACTGGACCGTACCTTGATTTCCACGCCCTTGACCGCAGGGACCAGCTCGACGCCATCGAGGACAGGGCGTTTTCCCTTTCTGACGATGCCGAACAAGGCAGAGCGGAGAATCGCATTGGGGGCGCTACGAACGGCTTCCGGCCAGACCGGGAAATCGGCGGTCTGGTGATTGATCCGGCACCTCTTGTTTCGCTGCTCCCTGGCAAGGCTGGCAATCTGTTCAACACGTTCCTGAAGGTCGATCACGTCATCGGACATGGCCGCCTCCTTGCATCAACGTGGGTAACCGGAAGGATGCCGGAAATGGACGGGAAGCAGGATCAGCCGTTTTTGATGTACCCCGCCCCCGTTTTCGATGTACCCCGGGGGCGTTTTCAATGTACCCCACCCCCATTCCCGATATACCCCACCTCGGTTCCCAATGTACCCCGGA
>JALSQZ010000171.1 GCA_026985055.1 Sedimenticola sp. | reverse complement strand
GCAAGGAAGTCCTTTTTGTTGGTGCAGATACCGAGGGGGATGCCGTCTTGTTCGCAGCGGTGGAGAAAATCCGCCATGCCGTCAAACAGGCGGGTGTGGCGGCATATGCGCGATTCATAGCTGGCGATGAAACGGGCGATGATATCCGGCCACTGGCTCTCTTGCGGCAGCGGGCGGCCTTGCTCTTGCAAGGCGGTCTCGATGATGCGGCGCGCGCCCTGGCCTGCGGCGATGCGGCCGTTGTGCGGATCCACCGGCCCGGCCCCCATGGCGGCGAGAAGCTCATTGGCCACGGAGATCAGATCCGGCGCGGTGTCGGCGAAGGTGCCGTCCAGATCCAGGATGATGGCAAGGTCAGGCATGGAACATGCGATAGCAAAAGGTCATGCCCCTGGGCAACAGGGCTGTCGTTATGGCGGTGGAAACAGAGGTGTCTGGCGGCTTTCATGGCCGTGGCGGCGTGACCCGCCAAAGACGGGAATCGAGCTGTTGCACATCCGGTGTGGGCAATTTCACGAGGCGGGCGAGGGTTTCAAGCCGTGTTCTGATTTCCCGGATGTCCATGTGGGGGAACTTCTGATCGATATATGCGGGATTGGAGGAGGATTTGGGAGAAAAGCGCGCCTTGTAGGCCTTGACCATGGCGCGGGCACGGGCGTGAAGCTGTCCGCGCAGGCGCAAGGGGAGCGAAGCTTGCGGATTGGCGGTCTGGAACATGTCTTCCAGATCCCTGGCAATGCGTTCACTGGCCAGGCCCCGGTTCCATTGGGCGACCATGGAAGAGAGATTGTCATGGATGCGGCGGATGGCTTCCGGGGGGGGCTGGTTTTTTCTCAGGAGGGCAAGGACCTCTTCCCCGGTTTCGGCCAAAATGGATGTTTCCAGCGGCTGGCGGATTTCAAATTTGCCTCCATCAATGGGACGATACATGATGGAGGGCTTGTCCAGCAGGGCGGATTCCACCGCGGTGGTGCAGCCGTTGTGGATCATGGCGCCGGCCGCCATGAGCCAGGGTACGAGATCCGCATCGGCGCGAATCACGACATTTTTCAGACCTTGCGTGGCCTGGCGCCATATTTCGTGATTTTCCGAAGGATGGGGCCGCACGACGATGGTTCGTTCCGGCATGGCCTGGGCCACCTGGGTCAGAAGACGGCAAAACGCACGGAAGATTTCATAGCGAAAGCGAACATAGCTTTCGTCATGCCCCGAAAGCGCGGCAATGGCGGTCAATTCCTCATCCGTACGGGTCAGGGAAACGCGGGGGTTTCTGGCATGGTTGATCCAGCCGAAATTCGAGTTGAACAGTATGAAATCGCCCAGTTCCCGCTGCAGCCTGGCGGCCCTTTCGGCATGGAGGGGGCGCAGTAGGGGGGAGAGTATGTCCTGCCGGGGGTTGCCCAGAATCTTGATGTGCAAACCGGCCTTGCGGGCAATGTCTCCCATGGCCTCTGCCTGTTGTTCTCCCCAGGCATAGACACGCTCCACCATGGCCAGGGTCTGGGGGCAGACCCTGCGCCTTGAATAGGTTTCGGCATTGATCCAGGCCAGGCCCTCCTCATCCCAGGCGGCAATGGCGAAACCCAGATCGCGCAGGATTGAAAAAATGCGCTTTTTCCGCCGGTTGAAAAGATGACCAATGTAAATGCCCGGTGTGAACTGGTGAATACGGTTGTGAATGCGCACATGGCTGCC
>JALSQZ010000170.1 GCA_026985055.1 Sedimenticola sp. | reverse complement strand
GGCCCCTTTCGGGGCGGCTCTTCCGTATCTCCGAGGCCTTCGAGCATGACGGGCTTGCCACCGGGAAACTCCACTGTCAGCTTCAGGTCGCCGCCCAGGGCGCGGACATAATTGCGCAGGGTCGAGAGCAGCAGATCGCTTTGGCGCTCATATTTGGCAACCGTCGCCTGCCGGACGCCAAGTGTCCTGGCCAGCTGTTCCTGGGTCATCTCCTTTGCCTTGCGCAGCTCCTTGAGCGTCAGGTACTCGGCATGCAGGCGATCGGCCTCGGCCTCGATACGCGCACGGCGCTCAGGCGGCAAATTCGCCAGCTTTTCCTGCAGGGTCTTCGCCATGGTCATCAGCCCTTCCTTCTTGCCAGACTTGCCAGATGGCGGTCGAAACGTTCATCCGCCTTGGCTATCAACCGCCTGTAGAAGCGCTTCTCGTTCTTGCCCGACTTGTCTCCGGCAATCAGCAGGACAGCTCGCCGGTCGGGATCGAATGCTAAGGCAATGCGCCATACGCCACCTGCAGCATTGCAGCGCAATTCCTTCATGTCCGCATGCTTCGACCCGACTAGGGTATCGGCATGTGGCCGCCCCAGCGAAGGGCCTTCACGTTCGAGCAGCAGCACACGGGCCAGGATCGCATCCTGCACCGCCTCATCGAGCGCATCGAACTCCGGTTCGAACTCGTCGGCGAAAAGAACGATCCAGGGCATGTTACTCTCATATCTTTAAAGATATATAGCTTGAAGGCTTTATTTGGTCAAAGCAGTGCTTTGCGATGCTTTGTCTTGTCGGATGGGGACATGCATGCAGGCTCTTGTTGGCGGTTCATGCGACTGCCTGGAACAGGCCCTGCTGCCAGCGATGGCTGTGCACCCCCGCAACCATCGATAGCAGCACCCGCTCGTCTTCCGGATGAGCGGGTGTTTTCTTGCCCGCCGCAAGGCTCAGAATGCCCGCCAGATCACCCTTCAGCAGCAGTTCCGGCTCACTGTTTTCTCCCGGAGAAACAATGATCTGCCCTACAAGGGCGCGGATGTCTTCGTGGGCTTCCAGGCGGGTTTCCTCGTCGCTCAGCGCCTTGAACAGCCCGTCGATGCGCCGGCGGTATTCCTGCGCCATGTTGGGGTGCAGCAGCGCCAGAGGTGGAGTGAATCGGCAAGGGCAAGAGCCACAAGAGGACAGGGGCGCAGACTCCAACACTGCGGGAGGCTTCGGGCGCGCTGAATCCGAGGAGATTGTTCCTTCAGCCGCTGGGTGTCGTAGGCAACGCCGCGCGGCATCTTCTGGATGGCGCCATCGCGCAACATGTCCATGACTCGTTCAGGACGCACTTGCGCCGCAAGGGTTGATTGGTTCCGCCCATGATGCCGAGCAAAAGCGCATGCATGGGCTCAAGGTGCATGGACGGCATTGGGGAAGATGGCGCGAAGGGCGGGTGCGGGCGGGAATGCCAGGATGCATGAGCCGTTCAGATCCCGATTTCCAGGCATCAGGTGGCATGACTGGGTTCATCGGGCATGCTCTCTTGCATGCACGGACAACTTGCGCCAATGCTGTTTGCGGATATTATCATGGTAACGTGGCCGTGAGGCAATCCGGGGGCGCATGGACTCCCGGAAGGGTGAACATTGCGGAAGGCTTGATGGGAATGCTCGCTGGCTGGCTGAAGAAGGTGGTGTCATGGGCGCCACATCTGCACCTTCGCCAGAGGGCAGGGAAGGCCGGAAACGGCTTTCC
>JALSQZ010000169.1 GCA_026985055.1 Sedimenticola sp. | reverse complement strand
GGACAATGTTGATGCGCGCAACAGCAACAAGGCAGATGAATTCAAGTTTTTCTCTCCAGCCCCGGGAGGATTGAAGAAGCTGAAGTTCCGCCTCCTTCACGTGAACGAGACCGGCCAGGTGCGCGACCCCGGGCCATTTGACTGATGCGCCACCATGCACCACGCTGCGATTGGCGCGCATTTTGCTTGGATCAGGGACATGGAGCGCATCGTGGACATAAGCACAGATGGCGTGCACCTCTCCGTCATCCGCGGCTTTCTGAAGGTTGCACATTACGGCGAGGAGCTTGGCCGCGTGCCTCTGGACGACATTGCGGCGGTCATCGTGCATGGCCACGGCGCCACCTTTTCCGCCAACCTGGCCATGCGCCTTTCGGAGCGTGGCGCCTTGCTGGTGCTGTGCGCCTCCAATCATCAGCCGCATGCCGTCATGTGGCCGCTGGCCGGGCATCATGCACAGGGCGCGCGCATGCGTGCGCAGTGGCAGGCCGGCAAGCCCCTGCGCAAGCGCCTGTGGCAGCTCATCGTGCGCGCCAAGGTGCGCATGCAGGGCGCAGTGATTGCGGCGCTGGGGCTCGAGGCCGCCCCCTTCGGCCTGCTGGCCCGCCGCGTGCGCTCAGGCGACCCGGACAACATCGAAGCACAGGCGGCGCGGCGCTACTGGCCCCTGGTCATGGGAGAGAGCTTCCGGCGCGACCGGCATGCCGGCGGACCCAATGCCTTTCTCAATTACGGCTACACTATTCTGCGTTCTGCCGTCATGCGTTCTGTCGTGGCTGCAGGGCTGCATCCCACCATTGGCCTGCACCATCACAACCAGTTCAATGCCTTTGCCTTGGCGGACGACCTGATGGAGCCATTCCGCCCGCTGGTGGATTTCACTGCCCGTCAGCTCTGGCATGGGGAAGGATGTGAGGAGATGAATGCGCAGGCTCGCGAACGCCTCGTGCGCATTCTGTCATTCGATCTGTTGATGAATGAAGAGCGCAAGCCCGTTTCCCGTTGCGTGCAGCTGCTGGCGCAATCACTGGCCGCCAGCTTTGAGGCCGGAAAAGCCACGCTGGCCTTTCCTGCGCTTCCGCGCGCCCTGGAGCTGAAGGAGCTGTAGGGCATGAGCCGAAAAAACGCCCCCGTGGCATTCTTGAGTGGATACAGATTGATGTGGATCATGGTCATGTTCGACCTGCCGGTGGATGACAGGCAGGCATCCAGGGAGGCCACGCGCTTCAGGCAGTTTTTGCTGGACAGAGGCTTCGAGATGAACCAGTTTTCCATCTATATGCGCTTCTGCAATGGCAAGGAGCAATTCGAAGCGCATGTGCGGGCCATAGAGCAGCATCTGCCCTCACGAGGTGAGGTGCAAATTCTGGGGATAACGGACAAGCAGTTCGAGAACATCCGTATATATTCAGGCCAGCGCCTGCGCGAGGCGCGCAAAAATCCGAATCAGCTGGCCCTGTTCTGAGGTATGATGATGCATTTTGCACAAAAAAGATGCCGCCTGAATCTCTGCAAAAACAGAGACTTGGGCGGCGAGGTATTTTAGCAGATCAAAAAACGCAGTCCAGCCGCAACCTTGGACCCGCCGTTTTCCTCTGACTTGACATTTTAGCAGATCAAAAAACGCAGTCCAGCCGCAACGCGTCGTATCCGTGGGGCCGTCGCCGCATAATTTTAGCAGATCAAAAAACGCAGTCCAGCCGCAACTGAACCGTGCGTTGCTTGAGCTCTG
>JALSQZ010000168.1 GCA_026985055.1 Sedimenticola sp. | reverse complement strand
TGACCCGAACAATACGGCATCCGAGGTATGGGCGGACACGGCCTATCGTTCAAAGGCCAACGAGGAATATCTCGACTAGGCGGGCAAGGTCAGCCGCATTCACCACAAGAAGCCGCGTGGCAGGCCGATGCCGGCACTCATGGTCCGTGGCAACCGCACAAGGTTGCGCATCCGGGCGAAAGTGGAGCATGTGTTCGCCGAGCAGAAGGAGCGCATGGGGCTGTTCATCCGAACCGTCGGGATCAAGCGTGCCGAGGCCATGCTCACTCTTGCCAATACCCGCTTTCGCGGGCACAGGCATGGCCTACAACATGAAGCGCTGGTGCTGGCTTGAGAGGAGAAGTGCGCCTGTTTGAGGCAAAATGGGGCAGAATTTCCGCTTGTCAGACCTGACAAGCGGACAGTTCCAGGACTGAAGACCGCAAAGGCCATCAATCAAACGGCCATCTCAGCCAAATCATCGGGTTTCCGGAGGTGTCCGATTGATGAAACGCAGAGCCGCAGTGGAGGTGGTCATCGACCATCTGAAGGCCGAGCACAGGATGGGCCGCAACTACTTGGCGCACCGGGTGGGCGATGCCATCAACGTCATCCTGGCCGCCGTCGGCTACAACTTCCGCCTGCTGCGGCGCTTCCTCGCCCAGCTCCTTTTGCGCCTCATCCAGATATGGCTGTTCGGCCTTGCCCAACGGCGGCAGACAATACCTGCAATCCCACAGGGATAATTGTTCACGTTCGACTTTAGAGTGCTGTCGGGCCCATCGTCATGGGCAGATTCCACCGCAAGGCACAACACCCTAAACAAAGCGGATTTTGAACTGGCCAGCTTTTTCTCCTGTACTGTTACAGGCGGGGCCTGATCTTAATCGCTATTCTCATTTTAGAGGTATTACCCGTCTCCCTGACAGTACCTCAAACCCCTCTGGAACCGGTTTGAATAGATCAGATTCTTTAGGCCACCGTTTAGCGCGACTATGAAATGCCCGAAGAGCTCTCACATCCAGTTTTACTGTAACGCAAAAATCATTTTCTCCACCTCTAACCCGTGCTAGATCCCGGCGAAATGACTCTTTAGCCGGAGAGCGCACCCGGCTGTCACCGTATTTACGGTTATTAACCAGCACGGTGTAGGCATGCACATCTAATGCAGTAGCCTCGATCAAGGCAGAGAAAGTATCCAGGTCCTGATTCCAAGCAAGCACCATCAGTGAATCGACCTTACCTTGAAAATTTATCCGCGCCTTGCTGTTCTGCAACTCTGAACACACCATAACTCCAAAGTAGAAGCCATTGTGCCGATAAACCGGTTTTTCCTTAGAGGATGCTTCTGCCCAAGAGGATGCTTCTGCCCAAGTCTTACCAAATCGGGAGATCAATTCTTTCTCTTCGGCGGGTGCAGGCTGGTTTTTCTCCTGCCATATGCGCACCGAGGTAGGGTAACCCATGCGATTATCGATCAATTGCAGGCAGGCATGGCTGACGATGGATTTTTTATCCGGGTGCAGGTATTCAGTGCCAGCAATCAGGTTGATCCCAGACTGGTTTAATCGTTCGCCGAGGCTGCACACCCATTTACGCGGAAGGCTGAGTTCGGGCAAAACTAAATAGTCTGGCCCTGGTTGTAACTGGATCGCCTGGTTTGCCAGATCGGAGATTTGCTTGTAACGTTCCAATGTGAGCTTTGGTGTACCGTTGGCGCTTGCCTCCCACATTTTGTCCGTAGTCTCCAAATTTGTGATAGCTATTATGACAGATTCTTTTTTATCTTCACCAATATGGATAATCTCGGGCTTCTTTGGTTTCTTCTGCTTGCAGTTCTGCTCACTGAGCAATACAGGCTTGACCCATACACCACGCAAGGCGCGCACATAGCGTGCCCATTGAACGGCAGGAAGATACTTTCCAGGTTCGCCTATACCAAGACACCAAGGGATCAATTCAGCCACTTCCAGAGGGTTATAAGGCCGCGTTGGGAATAAATAAGGTTCTATATGCTCATAAAAGTGCCTTTTAGATTCTACGCTTTTTAACCGTTTTTTTATAGATTCTTTTAGAAAAGCTAACAAAGTCTCCATATCAAGAAAGTCATCTTCTGAAAATACTTTATTCAGTTGGTCACATTGCAGGCATTTTTCTCCCTCGATCATTGCGTCAGCCGCTGGTCGCTCGAGGACCCGCTTGTAAGGAACACGCGCCAAATCACAACGGGCCAGTATTGGGGCCTTTTCGTAAAATTCATCAACACTGAAGTCGAAATTCAGGAAATCCTCAATTGATTGTAACTCCTTTGAACGTTGCTTAAGGAAAAGTCTTGCCAATCGAGATATCCGCTTCGAAGGTGGTCTTCTGAGCAGATTATCTGGGTTGTAATATCGCGCGGCGGCATCTATAAACCACCAAGCAAGCGCGCTGCGCACATGGTTCCAAACAGTGGGGCCGGCCTCACAGGTCGAACCGTTAATTTCGATCGTGCTACCGCCCCCTGTCGCCTTCTCAAGCAGATCCAGAGCAGAGAAAGCCTGCGCCGCAATCGACTCTGCCTCTTGCCATTCATCCAAGGACACCGCGAACCCTAACAACCTTGGCAAATAGCTAAAATGGTCGAACAGTTTATCTGCCCGTAATATATGATCATGGGCAAAGCGGTAAAAATCCTTCCGTTGCTTCTGCCAAGCCTCTTTAGGAAGATCACGACTCAGGGTTTCCACATGTCGCATCTGCAGCGCCCAACTTAGCCGCCGGATAGTCAGGCCATCAGCACGGCGGAGATTGTCTGCACTTTCTGCTGCCGAACCGGCTGCCGCTAACACGCGAGCAGCAGTAGTCTGCTCCAACTGGTCTGGAGAAGGCATCAAGCGGTATTCGCTGGACAACTCATGAATTTCTTTCTCGATGATATCAAGAAGGTCGATTCCGGCCTTCCCTTTCAGCACAAACATCTTCTGCTTTTCGGGCTGCAGGTGAATGCTCGAGTTTTTTTGGTAGTATTTGCCAAGTGAAATTTTCCAAATTCCGGAATCACCTTCTTGGTCTTCCATAAGTCGGCGTGGACCAAGCCGCTGCTGCAAAAACCGCATCAAGTCCTGCATGCAGTTGAGGTTTCCCGGATCACGCAGGACTAGAAACATGTCATCCACATAACGCCCATAATGCACTGGCGTCAATTTCTGCTGAACTAGACAATCCCAGCGTCGCAGTAACACATTAGCAATAATCCGGCTGGCGGTGAGGCCGATCACCAAGCCTCCTGCCACGGGATTCTGATCCTGTTTAATCTTGTTCGCAAATGCTTCTGCACCAGTTGACCACTTCTCAAGAAAGCAGGCCATTTCTCGGTTGAGTATTCGTTCTTCTTTGGTGAGGGGCTCACCACCCGTCAGAGCCAACCCCTTTAGAAAGCCTTCTTCAGCTAAAAAGATAGGATCAATAAGGTGATAGAAACTGCGCAGGTCCAGTGAAACAGCCACTACATCGTGCCCATTCTCAAGTTCATGTCGGATCGCCCTGAGTCCATCGGTCCGCCAGCGCTGATAGGGTTGATAATAGGGCTCGAAAGAGCCGATTGCTGTAATATGAAATGGGCGCGGCTTTTGTTTGGTGTCCAAGCCTTCGGTGCGCACTCGACGCAAGCGTGAACCATAGGCTGTCTTGTCCAAGCATGCATCCAGCTTGTGCCCCACCATATTGACCCACAACGCTGAGAGCACATGTGTATCTACAGGGAAATCCCCGACAATTCGAAATCCTGGTGTCAGCTCATGGCGCGCTACAAGATGTTCAAACGCGCGATTGGAGTCGGATAAATGTATGTGACCAAAGGGCGCGCTATCCTTCTGCTTCAATCCTAATTTCTTTGGTATTAGGCGAAATTCTCCAAGCAGATTATCATCGTCAGCAAACCCTTTCTGAGTTTTCAAACGTTCTAATAGCGCTCTAAGGTTATTGAGCAATTCTTGTTCGTATTCAGCGAATTTTATGGCAGTTGGAAAGGAATTATCGAAGAAAACATCGGCTTTTGCCTTGCGATAGGCTACAAGTAGGTCAGCCAACGTCAGCTCGTTCCATCCGTTGAAAACAGCCTGATAACTCATCCTTTATCCTCCATTTCCGCCTCTATTGTGACCTTTAATGGTATGAGAAATTTTCGGACTGAATTGGGCTACCAAATTATGGTAGTTGCGATGCAGATTCAACCAGGAGAAGCGCCGATGGCGGGTTTTCGCCATTGGCGCTTTCTTGTCATGATGCTTGCGGGCTGGTGATCGTCAAGGGTGAAATCGCTTCCGCGACGGCTCCCAAGGAGCCGCCCTTGACTATCGCCAGGCCGCGAGAAATCGGGGCTGGATTGGAGCGATTGACGGCTTGATTTTCAGAAAATTGCATCGCGCTTTTGCGGTTTTTTGGCGGTGTCATAGCTGAAGAATGTGGTGCGCTGGCCCTTCTTTTGAGGGGAGGCATGGGAGATTTCATGCGTGCGGGCCGATGAAACGAGCCGCAAATGCATCGATGGACATGGGTTTTCGAGGTCTGGCGGGCCTGTTTTGATGGCTTGGAAAATGGTGAGGTGGAGTGGAAATCACCTGCGATTTGGCCGCCTGATATTGCTCGAATAGCGGCATTTTCGCCCCGAAATCGGCCTTTTTGCATCGTTTGCGCGATCCAGCCGGGAGCAAGGTGGTCAAGGGTGATCCGGCGTCATCGGGAAGTTTGATCGGGAAAGACATCGGCGAGTCCTAGGGCAAGATAAAAGGGATTGGTGCAAGCGCACCGTAACCCATTGTCCGCGCGTCTTTTTTGACTGCACATGTTGAAAATGGCCATGTGCAGGATCTTCCCCGTTAGTTCTTGAGATTCCAGAGGAAAAGATGGTGCAGGTGTGATGCGGCGGATTGGCTTTCGGCAGGCCAGATCACATCCGGCGCAAGGGTCAAATCGATGCCGTTCGTGGATGAAGTTCAGGGCGAGTTATGACCTGCTTGATCCTAGCACCATGTCCGCCAATTCATCGCCGACGGTTTCGGCGAGCTGGCGCACGTCATCGACGATGAGGTGGGCATAGCGCTGGGTGGTCTGCATCTGGCTGTGGCCGAGCAGCGCGCCGATGCGTGGCAGGGAGCCGCCCTTGCGGGCCGCCAGCGAGGCAAAGGTGTGGCGCAGGTCATGGATGCGCACGTCTTCCAGCCCGGCGCGCTTGCGGATGCGTCCCCACGGTTTGTGGAGATTCACCAGGGGATGGCCTTCCTTGTGGCCGCAGATGACATGCGGGTTGCCGTGCAGGCGCGGCAGCTCTTCCAGCACTTCCCTGGCCGCCGCGTTCAGCACGATGGCCTTCTTGCCAGTCTTGGAATCGGGTAGCAGCAGCAGGCCGCGTTCCAGATCGACGTGTTCCCAGCGCAAGGTGGTGATTTCGCCCAGCCGCGCGCCGGTGAGAATGAGCAGACGGATGGCGGCCACGGCGAAGATGTCGCCATGCTCTCGCAACTCCTCATCCAGCGCCTGGCCCAGGCGTTGCAGTTCTTCCGCCGTCAGAAAGCGTTCGCGGTGGTTCTCGGGATACTTCCTGATGCCGCGCACCGGGTTGCTGAATTGCTGGCGAAACCCTTTTGTCTCCGCCCAGTTCATCAGCTTGGAGAGAATGGACAGGCAAAAGTTGGCCGTGCGCGGGATATGCTGCAGCTTGCGATGCAAGGCGATAACATCTTCGCGAGTGATGTCGGCAAGCGGCTTCCTGCCCAGGATTGGCGATATGTAGCGGCAATATCTGTATTCGTAATCCCGCTGGCTGCGCGGCTTCAATTTGCTGACATGATCCTCCACGAATACCCGCCACAGCTCATCAAGCGTTCGCTTGGCCCGCTCCCGGCGCTTCTCTTCCAGCGGGTCGGTTCCCTGTTCCAGCAGCACCAGCAGCCGCCGCGCTTCCTTACGGGCTGTTTCCGGCGTCCACGGACTGCCATGCCTGCCGATGGTGAGCAACTTCTGCCGCCCTTTCAGGCGGGCCTTGATGATGTAGGTCGTGGCCTTCTGCTGTCTGCGCGCAGCAAAACCGATGACCCGATCATCCCAGATGGTTTCGCCGGGTTGCAGAGCCTCCACTGCCCGCCTGGTGATGCGCTTCTTCACTGGTATCTATTCCCTCGTAGATACCATATAGATACCACTTTTGCGCATTTCGGAGCAATCACGAAAAAACAGGAGTCTGCATAAGTATCTGATTTATCTAAATATATCCAACATGAGAAAATTTCGGAAAACCTGCCGGGAGGAACTTCTAATCCGTCGGTCGGAGGTTCGAATCCTCCCGGGGTCGCCAGCAATCATGGCAGGGAGTCGGGAATGGCCCAAGGATGAAACGCGGCTGGCGGCGATATGGATCAGGATATGAGGGATTGAAAGCTCCAGCCTCCGAATGTCGCTGGCGGCATGGCCACTCCTGATATGCAGGATGACCCGCCAGGTGGGCCAGGCATGTTCATTTTTGTTATCTGTCCGCCGATGCAACCGGATGCCGAAGTGGGCGGCCTGGCCGGCATTGCTCCCGCCAGAGGAGCACGCCCCTCTCGCCAGCTTTACGGCATACGACCTCCGCCCCACGGAAAAGCGCATGCCCGCCGCCCGCCCCCATTGACGGGATGCAAGCAGCTTGCGACGGCCCGCCATCCGGATGCGGTTTCCCTTCGGGGGCTCGGCATGGCGCGCCCATGTCCGGAGCGCCCAAAAAAACCTGTGACAAAAGTTTAATGAAGTGTTAGGATTTCATTCTTTAGGGGCAGATTGCCAGAAAAATCAGCCACGAAAACAAGTGGCACTGCCCCGCAACACAGGGAGGGAGTGCCATGAAAAGGCATGTCTGCACGGCGCTTGCCGCCTTGGCCGTGGTGGCCTGGGCGTTGAGCGCCGCAATCTTTTCCTGGCCCGCGTGGGCTCAGGAAATGGTTCCCGGGAACTCGCCGACACTGGCGCGCATCATGCAATCGGGAACGCTCAGGGTTGGCGTCAACCCGCTGTTCAAGCCCTTCTCCTTCGTCAAGGACGGCAAGCGCGTCGGCGTCGATGTCGACATCGCCACCCTGCTGGCGAAGAAGCTTGGCGTGAAGGTGGAGCTGGTGGCGCCGCAGTCCTTCGGAGATCTCATTCCCATGCTGCGGGATGGCAAGATCGACGTGATCATGGCCGGCATGAGCATCACGTTTGACCGCGCCAAGGTGGTGGATTTCACCGCCCCGTATTTCGAGACCGGCCTTTCGGTGCTGGCCAACAAGGGCCGCCTTGCCAGGCTGGGCGCGGCGCTGGTCAAGGACGCGGCGGCGCTGGTGGCGCGCCTGAAGTCCAACGGCAAGATGGGCAAGCTGAAAGTGGCGGTCACCAGGGGCAAGGCGCCGCAGCGCGTCGCGCCGCGCTACTTCCCCGGCGCGCAGGTCATCGCCTACCCCTCCAACGAGGAAGCCGCCAGGGCGGTGCTGGCCGGCAAGGCCGACATCATGGTGCATGACGAGATGTTCCTGAAGGTCTGGCTGCATGACAACGCCAGAAAGGCGCAATTCGTCGTCACGGTGCTGGGCAAGCCCTTCAAGCCGGACTACTACGGCTTCGCCGTGGCCAGGGGCGATCTCGATTTCGTCCACATGCTGGATACCTTCATTCTCGCCGAGCTGAAGGCCAACGGACGCATTCTCGAATTCATGAACAGGTATATCCCGGTGAAGGCGCAGGTCTCCGTCCGGAGCTTCGAAATCACCGATGACTATTACGGAGGAGACTGAGCCATGACCGCGACAGAAAAGAAAAGGAAGGGGCTTGACCTGCAGTGGCAGATCCTGATCGGAATCGTCCTGGGCATCGCCCTGGGCCTGTTCATCAACGTGACCTATGGCACGGGCGTTACAAGCGGCCCCATCTACATCCTCAAGACGGTGTTCAAGTATGGCGGCGACATCTTCATCCGGCTGCTGAGGATGCTTATCATCCCGCTGGTCTTCGCCTCCATCTACATGGCCATCGTCAACCTCGGCGACGTGCGCGCCCTGGGCAAGCTGGGCGGCAAGACGGTGGGGTTCTACTTCCTCACCACGGCGCTGGCGGTGGCCGCCGGCCTGCTGGTGGTCAACGTCTTCAACCCGGGCCTGGGCATCGACAAGGAAGCGCTCTCCGCCCTGGGCATCGGCACCGAGGTGCCGGGCAAGGTCG
>JALSQZ010000167.1 GCA_026985055.1 Sedimenticola sp. | reverse complement strand
ATCGTTGGTGATAGCGGTCACTAGTCCGGTCAGCGGCTTGCCGCCAGTATTCTTGATGACGACTTTTTCCGTCGCCGAACCGGCACCAACCTGTTTTTCACCAAAATCCAGACCTTGTGTGCCGATGCCGGAGAATGACAACTGCCCAGGTGGCATTGCAGCCGCTTCGCCAGTGAGATTCACAGCCACATCACCACCACTGGAAGGTACGGTGATGGTACCGCTTTGCGGGCCTTCCACGCCATCGGCTGGTGCAAACCGAACTTCGAGCACACAGCTCTCTCCCCCAGCCAGGGTGACATTGTCACAGCTGTTGGAGATCACTTCGAAGCCGGTCAGATCCGCCACGACCGAACCCACTGTGGCATCCAGGTCACCGACATTCTTGACCGTGAGGGTTTTTGGATCGGAAGTTTGTCCAGCTTCCAACGTGCCGAAGTCCAATGTCGCAGGTGTCACTTCGAGTGCGGCTGGTGTACCGATCGGGGTGCACTGGTGCAGACTCAGGGCAGTGACACCCAAATCATCGCCACCGGTTTCATTACGATTCACATCCACCAGCGCCAGTTCGGCCTGTGCAGCGGTCGCGGTGAAAGTCGCCTCGAAACGTTTCCATGGCGCATCCGGGGCATCTTCTTCCGCCTGCAGCGGCCCGAAGATTTGTGTACCGTCCACTTCACCGGTGAGTTGAGGAACAGCCGGCAGGCCTGAGCCGGCCTTGATGGCATTGGAATAGTAGCCGCTGAAAACATAGGTATCGCCTGCATTGAGCCCGCTTACAGTCTGCATCCAGATCCGCATTGCATCGGCACTACCGTTACCGTTTGAATACAGCCAGGTGGAGACTGCTTCGACGCCATTGTCGGGGTCGCCCGCAAACGGCTGCTGATCGATGATGCCATAGGCCTGAATCGGCCCGTCGATGAGTGCCACGCCGTTGTCGCCCGGCACCTGATTCGCTGCCTTGACAGGAATGCTGGCGCTCCAGCCGGCGGTACTGGTAAAGGTTCCGTTGGTGATCAGTTCGGGGCCACTGGGCTGTTCACCGCTGGGACAACCCTGCTCGGCCTGCGCGGTGGCAGCCATGAACAGTGCGGAAATCGCACTGGCGACCATGACCCGGCGGATACCCAACCCCCTGTTTACATTGTATTTCAAGCCGGCTCTGCGGCGAATGTATTGACTCATTAGATCCACTCCTAACGTTAATCCTGTAATTGCTGAACACAGTCTGCGCATCAGGTAACCCACAAAATTAGTTCTTATATTCTAGCAGGTTGCAAGATATATACAATGCAGTTTACAAGGTTTAACCCCTAACCTATTGATATTTTTATCAAGAAAACACGATTTGAGCATACTCGATTTGTCACACCCCGTGAAGAGCAGGGTTGGAAGCCGCATCAATACGCAATAACGCAAGCCTGACCCTGAAGCTACACCAAGCAGCGTGTTCCGGCATGGATGCCGGAATCCAGCGCCACGGATGGCAACCACGACGGTGGTTCACATCCCTATGGCTGAATCCCCGCATCCTGTGAGGATGACGACAGAACCGGGACGCTCCACAAGGCCTGCTGCTGGTGCGCAGGGCTTGAGGCCAGAATGCAGTCATTATCCAGACTTCTGGCATTCCCTTCGGTTTTACTTGGGTTTGATGGAAGCGTGAATGAGCCGTGGCAGTGGTGGCTGGACTGTTCAAGGGATGCTTCGGGTCGTTTCGCAAGTGGCGGCCGAATC
>JALSQZ010000166.1 GCA_026985055.1 Sedimenticola sp. | reverse complement strand
TCAATGGAAGGAGATGTTCCGTAAGGAGTTGCAAACCTTTTCCGGCCAAGTGCCGCAGATGCGCATTCATGACATCGTGCACGGCAAGCGCTGCATCTCGCCGGACACGGCACTGCGGCTGGCGCTACTTTGGCACCACACCGGAGTTCTGGCTGAACCTGCAAATGCTGTGGGAGCTGGAAACCACACGCGACAAGCTGGGCGCGGAAATCGAACGCTGCATCACACCGCGCACGCCGGAGGCGGCGTGAAGATACCACAATGATCCAGACGAGGCCTTCACGACCCCGTCTGGAATGTATTCTGGCCTCCCTCAACAGCTTCAGAAGAGAAGACGCCTTGCCTGGGACTTCATGTTGCGGATAGTGCGCCAATCGGAAGGAGTGCCTGAACAGAAAAGGGGGCCTTCTTCGCAGATGATGCACAAATGCTTCTTGCGGTGCACGATCTTGCGTGGATGCAATCCAGCTTCTGCACAGGCCCGCATCAGTTCACGATGATACTTCTTCATGTTGCCGCTCCTTCACTATCAGCCCAGCCCCAGTTCCTTGCGCGCCTGCATGCGCAGCACTTCTGCAGGAATCCAGTGCTTGGAAAGCGGTTCCTTGAAGGAAAGATCGCGCCATGCGTTGCGGGCGGTGTCATTTGCCACATGCCTGGCCCAACGCGAAGGGGAATAGCGGTTACCCTCGTCATCGACGATAGCCCCATCCTGCACCTTTGCGTAATGCACGCGGCCCTTGTAGATCATCCGCACTTCCGAGCCGTGCGGAATCGTAACTTCCTTCCAGACAAGGTCACGAGACTTGGGTTTTGCAGGCACTGCCTTTGCCTGTTCCTTCAGCCAAGCCTTGTAGACATCCGGCGCATATTTCTCTGCAACCTCTTCCCAGCGGTAGCCCCAATCGAAATCATCGAACGCAATGGAGCAATACAGCCAGTCTTCGACCTGATCGACAGCCAGACGAGCAGGATCAATCTCTCCACCCGAGCAGCGCACGATGTCATGATACAACTCGCGCGGGAAGGGAATGTATACAAACTCCGAAGCACTCTTAATACCATCTACTTTCGAGGACATTTCAGAACTCCTTTCTGAGATTTAGTTCCGCTCAGCAACTCTAGCACTGTAACATTTCCGGGGCTTGTTGTCAAGGATGTGGACGTGCGCGCTGCGGAGCCGCCTCACGGAAGCATTGAATCAATAAACGTCATGCCCAAATTTGATCGGGCATTCAGAAGACAACCAGACGCAAGGAGCTTGTAGCCATGGATTGGCGGGCCAAGCCCGGCAATGACGGAAGTTGCGCGCGCCTTTTTGCAGGCAGGGATTAGCAATGCATCCAGCCTGTTATCCGCCCCTTGTCGACAAAAACGTTCCGGAAGGGGATGTAATCCCCTTCCGGCGAGGGCTTTAGAGGGGGCTTGCGGGGTGCTTTCTGCCCAGCCAATGAAAGGAAATGTTCCGTAAAGGAGTTGCAACCTCTTCCGGCCAACAGCTCCCGGCCACGTCCCCTACGGTCTATTGCTCCACCACGTCCTCGTCGGCCTGAAGGTCGAAGGCCGCCTTGAGCAAGGCGCGGGTGTAGGGCTGTTTCGGGTTGGCGAAGATTTCGGCCGCCGGGCCCTGTTCCACCACCTCGCCAAGGCGCATCACCAGCAGTTCGGAGGCCAGGGCCTTGACCACCCGCAGGTCGTGGGAGATGAACATGTAGGCCAGGTCATGGCGCTGTTGCAAGCCGCGCAGCAGATCTA
>JALSQZ010000165.1 GCA_026985055.1 Sedimenticola sp. | reverse complement strand
CGGGATCTTTTCACCCAGCTTGCCCGAACGCACTGCAAGCCGATGAATAACATCGGCTTTTGTCCGTTCGAACAATCTGGGCAAAAATCTCTCCGGGAAAATTCCGGATTCCGGTGCAATATTCGGGCTAAACGATACTGCCAAACCCCTTGTCCACGGCGCCTCTGGGCATTTCCAGTCCGGCCAGGCGGCAGCCCTGGGCAATGGGGCCGCCGGGGAACAGGGAAAACAGATACCTCTTTCCGCCTCTGTCGTGGAAGCGCTCTTCCAGGGCATCGCTCAATTCCCGAAGGTTTACCCGCTCGTGTTTGGCGTAATATTCCTGCAGTGCGGCAAGTTCTTCCCAGTGATCGTCACTCAGTTCCAGTTGCTCTTCCCGCGCCCGTTCTTCCGCGATTTGGGGAGACCAGTCGGCAGGTGCATTTGGATAGGATGGGGGGTATTGTGAAGCTGTCATTTTCTCCTCCTTCAGTTTGCTGTGAGCATCGACAAATCGATTATTGTTTTTCTTTTGGGAACCTCGAAAAATTCCTTCCATGGAATTTTTCTCGTCGCAAAGAGAAAATGTGATTTCCTCTTTGCGCACATTTTCAATCACTTGTGGTGATCGAAAATGGTGGGACATCCCTATCCCCCTCGGGCATCTCGATTTTTCGAGATGCCCTTTTCTATTAACCTGGCATCAATCTATGCCATCCTCAGGACGTCAGACAAAAGTCAGAACGCGGCGCGCTTCGCAGGCAATGGTGATTCCATTGGCAAGAAGCGCAACAAAGTGCTGGCTTTTGTCTGACGTCCCAATCTTTTTGACATTCCATCGGTTCGGCCACCACGAGCACCCCCGTGGACATTGTTGCCGCACCTCGACAGGGGATCACCCTGTCTTCGGTGCGGCGCCTCGCCACGGGTGCGCTCGTGGTGGCTGAGGGTGACATAGATTGGTGTCGGGTTAATAAAAGATAGCAGACCTGGGGCAAATTGCCGGGAAGAAATCACTTTCCCATCATGCTCGCTTCGATCGGTCTTAAGCCCTGAATGCGACTTGAACCGTTGCAGGGTTATCACTGAGTAAAAAGCCCATATTCATCATTTGTTCTGAATGGAGAGTTGACCTGGTAAAAATTCAATGATATAAACGCAAACGATAATGATTCGTATTAACAAACGAGGTAATAATGAAATTACGACGCAATCTGTTTCTGTCATTGACAACCGGGGCAATCTTTCTCCCGTCACCAGCATCATGGGCAGTCGAATATCCTGTGGGCGTACCTGAACAGCGCTCTGGCATGGAGATTGCCGCCGTCTATCTTCAGCCGGTGCGTATGGAGCCTAAGGGCATGATGCGTCCGGCCGATCAATCCGATATTCATCTGGAGGCGGATATTCGCGCCCTGGATATCAATGCCAACGGTTTTTCCGAGGGTGAATGGATACCCTATCTGCATGTGAAATATGAGGTCGCGAAAAAAGGCGCCGATTGGAAGGCGGCCGGCGACTTCATGCCCATGGTGGCGAATGACGGACCGCACTATGGCGACAATGTCAAACTCGATGGTCCGGGAAAATATCATGTCAAATATACGATTTATCCGCCCAATGCGGCGCAAAATCCCTTCAAGGGTCAATTTGGCCGTCATACGGATCGCCTGACCGGTGTGCGTCCCTGGTTCAAGACATTTACGGTCGAGTATGACTTTATCTATGCAGGCATCGGCAAGCGGGGAGGATACTGAGCATGACTTTTCCGCGCACAACCCTGGCATTCCTGTTGGCGACCGGATTTCTGCCGCTCGGCGTTCTGGCAGGTGAGCCCGGCAATGCCGAGATCCTGCGTCGCCTGGAGGCAATGGAACAGCGTATCCAGCAGCTGGAACGCGAGAAGGCCGAATTGCAGCAATCCCTGGAGGCGCCTTATATCAGCGCCCGGGAACCGGAGATTAGCGCACGTTTGAAAGCTGTCGAATCCCAGGTCAACGGCTATCGGCAGTCTGCCCGTACTGTAGAGTCACTGGAAGGCATCAGCGCCGGTGTGGGCTTGACCATGATGGGGCAAGGGCTGGGCAATCCGCCTGATGATGAGGGCAAGGACGCGGAACTCAATTATCGTGGCGATGTGACAGTGAGTCTTCCGGCCGGGAGCCTGGGCGCCGCCGAAGGCTTTATTTTTACCCATTTTCGCATGGGCCAGGGGCTGGGGCTGGAAAATCCGGGGGGTGCCTTCGCCTCTTTGAACTCGACCAGCTTTCAGCGTCCCGGTTCCGAGGATTCCGACAGTGCGGTGTTGCTGGCACAGGCCTGGTATCAGCTGAAGGTGCCGCTGCCGCTAGCTGGGAATCCGGATTTGTCGCGCCGTCATCTGGAGTTCAATTTCGGCAAGATGGATCCCTTTGTGTTTTTCGACCAGAACCGCATTGCTGATGACGAGACCCGTGGTTTTGTCCATCAGGCATTTGTACACAATCCCCTGCTCGATGCAGGCGGAGATGTGGGGGTGGATGAATTCGGATTTACCCCGGGACTGCGACTGGCCTATATCAATGATTATTACAAGCCGCAGCAGTATGGCTTGTCGCTGGGGGTGTTCGGCTCGGGGGAGGGCGCCAGTTTCAGTGACAGCCTAAAACAGCCTTTTCTGATGGTGCAGGCAGATACCCAACAGCAGTTTTTCAGCGGCTTGCGGGGCAACTACCGCCTCTATGTCTGGCGCAATGGCCGTGCGGCAGATTTTGATGGCAGCCTGCGTGTGCACAGTGGCGTGGGTATCAGCCTTGATCAGCAGTTGGCCGATTACACCACCTTGTTTTTGCGTCTTGGGCTGCAAACCCAGGGCAAGGTTGCCTTTGACCGCACCCTGACCGTAGGTGGCGAATGGGGCGGAAGCTACTGGGGGCGTGGCGCCGATGCCCTGGGCATTGCACTGGGATTGCTCCAGCTTGCCGATGATTTCCGCCAGGCATCGCTGACACTGGATGCTGACGGCAACGGAATTCCGGATTATGGATACCGCGCCACGGCCAACGAACAGATTGTCGAGATTTATTACCGTTACCGGCTCAACAGTCAGTTTGAGCTGTCCCCCGATTTGCAATATGTGCGCCATCCGGGAGGCAATGCTTCCGCATCGGATCTGTTTGCCTTTGGCGTGCGTGCGCAACTTAACTTTTGATGGAGGTGTGAAATGTTTTATTGGGCAACAAGATATTCAAAACAAGCGGTTTTGTTCACGGTATTGCTGGCAAGTGCTGTGGCAGGAGCGGAAAGCTTGCCTGCCTATCCCCTGGTGATTGCCGACGGGCGCTTCTCACCAGAAGTGGTTGAAGTCAAGGCCGGTCAGCGATTCAAGCTGGTCATTACCAACAAGGGACCCGGCCCGGAAGAATTCGAGAGCCGCGAGCTGCGCAAGGAAAAGGTATTGGCGCCCGGGGTGACCCGTTCACTCGTGTTTGCGCCATTGAAAGCCGGGGAATACCGCTTTTTTGGCGAATTTCACCCGGATACCGCCCAGGGGCGGATCATTGCCAAATAATAAGGTGTAAGTCATGGGAAATACCCTGTTCATCGTATGGCGTGAAAGCGTCGAAGCCATGCTGGTCATTGGCATTCTCTATGCCTGGTTGAACAGCCGGGACCAGGCTCGCATCGGGTTGCGTTTTCTCTGGGGAGGTGTCGTTGCCGGTCTGGGCCTGGCCGGACTGCTGGCCTGGGTGATGCTCAAAGTGCAGGACGAACTGGCTGGCGAGACCATGCTTTATTTTCAGATTGGCATGATGTTGCTTGCGACCGCGCTCATTACCCAGATGGTGTTCTGGATGCGTCACCATGGCCGTCAGTTGAAACAGGAACTGGAAACCGGCATGGAGCAGGCGCTGGAACGCGCCAATTGGTGGGGGATGGCGGTTTTGGCTGCTATTGCCGTGGGGCGTGAAGGCGCCGAGACCGTGATCTTTCTTTATGGCATGGGCATGGCGCAGACTGCGGACAGCCAGGTGGATTTCTGGATGGGTGCGGCGATTGGTCTGGGCGCCGCCTTGCTGACCTTCTGGTTGCTGACCCGTGGCGGGCGTTTGCTCTCATGGCGTGCTTTCTTCCGTATCAGCGAGGTGTTGCTCCTGCTCCTGGCTAGCGCCTTGCTGGTGGAAGCGGTGGACAGAATGATTGGCCAGGGTTGGCTGCCGCCACTGATTGATCCGTTGTGGGACAGTTCGGCATGGCTGGATGACAGCACCCGTTTTGGCGGGCTGATTGCTGCGCTCACTGGCTATCGGGCGCAGCCGGCATTGCTGGTGGTGCTGATGTATGCGGCCTATTGGGCGCTGGTGCTGTTCCTGTTGCGCCATCCACAACGATTGCGCACCGCAGAGGCGGGCTGAAATGAACGAGCAGATGGCTGTGAGCATGGCGCAACCCTCATCCCGAACAAGACTCCAGGCGCTGGGAGACTGGATGCGGGATCATCGCCGCGCCATTCAGGCGATTCAGTGGAGCGTGGTATTGTTTTATCTGATTCTTCTGATCTGGCCGGCACTGCTGCCTTTGCCGGTGGCCTATGCCCATTTTTACGAGAATCTGGTGCTGTTTGCTCAGTTCGTATTCTGGGGTATCTGGTGGCCATTCGTCATGCTTTCCACCATGCTGCTGGGGCGCGTCTGGTGTGGGGTTTTCTGCCCTGAAGGCTCATTGACCGAATGGGTCAGCCGCCATGGCCGGGGCGGCGCCATACCCAGATGGATGCGTTGGGGTGGTTGGCCGTTTACCGCGTTCGTGCTGACGACGATTTATGGGCAACTGGTCAGTGTTTACGAGTATCCCAAGGCGGCGTTGCTGATTCTGGGCGGTTCTACCGTGGCGGCCATGGGTGTTGGATATTTCTATGGCCGGGGCAAACGGGTCTGGTGTCGTTATCTCTGTCCGGCAAATGGGGTCTTTTCCCTGCTTGCCCGTCTGGCGCCCGTGCATTTCCGGGTGGATCAGACGCGTTGGGCGCAAGCTCCCAGACAAACGCCGGCAGTGGATTGCGGGCCATTGATTCATATTCGCGAGATGCAGGGCAATAGCGCCTGTCATATGTGCGGGCGTTGCAGCGGACATCGTCAGGCAGTGGTGCTTTCCGCCCGTTCTCCCAACCGGGAAATCGATTCCCTGAAGACAAGGGATGTTTCGTCCTGGGAAGCGCTGTTGCTGATGTTTGGCATGCTGGGTGTAGCCACTGGCGCCTTCCAGTGGTCGGCCTCGCCCTGGTTCGTGCAGATGAAACAGACCGTGGCGATGTGGCTGATTGAAAGAGACATCTATTGGCCTTTGGGCAATGACGCCCCCTGGTGGTTGCTGACCCATTATCCTCAAACCAACGATGTCTTTACCTGGCTCGATGGCATGCTGATCCTTATTTATATTGGCGCTACCGCACTGATTATTGGCGGTTCGTTGTGGTTGGCACTGCGAATCGCTGGCTGGTGGTTGGGGAAGAAGGAGCTGCCCTGGCGTTTGGCTTATGGCTACACGCCGCTGGCGGGCATTAGTGTTTTCCTGGGATTGTCCGCACTCACGGTCAGCTTCCTCAAGGCTGAACGGCTGGATGTTTCCTGGGTGAGCGGAGGGCGTGCCGCGCTGTTGCTGTTGGCGTTGTTCTGGAGCGGACGATTGTTATGGCGGCTGGTCGAAAAAGAGGCGGTAAAAAACCTGTCCTGGCGGCGTCGGCTGGCGGCCTGGCTGACCCTTGTCACCGGTACGGTTTTGGTGCTGGGTAGCTGGGTGGAAATGTTTTTTCTTTGGTGATCGCAATTGGAACTGATAAACCGTACGCCATGAGAATGACTGGAGGGTATTTCAATACCATCAGATATCCAGCTCCTCTCCCCGGGCCAGCTTGTTCACCCATCGCGCCAGCAGGTCGGTTTCCTGCAGAAGGAAGCGCCGATCCTGGTAGACATGGGTAATTATGCTGATGCCCTGGCCCCGGGCGAGAATGCGCCGGGCAAATTCCCGAGCGCGTCCGGCATAGCCCAGTTCCGCAAACTGATCAGTGAGCCAGTCTTCGAACAGCAGGAACATGGCCTTGGCTTGTTTCTGCAGTTCGGGTTCGTTCTTTCCCAGTTCGGCATTCAGGGTACCCATGGGGCAGCCGTAACGAACCAGGGAATCGATACTATCGGGCAATATCTCCAGAAAACGGCTCAGGCGTTCGATGGGCGTACGGTATTGCCCGGACCAGTTTTGCAGCATGTGGTCGATTCGTGAAATACGGTAGGCGAGGGCGGCCTTGAGAATGTCTTCCTTGCTCTTGAAGTAGTAGTAGATATTGCCGCGGGGAACACCGGATGCTTCCACCACATCGGTAAAGGATGTGCTGTGATAGCCCTGGTGATAGAACAGTCGGTTGGCGGCTTCGACGATTTTTTGCCGGGTGCGTTCACTTTTTTTGGACATGATGCCGACCTCACAAGCTTGCTGCGCAGATGCGTTCGTATTGAGGGCATCTCGAATAATCGAGATGCCGGAGTGGGACAGGGATGTCCCACCATTTTCAATCACCACAAGTGATTGAAAATGTGAGCAAAGAGGAAATCGCATTTTCTCTTTGCGACGAGAAAAATTCCATGGATGGAATTTTTTGAGGTTCCCTTGAGTATAACCCATGAGTGCAAGATTTTTAGGATGATCGTCAAGTCGATTGCGCTGATCAGGATGGGCAATGGCTTTGTTCCCGGGAATCACGGCAGGAATGTTTCGAGATCCTCTGGCGTCAGGCGGCTTTTCTCAGCAGGTCCACCCGGTGGGGGTTGATGAAACGGGCGCCGTGCGCTCCCAAATAAGGTTCGAAAGCCCGGCGCACTTTCTCATGCAGTTGTTCGTCGATGCGATGATCCGAGTGGCTGGGAAAGAGTATGCGTTCTTCAAATTCGGTAAAACTTCCGAATTCGGACACCGATTGAAAAAATATTTCCTGTTCGAGAATGAAACCGCCTCCTGTCACGGATTTTTTCAGGGTTTCGAAAGCGGCCTGACGCACGCTTTTTTCATCATTGAACAGACGCAGGATCTCGTTGAACTCACCTTCATAGACCGGCTCGGAGAAATAAGCCAGACCATCGGGGCGCAGTACCCGGTGGATTTCCTTCAACCCCTGCTCCATGAGTGGTACGGGAACATGGTGCAGGGATTTGAGCATGATGACGATATCCATGGAAGCATCCGGCAATGGGATGTCTTCTGCGCCGGCATAGACAAAATTCACCCTGGGCAGGTCGCTGATGGCCAGATTTTTTTCATGCTGCACCCGATCCACTTCCGTGGCGGTCACGGAGTTTACGGGAAAGCGCTCGGCAATGGTGCGGGTCCAGCGGGCGCGACCGCAGCCCAGTTCGAGAACGTCGGCCTTATCGAAAGGCAGCACTTCGCGCATGATGTCGATTTCCGTAGCGTCCCGGTAACCGGTGGGGGATTTGAGATGCATTTCCGTCATTGTGTTGTTCAGGTATCCGTTATAATCACTGTGGTACCTGCATGATAATGCATGCAGCCTGGAAGACGCATGACAGATTCCCGGACTCCAGATTTTCCTGTCAACCATTCAAATCGGAATTACCCAAGATGCCCCAGTATCGTTCCCGCACCACTACTCACGGCCGCAACATGGCCGGTGCCCGCGCCCTGTGGCGCGCCACCGGCATGAAGGATGATGATTTTGAAAAACCCATCATCGCCATCGCCAACTCATTCACCCAGTTTGTTCCAGGGCATGTTCATTTGAAGGACATGGGGCAGCTGGTGGCGCGGCAGATCGAGGCTGCTGGAGGCGTGGCCAAGGAGTTCAATACCATTGCCGTGGATGATGGCATTGCCATGGGCCATGGCGGCATGCTCTATTCTCTTCCTTCCCGGGATCTGATCGCCGATTCCGTGGAATACATGGTCAATGCCCATTGCGCCGATGCCCTGGTATGCATCTCCAATTGTGACAAGATCACGCCGGGCATGCTCATGGCCGCGCTGCGTCTGAATATTCCGGCAATCTTTGTTTCCGGTGGCCCGATGGAAGCAGGCAAGGCCGTGGTGCATGAGGAAGAGCTGCATCTGGATCTGGTGGATGCCATGGTCATGGCCGCGGATGACGGGGAAAGTGACGAGGATGTGGTGGCCGTGGAGCGTTCCGCCTGTCCTACCTGCGGCTCCTGTTCCGGGATGTTTACCGCCAACTCCATGAACTGCCTGACCGAGGCGCTGGGGCTTTCCCTGCCGGGGAATGGTTCGCTGGTGGCCACGCATGTGGATCGCAAGCGGCTGTTCCTGGAAGCCGGCAGCATCATTGTCGGACTGGCGCGGCGATATTACGAGGAAGACGATGTCTCGGTGTTGCCCCGGTCCATCGCTTCCTTCGATGCTTTCGAGAATGCCATGGCGCTGGATATCGCCATGGGCGGTTCCACCAATACCGTGCTGCACCTGCTGGCGGCGGCCCGAGAGGCTGAAGTGAATTTTACAATGGCGGATATCGACCGCATGTCGCGCAAGGTGCCACATTTGTGCAAGGTGGCGCCGTCCATCCAGACCTATCATATGGAAGACGTGCATCGAGCCGGTGGCGTATTCGGCATTCTCGGTGAACTGGATCGCGCCGGATTGCTGCATCATGACCTGCCCACGGTACATGCACGCACCATGGCGGAGGCGCTGGCCCTGTGGGATGTGCGCTATACGGATGATCAAAAGCGCAAGGATTTTTATCGAGCCGCCCCCGGTGGCGTGCCCACCCAGGAAGCTTTCAGCCAGAACAAGCGGTATCCGGATCTGGATCTGGACAGGGAGCAGGGCTGTATCCGCGATCGGGAACATGCCTACAGCAAGGATGGCGGCCTGGCAGTACTCTATGGCAATCTGGCGGAAAACGGTTGTATCGTAAAAACTGCGGGGGTGGATGAGTCCATTCTCAAATTCAGCGGTCCGGCGCGGGTTTTTGAAAGTCAGGAGGCCGCGGTGGACGCCATACTGAATGACCGGATCGAGGCGGGCGATGTGCTCATCATCCGTTATGAAGGACCCAAGGGCGGGCCGGGGATGCAGGAGATGCTGTATCCCACCAGTTATCTGAAATCCAAGGGACTGGGCAAGGACTGCGCCCTGATCACTGACGGGCGCTTCTCCGGCGGCACCTCTGGTTTGTCCATCGGGCATGTTTCCCCGGAAGCGGCCGGCGGTGGCAACATCGGTCTGGTGGAGGAAGGCGATATCATCGAAATCGACATCCCCGGACGCAGAATTCGTATCGCCATCAGTGATGAAGAACTGGGGCAAAGACGCAATGCCATGGAGCTCGGTGAGCATCCCTGGAAACCTCTGAGTCGGAACCGTCCCGTATCCGCCGCCCTGCGTGCTTACGCCGCCATGACCACGGATGCGGCGCAGGGTGCGGTGCGTGATGTGAGCCAGATTGAAGACTGAATCATGAACCGGATATTGCTCGGGTGTCTGGCAGGCAGCCTTGCGCTGTCGGTTGCTGCGGTGTCGGTCGCGCAGCCATTCAATGGCCAGTCTCCCGGGCAGCTTTGCGCTTACATGCGGGATCTGGGAATACCCGGCTCGAAAATATACCGGAAATCGGGAAAGGAACTATGGGCCTGCGACAGCTCCCGCAGGAAGCTGCCCCAGGGAGAGCCTGCAGCGGCCAGCGATATTCAGTACCGGGTGCTGGGTGCTCAGACACAGGCGCAAAAGCAGGTGCTGGAATTGCGCATGCGTTCCTATCGCCAGCCGCAGGGGGTGTTGAGAGCCTTTTCTCATCATGTGGATGTACTTCTGGAAAAAACCCTGGGGACAGGGCTGACCGAGGAGATGTACCAGGCCATCATGGCGCCCCATGCGGGAGAATGGTGGCTGAATGGCCATCTGGCGACCTTGCGCAAACTTCGCAGCAAAGGTTCCGTCTATGATTTGCGTTTCGTCCTGGAGTACGGATCCACCAGACCGGCCCCTCTCTGGTTTCCTTGAAAAAAATAAGGAAAATTTGATATTGCTCAAACTGTTTCCCTGTTTCCCTGGCCTATACTGGACTTGTGGCGTTGTAGCCTGAAAAAGGTTCAGGCTGTGAAAGCCACGATTCCTCAAGGGAGATACGACAATGAACATACAAGAATTGCGTCGGCTGGGAGTCGGCATCCTTCTACTGGCAGGAATGCTGTTGGGGTATGCAACCCAGGCCAGCGCAAAATCCGGATGTCTTGCATGCCACAAGGGCATCGAGGATATCCGCGACGACAAGAGCACCATGATGGTGATGATCAAGAGCCTGGGAACGCCACATGGTGATTCCGAGGGCTGTGTAGTCTGTCATGGGGGTAATCCGAAGGAGACGAAAAACAAGGAAAAGGCGCACAGGGGTTCGCCTGCCGCGCTGGCCAAGGCCAAGGGTCCTCAGACCTTCTACCCGGATCCTGGCGCCATGGATATCAACGCATTTACCTGCGGCCAGTCCGCCTGCCACCAGGGCTATCCTGATCGTCTGCAAAAGGCACTGATGAATACCGAGGCGGGCAAGATCCAGGGTAACCTGCACACCTGGGGTATCAAGGAGGTGCAGAATCACAAAGTACCCTGGGGCAATTACGCGGTGAAGGATGGCGACGGGCCTGTACCTACAGTGGGTACGGCTGAGTACAAAGCCTATATGAAAGACATGATGGCGGCTCACAAGGATCAGTTTCCCACCGAGCTGCAACAGATTCCCCAGCCTTCGGTGGAAGAGATCGAGAAAGATCCCAAACTGGCCGGTTTTACTTACCAGCGTCAGCAGTGCCAGCGCTGCCATGTTACCGTCAAGGGGCGTGAAAAGCGCGGGGATTACCGTGGCCAGGGCTGCTCTTCCTGCCACATCCCCTATGGCAATGAGGGCATCTACGAGGGTAATGACCCGACCATCGACAAGAAACAGAAGGGGCATCTGCTCACCCACCAGATCCAGGCTACCCGCAAGACCGTGGTCAAGACCACCCATGCCGAGTATTCCGGTATTCCGGTGGAAACCTGCAACTCCTGTCATAACCGCGGCAAGCGCATCGGAGTCACCTACCAGGGTCTGATGGAATTCCCTTATGGTTCTCCCTGGAGCGAGAAGGGCATGAAGCAGCCCAAGCTGCATACCAAGAAGTACCTGTTCATCTCCGACGACCTGCACCACCAGTACAACCAGAGCCGGCCCGGTAATCCCAAGGGTGGCATGCTTTGTCAGGACTGCCATACCACCATCGACATGCATGGTGACGGCAACCTGCCGGGTACCACTTTGGCGCAGGTGGAGATCGAGTGTCAGGACTGCCACGGTACGCCCGAGCAGTTCCCCTGGGAGCTTCCCCTGGGTTATGGTGAGGAGTTCAAGCAGGATTTGAGCAAAAAGCCGGCTCGGGGACTGGCCAGCAAGCTGCTGGATCAGACCGCCGCCTTCGCCACCACCTATGACAAGGGTGATGGTTATCTCAAGACCACCCGCGGCAATCCCTTCGGCAACGTGGTGAAGAAAGGCAGCAAGGTGATTTTGCACTCAGCTACGGGCAATGATTTCGAGGTGCCCGTGCTCAAGCAGATCAAGCTCGATGACAGCTGGAAGAATGTCAATTCCATGGTCGCCATGAGCAAGGTCAAGAAGCACAACGACAGCCTCGAATGCTATGCCTGCCATGCGTCCTGGGTGCCGCAGTGCTATGGCTGCCATGTTCAGGTCAACTATGGCAAGGACAAGAAAGGCAAGCCCTATCACGATACTGACTGGATTGCTTCCGGTTCCAGGCGCAATCCGGACGGTTCCACTGCCGAGTCGCCGCTTGGCACCAAGGGCATCCAGAGCCCGGGCAAGGTGTTCGAAACCCGCTCTTACCTGCGCTGGGAAGATCCGGTGTTGGGGATCAATGGTGAAGGCCGCGTGACCCCGCTGATGCCGGGTTGCCAGGTGGTCTATACGGTCATTGACCGCAACAACAAGACCATTGCCCTCAACCAGGTCGCAAAGTCCGAGGATGAGCGCAAGGAACTGGGGCAGAAGCGCACTCCGCTGGGTATCGACATGGCGCCTGTGCAGCCGCATTCGGTGCAGCGCAAGGCGCGTACTTGTGAGTCCTGCCACAACAACCCCAAGGCCATGGGTTATGGCATCGCAGGTGGTGTGTTCCAGACCCGCTATGTGGAGGATGTGGTCGAGGATCTGATCGATCAGAAGACCGGCAAGCCAATTCCGGCGCCGGGCAACTACAAGATCCAGATTCCGAAGATCTCCGATCTGGACTTCGACTGGTCCACCATCATCAAGGATGGACAGCAAGTACAGACGGTGGGTACCCACTGGCCGCTTTCCCGGGCTCTGCCCAAGGAAATGCGTGATGCCATGGAACGCACCGGCCTGTGCATGGGTTGTCATCGCGAGATGAGTAACGCCGAACTTTGGGCCAAGGTCTCGACTCCTGGACAGCTTACTGATGCACAACACATCGAGATGCTGAACAAGATGCTCAAGACCTACGCCGAATCCAGGAAGTAAGGCGTGAAATTGCCGACCACTCGCAGTACAGTGGCCGGTACAGTACAGGAAGCCGCCGTCGACCGGCGGCTTCCTTTTGCCACATCAAGGAGCCTTTGATTACTCATGATCGACCCTAAGCAAATACTGTTCGGCATCTGTCTGATGACGGTTTTGAGCAAAGCGCCGCTGCTTGCAGCCGATAATGCCGAATCGTCTGGCCAGAATAGGCTACCGCCGATCATGCACATCGACCCCCTGGATGCCGGTCGTGCTTCAGCCATGCACCGAGGACCCAATCCCCATGCTGATCTGACGCCGGAGCAGCATATGCAAGTGGCCGCTCAGCACATGGCGGCCGGACGCAGTCCTCAGGCGCTGGCGGTTTTGACCCAGGCCTTGGCAAAATATCCGGGCGATGACCGACTATATGCCATGCGTGCAGCCTTGGAGCTGGAACAGCAGGATATAAAGGGCGCTTTGGCTGACATGGAGCAGGCGCTGCGCATGGCGCCAGACAATCCTCTTTATCGGATCAGTCGTGCCCAGCTCTACCTGCGTTTCGAACGCAAGGAGGAGGCGCTGGAGGATCTGAACCGGGCAGTGGAGCTGAATCCCGATCTGGTGGCGGCGCGTTTCAATCGTGGCAGTCTGCTGGCCAATCTGGGAAGGGAAAAAGAGGCTCTGGAAGATTTCGACCGCTGCATCGCCATCGAACCCGAGCTTCCCGCGCCCTGGTTCAATCGCGGCTCCATGCATTGGGCTCTGGGCGAGCGTACACAGGCGCGGGCGGATATCCACCGTTTCATCGAACTGGCAGACGAGCCGGCCTGGAAGAAGGCTGGTGAGGATTTGTTGCGGGTCTGGGATGAGCAGGAACAGAACCCTTCCCCAACATCGGTATCCGGCTCATGAGATACTGGATATGGTCTTTGCTGCTGACCGTGGCGGCGTTGCATCCGCTGCAGGCTGCCGATGCTATTTCCTTTGAAGCGCTACTGGAGGAAGGAGGGTTGGAATTCCGTCCTCCGCAGGGTTTTCATCCAGTAGCGGTCGAACCGGATTATGTGATGCCCTACGAGGCGCGCTACCGCAGCGAGGACGGCGAGCTTGAGATTCGCTATGCCATTCGCCCATTGAATCGAATCGAGATTGATTACCAGGATCCGCACAATGCGGCCCCCGCTCCGAACGACCTGTTCAACATGCTGTTCCGGACCCTGAGCGAAACCCTGGCTGTGGATCACCAGGTAATCAGTCGCGTCTTCCCTCCGGAAAAGGCCAGGGAAGAATATCGCGCTGGTTGGGTGGCGGCTGGTGTATTTGATCTTTCACCGGACATCAGCAAGGAATACCGTGAGGCCATGCTTTTTGCCATCCATCAGAATGAGAAGGCGGATGCATACCTGCTTTTCCTGACCAATGATCTGGCTTCCGAAAAAACACGCATACGAAAGACCCGGGACAGCTTGCGTTTTCGTCGTTATGACCACGGCATCAACCAGCCTCCGGGCGAGGAGGAACTGAAAAATCTGCCCATGATACCTGAGACTCCCGCAACTGAATCAGGCTGATCCGCGGTTGGGTTGCAGGAAGCGTTGCTTACAAGGATCCCCAGGAATCCTTGCGCTTGCGCACCCTCAGATGCGGCAGAAGCACGCCCAGCAGAATGCCGCCAAACAGCACGCCGCCACCGATGAGGAACCAGCGCTGGGTGGAGTTGTTCTTGAGTTCGCGGATTTCCTGTTCCTGGTTGGACAGATCCCGACTCATGGTGGCGACCTGCTTGCGCAGGCGCTTGCGTTCCTGGGCAATCTGCACCGCGTTGGCTGAGGTGCGTTTCAGTTCTTCCAGTTCCTTCTGAATGCGATTCTTTTCCTGTTGCAGCGCACTGTGTTGCTGCTGCAGTTGGTCATGTTCCCGGGTCAGCTTGGCCAGTTTGGCGCTCAGTTCGCCAGGGGAGGCTTCCAGTTCCTTGATACGGGCTTCCAGTTTGACGATGCGATCCCGCGCCACCGGCTGCTTCAACAACTGGCGGGTGAGTACATAGCCGGTTTTGCCATCGGCCAGACGAACCTTGCTGTAGCCGGTAGCCGGGTTGCTCCCGAGAACCGTAACCGCCGTGCCGGAAGAGAGCATGCGCACAATGCGATGCTTGGGGCTTTCGCCACTGCGCATGGTGATCTTGAGCTGATCGGTGACATAGCGGGTGTCCGCCTGTGCGCCCAGGCTGGCCAGCAGCAAAAAGATCATCAGGAAGGTTTTTGTAAGCTTGAGGTCCATGGCAGCTTGGAGTCCGAGAGATATTGATGTCTATTGTACTGGGATGCAGGTTTCAGGTCAGCAGGAATTCCAGCAGCGCTTTCTGTGCGTGCAGCCGGTTTTCTGCTTCGTCCCAGACGACGGAGTCGGCAGCATCGATGACATCTGCGGCTACTTCCTCGCCACGGTGGGCGGGCAGGCAATGCATGAACAGGGCCTGTTCATCCGCCTGGGTCATGAGTTCGGAGGTAACCTGGTAACCGGAAAATGCCTGTTCGCGCAGTTTCTGTTCTTCTTCCTGGCCCATGCTCGCCCAGACATCTGTAACCACAAGATCCACGCCTCTGGCAGCTTCCATGGGATCACGGAACATCATGCAGCGATCACCTGCCGCCGCAAGAATATCCGCATCCGGATCGTAACCTTCCGGGCAGGCGATGTTCAGCTGGAAATCCAGTTGTCGGGCGGCGTTGATGTAGGAGTGACACATGTTGTTGCCGTCACCGATCCAGGCTACCGTTCTGCCCTGAATATCCCCCCGATGCTCGAAGAAGGTTTGCATGTCGGCCAGCAATTGACAGGGATGAACCAGATCCGTGAGGCCGTTGATCACCGGCACCCGGGAGTATTCGGCAAAGCGTTCCACCTTTTCATGTTCGAAAGTCCGGATCATCACGCAGTCCACCATGCGTGACAGTACCCGGGCGGTATCTTCGATGGGTTCTCCACGGCCCAGTTGTGTGTCGTTGGGCGACAGAAACATGGCGGCGCCGCCCAGCTGGGTCATGCCGGCTTCGAAAGATACGCGGGTACGGGTGGAGGATTTTTCGAAAATCATCCCCAGTACCTTGTGTTTGAGGGTATCGACGATCCTGCCCTGGTGCTGCAGCTGTTTCAGTTCCCGGGCGCGTTTGATCAGTGCGCGGAATTCGTCCGGACTCAGATCCAGAAGGGTAAGGAAATGCCGGGTCATTGTACCCTCTCCAGAAAGTCGCTGATGAGCTGTGCCAGAAGCCGGGTCAGTTCCCCGATCTGCTCGTCAGTGATGATCAGCGGGGGAAGCAGGCGCACCACGCTGTCGGCGGTGACATTGATCAGCAGTCCCTGTTCCAGCGCCATGCCCACCAGTTCACCACAGGGGCGATCCAGTTCTATGCCCAGCATCAGGCCGGCGGAACGGATTTCCCTGATGCCTTCCTGATCATGCAGCGCTGTTGCCAGGGCCTGATGAAGTTTCTCTCCGGCTTCCGCAGCCCGTTGCCACAGATTTTCGCGCTTCATCTCTTCGACAACCGCCAGCCCGGCGGCGCAGGCCAGGGGGTTGCCGCCAAAGGTAGAGCCGTGATTGCCGGGGGCAAAGAGTTCCGCCGCCTTGCCTCTGGCCAGACAGGCGCCTATGGGAACGCCATTGCCCAGAGCCTTGGCCAGGGTCATTACATCCGGAACCAGATCATGTTGCTGGAAAGCAAAAGCCGTTCCGGTACGCCCCATACCGGTCTGTATCTCGTCCAGCATCATCAGCCAGTCATGTTCGTCGCACAGGGCGCGAATGCCGGGCAGATAATCAGCGGGAGGGATGTTCACGCCGCCTTCACCCTGCACCGGTTCCACCAGTACAGCGACGATGTTCTTGAGATTGCCTGCCGCGGTGCGCAGGGCCTCCAGGTCGCCGTAGGGTACCCGGGCAAAGCCTTGTACCAGGGGTTCGAAACCGGCTTGCACTTTGCGGTTGCCGGTAGCGGTAAGAGTGGCCATGGTGCGTCCGTGGAAGCTTTCTTCCATGACCAGAATCACCGGATTGTCGATGCCGCGTTTGTGCCCATGCAGGCGCGCCAGTTTGATGGCGGCTTCATTGGCTTCTGCTCCGGAGTTGCTGAAGAATACGCGATCCATGCCGGCCAGCGCGGTCAGCTGTTCTCCCAGCTGCTGCTGTCTGGCGACACCATACAGGTTGGAAGTGTGTACCAGTTGCTCTGCCTGTTGGCAGATGGCGCGGCTGATTGCGGGATGGGCGTGACCCAGGCTGCATACTGCAATGCCGGCAATGGCATCGAAATAGGATTTTCCCTGGTCGTCATGCAGATACATGCCTTCGCCTTTGACGAAAGTGACCGGAAGCCGGTTGTAGGTATTCATGAGTACGTCTTTCATGGCGGTGTTTCCGCGAATTCCATAAAAACAAAAGGCAGCCCCGTTTCCGGCGCCACCTGTGCTTTTCGAACCCCATGCTCGAAAGCAAAGAGGGGACACTACCGAAACTTTCAGGCTATTTCAAGGGTATTTTTTCGTCATTGGCCGGATGATTTGGAGCCGGCTGCATGAGGGGCGAGGGATCTGCATACATCAGATCCGGCTCGGAGGAAGGCACCAGGCGTTGCACGAAGTCGATGAGAGACAGGGCGGGGGTGCCTCGATAGAAGCGGGCCATGGAACGATCCATCCAGATGCGGTCGGCATACAGAAATACGCGATATGGCTGATCGCCGATGCCGTCCTGATCCAGGTCGAAGCCGCTGTAACTGTCCCAATAATTTCCTTCCCAGTGATTCAGACGGGAGGTGTCCGTAGTGCTGCCCATCACATCGACGAAGTTGTCCACGAAGCGATTGCCGTGGATTTCGTGGCCGCCTTTTTCGCCATAGAAATAGGTGGCCACGTCGTTGAAGGTAAACAGATTGTTCTCTATGGTCAGAATGTTTTCCGCTTCCAGGGGGGAGGTGGCAAGCAGCCCTATGGCGCAGTGCGCAATCTCGTTGCCGGAAATATGGATTTCATAGCTTTCCTTTACCGAGATGCCGTAGCCGGTAAGCTTGCGCATGTCCAGCAGATGGTTGTCTGCGATGACCAGTTCATCGGAATAGATGACGGTAATGCCGTTGTAGTTGTCCTGGAACAGGTTGCCGCGAATTTCGTTTTCCGGGGAGAACACCAGTTCCAGACTGATGCGGCTGTGGCGCATGCTGTTGTTCAGAATGCGGTTTTCCCGGGAATTGGACACTACCAGGTCACGGGAATTTTCGATCTGATTGCCTTCAACGAGATTTTCGTGGCTGTACCACAGGCGTATGCCTTCTCCGCGCAGGGTGACATCCTTACCGCGGGAACTGATGTGATTGCCAATGATGCGGTTGCCATGCGCGTTGCTCAGATGAATGCCGAACAGGGTATCGCTGATGACATTGTTTTCAATCAGGGTATCGTTGGCTTTGAGTAGGATTCCGGCATCGGTTTTGTCATGCGATGCGCCAGAGTTGTAAATCAGCAAGCCTTTCACCACTGCCCCGTCGGCCTGTACGGTGATCACCGTGCCGCTGCCGCCGCCATTCACCCGTACTTTTCCCTTGCCGTCCAGAACCATGCGCTTGTTGATGACCACCGGCCCGGAATATTCGCCGGGAGGGGGAGTCAGCGTGCCGCCTTCCGGGGTAAGTTCCACATACAGCTGCAGAGGCGGCAGCGCCAGGCAAGGCGTGGCCCGAAGCAGCAGCAGGAAAACAAGGATGCCGAGACGCATTGACCTTTTGAAGATGTAAAAAACAAAAGGCTAGCGGCATTCACCCGTCTGATGCATTAACCCATATCAATTGGGGCATTTTCGCCCGGCGGCGCGAATCCGCTTTCGGGCGGCATCTCCATAGCGCCGGATCCATTGTGCGAGTACCTGCTCACTGATGCCTGCGCCAGAGGCCAGTTGTTTTTCCAGGCGCTGCAATCCCTCGTCAGACAAACGCTGGTTGCGGGAAATGCCGGGACTGGGTTGTTTTTCTGTCATGGGCATTCCTGACAAAAAACCCGGCGCGTGGCCGGGTTTGAACGTCACGGGTTACGGGGATCAGCCGAAGTTGCCGGCCACGAAATCCCAGTTCACCACCTTGAAGAAATCTTCGATGTAGGCAGGGCGAACATTGCGCTTGTCGATGTAGTAGGCATGTTCCCAGACATCGATGGTCAGCAGCGGGGTCTTGCCGTCACGCATGGGGTTGCCGGCGCCAGAGGTGTTGACGATCTCCAGGGAGCCGTCGCTGTTCTTTACCAGCCAGGTCCAGCCGCAGCCGAAATTGGTGGCCGCGGAGGTAGAGAATTTTTCCTTGAACTCGGCAAAGGATCCGAATGCGCTGTTGATGGCCTCTGCCAGGGCGCCGGAAGGTTCGCCCCCGCCGTTGGGATCCATGCAGTTGAAATAGAAGGTATGGTTCCATACCTGAGCGCCATTGTTGAAGATGCCGCCTTCGGATTTCATCACGATTTCTTCCAGGCTCGCGTTCTCGAATTCGGTGCCGGGAATCAGGTTGTTGAGGTTGGTGACATAGGTGGCATGGTGCTTGTCATGGTGGTAGTCCAGGGTTTCCACGGAAATATAGGGTTCCAAGGCGTCTTTTGCATAAGGCAGCACCGGAAGTGTATGGGTAGTCATGAATGTTCTCCTTAAAAGTCAGGGTTATGGTTTAATTCTTTAGTGAATTACTTGGTTATTAGGGCGACAAGGTTATTCCGAATTGAAACAAAATGCAATAATGCCCGCCATGAAAATTCAGAATGAAGCCAAAAATTCCATGAATGCTCTTGCCTTGAGCCTGTTTTCCAGCCGTGTGGACGCGATTTGTGACGATATGGGCATGGTGTTGCGCAATACCGCCTTTTCTCCCAACATTCGGGATCGTCTCGATTATTCCTGTGCAATATTCGATGCCCAGGGAGAGTTGTGCGCACAGGCCGCGCACATTCCCGTGCATCTCGGCAGCATGGCTTTTGCCATGCGCGATATCGTCACGCGCATGCAGTGGCAGGAAGGAGATCAGGTGATACTCAATGATCCTTTCCTCGGAGGCACTCATCTTCCGGATGTGACCCTGATCGCGCCAGTATTCGTGAAGAAAGAATTGATGGGCTTTGTGGTCAATCGCGCCCATCATGCCGATATTGGCGCAGACACGCCCGGCTCCATGCCGGTTTCCTCTCGTCTGGAAGAGGAAGGCTTGATTATCCAGCCCAGTCATCTTTTCCGGCGGGGACAGCGCCAGCAGGAGATCTGGGAAAGGATAATGTCGGCAACCCGCAGCCCTCGCACTGCTGAGGGGGATATCAGCGCCCAGCTCAGCGCCAATCGTACCGGCATGGAGCGTTTGCAGGCTTTTGTCCGGGAACAGGGCAGAGCAGCATACCGCCAGGGATTGTCGGCCTTGAACGACTATGGTCAGCGCATGGCGCGAGCGGCCCTGGCGAAGATACCCCAAGGGGAATATCGTTTTGAGGATTATCTCGATGATGATGGCCAGGGACACAAGGATCTGCGTCTGAAGGTTTGTGTGCGGGTCGATGATACAGGTGTCGATGTGGATTTCAGCGGTAGCGCGGATCAGGTGGCGGGCAATGTGAACTGTCCCCTGTCGGTTGCCGCCGCCGCTGTGTACTATGTGTTCCGCTGCCTCATGCCGCTCCAGACTCCGGCCTGCGCCGGGGTTTTCCGGGATATCCGCCTGCATGCGCCGCCAGGTTCTTTGCTCAATGCCACCTACCCGGCGGCAGTGGCGGCTGGCAATGTCGAAACCAGCACCCGGGTGGTGGATCTGCTCATGGGCGCCCTGGCCCAGGCGTTGCCGGAACAAATCCCTGCCGCCAGCCATGGCAGCATGAACAACCTGGCCATGGGTTCCGCGCGCATTGGATCTGCCTGGGACTATTACGAAACCATGGGTGGGGGCATGGGCGCGGGGCCGCGGGGAGGCGGCCTCAGCGCCGTGCAGACGCATATGACCAATACCCTGAATACACCCGTGGAAGTACTGGAACAGCAGTATCCCCTGCGTATCCGCCGCTATCTGATTCGCCGCGGTTCCGGTGGGGAGGGATTGCGTCGTGGTGGAGATGGACTGCTGCGGGAGTTCGAGTTTCTTGCGGATGCCGAGATTTCCCTGCTCACCGAGCGGCGTCGCTACCGTCCCTGGGGACTGGCGGGTGGTGAATCTGGTGAGTTGGGTGTGAATCGCTTGAATGGAGAAATTTTGCCAGGCAAATGCCATCGTCATGTGCGCGCGGGCGATATACTTTGCATCGAAACGCCCGGTGGTGGCGGCTGGGGTGCAGCGGAGAGGAAAAACTGATGTGTGGCATCTGTGGTGAATTGCGTTTCGATGAGCGACCTGCTGATTTGACGGCTGTCGGTCGCATGATGGAACGGCTGCGTCCGCGGGGGGCGGATCATGGTGGCAGTTATTCTGACGGTAGCTTGGGCTTCGGTCACCGGCGTCTGTCCATCATCGACCTGTCGGAAAAATCCAACCAGCCGTTGGTGGATCAGGAACTGGGGCTGGCGCTGGTGTTCAATGGCACCATATACAACTACCGGGAACTGCGCCGGGATCTTGAACAACGGGGTTACCACTTCTTTTCCGAAGGTGACTCGGAAGTCATTCTCAAGGCGTACCGGGAATGGGGCGAGGATTGTCCGGTTCGCCTGCATGGCATGTTTGCCTTTGCTGTTTGGGACATGCGCGGGAAATCCCTGTTTCTTGCCCGGGACCGGTTCGGCATCAAGCCCTGTTACTGGAGTCGGGACGGGGCGCGTTTTCGTTTTGCCTCCACTCTGCCGGCTCTGCTTGCTGGCGGGGGCGTGGATAAATCCTTGGATGCCGCCGCGTTGCATTTCCAGTTTACCCTGCATGGCGTGGTGCCTGCGCCGCGTACCATTCTCAATGGTGTGCGCAAGCTGGAACCGGCTACCTGGATGAAGCTGCATGTGGATGGGAGGGAGGAGCAGGGGCGTTACTGGGTGCTGGATGCAAGACGAGCTGAGCAACCGAGGACAGAGGAAGAATGGGTGGAAGCCACTCATGAGCGTCTGCGCGCCGCCGTGGCCAAACGCAATGATATTGCTGATGTGCCTGTGGGCGTATTGCTCTCTGGCGGTCTGGACTCCAGCCTGCTGGTGGCGTTGCTGGCTGAGTTGGGCAGGAGCGATCTGCATACCTACAGCATCGGTTTCGAGGATCAGCCGGAAGAATCCGGCAATGAGTTTGCGTATTCGGATCAGGTGGTGGAACGCTATCGTCCCCATCACCACAAGATGCTGGTGCCCAATGATCAGGTGTTGTTGCGTCTGCCCGAGGCGGTGGACGCCATGTCCGAACCCATGTTTGGCCAGGATGCGGTGGCCTTTTACCTGCTCTCGGAACAGGTGTCGAAGAGCATCAAGGTGGTGCAGTCCGGCCAGGGAGCGGATGAGGTTTTCGGTGGCTATTTCTGGTTTCAGAAAATCATGGAAGACAGACAGGGGGATTGCGCTGATCGCTTGCGGCGCTATTACTTCGACCGGGATCATGAAGAATATCTGAATATGCTGCAGTCGCCCTATCAGACGGATGACGTTACCGGAGACTATATTCGTGAACGCCTGAACGAATCCGCAGCGGATGAATGCATCGATGCGGTATTGCGTCTGGATGCGACTACCCTGATCGTGGATGACCCGGTCAAGCGTGTCGATAACATGACCATGGCCTGGGGACTGGAAGCCAGGGTGCCGTTTCTCGATCATGAACTGGTAGAGCTGGCCGCACGCTGTCCACCCGGGATCAAGTTTCAGTCCGGCGGCAAGCATCTGCTCAAGCGGGTCGCCCGGGGTATTGTGCCGGATGCGGTCATCGACCGGCCCAAGGGCTATTTCCCCATGCCGGCGCTCAAATATGTGCGCGGCGAGTTTCTCGAATTCATGCGGGACATCGTGGATTCACGAGCCTGCCGGGAGCGGGGACTGTATCGACGTGAATATCTCGATCGGCTGTTGTCGGCGCCGGAGATGCACCATACGCGAATTCAGGGCAGCAAGCTGTGGCAGCTGGCCTTGCTGGAATTCTGGCTGCAGCGGCATGTGGATTCCTGACAGAATCTGCGGTTGGTTGGCGATGGTCAGGGGAGTAGAATGATTGCTTGAAATCGTGGAGCAGAGCAGCCATGTTTTTTGTTCCATACAAATCAAACAGAGTGAGAGCGTAACCATGGATCCATTGGATAGAATCAAAGAACAGGTGGAAAGCAACCCCATCATCATCTACATGAAGGGCACACCCCAGTTTCCCCAGTGCGGTTTTTCTTCGCGTGCGGCGGCGGCTCTCCAGGATTGTGGTGAGAAATTCGCCTATGTGAACGTGCTGGCGGATCCCGAGATTTTCGAGAACCTGCCCCGGTTCGCGGACTGGCCGACCTTCCCCCAAGTGTATATCAACGGGGAACTGGTAGGTGGCTGTGATATCACCCTGGAGATGCATGCCAGTGGTGAGTTGCAGAAGATGGTCAAGGAAGCCGCCAGCAAATGGCCTGCGGAAGAAGCCCCTGAAGGCTGAAGACTGAATCTTCTTACACCAAAGGCGGGTTCCCCCGCCTTTTTTTTGCCTACAGGGATGTAGGTACATCGCGTGAGCAGGGATGCGGAAGCGATGCGCCGGAAGGGATGTAGGTACATCGCGTGAGCAGGGATGCGGAAGCGATGCGCCGGAAGGGATGTAGGTACATCGCGTGAGCAGGGACGCGGAAGCGATGCGCCGGAAGGGATGTAGGTACATCGCGTGAGCAGGGACGCGGAAGCGATGCGCCGGAAGGGATGTAGGTACATCGCGTGAGCAGGGATGCGGAAGCGATGCGCCGGAAGGGATGTAGGTACATCGAGTGAGCAGGGACGCGGAAGCGATGCGCCGGAAGAGAATGGCTACTGACGGTTTCCCGATAATTTGTGAAGAATAGAATGCGGCACAAGTCCATCTCAAGAGAGCTGAAGCACAATGCCGCCCTGGCGGGCCCCATTGTACTTGCCCAGGTGGCTCAGGTGGCCATGGGCTTTACGGATACGGTGATGGCCGGGCGTATCGGTTCTCTGGATCTGGGAGCGATTGCGGTAGGCGTCAATCTTTGGATCCTGCCTTATCTGTTCTGTGTGGGCCTGCTCATGGCCGTGTCCAGCATGAGTTCTCATTACTTTGGCGCCGCACGTTTTTCCGCGATTCGTGATCTCATGCGTCAGGTGGGTTGGCTGGTGGTGGTTCTGGGGATCATGTCGGTGCTGGTCATCTGGCTGATGATCCGCGGCATTGGGCTGCTGGCTCTGGATACGGACATCGAAAGAGTTGCCGGGTCCTACGTGCATGCCGTGTCTTTTGGCCTGCCGGCGGTAATCGGCTACCTTGCGTTGCGCTTTCTCAGTGAAGGTATCGGCTATACAAAACCCATGATGGTCATACAGCTGATTGCCCTGGGCGCGAATATACTGGCCAACTGGGTGTTCATGTTCGGCAAACTGGGTTTCCCGGCCATGGGCGCGGAGGGGGCGGGATGGGCCACGGCGCTGGTCATGTGGCTGCAGCTGGTCCTGTTGCTCGGGTATATCTATCGTCACAAGCGCTATCGTTTCATCTGGATCACTCCTGTGTTTCGACCTGACTGGCGCAGAACCGGGGAACTGCTGCGAGTAGGCATGCCAATCGCGGTAACTCTGGTAGCCGAGGTGGGCATGTTCGCCGCCGTGGCCCTACTCATGGGAACTTTGGGTGTTACCGAGGTGGCAGCACACCAGGTAGCCCTGAATGTGGCCGCCATGGCCTTCATGATTCCTCTGGGCATCAGTTCTGCCACCACGGTGCGGGTGGGGCATGCCCTTGGTGAAGGACGCGGGGAGCTGGTGCGTTTTCGCGGGCTGGTCGGCATCGGTTTTGCCGCATCCTGCATGATGTTGACCGCGTCAGTGCTGTTTCTGCTGCCAGAGCAGATCGTGCATATTTATACCCGCGATGCCGCTGTGCAGGCACTGGCGAGACAGCTGCTGTTCATGGCGGCGGTATTCCAGTTGTCCGACGGGATTCAGATCAGCGCCAACGGCGCCTTGCGTGGCATGAAGGATACCCTGGTGCCCATGGGCATCACCCTGGGCGTGTACTGGGTCATGGGGCTTCCGCTGTCCTGGTATCTGGGGTTCGTCCGGGGAATTGGCCCGCAGGGGTTGTGGATGGGGCTGGTGGCGGGTCTTACTCTGGCGGCGATGCTGCTGGTGTGGCGCTTCCTGGTACTGAGCCGCCGGCCAGCAGGTTCAGTTCGCGCCAGCGATTGACGATGATGCAGAAAAGTTCAGCCGTTTTTTGCGTATCGTAGAGCGCTGAATGCGCTTCATTGCCGTCCCAGTCCAGACCCGCCGCGACTGCCGCCTTGGCGAGCACGGTTTCACCAAAAGCCAGGCCCGCCAGTGATACGGTGTCGAACGTGCTGAATGGATGAAACGGGTTGCGCTTGATGCCGGTTCTTTCCACGGCTGCCTTGAGAAAACCCAGATCGAAGAAGGCATTGTGTCCCACCAGCACGGCGCGTTTGCAGTTGTTTTTCTTGACTGCCTGGCGCACCGGCTTGAATATGGTTTCCAGCGCTTCTTTTTCCGGCTTGGCAAAGCGGAAAGGGTGACCGGGATCGATGCCGGTAAACGCCAGGGCCTTGGGGTCGAGGTTGGCGCCGGGAAAGGGTTCCACATGCACGCTGGTGGCTTTGCCTGGATGCAGTATGCCGTATTCATCCATGTCGATGATCACTGCTGCGATCTCCAACAGGGCATCGCGGCCTGCATCGAACCCGCCGGTTTCAACATCCACGACTACTGGCAGAAAACCGCGGAAACGGCGGTCAATGGTTGAAGATGGGGTGCACGGATTCATGGAAGCAAGGATATAGGATACATTGAGGAATGGAAATCAGAACTCGTTTTCGTCAATCCTGTTCATGAGCTTCCGGCATTTTGCTGATACACTGTATGTTCTGAATCAAGGGCATCTCGAAAAATCGGGATGCCCGAGTGGGACAGGGATATCCCGCCGTTTTCGATCACCACAAGTGATTGAAAATGTGAGCAAAGGGGAAATCGCATTTTCTCTTTGCGAGGAGAAAAATCCCATGGAAGAATTTTTTCGAGATCCTCTCAAGTTGAATCAATGTGGAGCCTGATGGAATGACAACAGTTGACAAATGGTTGGCCAGGATGGTTCTTCTGCCGGCTTTCTTGCTGTTGTCGGCCTGCGCCAGCACCGAGACGCCGGATCCATGGGAGCCTTTCAACAGAAGCATGTACAGCTTCAACGAGAAGCTGGATCAATATGTGGCCACCCCTCTGGCCAAAGGATACCGGGTTATCACTCCTGATCCTGTCGATCGGGGAATCACCCGCTTTTTCGCCAATCTGGATGACGTGCAAGTTGCCTTGAACAATTTGTTGCAGGGCAAGTTGGCGCAGGCTTTTTCTGATGCTGGCCGGGTGGTAATCAACTCCACTATAGGCCTGCTTGGCTTTCTCGATCCGGCCACGGATCTGGGGCTGGAAAAACATGAAGAGGATTTTGGTCAGACTCTGGGCAAGTGGGGTTTTTCCAGTGGACCTTATCTGGTGTTACCCGTAATCGGACCCAGCAATATCCGCGATGCGGTGGGTTTTGCCGGAGACTGGGTGGTCAATCCCATCTACCGGAGGATTGACAGTGCCAGCATAAGCTGGAGTCTGTACGGCATACGCTATGTAGATCGCAGGGCGGATCTGTTGGGCGCCAGTCGGGTTCTGAAATCGGCTGCCATGGACCCCTACAGCTTTGTGCGTGACTCTTATCTGCAGCGGCGGCGTCATCTGATTTTCGACGGCAACCCGCCGGATGTTTCCGAGGACGATTTTTTTGTTGAGTGATTCTATCATCAAATTTTATTTGATTGAGAATATCAATTGACTATATAAGCAAAAAAGCAAATACTAAAAATCAAGAAAGCCGAGTTGTAGATGAGTAGCTTTCGCGGTGGAAACTGATCCGGACGTGGGATCTGTTCCGGAAGTTTCTCGAATCATGTTTCATCGAACAGGAGAGATTTCCATGAAGAAGATGATCAAAGTTGCTGCAGTAGCCGCTCTGGTAGCTGCTTCTGCTTCCGCATCCGCCTGGTGGGGCGGCCCTTGGGGTGACCGTGGCTGGCACAACAACGCATGGGATGATGCATGGGATGGCTGGGGCGACGGCTCCGGTGATTTCAGCTTCGGTTTCAGTGGTAATGCCCGGGGTTCCGGTTACGGCCGTGGTTACGGATACAACCGTTACTACGATTATTATGGCCCTTATGGCTATCCTCCCTACGGCTATGCGCCATACGGCTATGCGCCCTATGCGCCGCCTGCGCCCCCTGCGCCGGCACAGCCTCAGGCTCCGGCCCAGCCTGCCAAGTAAACAAATCGCTTGTTCAGGCAATAAAGCCGCATCCCACAGGGGTGCGGCTTTATTTATGGGGGGCGAAATATTCTTCTTTCTTGGAAGCCATGTCCTATACTCAAACATATGCCCGTTGCGAATAATCAATGCAAAATGCCGTATATAGGTGTAAAAACATGTAATAAATAAAACGATTCGCCTGATGTAGGTTCCACCTGAAAAAGCAGCATTTGTCCGGGGCGGAGCAAGGCAAGAGATTGTATCTTTTAACCTTGTATTCGGAAGTGTGCGATGGACGCCTATACCATAGCCAATGTGTTGAGCCGCATGCCTGTTTTCCGGGAGCTGGAAGCGGACACATTGTACATGCTGTCCAAGGGGGCCAAGGAGCTCATGGTAGACAAGGGCGAGCGTGTCTTTCAGAAGGGAGACCGGGCCGGCGGCTTCTATTTTGTCATCGAAGGGAAATTCAAGCTGGCTTTCATTTCCTCCCGAGGAACGGAAAAGGTGGTGGAGATCGTCCACCAGAATCAGAGCTTTGGTGAAGCGATCATACTTGCTGACAGCATTTGGCCCTATTATTCCCAGGCGCTGATGGACAGTCGTCTTCTGTTCGTCTCTTCATCCGCTTTTCTCCAGGCAGTGAATGCTGATCGCAACGCAGCGGATATGCTGTTGCGCAACATGGCCCGGCGTCTGTCCCAGTTGTTTTCTGATATGGAGGCCTTTTGTCTGCTCACATCGAGAGAGCGTGTTGTGGGCTATCTGTTGCGCGAGATCGAACAGAAACGGCAGCATGGCAATGATGATATGGTAGTGAACCTGCCGGATACGAAAGCGAATACTGCTTCTTTGCTGAACCTGACGCCAGAGACTTTTTCCCGGGTGATTCATGGTTTGGAAAGAGAAGAGATCATTTCCGTGTCCCGGCGCAAGGTGGTAGTAAAAGATCTGCCAAGATTGCAACGTGGCGGAGGTTGCTGAAAAACCCTGGCAGTTCAATCTTCAGTAGTGCTTTCTTCCGGCTCCTGATAATAGATGTCCAGGCATTCCCGGCAAAATCCGCACAACTCGCCTTCGCCCGCCGTCTGTTTCCGGAACAACTCATGGGGGTCTCGCAAAATTTCCTCCCTGGAATTTTTCTCGTCGCAGACCGAAAATTCGATTTCCGGTTTTTTCAACCAGCTTGTCCAAATATGCTGCGAGGCTTTCGCCAAAACACTTTCCAGAAGCATTTTTGTCTGTTTGAGCAAACTGAGCAAAAATTTCTGCGGCAACAACGGGTTCCGGTGCAAGGTTGTGAGGTTTTACTGCCGGGCAGTGTACATTAGCTAGTTCTAATATTATACTTTGCTTAACATTGCCATTACGTTTGCGGAACCGAATCATGCTGGACCCCCTCGAATACAATGACCAGGACCTGGGTGGGGTGGAGGTCAGAAATACCACCTGTTACATGTGTGCCTGTCGTTGCGGCATTCGCGTGACCCTGCGTGATGGCGAAGTGCGCCATATCGAAGGCAATCCCGAGCATCCTCTGAACAAGGGCGTGATCTGCGCCAAGGGGGCTTCCGGAATCATGAAGCAGTATTCTCCCGCGCGTCTCACCAAGCCGCTGATGCGCCGGCCGGATGCCGAGCGTGGTGAGTCGAAGTTCGAGGAAATCTCCTGGGAGAAAGCCTTCGATATCATGGAAGAACGACTTGGACGCATTCGCAAGGAAGACCCGCGCAAGTTTGCCCTGTTCACGGGACGTGATCAGATGCAGGCCCTCACCGGCATGTTTGCCAAGCAGTTCGGTACTCCAAACTACGCGGCACACGGCGGTTTCTGTTCCGTGAACATGGCTGCTGGTCTGATTTATACCATCGGTGGTTCTTTTTGGGAATTCGGTGGGCCGGATCTGGAGCGGGCCAAGCTTTTCATCATGATCGGCACCGCGGAGGATCATCATTCCAACCCCATGAAGGTGGAGTTGTCCAGGTTCAAGCGCAGGGGCGGGCGCTTCATTTCCATCAATCCTGTCCGTACAGGTTATTCCGCGATTGCCGATGAGTGGGTGCCCATCAAGCCAGGTACGGATGGCGCCCTGATTCTGGCCATCATCCGTGAGCTGATTCAACAGGGTTTGTACGACCGGGAATTCCTGGTGCAGTACTCCAATGCGGCGGAACTGGTCATCAATGATCCCGGGCGGGAGGATCATGGTCTGTTCAAGCGCGTGGAAATGCATATCGAGGAAGGCTGTTTCGATCCCGAGAACAAGCTCTGGTGGGACCGGGATCTGGATGTGGCCATGGGTACTCATACGCCTGGTTGCGATCCCTACCTGCTGGGTGAATTCGAACTGGAGGACGGCACGCCGGTCAAGCCTGCCTTCCAGCTGCTGAAAGAACGGGTGGATGATTACACTCCGGAATGGGCGGAAGACATCACTGGTATTCCCGCCGACACCATCCGCCGGTTGGCGCATGAGATGGGCGTCACCGCCAGGGACCAGAAGATCGAGCTGCCCATCCAGTGGACGGACTGTTGGGGCAATGAACATGATACGGTCAAGGGCAACCCTGTGGCTTTCCATTCCATGCGGGGCTTGGCGGCGCATTCCAACGGTTTTCACAGCATTCGCGCCCTGGGAATACTCATGACCCTGCTGGGGACTATCGACCGTCCCGGTGGCTTCCGTCACAAGGCGCCTTTCCCGCGCCCCATTCCTCCCTGTCCCAAGCCTCCGAAAGGGCCGGAGGACGTGCAGCCGGAGACGCCGCTCAATGGCATGCCCCTGGGCTGGCCCGCCGATCCCAATGACCTGTTTGTGGATGAGGACGGAGAGGCTGTGCGCCTGGACAAGGCCTTCTCCTGGGAATATCCGTTGTCCGTGCATGGCCTGATGCACAATGCCATCACCAACGCCTGGCGGGGAGACCCGTACAAGATCGATACCCTGTTGTTGTTCATGGCCAACATGGCCTGGAATTCCTCCATGAATACCAGCAAGGTGCGCGAGATGCTGGTGGACAAGGACGAGAACGGCGAATACAAGATTCCCTTCATCATTGTTGCCGATGCCTTTCAGTCGGAAACCGTGGGGTTTGCCGATCTGGTGTTGCCGGACACGACCTATCTGGAGCGCCATGACGCCATGTCCATGCTGGATCGGCCCATATCCGAATATGATGGCCCGGTCGATTCCGTGCGTATCCCCGTGGTGCCGCCCCGGGGAGAATGCAAGCCCTTCCAGGATGTGCTCATCGAGATGGGCAGCCGTCTTGGGCTACCTGCCTTTGTCGATGAAGAAGGCAAGCGCAAGTTCCGGGACTATCCGGATTTCGTGGTCAATTTTGAAACATCTCCCGGCTCGGGTATCGGTTTTCTTGCCGGCTGGCGGGGCAAGGGTGGTGAGAAATTCCTCAAGGGTGAACCCAATCCGCGCCAGTGGGAGATGTACGCAAAGAACAACTGTGTCTTTCATTACAAGCTGCCGCGTTCCTATCAGTACATGCGCAACTGGAACAAGGGGTATCTGGAGTGGGCCAGAGCGCATGCCATGACCCGCTATGCCGAGCCCATCACCGTGCATCTGTATTCCGAGGTGTTGCAGAAGTTCCGTCTGGCAGCGCAGGGAAAACGGCCGGGCAAGCAACCGCCGGATCGCCTGCGCAAACGGGTGGAGATGTATTTCGATCCCTTGCCTTTCTATCACGAGACCCTGGAATCGCGGCTCATCGATACCCAGACCTATCCCCTGAACGCGCTTACCCAGCGGCCCATGGCCATGTACCATTCCTGGGATAGCCAGAATGCCTGGTTGCGCCAGATTCATACCCACAATTATCTGTTCGTGAATCCGCATCTGGGCAAGGTCAACGGTTTTCATGACGGGGACTGGGTGTGGGTAGAATCCCCTCATGGCAAGGTACGCTGCATGGCGCGCTTTTCCAATGCGGTGGAACCCGGCACGGTATGGACCTGGAATGCCATAGGCAAGGCGGCGGGGACCTGGGGTCTTGCGCCCAAGGCGAATGAGTCGCAAAAGGGGTTCCTCCTCAATCATCTGATTTCGGAAGAACTGCCGGAATGTGAAGCCGGCGAGCATATGTCCAATTCCGATCCGGTTACCGGGCAGGCGGCCTGGTTCGATGTGCGGGTGAAAGTGTACAAGGCCGGGGCGGAAGAGCCGGAAGTTTCCTCTCCGCAGTTCGTTCCACAGAAACCCGTGCCCGGTCAACAACCGCGCCGGGGACGCTGGCAGGCATTTTTTGCCGGCAGGTTCCGCAAGAAGGCAGGTATCTCCAAATGACACAGATGGCGCTGGTAATCGATTTGAACGTATGTGTGGGCTGTCATGCCTGCGTGACCTCCTGCAAGGAATGGAATACTTCCGGCTGGGCCGGCCCGCTCACGGATCATCGCCCCTATGACAAGGATCCCACCGGAACCTTCTTCAACCGGGTGCAGACTTTCGAAGTAGGAGAATTTCCGCGCACCGAGACCGTGCATTTCCCCAAGAGCTGTCTGCATTGCGAAGAGCCACCCTGCGTGCCCGTGTGTCCCACCGGCGCTTCCTACAAGCGCGAGGACAATGGCGTGGTGCTGGTGGACTATGACAAATGCATCGGCTGCAAATACTGCTCCTGGGCCTGCCCCTATGGCATGCGTGAGCTGGATGAATATCAGAAGGTGATGAAGAAATGCACCCTGTGCATCGATCGTATTGCCAATGACACCCTGCCCGAAGCCGAGCGCAAGCCCGCCTGTGTTCTGGCCTGCCCCACCAGCGCACGTCTGTTTGGCGATGTGCATGATCCTGATTCGGAGGTTTCCATGGCGATTCGGGAGCAGGGGGGATATCAGCTGATGCCTGAATGGGGCACCAAGCCGGCCAATCATTATCTGCCGCGACGCAAAACCCGTATCCAGATCTTCGAGGACGAGTTGGAGCGGGCGGACAATCCGCTGCGCAAGGAAGCACCCTTGCCGGCGGCCGAAGGGGAGACCCTGGACGACGTTTCCTTCTGACTCAGCGTTATATTCGGAGAAATTCATGCATCCCGCATTTTCGGTTATTTTTCTCACAACCCTTATCGGTGTCGGTCAGGGGCTGTTTCTGGCGCTGGTCACCGGCCAGGTGTATTCCCTGGCCAATCTGCTGCAACCCCAGGACAGTGTGCATTTCTATGCCATGGGCGCGGCGTTGAGTCTGGCTTTTCTGCTGGCGGGCCTGCTGGCTTCATTCTTTCATTTGGGGCATCCCGAGCGTGCCTGGCGTTCTGCCGCCAAATGGCGGACATCCTGGCTTTCCCGGGAGGTCATTGTACTGCCGTTGCTGATGCTGCTCATCGCCTTGTACGCTGCCGTGCATTATTTCGGTCTGACCCAATCCCTGTTCGTCATTCAGGGGGTGATATCGGTGGATGCCAGTCTCATCCTGGGCATACTCGGAGCCATTGCCGCCTTTGCCCTGTATTTCTGCACGGCCATGATTTACGCCAGCATCAAATTCATCGAGGAATGGCACAGTCCGCTCACCCTGATCAATTTCACCCTGTTTGGTCTGGCTTCCGGGTTCATGCTCGCGGCGGCCTTCTCTGCCTGGACTGGGGTGGATCTGGTGGGGTTCTTTGGAACCTGGGCGGTGATTTTCACTTTTGCCGCGGGAGTAAGCCGCGGGATGTCCCTGCGCCGCAATCGTCATCTGGTGCACAAGAGCAGTCTGCAGACGGCCATAGGAATTCGCCACAATCGGATAGAGCAAAAATCCCAGGGTTTCATGGGGGGCTCGTTCAATACCCGGGAGTTTTTTCATGGTGCTTCGGAAGCCGGGGTGCGCCTGGTATTCGGGTTCTTTCTCCTGGCGGTGTTCGTGCTCCCGGTATTGTTGCTGGGCGCCTCTTACTGGCTCGCTTCCCCCTATCTTCCCGTGGCAGCCTTTGTCATTCAGTATCTGGGGCTGATGGCGGAGCGCTGGTACTTTTTTGCCGAAGCCAAACACCCGCAGAATTTGTATTATCAATCCATGGCTTGAGGGTTCTTCTCGGGACCGGATAATCCACATTCTTCGGTAATATCTGTTCCGCGCCAGACAGCGTTTGTCATGGAAAAATGTTTGTCTGGGTGAGCTCCAGGGAATTTTGTTAGGATGATGGTTGTCTCATGCCGGTAATCGGGAGTATTTGCTCCGGTTGCCAATAATATGGAAATCCAAGGAGTTTTCTAATGAAATCAATATCCATTCGTACAATCGTCCCCGCGCTGCTGTTGCTTGTCTTTTCTGCCGGTCAGGCCTGGGCCGATGAATGCCAGGATGCGGCCAAGTTGTTCAGGAACGCCGGAGACAGTGCCAGGTTCTTCGATAACAGCTATGGTTATGCCGTCTTTCCCAGTATCGGCAAAGGGGGGATAGGCGTGGGCGGCGCCTATGGCAAGGGCTGTGTCTATGCCCAGGGGAAACAGGTCGGCACCGCCACCATGACCCAGGTAAGTGTGGGCTTTCAGTTGGGAGGACAGGCCTATACGCAAATCATTTTTTTCCAGGATCGCCGCGCTTTCGAGGAATTTACCAGCGGCAATTTTGAGTTCAGCGCCAATGCCCAGGCGGTGGCGATTACTGCCGGAGCTTCTGCTAGCGCCTCGACTGCCGGGAATTCTGCCGGTGTCAGCGGAGGCCAGCATGATGCAAAAACCATTGGAGCGGCTTATAACAAGGGAATGGCAACTTTCGTTATCGCCAAAGGCGGTCTGATGTATGAAGCTTCTCTTGCCGGGCAGAAATACAAATACACACCCCTGGGCGGATAAGCTGGAAATTGCGGTTTTCCGGGGCCTTCGTCTCACATGGCTTTCTGCCAATGAATATGGTGGTATCTTTTCATGCTGTATGCGGGTTGAGGAAAAACCGTATTTTGCAGCCGTCCGCTGTGTCCGGGGCTCTTGAACTATGCGCAGGCTGATTCTGTTCCGGCATGGAAAATCGGACTGGGATGCGGACTTTCGCAGCGACCACGAAAGGCCTTTGAACGGACGCGGCGCGCGTGCAGCGCGGCTGATGGGCAAGCTGCTCGCCAGAACCGGCGAACTGCCGAGTCTGGTGGTCGCTTCCACGGCTACCCGGGCTACCACTACCGCGCAGCTGGCGATAGAAGCCGGAAACTGGAAGGTGACTTTTATCCAGGAACATGCGCTCTATGGGGCTTCGCCCTCATCTGTCCTAGAGTATATTCGGCGACTGCCGGACAATCATGGCAGTGTCATGTTGGTCGGACATGAGCCCGTCTGGTCAGGGTTGGTAGCGACCTTGACCGGCGCCAATGCGCGTATGCCTACCGCAGCCATGGTCGGCATGCGTTTTTCCGCCGGGCGATGGGCCGATGTCCGGGGAGGAAGCGGCGAGTTGCTGTGGTTGTTCAAGCCCCGCATGTTCGAATCATTTTCCCTGTGAACTGCTGGGCAATTCTCTTTTCTGCCTGCTTCAGCCGATTGCTACAATAGACGCATCATTTTTTCGCCCATCCTGCCTTCGTGAAAAAGCCTGAACTGTTGTCTCCCGCCGGTACCTTGCGCAACATGCGCTATGCTTTCGCCTATGGCGCGGATGCGGTATATGCGGGCATGCCCCGCTATAGTCTGCGGGTGCGCAACAACGATTTCCTGCATGAAAATCTGGCCACGGGAATCGCTGAAGCCCATGCCCGAAAGAAGCAGTTTTTCGTCGCGGTGAATGTCATGCCTCACGGCGCCAAACTGGGCACTTTTCTCGACGATATCCGCCCGGTGGTGGAAATGGGGCCGGATGCCTTCATCATGGCGGATCCGGGGCTGATCATGCAGGTGCGGGAAACCTGGCCGGATCTGCCGGTGCATCTGTCGGTGCAGGCCAATACCATGAACGCCCTGAGTGTGAAGTTCTGGCAGCGCCAGGGGCTGAGCCGGGTGATCCTGTCCCGGGAGCTGTCTCTGGAAGAGATTGAAGAGATCCGTCAGGCCTGCCCGGATATGGAGATCGAGGTGTTCGTACACGGCGCCTTGTGCATAGCCTATTCAGGCCGCTGCCTGCTGTCCGGCTATTTCAATCATCGGGATGCCAATCAGGGGACCTGTACCAACGCCTGTCGCTGGGAATACAAGATGAATGAAGCACCCACGGTGAGTGTGGCGGAGATGGGACGGCATCCAAAGGCGGATCAGGTCTATTACATCGAAGAATCCAACCGTCCCGGGGAGTTCATGCCCATCGAGGAAGATGAGCATGGCACCTACATCATGAACTCCCGCGACTTGCGTGCAGTGGAGCATGTCCAGCGTCTGGTGGAGATTGGCGTGGATTGTCTGAAAATCGAGGGTCGCACCAAGTCCCATTACTACACCGCCCAGGTTACCCAGATCTATCGCCAGGCCATCGATGATGCGGTGGCAGGGAGGCCTTTCGATGTCAGTCTCATGGGCGCTCTGGAAAGCCTGGCCCATCGGGGTTATACCGACGGTTTTTTCCAGCGCCATGAAACGCATGAGTTGCAAAACTATCGTCAGGGGGCATCCCTGGCCAGCCGTTCACAGTTCGTTGGTGAAATCCTGGAGCAAAAGGATGGCTGGGCGCTGGTGGAAGTGAAGAACCGCTTTGAGGTGGGAGACGAACTGACGCTGGTCAGCCCGAAGGGCAACCGAAGCTTCCATTTGCAGGCCATGCAGAACAAGGACGGCAAGGAACTGGATGCCGCGCCGGGCAGTGGCTGGCAGGTGCGTATCCCCCTCCCTGAAAAAGCCCACAGTCTGTCCCTGCTTACCCGCACACTTTCGGCAAAGGTTTGATTTCCGTTAAGGATATGGCCGCATCTGTCGCGCTAGGATGAAAAAGGAGATCTCGAAAATTCGAGATCTTTGTAATATTGTTCACGCGAGGCTTTGGTGAAACATCCGGGGAAGGAGGGGTGTGTTGATTTCGGGGAAAACGTTGCCGCTGTTTGTGCTTTCGGTGTTTCTGGGAAGCTTTCTTCCCATTGCCCCCTTGTTTGCGGTTTCTGTTGCTGCGGATATTCCCAGTGGCGGTGAGAAAGTCGAGCTGGGTATCTCCGAATACACTGATATTGGCAACCGGGGAAAAGTGGACGACCCGGTGACGGAGCTGGACAAGGACAAACAGCGCAAGTTCACTACGGATCATACCAGGCTAAAGGAACTGCAAGGGCCTTTCAACAGCGGCCCGGAAGTTACCCGCGCCTGCCTCGGGTGTCACAATACCGCTGGTCACCAGTTCATAAAGAACAAGCACTGGACCTGGAAATACACCCATCCGGTGACCGGGCAGAAACTGGGCAAGAGTGTTCTGATCAATAATTTCTGCACCAATGCACGTGGTAACGAAGGCATGTGCGCGCAGTGCCATGCAGGATACAACATGAAGGACAGCAATTTTGATTTTTCCAATGAGGAAAATATCGATTGCCTGGTCTGCCACGAATCAACAGGCACCTATTACAAGACGCCACCCACTCGGGGAAACAAGGCCTGCTCCGTCATGTTCGAAGGCAAGCAACCCATCGACTGGGTGAATGTGGCGCAGCATGTGCGCCTGCCTGCGCGCAGCAATTGCGGCACCTGCCATTTCTTTGGCGGAGGCGGTGACAATGTCAAACATGGTGACCTGTCTTCGGTGCTCTTTCATCCGCCCCGGGACGTGGATGTACATATGTCCGAAGATGGTGAAAATTTTGCCTGCATAATCTGTCATGTGGGGGAAGGGCATGAATGGTCGGGCAGTCGTTACAACATGATCGCCAAGGACGAAAAGGAACATGCAAGGCCCAGGCCTGGAATGGAAAGGGAAACCGCCACCTGTGAAAGCTGCCATGGTGACAAGCCTCATCCTCTGAGCGTGAAAGGGCTAAAGCTCAACGATCATGTGGATAGGGTGGCCTGCGAAAGTTGTCATATACCCAGTTTCGCCCGGGGTGGCGTAGCCACCAAGATCGACTGGGACTGGACCACGGCCGGCCGTTTGCGCAATGGTGAAGGCTATCGGGAGGAAGGTTACCAGCAAGGAAATGGCGAATGGCGCCATACCTACAAATCCATCAAGGGCAGTTTCAAGTACGCTGAAAATGTCGTGCCGGAATATCGCTGGTTCAACGGGGTGATGCGTTACACCACCATCGACACCCGGTTCGATCCCGACAAGCCGGTGAATATCAATTATTTCAGCGGAGATCCTCAGGACAAGAACTCGCGCATCTGGCCGTTCAAGCGCATGCATACCAGGCAGCCCTATGACAAAGGTAATAATACCCTGGTGTATATGCATCTGTGGGGAGACGATGATGCGGCTTTCTGGGGCAACTATGATTTTGCCAAGGCCATCAAAGTGGGGATGGAGAAGAATGGAATTCCCTACAGTGGCGAGTACGGGTTTATAGATAGCTACTCCTGGTGGCCCATCAATCATATGGTGGCCCCCAAGGAACAGGCGCTGGCTTGTGATGAGTGTCATTCCAGGGAAGGGCGGCTCAAGGAGGTCCGGGGTTTCTATATGCCGGGACGTGATGCTCCCCGGTGGCTGGATTTGCTTGGGTTGTTGATGGTTGCAGGCTCCCTGGGAGGAGTGGCGGGGCATGGCCTGCTGCGCATGCTGCTGGCCGGAAGGAGGAAGAACTGATGCCCATTCGCAAGGTAAGAATCTTTGACGGCTTCGAGCGCTTCTGGCACTGGACCCAGATGTTGCTGATCTTTACTCTCCTGTTCACTGGTTTGCGTATCCATGGCGTACATGACTGGTTGAACTTTGACCAGGCGGTGAATATTCATACCCTGGCGGCCCTGGGCCTGATGCTGCTTTGGGTGTTTGCCATTTTCTGGCATCTGACCACAGGTGCGTGGCGTCATTACCTGCCCACGCTCAATGGCCTGTGGCCCGTTGCGCGTTATTATGCCTGGGACATATTCAAGGGGAAGCCACATCCCTATCGCAAGCATTTCTGGCGCAAGCACAATCCCTTGCAGGCGCTGACCTATGCGGCCCTGAAACTGTTTCTGTTTCCCGCAATCTGGGTTTCAGGGCTGACCTATCTGTTTTACAACTACTGGCAGCAAGGGGTCAGCAGCCCCTGGCTGTACTGGGTAGCCAATATCCATGTATTCAGCGCTTATGCCATTCTCAGTTTTGTAATTATTCATGTCTACATGCTCACTACTGGCGGATCCTTCAGTCATCATCTAATGCCCATGATCAGCGGATATGATGAGGTAGAACTGACCGAAGCGGAAGAAGCCTATCTTGAACAGGATGAGCCAGGCAGAATCAAGCCGTCCTGATGCCCCGTTTTTCTTTTGTGGGAACCTCGAACAATTCCATTCATGGCACTTTTCTCGTCGCAAAGAGAAAATGCGGCTTGTATGATCCAGATCCGGATAGCGACAGGTTCGCGGTGGTATCCTGAGCCCATACCTCGCGGATGAAGAGTCTGGCGAGAGCAATAGAGTAAGGAGTAGTAGTCGATGTCGAAAAAAATGGTGTTTTCCTTCAGTGAAGGGGACGGAAAAAACAAGCATCTTTTGGGTGGCAAGGGCGCCAATCTATGCGAGATGACCCAGATCGGCCTGAATGTGCCGCCGGGTTTTGTGATTTCCACCGAGGCTTGCCTGACTTATCTGGAATCGGACGATGATGAGCTGCCTGCAGGTCTCATGGACGAGATCAGGGAGCAGATGAAATCAGTGGAAGAAGCTACTGGCAAGGGGTTTGGCGATGCGAAAAATCCCCTGCTGGTCTCAGTGCGTTCCGGGTCTGCGATGTCCATGCCCGGCATGATGGACACCATTTTGAACCTCGGATTGAATGAACAGACCCTGCGTGGAGAAATCGAGCAGACCGGAGACCAGCGTTTCGGTTATGACTCCTATCGCCGTTTCATTCAGCTGTTCGGCAAGGTCGCCCTGGGGGTGTCTGATGAGTTGTTCGACGAGCAGTTCTCCCAGGTCAAGAACAGCGCTCATGTTACGGAAGACGTGGGTCTGTCTGCGGAAAACCTCAAGGAAATCAGTCAGCGTTTTCTCAAGGTGGTGGAACAGGCTACCGGCAGGCCTTTTCCTGACGATCCCTTCGAGCAGCTGGAGATTGCGGTCAAGGCCGTATTCCGCTCCTGGATGGGAAAACGGGCAGTGGATTACCGGCGTGAGTTCAACATCACGCCCGACATGGCCAATGGTACGGCAGTGAATGTCTGTACCATGGTGTTTGGCAATCGTGGTGATGACTCCGCCACCGGCGTGGCTTTTACCCGTAATCCGGCCACGGGTGAAAACAAGCTGTATGGCGAATATCTGTTGAACGCCCAGGGGGAGGACGTTGTTGCGGGCATTCGCACCCCAAAACCCATAGACCGTCTCGCGGATGAGATGCCGCAGATGGCCAGGGAAATCGAGGAACTGAGAAAAAAACTCGAAGCCCATTATCATGAAGTACAGGACTTCGAATTTACCATCGAGCGCGGGGTTCTGTACTGTCTGCAGACGCGCAACGGCAAGATGAATGCCGTGGCCATGGTGCGGACTTCGGTTGAAATGGAAAAGGAAGGCCTGATCAACCGCGATCAGGCATTGCTGCGGATTGCGCCGGAAGATCTGGAGCAGATGCTCTATCCTCGTATTGACCCCAATGCCCGGGTTACGCCGCTGGCGCAGGGTCTGCCGGCTTCACCCGGCGCTGCCAGCGGCCATGTGGTCTTTGATGCGGATCGTGCAGAAGAGGAAGCCAGCAAAGGCAGAACCGTGATTCTGCTGCGGGAAGAGACCAAACCAGAGGATATTCATGGGTTTTTTGCCTCCAGAGGCATTCTTACCAGCCGCGGGGGCAAGACTTCTCATGCTGCCGTCGTGGCCCGGGGCATGGGCAAGCCCTGCGTAGCCGGTGCCGAAGGTATTTCCGTGGACGTGCAGTTGCGCGAAGCCTTCGTCGGCGACACCGTAATCAGGGAAGGTGATCTCATCACCATCGATGGCACCAGTGGCAAGGTCTATCTGGGAGCGGTGCCTACCGTGGAAGCGGATTTTTCCGCAGAACTGAATATTCTGCTCGGATGGGCGGATGAAACAGCGCGACTGACGGTCATGGCCAATGCAGATACCGCGCTGGATGCGGATCGGGCGTTGAAATATGGCGCCAGAGGCATAGGGCTGTGCCGTACCGAACGCATGTTCAACACCACCGAACGCTTGCCCGTGGTCATAGAAATGATCATGGCCGAAACCACCGAGCACCGCAAACAGTCATTGGAAAAACTGTTGCCCATGCAGCGCCAGGACTTCCAGGAGCTGTTTGAAACCATGGCACCTTACCCGGTGACCATACGCCTGCTGGACCCGCCCATTCACGAGTTCCTTCCCTCCGAGCAGCAGCTCAAGGATGACCTGCTCTACCTGGAACAGTTGCGGGATTCCGTGCGTGGTCTGGAAGTGCTGTCCGGCACCTTGTCCCTGCTCAGGACGGGAGATGCCGAGAACGATAAAGTATTGATACCGCCGATGGTTGAATCCCGACAGGTGGAAGAGGCCATTCTCAAGAAAGAAACCATGTTGAAGAAGGTCAAGGCGCTGTATGAAACCAATCCCATGCTGGGCCATCGTGGCGTGCGTCTGGGAATCACTTTTCCGGAAATCTATGAAATGCAGATCCGGGCCATTCTTGAAGCGGCAATGGAATGTGACAGGAAAGGACTGGAGATTCATCCCAAGATCAAGGTTCCCCAGGTATGTACAGCCCAGGAACTGTTGTATGTAAAGGAAATCGTGGATCGGGTCAGCGCAGAGCTGGAGGCGGAACTGGGGCACAAGCTGGAGTTCCAGTTTGGCACCATGATCGAGGTCGTGCGTGCCTGCATGCGTGCCGACAGCCTGGCCAAACAGGCGAATTTCTTCTCCTTTGGCACCAATGACCTGACCCAGGCCACCTTCTCTTTTTCAAGGGAAGACGCAGAGAACAAATTCCTGCCCTTGTACAACGAAAGGGGCATCCTGCAAAACAATCCCTTCGATGTGCTGGATGAGAAGGGCGTTGGAAAGCTCATGGAGTTGGCAGTGAAATGGGGGCGGGCACAGCGCCCGGATCTGGTCGTTGGAATCTGCGGCGAGCATGGCGGTCATCCGCAATCCATCCATTTCTGTCACCGTATCGGGCTGGATTATGTGTCCTGTTCGGCGCCACGCATTCCGGTGGCAAGGCTGGCGGCGGCGCATGCGGCATTGGAGAGCTGATTATCATCCCATATATGGTCTCCCCCCATATACGGGGTAATAAGCTATTCGGCTTTTTTCCCGGAAGCCTCGACAAGAGGCGGGAAGCAGTCTGACGGGATTTCGGGTTTCAGGCCGAAATCCCGTAGCGATACATCCAGGGCGCATTGATCGCTGAGCATATGCAGCAGGGGCGGACGCGGGTCGTCCTCGTGTACCTTTTCGCAGGCTTCCACGCACTGCATGCACTGGGTGCAAGTGAACATCTTGCGCTTGATGCTGCGGGGTTTCAGGCGCATGGGGCAGGCGTGTTCACAAGAGGCATCGCATTCGCTGCACTGGGCGGAACGCGCCCGGTCGAATCCCACCACCAGCGCCTTCTTGTTGCCCATCCATATCAGACTCTGGGCCAGGCCAATGACACAACCGAAGCGGCAGAACAGATGCCGGGCCAGGGTGAATTCAATGACGAATAGCAGGGTTGCCACGCCGATGAACAGCGCCTGATTGCGTGTCAGATCACCGTGCCAGAGGTTGGCGTAAATTTCCTTCGGCGGCAGCAGATAGGTGAGCAGCACTACCGCCCAGATGAAAGAGAAACCAAGGATGATCAGTCCCGTCAGCCACCACCATTTCTTTTCCACCGGCACATGCGTGCCGTCTGCCTGATGTTCGGGCAGTGTCTCCCTGTCCCAGATCGACAGCTTGCCTGAAGCCTTGCGCATGAAGTGGTTGATGGTTTCCACCACGGAGAAATGTGGACACAGCCAGCCGCAATACAGACGACCCCACTTCCAGGAAATGAATATGCCCAGGCTGATGACAACGCCCAGGGGAAGGAAAAAGCGCAAACCCATGTTCAGCGCCATTTCCATGGCGCTGATTTCCCCGTTCCTGAAGGCGTCGATCCCCAGGGTCCAGGGAAAGGTAAGGAAATAAAAATGATTCTGTTCCAGGTCGAAGCGGAACAGATCCAGAACCGGAGCGAGGATGAACAACAGAAAAAAGCCCGTACGCCAAGCCAGCCGCTGCTTCTGTATTCTGTTCAAGAGCGATCCTCGATCAGAGTGCATACAATCCGGCGTTCCCTGCGCGGACCATCGAATTCACAGAAAAAGATATTCTGCCAGGTGGACAGGCCCAGCTTGCCGTCGATCAGGGGAATGGTCTCCGATGGACCCACCAGCCCGGATTTCAGATGGGCATCGCCGTTGCCATCCTGGGCGTCATGCAGCCATACGCCACGGGGAATCATCTTGCGCAACAGATTGACCACATCGGTCTGTACGCTGTCGTCCCAGTTTTCCTGGATCATGATGGCGCCTGTAGCGCCCTGGGCATAGACATTCACCAGACCATTGCGCATGCCGCTGGCGCTCACTACGGCCTGTACCCTGGCGGTGATGTCCACCAGGATTTCCCTTTCGGCGGTGCTGATGATGATGGTTTCACGCATGATTTTTTAATATTTCCAGGGGGTCTCGAAAAATTCCTTCCATGGAATTTTTCTCGTCGCAAAGAGAAAATGCGATTTCCTCTTTGCTCACATTTTCAATCACTTGTGGTGATCGAAAATGGCGGGACATCCCTGTCCCGCTTGGGCATCTAGATTTTTCGAGATGCCCTCCAGTTTCTTCAGTAACTTGTCATGGTGGCTGCCCTTCCAGTAGATCTGGCCGCAGTCGGCACATTGATAGAAATCGTCATAGTATTTTCGCGTCAGGGGCTCAAGCTTATCCAGAATTTTTTCTTTCACCACGACCTGGATCAAGCCGTTGCACAGGGCGCAGCGGTGAAAAGGGGTGATGCCCTGCCACAGATCGAGCCGGTTCAAAATTTCCGGTACCTGCCGGTCCGGTTCCACGGCACGGATCCAGTAGCCGTGTTCGATCTCCCGATGGAACAGCAGGCGGCGGTCGCGGGTGAGAATGATGCGCTGTTCTGCCATGCTGATATCCACGATTTCCCGGTCTTTCAGATCATTGCGCCAGAGTGTGTCAAAACCCAGCAGGCGTAGCCAGCGGGCCAGCTTGCCCAGATTTACATCCACGATGAAATGAAGTTCGCCCGCCACCACGGTTGCTTTTCGGGGATACACTTCAATCCGGTCGTCCGGCTGCAGGGAGTAGGCAAGATTTACCGTCAGACCATTGGCCAGAATATGGCCTGTTTCCGAATGTGGCACCCCCAATGCTTCAATGGGATCCTTTACACCGGGATGACCGGAAAAAGAGTAACCAATGAACCTGTTCCGCTGTTGAGGCGGCAGCAAATCGTTCAGGCAGTCGTGAAAACGGAATTTGGCGGCATGGGGTTTCATCGCAAGAAAACTACCATGATTCGGGTTATAATCCACGCCTTGCAATTTCGGAGGTAGCTCATGACCCGCAGTGCCAGCGTAGAGCGCAATACCCTGGAAACGCAGATCTCGGTAAGTCTGGATCTGAATGGTCAGGGCAACGGCAAATTCGACACCGGCGTGCCTTTCCTGGAACATATGCTCGACCAGGTGGCCCGCCATGGTCTGATCGACCTGAACATCAGCGCCAGGGGGGATTTGCACATTGATGCCCATCATACGGTGGAGGATCTGGGTATCACCCTGGGGCAGGCCTTTGCCCAGGCCGTTGGCGACAAAAAGGGCATCCGGCGTTACGGGCATGCCTATGTGCCCCTGGATGAGGCGCTGTCGCGGGTGGTTATCGACCTGTCCGGGCGTCCCGGGCTGGAAATGCCCGTGGATTTCAGACGCTCCATGATCGGCGAGTTCGATGTGGATCTGTTTCATGAATTCTTTCAGGGCTTCGTCAATCACGCCCTGGTGACCCTGCACATCGACTGCATTCGCGGCAGCAATGCGCACCACATCGCCGAGACCATCTTCAAGGCCTTTGGGCGCGCCCTGCGCATGGCGCTGGAAGAAGATCCACGTCTGGCTGGCGCCATTCCCTCCACCAAGGGAAGCCTGTAATGAAGCAGAAAATTGCCGTGCTGGATTATGGCATGGGTAACCTGCGCTCCGTGTCCAAGGCCATCGAGCATGTGGCCGGGGATGCCGAAGTACGGGTTACGGATGATCATGAGTGGATTCGAGCGGCAGATCGCATCGTCTTTCCGGGACAGGGCGCGGCGCGGGACTGCATGGCCGCCATCGGTGAGCATCACCTGAATCGTGAGGTGCGCCAAGCGTTGCAAAACAAGCCCTTTCTGGGTATCTGCATGGGATTGCAGGTGCTCATGGAATACAGCGAGGAAAATGATGGCACCGGCCTGCTTGGCATTTTCCCCGGCAGGGTGCAGCGTTTTGCGTCGAACATGCCGGGGGATAGCGGCCTGCCACTGAAAATTCCCCACATGGGCTGGAGCCAGGTGACTCAGCGCCAGGCACATCCCTTGTGGAATGGCATACAGGACAATACCCGCTTCTATTTCGTTCACAGTTACCATGTTGTTCCGGAAGATCCCGGTCTGATTGCGGCGACTACGGACTATGGCGTGGAATTTGCAAGCGCCATTGCCGTGGGCAAGCTGTTTGCGGTGCAGTTCCATCCGGAAAAGAGCGCTGCTGCCGGCCTGCAATTATTGAAGAATTTTGTAAACTGGAAGCCTGAATAATGTTACTGATTCCCGCAATCGACCTGAAAGATGGCCAGTGCGTGCGCCTCAAGCAGGGCCGCATGGAAGATGACACTGTGTTTTCGGATCAGCCTGTGGACATGGCGCGCCGCTGGGTGGAAGCCGGTGCCCGGCGCCTGCATCTTGTGGATCTCAATGGCGCTTTCGCCGGTGAGCCGGTAAACGGGGATGCGATACGCGCGATTGCCGCCAGTTATCCGGATCTGCCCATCCAGGTGGGTGGTGGTATCCGGGATGAAGCAACCATGGAAGCCTATCTGAAAGCTGGTGTTAGTTACTGCATCATTGGCACCCAGGCGGTCAAGGAGCCGGAATTCGTGGCCCGCGCCTGCCAGGCTTTTCCCGGTCATGTCATCGTGGGTCTGGATGCAAAGGATGGCATGGTGGCCATCAATGGTTGGGCGGAGGTCACCGATCAGGAAGTGACCTCGCTGGCCAAACGCTTCGAGAAAGACGGTGTGTCTGCCATCGTCTACACGGATATCGGCCGGGATGGAATGATGACCGGTTGCAATGTCGAAGCGACGACTGCCCTGGCCAACGCGATCAATATTCCGGTAATCGCCTCTGGAGGAATCACCAACCTGCGTGATATCGAGGCGCTTTGTCAGGCGAAAACCAGCAATATTATGGGGGCCATAACCGGCCGCGCCATCTATGAAGGCAGTCTGGATTTTGCCCAGGGCCAGAAGCTGGCCGATGAGCTGGGCTGCTGACATGGGACTGGCGAAACGCATCATACCTTGCCTGGACGTGGACAATGGCCGCGTGGTCAAGGGCGTACAATTCGTTGATATTCGCGATGCGGGCGACCCGGTGGAAGTGGCGCGGCGCTACAATGAGGAAGGCGCGGATGAGATCACCTTTCTCGATATTACCGCCAGCTCCGATGACCGGGAAACCATCGTGCATGTGGTGGAGCAGGTGGCCTCCGAAGTATTCATTCCCCTCACCGTGGGCGGGGGCATCCGCAAGGTCGAAGATGTGCGCCGCATGCTCCTGGCCGGGGCGGACAAGGTGGCTATCAATACCGCAGCCGTATTCAACCCGGAATTTGTGAAGGAGGCCGCCGACAGCATCGGCTCCCAGGCCATCGTGGTGGCCATCGACGCGAAGTCGGTAGGGGAAGGGCGCTGGGAGATCTTTACCCACGGTGGGCGCAAGCCCACGGGTATCGACGCCATTGAATGGGCCAGAAAAATGACCGACTACGGGGCCGGTGAAATATTGCTCACCAGCATGGATCGTGACGGCACCAAAATCGGCTTCGACAACGAACTGACCCGGGCCGTGGCCGAGGCCGTGACCATTCCGGTCATCGCTTCCGGCGGCGTGGGCAATCTGCAGCATCTGGTGGACGGCGTGAAGGAAGGAGGCGCCGATGCGGTGCTGGCAGCCTCCATCTTCCACTTCGCTGAATACAGCATCGGCGAGGCAAAACGCTTCATGGCCGATCAGGGCGTGGAGGTACGTTTGTGACAGACACATTGACACAGCTTGCCCAGGTGCTGGAAGCGCGCAAGGATGCATCGCCGGACAGCTCTTATGTGGCCAGTCTCTACCACAAGGGGCTGGACGCCATTTTGAAAAAGATTGGTGAAGAGGCCACGGAAACCGTGATGGCCGCCAAGGATGGTGACAAGGACAAGATTGTCTATGAAACCGCAGACTTGTGGTTTCACAGCATGGTGCTGCTGGCCCATGCTGATCTGGGGCCTGAAGACGTGCTGAAAGAGCTGCAGCGGCGCTTTGGTCTTTCGGGACTGGAAGAAAAAGCCAGCCGCAAGGCTGAATAAGCTATCATGCATCATTGTTATGTCGGAGCGGGCTTTGTGCTCCGTCAGAAAGACTACATTTTTGGAGATTGAGTTATGGGTTTAGGTGGAATCAGTATCTGGCAGTTGTTGATCATTTTGGTCATTGTGCTGCTGTTGTTTGGCACCAAGCGCCTGCGCAACATGGGCTCGGATCTTGGTACGGCTTTCAAGGGTTTCAAGAAAGCCGTGAGTGATGGTGAGAAAGAAGCCGACGAAAAAAAGCTGGCCGACGCCAACAAACAGGACAGTGTCATCGAGGGTGAATCCACCCGGGAAAAGGACAAGACCGACGCCTGAAAGGCGTGATTTTCCATGTTTGATGTCGGTTTCTTCGAGTTGTTGCTGATTTCGGTGGTGGCCTTGCTGGTCATTGGTCCGGAGCGGCTGCCCAAAGTGGCCCGAACCACGGGAATGTGGATTGGGCGTGGACGGCGCATGCTCATGTCGGTAAAAGCGGATATTGAAAAGGAACTCAAGGCCGAGGAACTCAAGCGGGTACTGGAGGAGCAGGCCAAGTCCACGGGTGTACACGAAATTCTTGACGACACCCGCAATGCCCTCGACGAAGTCAGACAGGAAACGAAATCCGTGGTGAAAAGCGCGAAACAGGCCGTTGGGGAAGAAACGCCTGGCAAGCCTGTGGCCGAAACGGAAAAAATCGACGCCAAATGAGCGACAAGACCACCGACATCGAACAGCCGTTCATGTCCCATCTGCTGGAACTGAGGGATCGCCTGCTGCGGGCTGTGCTCGTGGTGCTGGTGATTTTTCTGCTGTTGTTTCCCTTTGGCAATGATATCTATCATTTCATTGCGGAACCTTTGATGGCGGTGATGCCGGAAGGCACATCCATGATCGCCACCAAGGTGGCATCCCCATTTCTTACGCCATTCAAGCTCAGCCTCATTGCCGCCATATTTCTGGCCATGCCTTATCTGCTGTATCAGCTTTGGGGATTCATCGCTCCCGGCTTGTATGCGCACGAAAAGCGCATGGCCATGCCCCTGCTCGCCTCCAGCGTGGTGCTCTTCTATCTGGGAGCAGCCTTTGCCTACTATGTGGTTTTTCCTCTGGTATTCCGGTTTTTCACCAGCGTGACGCCTGAAGGCGTTGCGGTGATGACGGATATTTCCGAATACCTGGATTTCGTCCTGACCCTGTTTTTCGCCTTTGGTCTGGCCTTCGAGATTCCCATTGCCACCATACTGCTGGTCTGGATGGGCATGACCACCCCGGCCAAGCTGGCGGCGAAGCGTCCTTTCGTTATCGTTGGCGCCTTTGTCATCGGTATGCTGCTTACGCCACCGGATGTCATTTCCCAGACCTTGCTTGCCTTGCCCATGTGGGTATTGTTCGAGTCCGGTGTCATCTTTTCCCGTTTCTTTGTGCGTGAAATAGAGGGTGATGAAGATGAAGAACAGAATGAAGAAGAGGATGACTCCAGCGTGGTGGCCGGATCTTCAGCAGGCGCCAGCGTCGCCACCCCGCCGGTGCATGCTACGCCGGATGCCGGGGCCGATGAAGATGAATTCCGGCCTTTGAGTGAAAAGGAAATGGAAGCCGAACTGGATCGCCTGGAAGCGGAACTGGATGAAGAAGAGTCCAGTTGGCATGAAGAGGATTCCGGTGAAAAGACGGGGCCGGAAGAGGAGGAAGCCGGTGATCCCGTGGATCGGAAACTGGTGCGCGTAAACGAATTGCGTGAAGCCATGGATTACGATGCCGCGCGCAAGCTCCTCTATGATGTGCTGGCTCAAGGCAACGAAAATCAGGTGCTGGTGGCGAGGAATATCCTTTCACAGCTGGATGATGAGTAAACTCCTGCTGGTATTTCTGCTGCTATACGGGGCAGCTGGTCAAGCCCTGGAAAACCTTCTTGCGGACAATCCTTCTCCCTATCTGGCCATGCACGCCCGGGATCCCGTGGCCTGGCAGCCCTGGAATGCACAAACCCTGGAGCTGGCGAAGAAGGAAGGCAAACTGCTGTTCATCTCCAGTGGCTATTTTGCCTGCCACTGGTGCCATGTCATGCAACGGGAAAGCTACCGCAATCCGGCGATTGCCGAGTTACTGAACAAATACTACATACCGGTGAAAGTGGACCGGGAGCTCAATCCGGCGCTGGACGAGCATCTCATCGATTTCGTACAACGCACCCAGGGCAGGGCGGGATGGCCCCTGAACGTCTTCCTCACACCTGAGGGGTACCCGGTCGTGGGCATGACTTATGTGCCACCGGAGAAATTCCGTGTTCTGCTTGGGCGCCTGCAGAAAATGTGGCAGGCCGAAGCGCCCAAGGTTACGGATCTGGCGAGACAGGCACTGGAAGTGCTGGTGAAACAGCGCAAGAGCAAGCACAGGGAGTCTCTTGTCTCTCGCCAGGAGCTGCAACAGAAATTTGTCAGCTCCGCGCTGGGGATTGCCGATGAACTGGCGGGTGGTTTTGGCCAGCAGAACCGTTTTCCCATGACCCCACAGCTTTCCGCGCTTGTGGAGATTCAGGCCAGACAGCCGGAGGAAAATCTGGCCCGTTTTCTGCGTCTTACCCTGGATCAGGTGGCGTCCCGGGGGTTGCGTGATCATCTTGGCGGCGGCTTTTTCCGCTATACCGTGGATCCGGACTGGCGTACGCCCCACTATGAAAAGATGCTCTACAGCCAGGCGTTGTTGGCCAGTCTCTACTTGCGTGCGGCGGAAGTGTTCAAGGAACCACGATACCTGGCTGTAGCCGAGGACACGCTGCGATTTGCGGTGCAGCAAATGTGTCCGGATGTCGCCTGTGTGGCGAGTTTTTCCGCGGTTGATGCCGAGGGCGTGGAAGGTGGCTACTACCTTTGGAAAGAGACGGAGCTGAAGCAGTTGCTCAAGGGGGATTTGTGGACCTTGGCGCAGGAACACTGGCAGTTGCGCGGTTTCGACAATCACGCCCAAGCTGTGTTGCCCATGACCGGTGCTTCCGCCGGGGATCTGGCCAGAACCCATAACCGGCCGCTCGCGGATATCCGGAGCCAGCTGGAAACAGCAAGGGGAATATTGCTCAAGGCGCGCGACAAGCGCAGTCTGCCGGTGGACAACAAACGGCTGGCGGGATGGAATGGCCTGATGCTTGGCACCTTGTCCGGTTTCGCCCGCCAGTCGGGCAAAGCGGAATTTCTTGATGTGGCCCGGAAGTTGCGAAACTATCTGGTGAACAAGCTATGGGATGGTCGGCAGCTGTTTCGCGCTGAACATCAGGGGAACCCGGTAGGGCAGGCATCCCTGGCGGATTATGCTTATGTTGCCCAGGGATTGATGCAGTTTTCACAGCTGGAGGGAAATCAAGCGGACGCAAGGCTTGCAGAAAACCTGTTGCATATCGCCTGGCGCGATTTCCATACATCGACAGGCTGGGTGAGCAGCTCGAGAGCCCTGCTTCCCGGCATGCCTGCCGTGCAGGTGCAGGAGGACGGTGCCTTGCCTGCCGCATCGGCGCTTGTTCTCAAGCTGTCTTTGTCGTCACGGGATGCCGACTTGAGGAAAAACGCACAAGAACTGGTATCAGACAGCTGGCGGGCAGTGCAGGAAAACCCTTTCTGGTATGCCAGTTTGGTAAATGCATTGCTGTTTTCCCGCAGCAAGAATGACTGACGCCCCACAGGGCTGGTATAGATTGGTGCCGGGTCAATGATGACTCGAACCGGGGTTCAATTGCGGTAGTAGATGATTATCCTTGCTTTCCCGGCAACTGCGAAAACGGATGGGAAACAGGCGTGGTTTGATCTGCCGCTTGAAATCGGCTTTCCAGTTGCGGAAGGAGTCCAGTTTCTGCCCGCCGTATACTGCCCTGTCCAGTTCCGCCATCAGCGCCTGCACTTGTTGGGGGTTCGCCGCGGGATGGCAGGCGATGATGCTGCGCCCGAGAGACTGCAGATCGGCATGGCGGCGTACGCCCAGGTGCTTGGCGGCAAGAATCTGCAGGGCCGGAACCCAGGTGGAAGGATCGTCTTCCTTTTCCAGCGCCCGCAGGCAGTACCAGAGTTTCCATGATATGGGAAGGTTACGACCGATCCAGCTGCGCAGACGGTGCATGTGCCGGCGGGGGGAGAGACGGCGCCCCAGGGCTGCCAGAGGCTGGTAGAGTTCTCCCAGCAGTTGCTGGCTGTGTTCTGCAACCCAGGACGCGACGGGATTGCGTCCGGCACCAAACAACACCTTGAGCCAGGCAAACAACAAAAGCAGGATCACCAGCACCAGGGGAATCCAGAACCACAGGCTGGCTCCTTCTGGCAGATTGAAACCGGCACGGCTGTCACCGTTGGGGTTGGGTGGACCTGCAACCTGGATCTGACGAATGGGCAGGGTTGCGCTGGCAGCCTTGCCGGTGCGCAGATTCCACCATTGCAGGGAAAGGGAAGGCAGGTTCAAGGTGCCGCCCCAGCGCGGCACCAGAGTAAAGTTTTCCGTACGGCTTCCCACAAGATCCAGTCCGTCGGCGGATATGCGTCCGCTGGTGCTGACTTCCCCGGGATAGATGTAGAAATCATCACTTTGTAGTTGGGCGGCGATTCCCGGCAGCTGGGTTCCCACCGCGCCTACCGCCGAGGTAGTGATGCTCATCTCCAGTGGTTCACCGGCCTTGAGACCCCGGATTTCCGGAAGTTTTGCGTCCAGGCGCAGATTATACAGGGGCAACCAGGGCTGCACCCCGGGTTCGGCCGGCTGTACATACAAGGTGATGCCGTGTTCGGCGGTAACATTGAATTCCGCGCCATTCGTGTACTTGCCGCTCAGGGTGATACCTGGCAGATAAATTTCGCCTTCCTTGAGAGGAATCAGCAGGTAGGTATATTCGGTGATCAAGGCGGATTTTCCCCCTTGCCCCTCGCTGAAGCTCACCGGTTGCCCCAGTTGGCGGAATACGGCGGCCTCGGAATCAGGCGGACGGGGAGCGGCCTCCTTGAGATTTCCGCTGCTCTTGATTCGCACCCGGTAAATCAGATTCTGTTGAATGACAGGCCGGCGTTCGCTCACGCTGGTTTCTATGCTGGGCGCTGTTTGTGTAGGTGTGGGCAGGGGGCTGCGTCCCTGGTGTTTGTCCCGGGTGGGGTTGGAGCGGTACTGAAACTGATAGTAATACTGCGTACCATAGGGGGGCTGGGATGGCGGCGTGCCCGAATAAGAGGTGGAAGGCATGGGGCGGTACTGGCGTGCGGGAGGCCAGCCGGGTGCCTGGGTCGGGTTGCCGGGCTGCGTGGCCGGCATTACATATGGTGTGTACGGCGGATAGTACCCCGGTGCTGCTGGCGCCGCAATCAGGTTTTCCCAGGACAGCAGTCCCCAAAGGATGGAGGCCAAGACAGTAAGGAGACGGGAAAATCGGGAATATCGCATCCGTTTGATGGTAGTCCTCCAGGGTATTTGTATCAAGGGGCGTGGAAAAAAGCCGGGCAAGATGTTTTTCCACAGGGCATCTCGAAAAATCGATATCCCCCATGGCCAGACGATGGGCAGTAGAACAGAGGTGTGCTGATTCGAGTTTGTGTATAATGCCGGGTTCACCGGGATGGCGGCATGTCGTCTTCCTAGCGAAAGTGGCGGAATTGGTAGACGCGCTGGATTTAGGTTCCAGTGGGGCAACCCGTGGGAGTTCAAGTCTCCCCTTTCGCACCAGATTACAGGTAATGCCGGATCAACCCGCGTGGTTTTTTTGGCAGGCGGTTCATTCATGCCGCGTACGGAGGGGGCTTTGCCATGCGGAGCACCCATAACATCAATACAGAAATACAGACAGACTACTGTCGGAGAAAGTTTCAAATGCAAGTATCTGTTGAATCGGGCGAAGGCCTGGTAAAACGTTTGCTGGTCAATCTGCCCGCGGACAAGGTAAATGAACTGCTCGAGGCCAAGCTCAAGGAGGCAGCCCGCACGGTGCGAATGGACGGTTTTCGTCCGGGCAAGGTGCCCATGCGCGTGGTCAAACAGCGTTATGGCCAGCAGATTCGACAGGATGTCTATGGCGAACTGATTCAGTCCAGCTTCTATGAGGCGGCTGTGCAGGAAAACCTGCGCCCGGTTGGCGAACCCAGCATTGAGCTGCGTGAGGACGATGCGGATGGCGGCCTTGCTTACACGGCTTCCTTCGAAGTCATGCCGGAGCTGGAACTGGCGGATCTTTCTGTATTGGAAATCAAGCGTCCGGTAACAGAAGTTACTGATGAAGACGTGGACAACATGGTGGAAAAACTGCGCGAGCAGCGTACCGAGTGGATCGATGTGGAGCGCGCCGCCGAGAATGGGGATCGTGTGACCATGGACTTTACCGGCATCATGGATGGCGAAGCTTTTGAAGGCGGCAGCGCCGAGGATATCCAGCTGGTATTGGGCTCCGGCACCATGATTCCCGGTTTCGAGGAAGGTCTGGTCGGAACCTCTGCCGGGGACAGCAAAACCCTGGAACTGAAATTCCCCGAAGACTACCGCGTAGAAAATCTGGCGGGCAAGGATGTAAGCTTCGAAGTGAAGATCAAGGCCGTTGCCGAGCCCAAGCTGCCGGAAGTGGATGAAGCTTTCATCAAGGCGCTGGGTGTGGAAGAAGGCACGGAACAGGCACTGCGCAAGGAAATCCGTGAAAACATGGATCGTGAAGTGCGGCAGAAAGTGAAGAGCCGCACCAAGGAGGCGGTTATGGATGCCCTGCTGGCGGCGAATGAATTTGATGTACCTGGCGCCATGATCTCCCAGGAAGCCCAGGCGCTCAAGCAGCAGACTCAGCAGGAAATGGCGCAAGGGGGGCAGCAAAGCACCCTGGATCTGCCTGTCAGCGTGTTCGAGCCCCAGGCCGAGCGCCGCGTGAAGCTGGGGTTGATGGTGAATGAACTGATTCGCGGCAATGAAATCGATGTGGATCAGGCGCGGGTGGACGAAGCCATTGCGGAGCAGGCGGCCACCTTCGAGGATCCTGAAGAGATCATCAACTGGTACCGGGACAATCCCGAAGCCCGATCTTCTGTCGAGAATGTGGTAATGGAAGACCAGGTAGTGGATCTGATCCTGGAAAAGGCCAAGGTAGAAGACGAGCCACTGTCTTTCGATGAGTTACTGAACAACAATCAGCAATGATCCTGAAGTCTCTTCCATCAGATGGCTGGTGGAGAGGGTTTCAGGTTGAGATATAGAGAGGAATCATGCGCGACGAGTACAACAACGGTATTTCCGATCCCGTAAATCTGGGGCTGGTGCCCATGGTTGTGGAACAGACGGCGCGCGGTGAGCGGGCTTTTGATATCTATTCAAGACTGCTCAAGGAACGGGTCATTTTCTGCGTGGGACCGGTTGAGGATCACATGGCCAATCTGATTGTGGCGCAGTTGTTGTTCCTCGAATCCGAAAATCCGGACAAGGATATCCATCTGTATATCAATTCACCGGGCGGTTCGGTTACTGCCGGAATGGCAATCTACGATACCATGCAGTTTGTACGTCCTGCGGTGAGTACCATGTGCATTGGCCAGGCGGCCAGCATGGGCGCAGTTTTGCTCGCTGGAGGAGCCAGGCGCAAACGTTTCTGCCTGCCCAATTCACGGGTGATGATCCACCAACCCCTGGGAGGGTTTCAGGGGCAGGCTACAGACATCGAGATCCATGCCAGGGAAATTCTTCTTATCCGTGAGCGGTTGAACGGAATCCTCGCAGAGCATACCGGACAAACCCTTGAGCGCATTTCCGAAGATACGGAGCGGGACAACTTCATGAGCGCGGAAGAGTCAAGGGAATACGGCCTGGTCGATGAAGTGCTGGGTGCCCGCAGCAACGATTGATGGCGAACGCCGAAATGCGGGAAAGCCGGCCATTTCCTTGTGAAATGACCGGTTTTTTTGTCTGATTCGACTACTTACACGTGTTTTTCGGGGTTGCTATCCTTTGTCTATGGGATATTATTGAACATGACATTCCCTGTGGCAGGAAAACGAGGTTTCTTAGGAATTAAGGCATGAGTGAGAATAACGACGGCAAAGGTGATGACGGCAAGCTGCTGTATTGCTCTTTTTGTGGCAAGAGTCAGCATGAAGTCAAAAAGTTGATTGCGGGTCCTTCGGTTTTCGTCTGTGATGAATGCGTGGAGCTATGCAACGACATCATCCGTGAGGAAATGGAGGAAAGCACGGACACCCCCGATCAGAAACTGCCCACTCCTCATGAAATCAAGGAAGGTCTGGACAATTATGTTATTGGCCAGGGTCAGGCCAAGCGGGTCCTGTCCGTGGCCGTGTACAACCATTACAAGCGCATGGGTGCCGCTACCGGAAAGGATGAGGTGGAGATCGCCAAATCCAATGTATTGCTGATCGGGCCTACCGGATCGGGCAAGACGCTTCTCGCCGAAACCCTGGCGCGCATGCTCAATGTGCCCTTCACCATTGCTGATGCAACCACGCTTACCGAAGCCGGTTATGTTGGCGAAGACGTGGAAAACATCATCCAGAAGCTGCTGCAGAAATGCGATTACGACGTGGAAAAGGCGCAGACCGGTATTGTCTATATCGATGAGATAGACAAGATATCCCGCAAATCGGACAACCCGTCCATTACCCGTGATGTATCCGGGGAAGGTGTGCAGCAGGCGCTGCTCAAGCTGATCGAGGGCACGATTGCCTCGATTCCGCCCCAAGGCGGACGCAAGCATCCCCAGCAGGAGTTCCTGCAGGTGGATACGAGCAAGATCCTGTTCATCGTCGGGGGCGCCTTTGCCGGGCTGGACAAGGTAGTGCAGCGCCGTTCGGAGAAAGGAGGCATCGGTTTTTCCGCTGATATTCGCACCAAGGAAGAAACCCGCAGCCTGGGCGAGCTTCTGAGTGACGTGGAGCCGGAAGATCTGGTCAGTTATGGTCTGATTCCCGAATTCGTGGGGCGTCTGCCGGTCGTAGCTACCCTGGAAGAACTGGATGAAGATGCCCTGGTGCAGATTCTTACCCTGCCCAAGAATGCCCTGGTCAAGCAATATCAGCGTTTGTTCGACATGGAAGGCGCCGAGCTGGAGATCCGTGAAGATGCCCTGCGCGCCATTGCACGCAAGGCCATGGCGAGAAAAACCGGCGCTCGTGGCTTGCGTACCATACTTGAGCATGTGCTGCTGGATATCATGTACGATCTGCCTTCCATGGAGAATGTCAGCAAGGTCGTTGTCGATCAGGCCGTCATCGAAGGAGAGACTTCGCCTTACATCATGTATGAGGGTGATGCCGAAGCTTCACGACCGCGGGCCGCATCGAGTAGCGACTGATAATCAGGATCAAACCGGTGAATTCACCGGTTTGATCGTGTAGGGCACTTGAAAAAGCAGCTCTTTGCCCTCATGTAAGCAACTAGTCATTTCACCCGTTTTCCGGGTATCGTCAGATTCAGTGCAGCACTTTCCCGTGTTGCCCTGCGGTTCTTCAAGAGGAAACCAATATGGGTCAAGAAAAAGGATCCAACGACATTCCTGAAATCAGCGCCATGATCCCCGTGCTGCCCTTGCGTGATGTGGTGGTTTATCCGCATATGGTCATTCCGTTGTTCGTGGGCCGGGAGAAGTCCATAAAGGCGCTGGATGCCACCATGCAGGACAACAAGCAGATATTGCTGGTCGCGCAAAAGAGTGCTGATGTGGATGACCCCGGCGTGAAGGATCTGTATGAAGTAGGCACCCTGGCGAGCATTCTGCAACTGCTCAAGCTGCCGGATGGCACCGTAAAAGTCCTGGTGGAAGGTAGCAGCCGCAGTCAGATCAGGGAGATCGTCGAAAAGGATGGTTATTATGTGGCCCGTGCCAGCAAGCTGGATGACGAGATCGAATTGCCCGAGCAGGAAATGGAAGTACTCATGCGTACCGCCAGCAATCTGTTCGAGCAATATGTCAAACTGAACAAGAAAGTTCCGCCGGAAGTGCTGACCTCCCTGGCCAGCATTGACGAGCCCGCGCGCATGGCCGATACCATGGCCGCACACATGTCCCTCAAGCTGGATGAAAAGCAGCAAGTACTGGAAATGCAGGGTGTGCGTGATCGCCTGGAACATCTGATGGCGCTCATGGAAGGCGAGAACGATGTGCTGCAAATGGAAAAGCGCATTCGCGGACGGGTCAAGAAGCAGATGGAGAAGAACCAGCGCGAGTACTATCTGAATGAGCAGATGAAAGCCATTCAGAAGGAGCTGGGTGAACTGGACGATGTGCCCAATGAGTTTGAGGAACTGGCGCAGAAGATCGAAAAGGCTGGTATGAGCAAGGAGGCCAGGGCCAAGGCGGAATCCGAGTTGAACAAACTCAAGCTCATGTCTCCCATGTCCGCCGAAGCCACGGTAGTGCGCAATTATATCGATGCGCTGGTGAGCGTCCCGTGGAAGAAACGCAGTCGCGTGCGCAACGATATTGCCAAGGCAGAAGCCGTGCTGGAAGCCGATCACTATGGCCTGGAAAAGGTCAAGGAGCGTATTCTTGAGTATCTGGCCGTTCAGCAGCGGGTGCGCAAGCTGAAAGGCCCCATCCTCTGCCTGGTCGGACCTCCGGGCGTGGGCAAGACGTCTCTCGGACAGTCCATCGCTCGCGCCACCAATCGCAAGTTCGTGCGCATGGCTCTGGGCGGTGTGCGCGATGAAGCAGAGATTCGGGGTCATCGGCGCACCTACATTGGCGCCATGCCGGGCAAGATCGTGCAGAACCTTACCAAGATCGGAGTGCGCAATCCCCTGTTCCTGCTCGATGAGATTGACAAGATGGCGCAGGATTTTCGTGGTGATCCTGCATCGGCGCTGCTGGAAGTGCTGGATCCCGAGCAGAATCACACGTTCCAGGATCACTACCTTGAGGTGGATTTCGACCTGTCGGAAATCATGTTTGTGGCTACGGCCAATTCCCTGAATGTGCCTGCCGCCCTGCTCGACCGCATGGAAGTCATTCGTCTGTCCGGCTATACCGAAGAGGAAAAGGTGAACATCGCCGAGCGCTATCTGATTCCCAAACAGATGGAAAACAATGGTCTGAAAAAAGAAGAGCTGGCCATCCGTGAAGCAGCGGTGAGGGACATTGTGCGTTACTACACCCGCGAGGCGGGGGTGCGCAGCCTGGAGCGCGAGATTGCCAAGATCTGCCGCAAGGTGGTGAAGGAAATCCTGTTGGGCGAGGTCAAGGGCAAAAAGGTCATTGTTACGCCAAAGAAACTGGAACACTATCTGGGCGTACAACGCTTCCGTTATGGCAAGGCGGAAGAAAGGGATCAGATCGGGCAGGTTACCGGGCTGGCCTGGACCGAAGTGGGAGGCGAGCTGCTGACCATAGAGGCGGCCATCATGCCGGGCAAGGGGCGCCTGACCTACACCGGTCAGCTGGGTGATGTAATGAAGGAATCCATACAGGCGGCCATGACTGTGGTGCGCAGCCGCGCGGACGTGCTGGGCCTGGACAAGGATTTCCATCAGGAATATGACATTCATGTGCATGTGCCCGAAGGCGCCACTCCCAAGGATGGCCCCAGTGCAGGCATCGGAATGTGCAGTGCCTTGGTATCGGCGCTGACTCAGATTCCGGTGCGCGCGGACGTAGCCATGACTGGTGAGATTACCCTGCGCGGTGAGGTATTGCCCATAGGCGGTCTCAAGGAAAAATTGCTGGCCGCAGCCCGGGGCGGCATCAAGACAGTGTTGATTCCCGAGGAAAACGAAAGGGATCTGAAGGAAATACCAAAGAATATTACCAGTACCCTGGATATACGCCCGGTAAAATGGATAGACGAAGTGCTGGAGATTGCGCTGACCAGTCAACCCGAGCCAGGGAAAAAGACCAAATCGGACGTCTCGGTATCTGATGGCAAGACCACTGTCAGCAAAAAAACCCGGCGCAAGCGCGTAATCACCCATTGAGCAGGTGATCGAAGGCTTCCTGAAATGCAGCCGGATATGGTTGTGCAGGGAAGGTCTGGAGCGGATCCTGTTTGCGGGAATTTCGAAAAACTGACAATGTGGTTTAACCCTTGTTTGTCATCAGGATTTTCGGATTTGGGACAAACAAGCCTTTTTTACCGGCTGAATCCGTTTTTCCTTGACAGTTTTCACGCTGGCTTGGTATAAAACGCACGCTTTGCAGGAGCCTGGATATCTGCCGGTTTTTACGGAAACTACCGGATATACTCCGTTCCGCATTACCATTCATCCTGAATCCGTGAGCTCGGAAGAGATGCAGTGCGCAAGAGCTTGTGCGATGCGCCCTGATGAATTCACGGATTCAGGATTCACATAAATACGTTCCATAGGGGGCAAATCAGGATGAACAAGAAAGAATTGGCTGAAGCCATGGCAGATGCCGCAGATATCCCGCAGGCAGCCGCAGCCCGTGCCTTGGATGGCATGATCGCAGCCGTCACCAAAGCACTGCAGGATGGCGATACGGTATCCATTATCGGCTTCGGCAGTTTCGTCGTTCGGGATCGTGCGGCACGTACCGGGCGCAACCCCAAAACCGGTGAAGCCATCGAAATCAAGGCTTCAAAATCCCCGGCATTTAAAGCTGGTAAAGCACTAAAAGATGCAGTAAACTAGCGCGCCTCAATCGGGTGCTTAGCTCAGCTGGGAGAGCATCGCCCTTACAAGGCGAGGGTCGGGGGTTCGATCCCCTCAGCACCCACCAAGCAATTAGGAGTGGTAGTTCAGTTGGTTAGAATACCGGCCTGTCACGCCGGGGGTCGCGGGTTCGAGTCCCGTCCACTCCGCCATAATTGAACGAACGGGGTATCATAGCTGGTACCCCGTTTTTTTTGCTTTGAACTGGGAAGAATACAATCATGTTGCTGGCAATTAGAGAAAAGGCTCAAGGCTGGTTTGCCTGGCTTATCGTCGGATTCATCACCATTCCCTTTGCCCTGTGGGGCATCCAGAGCTATCTGGGGGTCAGTAGCGATCCCGTTGCTGTCAGCGTGGATGGCAAGGAAATCACCGAGCGGCAGGTAGAGCAACGTGTTCGCCAGTTTCGTGATCGCCTGCGTTCACAACTGGGAAAAGCCTATCGCCCCGAGATGTTCGATGACAAAACCCTGCGCAAGCAGGTCATCGAACAGTTGATCAATGATGCGGTGCTGTCGGAAACGGCAGATGCCTGGAAGTTGCGCGTCAGCGATGATTTTGTGCGTCAGTACATACAGTCCATACCCAGCTTTCAAACCAATGGGAAATTCAATGTTCAGGCCTATAACACCCTGATTCGCAATCAGGGGATGAGTCAGCGCAGTTTTGAAGAGGAAGTGCGCGGTGACCTGGTTATGGAGCAACTTCAGTATGGCTTGTCGGGGTCGGCCTTTGCCACGGATCATGAACTTAATGACAGTATCCGCCTAAAGGATCAGGAACGGGAACTCAGTTACCTGACCATTTCCGGGAGCAAACTTGCAGCTGACTATGTTCCTGCCGAAGATGAGATCAAGGCCTACTATGAAGAACATTTGAACAAATACATGGTGCCGGAGCGGGTGAAACTGGAGTATCTGCTCCTGTCACCGGAGATTCTGGGCGCGGACCTGGAAGTCACCGAGGAAAAGCTGCGCGACTACTACCGCCAGCATCAGGATGAATTCCAGGCGCCTGAAGAGCGAAAGCTGCGTCATATCCTCATCAAGGTGGCGGAAAATGCCGATCAGGCTGCGGTGGATGCCGCCCGGGCCAAGGCGGCCGATCTGGAACAGCGCCTGGCCAAAGGCGAGAAATTCGAGGATCTGGCCAAAGAGTTTTCTGATGATCCGGGCTCCAAAGATCAAGGTGGTGAGCTGGGCTGGATCAGTCCTGGTCTCATGGCAAAAACCTTTGAAGAAGAAGCCTACAAGCTGAAAAAAGGTCAGATCAGCCAGCCGGTGCGTACGCCCTTCGGTTTTCATATCATTCAGGTTGTGGATATTCGCAACCCGGACAAGGGCAATTTCGAGATCCTGCGCGACAAGATCGAAACCGCCTGGCGCCGCCAGCAGGCGGAACAGATTCTGTTCGACAAGGCGGAACAGCTGGCAGATCTGAGCTACGAATCCCCGGACAGTCTGGTGCCGGCAGCGGAAGCTCTTGGACTGAAAGTGCAAGAGTCTGGCTGGGTGGACAGACGTGGAGGCCAGGGGGATCTCTCATCTCCCAAGATCGTTGCGGCCGCCTTCAGCGACGATGTGCTGGGAGAGGGCAACAACAGTGAACTGATCGAGCTGGAAGGCGACAAGGTGCTGGTGTTGCGCGTAGTGGAACACGAAGCCGAGCATCCTCAGAGTTTTGAAGAAGTAAAGGATAAAGTAGTTGCCGCCATGAAGCGGGACAAGGGCAAAGCTCTCGCGGCAGAAAAGGGGACGGCTTTGCTCGCTTCTCTGGAAGCGGGAGAAAAAACCCTGCAACAGATTGCGGCGGATGGTGACGGAGAACTGAAATCAGACATCAAGGTGAAACGTCAGTCCACCCTGCTTCCTCAGGCCGTGAGGGAAAAGGCGTTCGGACTGGGGCGTCCCGAAAAGGGCAAACCTGCTTTCGGCGGGATCGGCCTGGGTAATGGTGATTATGCCTTGCTTGCAGTTACGGATGTGACTGACGGAGATCCGTCCAAACTGGATGATAAAGCGCGCAAGGCGGCCAGGCAGACCATGGCAAGATCGAAAGGCCAGCTGCAGTTCAACATCATGGGGCGTTATCTTCGTGAGCGTGCCGACGTGGAAATCAAAACCCGGGAACAGTAGTTTTTCCGTACCAGACGGAATGAAAAAGGGCGCTGTAACGGCGCCCTTTTTTGATGGCTTTCTTTCGGGATCAGCCCAGGATGTGGTAGCCGGAATCTACATAGAGTACATCGCCGGTAATGCCAGAAGCCAGGTCGGAACACAGGAATGCCGTAGCATTGCCGACTTCATCGATGGTCACATTGCGGCGCAGGGGGGTTTTTTTCTCCGCTTCCGCGAGCATGGATCGAAAGTTGTTGATGCCGGACGCAGCGAGGGTGCGTATGGGGCCGGCGGAGACCGCATTCACCCGGATGCCGTCGGGACCCATGGCGTCGGCCAGGTAACGGGTGCTTGCTTCCAGGGCGGCCTTGGCGACGCCCATCACATTGTAGTTTGGCACCGTGCGCACCGCACCCAGATAGCTCATGGTGACCAGAGAAGCATTGCGTCCTTCCATCATCGGTTTGGCGCCCTTGGCCAGTGCCGCAAAGCTGTAGGCGCTGATATCCAGCGTGGTAAGGAAACCTTCACGAGTAACCACGTCGGCAAAATTGCCTTCCAGTTGATCCCTGGGGGCAAAGCCAATGGAATGAACCAGACTGTCCAGACCATCCCAGTGTTTTCCCAGTACGCGAAACATTTCTTCAATGGATTCGTCACTGCTTACGTCCAGCGGAAGACAGATGTCCGCCCCCAGTTCTTCGGCAAACTGTTCTACGCGTTTCTGCAGTTTTTCATTCTGATAGGTAAAAGCGAGTTCTGCTCCTTCACGCTGCATGGCCCGGGCTACGCCATAGGCAATGGAACGGTTGCTGGCGATGCCGGTTACGAGAATCTTCTTGTTCTGGAGAAAGCCCATTTTGTACCTTCTTGAATATGTGTTGAAACAGTCATTGTACAAAAGCCTGGCACTTTCTACTAACTCAGGATGTTGAAATTTCCCTTGTGGGACAGGGATGTCCCGCCATTTTCGATCACCACAAGTGATCGAAAATGTGAGCAAAGAGGAAATCGCATTTTCTCTTTGCGACAAGAAAAATTCCAGGGAAGGAATATTTCGAGGTTCCCTATTCTGATTGAGCAGAGAAGAAAAACAGCGTTTTTTCACGGCAAACAGCCCGGATAGATGACTTTTTATTGTGGTCTTGGTTTAATGGTGGCGCAGGGAGGCTCGACTATGATGTCAGGGAGATCTCTTTCGTTTTACGAACTTCCGGTGGGATATGCTCCTGATGATCGTCGTTTTTGCTGTCGCTGCGTCTTTGACTGCGGGTTTGATGCTTCTTGTTGCTCCGCTGGCGCAGCGTATCGGACTGGTAGACAGTCCTGGCGGTCGCAAACAGCATCATGCCGCCACACCCCTGGTGGGCGGGGTCGCCATATTTTGTGCTTTCATGCTTTTGGTGCTGACCCTGGATGTTTCCCTGAGCCAGTGGCGCTCCCTGTTTCTGGCAGGCGCCCTGGTATTCATTGTGGGGCTGCTGGATGATTTCCGGGAAACGCCTCCTTCCGCCCGCTTTATCGCCCAGATTGGTGCGGCACTGTTGATTGTCCTGTGGGGAAACATTCGCCTGGAAAATCTCGGTTTTCTGCTGGGAGAGGTTTCCTCTGTTGAACCGGGCTGGCTGACGGTTCCTTTCAGTGTTTTTTGCGTGGTGGGTATTATCAATGCGACCAATATGATGGATGGCATGGACGGCCTGTGTGGTGGATTGTTACTGATACTTTTTTCCGTGCTGCTTGGGCTGGCATGGCATGGCGGCCTTTTTCAGGACGCCTTGCTTCTTGCGCTCATCTGCGGTGGATTGAGCGGATTTCTGCTGCTCAATTTTCGTTTCCGTGAAAGCCGGCCGGCAACGGTGTTCCTGGGTGATGCCGGGGCAATGTTTCTTGGCCTGGCGGCGGCCTGGTTCATGATTCGTTTCACCCAGGAACCTGTGATGCAATTGCGCCCCATTACTGCCGTATGGCTGTTTGGCCTGCCGATCATGGATACTGTTGCAATCATGTTGCGGCGAATGCGGCGGGGCCGCTCACCTTTTGCGCCGGACAGGGAACATTTGCATCATATTCTGCTTGTCGCCGGTTTTGGTGTCCGCACTACGGTAATGATCATGCTGGCTGTGAGTCTGTTGCTCGGTCTTGGCGGATTGCTTGGCGAATGGCTGCATGTGCCGGATGTCTACATGTTCTATGGATTTCTACTGATATTTTTCTTTTACTACCAGGGAATGAATCGGGCCTGGAAGCGGTTGAAGACGTTGCATAATGGGCCTGATCATGTTCAGGCCAAGCCGAAGCTGGAGAGTGGCGCTGGTGTATGACCTGCATTGTCACCTGTTGCCTGGCATCGATGACGGGGCGGAAACAGATGAAACAGCTCTGGAAATGGCGCGCATGGCGGTGGCTGACGGCATCACTCATCTGGCCTGTACACCACATATCTATCCGGGGCTGTTCGAAAATGATACCAACAGCATTCGTGATGCGCTGACCCGTTTCAGGGGATTGCTCGAAGAGCAACAGATTTGTCTGACGCTGGGGATGGGGGCGGATATACAGGTGGTGCCGGAGTTGCTATCCAGACTGCGTTCCGGGACATTTCCCTGCCTCAACGCTTCCCGGTATTTTCTGTTTGAGCCACCGCATCATGTGCCGTTGATGAATTTTGTCCGCTTCATTGCCGATGTGCTGAGTGCGGGCTTTGTGCCGGTGATCACCCATCCGGAACGCCTTGTCTGGCTGGAGCAGTACTATGAGGAGTTTCTCACGGTTGCCCGCGCAGGAGCCTGGTTGCAGCTGACAGCGGGTAGTCTCACGGGGCGTTTTGGCTCCGGTCCCCGTTACTGGGCGGAAAAGATGCTGGATGCCGGGGTGGTACATCTGTTGGCCACTGATGCACATGACCTGCACAACAGGCCTCCTCTTCTGGCGGAAGGCGAGGTTGCGGCGTGTCGTTTTCTGGGGGTTGAAGAGGCCAGACGCCTGGTACACGAGCGCCCTGCCGCGATCTGGCGGAACAAGGATCCCGATCAGCTTCCATTGCCTCCGGGATTGCTTTCTCAGGGCAGCTCCAGAACAGGAAAAAGTCGCGGTATTTTTCGTTTTTTTCCGGGCCGGCGTAACTGAACAAGCTTTGTGGCATGGTTCGGAAGATGGTTCAATGCGTGATAAAATTAAGGAACCCCTGATTAAATCTGAGCGAAGCAGATTGTGATTAAAAATGTTCCGATACAAGGCGCAAATCGCACGTAATAGCCCGCTATTGCGAAGATTTGCAACGCAGTAGCGGGACATTTTGGGCGCAAGATGCGAGTTCATGATTTAATCAGAGGTTCCTTAAAGTGATTCCATTTGCATGGTAAAGAGAAGCCGACCTGATGCGTTGTTCTGTTCTGTTGTTTTTCCTGATACTTCTGTCGCCACTGGCAGTTGCTGATGGTGTGCTGGACGATCTTCAGGTGGGGCAGAGTGACATTTCCGGGATTGACAGTGCAGGCGCGGGCGCGCCCATCAGTGATTTTTCCGTGGCGCACGAACCGGCACAGCCGGATTCCCGAACCTATGAATATCGTATTGGCCCCCTGGATCTTATTGAAGTGGAAGTCTTCCAGGCGGAAGAACTTGGTCGGGAAACCCGGGTAAATACCGAGGGCTATGCTTCCCTGCCGCTTATCGGTCCGGTAAAAGTAGCGGGTTTGACCGCCCGGGAGGCGGAGCGCCGCATCGAAAAGGTATTGGCGGAAAAATATCTTCAGGATCCTCATGTCACTGTTTTCATCAAGGAATATGAAAGCCAGAAAATCACCGTTGAAGGCTGGGTGAAGAATCCCGGAGTGTTTCCTCTCAAGGGCAAGACCACTTTTCTGCAGGCCATTGCCAATGCCAAGGGGATGGACAGGCTGGCGGATTTTGATGAAGTTGCCATCTTCCGTACGGAGAATGGGAAAACTACAGGATATGTTCTTTCTTATCGCAAGGTGCGCGCCGGGCAGCAAATCGATCCGGTGCTGAAAAGTGGCGATATCATCGTGGTTAATCGCAGTGGCAGCAAGGCGGCCTGGAAACTGTTCTCGGAAACTCTTACCAGTTTTGTCGGCTGGTCCGTGTTGTTCTGATGTCCATGAAACCGGATTCAGGCCGACTTTCATCCCGCCGGAACCTGGCTTTGTCCGAGGAGGAACGTGAACTTTCTCTTCGTCACCGTTTTCAAGGCAACGGGTATGGGGAAGAAGAGGAGGAAAGGCTGGATCTCAAGGAGTATTGGACGGTTCTGGTTCGCCACAAATTCACCATCCTCCTGTTCGTAACAATTTCTCTGGTTGCCAGTGCCATCTTCACCTCCCTGCAGACCCCTGTTTATCGCAGCAGCGTCAAGCTGCAGATCGACCGTGAAGCTGCCCGGGTAGTGAATTTTGAAGGAGTTACCCCGAGAGAGGCTGCCTACAGTTTTGATTTCTACGAGACCCAGTACCAGTTGCTCAAGAGCCGGGGATTGGCCAAGCGGGTGGTGGAACAGCTGGGGCTGGAATCATCGGATCAGTTCAAGGCCAAGGAACAGCCTTCTTTCTTTCGCGAGCTGAAGAAGGTTTTTTCTCCCGAGCCGAATGTTGGTAGAGATTCGGAGGATGAGCGTTCCACGGACACCGGCAGTCTGGAAAAGCTGCTGCTGGCCAATCTGAGTGTGACGCCGGTAAAGAATTCCCGCCTGGTGGTGGTCAGCTATGACAGCCCCAATCCCGATCTTGCTGCGCGGGTGGTCAACACCCTGGCCAAGAGTTTTATCGACATGAGCATGGAGCGGCGTTTTGAGAACTCTTCCTATGCCAAGGAGTTTCTGTCAGACCGGATCAAACAGGTACGCGCCAATCTGGAGGAATCCGAGCGCAAGCTGGTGGAATACGCCAGTCAGAGGGAAATCGTGGATCTGGATTCCAGACAGGGCATACTCATGCAGAAACTGCAGGCGCTCAATACCCGTCTTACGGAAGTCGAAGCGGATCGCATTCGGGCAGAATCCAGTTATCAGGAAATGCAAAGCAGCGGTGCTCAGGGTTTTGATCCTGTGTCCGACAGTGATGTGATAGCGACCTACAAGGAAAAGCTGGCTGATCTGGAAGCGCAATATCAGGACAAGCTCAGTATATACAAGCCCGAATATCCTGCGATGAAGCGCCTGCGGGATCAGATCGATGGTCTGAATCAAAAGATTGATCAGGAAATCAGAAATCTCCAGTCATCAGTAAAATCCCGATATCAGGCGGCAGTGCGTGAACAGGCCATGTTGCAGTCACGCATGGCGGACGTGAAAGGACAGATCCTGGAACTGCAACGCAAGAGTACGGATTACCAGGCCTTGAAACGTGATGTGGAAACCAATCGTGAGCTGTACAACGGCCTGTTGCAGCGCATCAAGGAAGTGGGTGTTGCCGCAGGTGTGGGCAGCAACAATATCTCGATAATCGACAAAGGCGAGGTTCCCGCTTCCGCCTACAAACCCAATCTGAAACGCAATCTGCAGATTGCTCTGGCGATTGGCCTGCTTGGTGGCATTGGGCTGGCCTTCCTCTTTGATCATCTGGACGATACCATCAAGTCTTCTGTGGATGTCGAGAAGCTTACCGGTCTTCCGGTGGTGGGTGTGGTGCCGGAAGTGCGTTTGCAGGACGAAACTGAATCCATTGCCCTGAAGACCTGGGAAGAACCGAAATCAGCAATCGCGGAAGCCTATCGATCATGTCGCACCGCGCTGTCATTTTCCTCGGAATCCGGCACGCCAAAAATATTGCATGTAGCAAGTTCCATTTCCGGGGAAGGCAAGACCACGTCAGCCATCAGTCTGGCACTGACTTATGTACAGGCCGGTTCCAATGTGTTGCTGGTGGATTGTGATCTGCGCAATCCTTCTCTCCATCATGAGCTGGCATTTTCCAATGAAATTGGCCTGACCAATTACCTGGTGGGAGAGAACAAGCCTGGTGAAGTCATTCAGGCCGGAGTAATGGGAGGGCTGTATGTGCTCACCAGCGGTCCTTTGCCTCCCAATCCGGCGGAGCTTCTGGACAGTGGCAGAATGGTCGATTTTCTGGAGAAGGCGGCAGAAAAGTTTGATGTCGTCATTCTTGACGGCCCACCCATACTGGGGCTGGCCGATGCGCTGGTGCTTGCCAGCATGGCCAGCGCAAGTATCCTGGTCGTGGATGCGGGAGTCACCCGCAGTGGTGCGCTCAAGGGTTCATTGCAACGCCTGCATCAGGCGCATGCCCATGTTCTGGGTGTTCTGCTGGCAAAATATGGTCAGGGGCGCAGTGGCTACGGGTATGACTATCAGTATCACTACAACTACTACAATTATGATGCCGAAGACGCGGATGAGCATCCCAAGCTGGCCTCCTGAGTCTGCGACAGAGCATCCATGAGTCGGCAAGTAGACAGTTTTTACCGGGAATTGCTGCGACTTCACCGCAGGGGGGGTGGTATGGCGGCATTGGGCATGCTGGAGGCACCGGTCGATCTGTCGGGATTTCTCAATCGTCTCTCCCGGCCGGATGAGCGTCTGTCCGAACTGGCCCGACAGCTGGGTTGCAGTATCGATGAACTGAACAGCGCGGCCTATGCATTCATTCGTCAACATCTGTTTTCTCCGGGAAACAATCATTACCAGATACTGGGTTTGGCTTCGAATGCTGCAACGGAAGAGATACGCAGGCGCTACCGGTTGCTCATCAGCCTGTTCCATCCGGATCGTATCAACCGTTCGGAACAGTGGGTGGACAAAGCCGTGCGCCAGCTGAACAACGCCTATGCCGTATTGAAACGCCCGGACAAGCGTCGTGCGTATGATGCGAGCCTGCAACAGACAGGCGATGCAGTCACTACCCGGAGCAGGGCGCCAAGAGGTCAGGCAACGCCGCGTTATCGCGCCCCGCTTTCCCAACCGGTTCGTCCCGTAGATGCGCTGTATCGTGTTACCTTGTTGCAACGGAATCCGCAAGCCTTCGTCTGGCTGATTATTGCATCCCTGTTGATTCTGGTGATGCTGGTGGCCATAAGCAACCGGGAGAGTACAAGCCTCATGCTGGTCGATGACAACGTTCCCGAAACACGACTGGCAGACCAGGTGCCGGTGAATCCGTTGATTCCAACAGTTATCCTCCCGGAACACAAGGGAATGAAAACATCTGTTCAGGCATTGCTCCCGGCGTCAGGGGCAACGGTTGATTCCCTGCATTCTGTACCATCGACACCCGCCACAAGTGAACCGATGGAGCCTTCGGAAGCGGCAGCAAACACGGCGGTAGAGCAAGCGCACAAGCGGGTGGTAACACCGCGGGAGTCGGCCGGGTTGGAAACCATTGCGTCTGCAAACTCTGCGAAGCGGAGCGATGTCCGGGATAGGGTTCCATCCTTCGATGGTGCCGGGATGGTATCAGCGGGCTCGTTGCCGGACATGGGGCAGACTGCAGATGTGAAGATGATCAGTGATGCCGGTTCGGCGAACATGCAGCCGGAGTTCGTGCTGATGCGCTATATTCGCGCGTGGGAAAGAGGGGATGTGGAAGGCTTGTCGCGTCTGTTTACCCTGGATGCCAGCGCCAATGAACGAACAGGCCGGGAACAAATCAAACTGGGATACCAGCAGGTGTTCGACTCTACCAGGCAGAGACGTTTCAGTCTGGAGCAACTGAAAATTGTTCCAGTAAGCGGCAACAGATATCAGGCCTGGGCTGAGATCAGCGCAAACGCCGATTCAGCTGAAGACGAAAAGCGGATTCATTACCGTGGCAGGATGGTTTTCCATCTGGCTCCCAGGGGGCGGCGTCTGTATATAACCAGGCTCAGACATGATATTCAGGCAGAGGGGAAATGATGCAGCGGAGAAAACATGTAGTCTTTTCTTTGCTCATTCTCTTCATGGGCTTGTTGCTGGCCTGGAGAATTCTGGTTACCGGCCTGGGCGACCACTATACGAGAAAAGCCCGGCTGGGTGATGCACAGGCCGTGGATAGCGCCCTGCTGTGGAATGGCAATCAGCCGCGTGCCCTGTATCTCAAGGGGCGGTTGCTCATGGAAACCGATCCGCAAAAAGCGATCGATCTGTTACGCCGCGCTATCGTGCTGAATCCAGGGGATGCTGAACCCATGCAGGTCCTTGCGAATTTGTTGCTGCAATCAGGCAAGCCAGATCAAGCGGATTCACTCATGGTATTGGCCATCGAACGCATGCCGGCAAACAAGGATGTGCGCTTTCGCGCTGCGGATTATTGGATGGCCAGGGGAGATCTGGACAAGGCGGTGCAAAATTGGGCAGCTGTACTGGAACTGGATTCCGATCAGGGGAAGCGTATCTATCCCTTGCTCGCGAACCTGGCGGAAAATCCCGCGACCCGGGGCGTACTCAATAGACTGCTGCAATCTCCTCCCAGCTGGTGGAACGGTTTTTTTGCCTATCTGGCCAAACATGCCGAGCGTCTGGAAACCGTTGTCAGGATTGCGACCCTGCGTCATGCCAGCAAAACCCCCTTGTCTGATGAGGAACGCGCAATGCTGGTAGAGCGTCTGCAAAAAGAACAGCAGTGGCCGGAAGCCTATCTGGTGTGGATAAACGGGCTCTCGCAGAAACAACGTCGCTATCTGGGCAGCGTGTTCGATGGAGGGTTCGAACTGCCGCCCGGAAATGGCGGATTTTTCTGGTATTTTCCTGAGCACAAGTCCCTGATTGTCCGCCGTAAACACACTTATGGAGGGGAGGGAGAAAAAAGTCTGCATATTCTTTATCGGGGGCAACCAACTCCCCGTCAGCAGGTATACCAGTATCTGCTTTTGGGCAAGGGGCGCTATGTACTGCAATTGCGTCAGCGCGTGGATCGCCTGCGTATTTCCGGGGGATTGCGCTGGGTGGTGCGTTGCGCCGGAGAAAATGACCGGTTGCTGGGCGCTGTTTTGCCTTTGGTGGGAGCCAGTGACTGGGAGATGCAGCAAGCCACTTTCGAAGTGCCGGACGCGGCGGACTGCCGGGGGCAGGTACTCAGGCTGGAGATCAGTGATGGTGGTGATGAGTACCCCTTGGTGGAAGGGGAAGTCTGGTTTGACCGGATATCCATACGCAAAATGTCCTGAAACCATGCTGCGCCCGTTGGTCGGCACCGATTTATAAAAAATGCTAGAATCAAACTCTAAATCCTGTGGATTATCATATAATTATTGCTGATCCGCATTCTTGGCCAGGGGTGACTGATAGCGACAACATGGATAATCACCCGAATTATCATTTTTCGATGCTCATTCCTATGCGAAAGACAATAGTCGTGGTTCTTGCTTTCCTGTCGATGCTGCTGTTCCATGCCGGCGTCTGGGCAAAGGATGATTCCATCGCCGTATTGTCTGAGGTAGAAGGAGAAGTGCTCTTGTTTCAGGGAGATCGCTATCTTCCCGTGAAACAGGGGCGTCGCCTGAAAGAGGGTGACCGATTGATGATCATGGAGAATTCCAGGGCTCATCTGGTTTTCGACGATGATTGCGAAATCACCTGGGAAGGCGCGAAGATTATCGATGTGAGCGCTGATGCCTGCAACCGGTTTGCGGCCTTGTGGACGCCCTGTCTCGATGCAGCGGCCAATGCTGATGGTGATCAGATCATTCTGAGTCAGTTGGTGGGTACTGCTCTGATACGACGCAATGGACAGTATCTTGCTGTACAAGAAGGACAGGCGCTCCAGGAAGGGGATGAGCTGAAGCTCGATGGCGCAGCCGAAATCAGTTATCCGGGCGCTTGTGTTACCACCCATGAGGGCAAGACCACCGTGAAGGTTTCCAGTGATGCCTGTCCCATTGCCCAGATATACAAGGTGGAAGGAGATGTGCTGGTTGATTCAGGAAAGGATCTGGCGCATGCGGTTCAAGGTGACAAGCTCAAGGATGGCTGGAAGCTTGAACTGCCCAAGGAGTCGCATGTGGAAGTTGTCTATTTCAACGGCTGCAATGAAACATGGGATGGTCAGCAACAAGTAGCCATCGATGCAGCCAGCTGTCCGCCAGGTGCAGCTACACCGCTGAACTGCACCCCAGCCGTATTTGGCAACATGACCATCGAGGATGTTGGTGTGGTGGTGGGTACCGGTGTGTTGTTGGGGCCGCTGCCGGACAATCCCGCGAACAATCCGCCACCGCGTCCTCCCATCAGTCCCTGAAATCATGGCCGCTTCTTCTCGTCAGGATCGCAGCATCCTGTGGCTATTGATCATCATGCTGATTTTTGCTCCATTGTTCAGAGCAGGTAATCTGCCGTTGCCACTGATGGTACTGGAATTGTTGGCGCTGTCCGTGCTCCTTTTGCTGTTTCTCCGCGCGCAACCGCTGGAACAGGTCAAGACCAGTCACCTCGGATGGTCGGCGGCTCTGTTTCTGCTGCCGGTACCGGGATTGATTGCTCTGCCGCTGGATACGCTGTATTCCCTGCCTGGAAGAGACTTTCTCCAATCAGTCTTTTCGGCGGTGGGATCGACCGATAGCCAATGGCGCAGTTTGAGCCTGGTGCCGCACAATACCGAGGCTGCCCTGTGGGCGTTATTGCCGCCGATTGCGGTATTCATGGCGGTATGCAGTCTGCCGCGCCAGCAGGTCATGAAGCTCGTCTATATCATGCTGGGCATGGCTGTTTTTCAGTCCGTGCTCAGTTTGATGCAGTATGGCGGAGGATTTGGTGGCGCATTGTATCTGCCAAATGAATACGGGATGAAGGCGGCAGCGGGTACCTACCTGAACAAGGACCATCTGGCTGGTTTTCTGGAAATGACGTTTCCCGTGGCTTTGGCGCTGCTGGCGGCAAGCGTGGGACATACCCATAGTCTCGGTCCGCGTGGATCCCGCTGGCGCGAGCGCATGAATTTTCTCAGTACCCTGAAAGGCCATCAGGCTGGCCTGTATGCCCTGATCGGTCTGGTTGTTTTGCTGGCCTTGGTTTTTACCCGCTCACGGGCAGGTATTGCCCTGGCCATGCTGGGTCTGTTTCTGGTGATGATTGCTTTTTCCCGGCGATTGGGTGGCAGCAACGTATATGGCACCTATGGCACGTTGTTCGCGGTTATCATGGTACTCACCGCAGAAATCGGACTGGCGCCCATTCTTGACCGGTTTTCCGAAGATAGCATGGAAGATATGCGCTGGAATATCTATGCCAGTACGCTAAGGGGAATCATGGACAATTTCCCGCTTGGCGCTGGTGCTGGAAGTTATCCTGAAATCTATCCGCATTATCAACCAGCCAGCGTGGATGCCTTTGTCAATCACGCACACAATGACTATCTGGAATGGCTTTTCGATGGAGGAGTGGCTGCTTTGTTACTGATACTGTCCGGGTTGTTGGTCTTCGCCCGGGGCTGGCTTGCGGTCTGGAGGAGTGGACGCTGGAGAACTTTCCGTTATGTGCAGGTTGGAGCAGGTATCGGTTTGTTGCTGCTGATCCTGCATTCCCTGATCGATTTCAATCTGCACAAACCGGCCAACGCCATTTGGTTTGCTTTTCTTTTGGGGCTGTTTCTTCACGAAAACAATGAAGAACAGGAGATCAGCGACAAGACACGCAAGCGTGTGCGTACCCGGCGACTGAATACTCCCGCCGTACCGATCCCGACGGTGAGCAAACCACGCAAACCAATAACCATGAAAGATTGGTAACAATCTGGAAGCAGAAGCGAAACCATATGAAGATAAGTATATTTGGAACAGGCTATGTGGGACTGGTCAGCGGCGCATGCCTTGCGGAAGTCGGCAATGATGTATTGTGTGTGGATATCGACGAAAAAAAGATCGCCGCACTTCGGCAGGGGATCATTCCCATCTATGAGCCTGATCTCGATTCACTGGTGGAACGCAATGTCGAGGCTGGCAGGCTGCGCTTTACCACAAATGCGGCAGAAGCGGTCGAACACGGCCTGTTGCAGTTCATTGCAGTCGGTACGCCACCGGATGAAGATGGCTCTGCCGACCTTCAGCATGTATTGCAGGTGGCAGAAACCATCGCCCGGCATATGCAGGAGTATCGTGTTGTAGTGGACAAGTCCACGGTCCCTGTGGGCACCGCTGACAAAGTGAGTGCGACAATCTCTGGCGTGTTGCAGGACAGAGGATTGGAACTGGAATTCGATGTGGTTTCCAATCCTGAATTTCTCAAGGAAGGAGCGGCGATTGCCGATTTCATGAAGCCGGACCGTATCATCATCGGTTCCAGCAGCTCCAGGGCGACAGATCTGCTGCATACTTTGTATGCGCCCTTCAATCGTAATCATGACCGCCTGATTACCATGGATGTACGTTCCGCCGAACTGACCAAGTATGCGGCCAACGCAATGCTTGCGACCAAGATCAGTTTCATGAACGAGCTGGCCAATCTCGCGGAAAAACTGGGGGCGGATATTGAACAGGTGCGTCAGGGTATAGGTGCGGACAATCGTATTGGCTACTCCTTTATCTATCCCGGATGTGGCTACGGAGGATCCTGTTTTCCCAAAGACGTTTCGGCTCTGGAACGTACCGCCAATGAAGTCGGTTATCAGGCTCAGCTTCTGGAAGCGGTGGAAGCGGTGAACAAAAGGCAGAAACAGATGCTTTTCCACAAGATCCGGAAGCATTTCCAGGGAGACTTGCAGGGCAGGCGCATCGCCCTTTGGGGACTGGCGTTCAAGCCGAACACGGATGACATGCGGGATGCTCCCAGTCGGGTGCTGATGGAAGCCCTGTGGGCAGCGGGTGCCAAAGTGGCAGCGTTTGATCCGGTTGCCATGGATGAAGCAAGGCGGATCTATGGAGAGCGCGACGACCTGTTTCTGACAGAGACACCCGAGCAGGCGCTGGCAGGAGCTGATGCTCTGGCAGTGGTAACCGAGTGGAATGTTTTTCGCAGCCCGGATTTTCAGACCATCAGGGAATCCCTTGCCACCCCTGTGATCTTTGATGGCAGAAATATTTATGATCCGGGCAAACTTCGTGCAGAAGGGTTCAGCTATTACGGCATAGGCCGTTGCTGAGCCGTCTCCTGGCACAAGGGTTTGCTGATGTTTCAGGAAGACCGGGTTTGCCGGGATCCGTTATCAGATTTTGTGGGACACGAGCATGAAAATACTCATAACCGGTGTAGCCGGTTTCATCGGTAATGAACTGGCGCTTAAGCTGCTGGATCGTGGTGATGAGGTCGTCGGAATCGACAATCTCAATGACTACTATGATGTTTCCCTCAAGGAAGCGCGCCTGGGAAGAGTGGCAGACATTCCGGGGTTTGAGTTTCGCAAGCTGGATATTTCCGATCGCAAGGGCATGCGCAAACTGTTTTCGAAGCATGCATTTGATGTCGTCGTCAACCTGGCGGCCCAGGCTGGTGTACGTTACTCCCTGGAAAATCCCGACGCCTATGTGGATGCCAACCTGGTAGGCGTGGGCAATGTGCTGGAGGGATGTCGGCATGGCGGGGTCAAGCACCTGGTGTTTGCGTCATCCAGCTCTGTTTACGGGGCCAATACCCGTCTGCCGTTTTCCGAGCATGACAATGTCGATCACCCGGTTTCCCTGTATGCCGCCACAAAGAAGGCTGCCGAGCTCATGGCGCACAGTTATGCCCATTTGTATGGCCTGCCTTGCACTGGTCTGCGTTTCTTTACGGTATATGGTCCCTGGGGACGACCGGACATGGCCTATTTCAGTTTTACGCAAAAGATTCTTGCAGGGGAACCCATCCCGGTTTTCAACCAGGGACGGATGAAGCGTGATTTTACCTATATCGATGATATTGTCGAAGGGGTGGTGCGGGTCATTGACCAGCCTCCATCTGGAAATCCCGACTGGAGTGGTGATGATCCGGACCCCGCCACAAGCTATGCGCCGTATCGCATTTTCAATATCGGTAACAGCGATACGGTGCAACTTCTGGATTTCATCAAGGTGTTGGAAAAGCATCTGGGAGTGAAGGCAAACATGGAAATGCTGCCCATGCAGAATGGAGATGTCACTGCGACCTATGCCGATACCGAAGCCTTGTACAAAGCTACTGGTTTCAGTCCCTCGACCAGTGTGGAGGAGGGATTGAGGAACTTCGTGGCCTGGTATCGGGAGTTCCATGGCTGAGAGGGCAGCGCCGCTGCGTCAAGTCGTGCCGCTGTCGGCATGAGCATAATATGAGCATGCTGAAGCAACAGACCAAAAGTGCGGTGTTGTGGAGTGGGATGGATCTGCTTGTCCGACAAGGACTCGGTTTTGTCATATCGGTCATTCTGGCGCGGCTGCTGGGGCCGGATGATTTTGGCACCATTGCCCTGTTGTCCCTGTTCATGGGAATTGCCTGGGTGCTGGTCAATGTGGGTTTTTCCTCGGCCTTGATCCAGAAACAGGACATTACCCATGCAGATGAATCCACCGTGTTCTGGTTCAACATGGTGCTGGGGTTTTTTCTGGCTGCGGCAATAGCAGCCCTTGCGCCCTGGCTGGCGCGGATCTACGAAAAACCGGTGTTGTTTCCTCTTACCATGGCCATGGCGCTGAATGTTATGTTCAGCGCAGCCTGTTCGGTACATTCAGCGCTATTGGCCAAGCGGCTCGATTTCCGAAACCTCATGTATGTTGGTCTGTTATCGACTGTGGTTTCCGGCGGCATCGGAGTGTATCTGGCCTGGAGTGGATTCGGTGTGTGGGCGCTGGCGATACAATCCCTGACCGCCAACCTGGTGAGCATGTTGCTGTTCTGGCTGCTTGCTTCCTGGATGCCGGCATGGACCTTCAGCATGGAGTCATTTCGCCGCCTTGCTGGTTTTGGGGGATATCTGCTTGCGTCACGGTTGCTGAACATGACTTTCAGGAAAGGCTATACCCTGTTGCTGGGCAAGTTTTTCGGGCTCACGGAGCTTGGTTATTACACCCGCGCGGAGCGTATCCAGGCGCTGCCGACCGCATTGGTGACGGGCATTGCGGCAAAGGTGGCTTTGCCCCTGTTTGCCTCTTCGCACATGGAAGCTGAAAGGCGAACAGCAGGAGCGCGAATGGCCATCAGGGTCATGATGCTGATTACCGTGCCTTTGGTTTTTGGTTTGTCCGCCCTTGCTTATCCCGTGACCGGCGTGATATTGGGTGAAGCCTGGATGCCGGTTGCGCCCATATTACAGGTTCTCTGTCTTGCCGGGTTGCTTTGGCCAATGGATGTCATCAATGCCAATCTGCTCAAGGCCCTGGGGCACGCACGGCTGTTCTTTCGTCTTGAAGTGGCAAAGCTTGTAGCCGGAGTGATCCTGTTGGTAGCAGGCAGTTTTTATGGCGTTATGGGAATTGCCTGGGCTTTTGTCCTGCAGAGTATTATCGGCTTTGTCCTCAACGGATATTATGTCGGGTGTTATACCGGATATGGAGGAATGGGACAGTTGCGTGATTGTCTGCCGGCTTTTCTGCTTGGAGGGGGCATGATGATCATCGTCAGCTGGATCAACTCGGCAATGAAAGTGGATAATGTTCTGGATCTGGTATTGGTTATCGGCCTGGGGGCTTTGGTCTATCTCGTTGGCAACCTGGTGTTCGCTGTTTCCGCTTTCCGCGATGCACTGGATTTGTTGAATATGCGCGGTTCGACATGAGCAACCATGCTATCCCTGCCGTAACAACAAAATCCTTGTCAGAGACACGCCCTCTGAAAGGCGCCTATATCGCCAGGCTGAATCTGGAAGATGAGCATCTGCTCGGGGTGGCGAACAAAATACGCGCCCAGGTGGACGTTCTTGGTGAAGCTCCCGCAGAGGTGGATCTCTACTATCTGCGTGGTAATGAGCTGAGAATGAACGGCAAGCTTTGGCAGCGTTGGGGAGATTCCACTTTCTGGCGAAGAATTGCCTATTACTTCCTTTTCTATCCTTTTTTGTCTGCTCATCTGACCGGGCTCGATTTCATTTACATACGCTACCAGGGCTGCTCTCCTGTGTTTCTGCATATGCTGAAAAAACTGAAAGCGAGGAATCCCGGCTTGCTTGTTCTGGTCGAAATTCCCAGTTATCCCTATGATAGGGAGAAGACCTCTCTGCGGGAATATCTGCTGGGCGCGGTGGATCGCTTGTCCCGCCGATGGATGCGGAAGCATGTGGATAGAATTGTCACCTTCTCTGAAAAATCATTCATATTCGGCGTGCCTACGATTTGCACGGACAATGGCGTGGATCTGGAGCAAATCCCCCTTGTTGACAAACCGGGGGATACGGATCGCTTTCGCTTGATCGGCGTGGCCAATCTGGCTTTTTGGCATGGCTACGACCGGGTGATCAAAGGCCTGGCCAGGTACTATCGGAATGGCGGGGACAAAGATGTGGTTTTCAGTATCGTGGGGATCGGCAAGGAGCGGCAAAATCTGCAAGCCCTGGCCCTTCGGGAGAATGTGGCGGATCGGGTGGAATTCCCGGGCGCCTGCTATGGTGGGGTGCTGCAGGAGTTGTTCAAAAAATCCCAGATGGCGGTATCTTGTCTCGGGATGCATCGGCGGGATACTGTGACCTCAGACCTGAAATCTCGTGAGTACTGCGCCAGGGGAATTCCTTTCGTTCTAGGTTATGCCGATCCGGATTTTTTGCCTGATTTTCCGTTTTCCTTGCGGGTACCAGCCACGGATGAACCGTTGGACATTGGGGATGTACTGGCTTTTTATGAGCAGTTATTAAACGAACATCCCCGGTATCCCATGGAAATGCGGCAATATGCGGAAAAATATCTTGGCTGGAGAAACAAGATGCGGCCGGTAATGCGCTTGCTCACAAACGCCCTTGGGCAAAGGGCCTGAATCCATGGCAATGAACTTGTCCATTGTGGTTACCACCTGCAATCGCGCCGATCTTGTGGGGCGTTTGCTGGAAAGCTTGAAGGATCAGACGGACAGCAATTTCCAGGTCATTGTGGCCATGGATGGCTGCACGGATCACACGGAAAAGATGTTGCATCAGTTGCGCCCCGGTTTTGACCTGAAATGGGTGAATACGCATTGCACAGGCTACGGCCTGGCGGTGGCGAGGAACAGGGGCATTCTCGCAGCGGACGGGGAAGCGGTAGTGATACTCGACGATGATAATTTTCCTCAGACTGGATTTGTCGCCGCGCACAAGCAATCGGTAAAGCGCCGGGTGATTACCGGTGGCCCGCGACACCCGGCAGATTCCTCTGATCGAGCGCAACTGGCAAAGATGCAGGAACTGGCGCGGTTGCCTCCCTGTCAGTCGATGTCCTTTGACAGCCTGTTGCGGAAAAATTCCCGCCTGGCATTCGTCGAGGCGAATATCTGCCTGTATCGGGAGGACTTCATTGACATGGGGCTGTTCAGTGAACGTCTCAAACTCTATGGTTTCATCGGTCAGGAGTTTTTTGCCCGCGCCAGATATGTCGGATATGAGTATCAATACAATCCGGATGCGGGAATCGTCCACCATCGTCAGCGGGATGGTGACAATGGTTTGTCTTCAAAACGGAAACATCGTCAGATACGCATGGCTACCGCGCTTCGCCAGACGCTGATGCATCCTCTTTATTATGATGCGCAGATTCGTTGGGCGCGCTGTCTGGCTGATGGCAGGAAGGATTGTGACCGATTGCCGCCGTTCTGGTTTCGTGCCGGGTTGGCTTTTCCCTACCGCTATTCCCGGGGTATGGCACGAACCTTGCGGAAAAAATATCGTTCCCTGATCCACTCGTGATGAAGTATCTGGTATATACCTGCGTATTTGGAGGATATGACCTGATTTTTCCTCCGGCAGTTGTCGAGGCGGAGATCGACTACATCATCATTACTGATGATCCGCAGCTACAGGTGAGAGGCTGGCGCAGCAAAACGGTTTCCACGACTGAATTTGCCAACCCACAGTTGGCCAACCGTTATTACAAGATGCTGGGGCACCGGGAATTTCCCGGTTATGATTGTTCCCTGTACGTGGACGGCAACATCCGCTTGCTGGGGAAAACCTCGAAATTGCTCCGCGCCTTTTGTTCATCCGGGGCGGTGTTGGGACTTTTTCAGCATCCACATCGTAAAAACATTCGTGAGGAAAGTCTGGCCTGTGTGACACAAGGCAAGATCGTGCGGGAAAACAATCTTCACCGTGAACTGGAATACTATGCAAAAGACGGTTTCAGTGACCAGGGGGAACTCGTTGAGGCCGGGGTGCTGTTGAAAAACCATCTCGATCCGAAACTGGATGAAGCCATGTCTTTATGGTGGGAGCTTTATTCCCGGTTTGCTACCCGAGATCAGATCAGCCTGCCGTATGTGCTATGGAAAACGGGCGCGCAGGTGCTCTATCAAGGTTACAGCTTCAGGGATGCCAACCCCTGGTTTGGGCTGTATGCCCACCTTGGCGGAAAGGACATACCCCGCCATTATGCGTGGATTCAGGGAAGAGCTTATGACAGTTTTTTTCATCGATTGCTGCTTGATGCCTGGCACCTGAGCTGGCGAATCCGGCGTCGTTTCCGCGGGATAAAAAATACCGGTGAAGACTGAAATCAGAATATCGGTTGCCCTGGCGACCTTTCAGGGAGAACGCTTTCTGCGCAGTCAGCTGCGCAGCCTGGCGGATCAGACCATGCCGCCTGACGAGCTCGTGGTGTCTGATGATGGATCATCGGATCGTACGTTGGAAATCGTGGAGTCTTTTGCTCAAAGCGCAGCGTTTCCGGTGAGGATTGTGCGTAATGAAGAGAATCTTGGTTATGCAAAAAACTTTGCCCAAGCTCTGTCATTGTGCTCCGGAGAGTTGGTATTTCTCTGTGATCAGGATGATGTATGGTTCGAAGACAAGATAGAAACTGTGGCCGGTTGGGCTGCAACCCATGAGGGTATCCAGTGTTTTTTCAATGATGCCATGCTCACAGATGATTCCCTGAAACCCGCTCAACTGACAAAATTGCAGCAGATCCGGGCCGCAGGCCTGAATGACACGGAACTGGTCATGGGTTGTTGCATGGCTGTAAAAAGAGATTTTCTGGAACTGGCCTTGCCGGTGCCGCCGGAGATTTCGGCACATGACAACTGGCTGGCGGGGCTGGCCGATGTGCTGGGGCTGACCAGGCGAAGTGATGAAGTGCTTCAGTACTATCGCAGGCATGGAAACAACACGTCGGATTATTTCGTCAACAGTGCTTCGGCTCTTGGCTTGCGTAAACGAATCGGAAGAGCCATTTCCCGGCTGCCGCGCCGGGTCTTTTGCGGAGCGTCATTGTATCGGGAACTGATTTTCGTCAAAGCCGTACGGGATCGATTGACGCAATGTCGGGAAGCGTGCCGCAGGCTGGTGGGAGATGAAAGAATGGATGTTGTTTTGGCGGATCTGGATTTTCGCCTGAATCTGTTGTCAGCCAGAAAGCATGTGCGGCAACAATCGTGGTTTCGGCGTCCGGTACTCGTCTGGCATTTGTGGCGCAAAGGAAACTACGCCTGCTCCGGCGGCAGAGGCGGCCTGCTCAAGGACTTGTTGTTGCGGAAACAGCAATGAAAGTGTTGCAGGTGCTGTATTCCGGGCTGGGTGGGCATGGCGCTGTGGCGTTTGCTTTGCACAAGGCCTCTGCCGAGGCAGGTCACTGGACGGACAGCATGCTGTTTGTGGGTGTCGAACCGGTGCTTCCCTGGTATGAGCGGATTTGTGCCCGGGATGACATGGAATATTCCAGTGTCCGCACCCGCGCCGGGCGCCCCTGGGCTTCCTGGATTTCAGTCTGGAGACGCCTGAGAAAGCACCAGCCGGATGCAATTCTGCTGCACAGTGTGAAGCTCATTTTTCCCTGCTGGTTGTACTGCCGTAGCAAAGGCATTCCCCTGGTGGCGGTGGAACATCAGCAGAACGCTCTCAAGACAGGAGCGGAATGGATGATCAGCCGGTTGCTGATGTTGATGAGCGATCAGGTGATAGTGCTTACTGAGGAATACCTGACCGATCTTGAACAGGAACTGGGAAGATGGTTCAACAGAAAAAAAGTTACGGTGATCGCCAATGGGATAGATGTGCGGTTTTTTACTCCTCGAAAGGAATCAGATGAGCCTGCGCGTAATGAAATTGTCATGGGCATGGCGGCACGCTTTTCCTCGACCAAGCACCAGTCGCTGCTGGTGGATGTGCTGAAAAAACTGCGAGAGTCCGGTCGTGCTGGTGACTGGCGCCTTGTATTGGCAGGAGATGGTGAAAGGCTGGAGTCGGTGAGACGTCGGGTGGATGAGTTGGGAATGACAGATCTGGTTGGGTTCTCCGGTACTCTGGATGAGGATGAACTTCGTGCCTGGTTTCATGACCTGGATGTCTATGTGCACGCCACCGAAGGGGAAACCCTGAGCACGTCTTTGCTTCAGGCCATGGCTGCAGGATTGCCGATAGTGGCTTCTGACGTGCCAGGCGTCTCCCGTCTCATTGGTGGCGCCGAGCCGGTTGGCTTGCTGGTAGCCAATGATGAGCCTGGGCATTTTGCTCAGGCACTGGAAACGCTTGCAGCTGATCCGGCATTGAGAAAGCGGCTCGCCCACCGGGCGACACGGCGCGCCGTGGAGAAGTATTCCCATCTGCTCATGTATCAGAAATATTCCAGGGTATTGGATGCATGTCAAAAGTAATTCATCTGATTCCCTATTCAGGAATTGGCGGCGTGGAAACAGCAGCGGCTTCGATCAATCCGGCTGTGCACGAACAGGTAGGATTTGAAGTGAGAAGTATCTATCCGCAAAGGAAAGGATGGCGACAAAGATCCATTACTTTCAATCCATGGTATCTGTACCGTACAGCCAGACATATAGCAAAAGAGTCGCCGGATGTACTCATATTGTCCCTGTGGCGATCCTGTGTGGTTGGTTCGATAGTGCGCATGCTGAATCCGGAAATCAGGCTGATTCTGATGCTGCATAACAGCAGGGATGCCCATCTGATAGATCGTTTTTTTACCCGCCAGGCTGTTCAATACAGTGAGCAGGTCTGGGCGGATTCGGCGGCATCCCTGAGCTTGCGCGTGAATAACCTGCCTGTCAGGAAGACCAGAATCATCTCCTTTCTGATCGATCGTCTTGAGCCCTTGCCATCCCTTGAGGTTAAACCAGTGTTTGCTTTCTGGGGACGGTTGTCTGCGCAAAAGGATGTGAGCAGGGCGCTCAGGATTTTTTCCGCAGTCCATGAAAAATATCCGCAAGCCAGGTTTATTGTCATCGGTCCGGATGGCGGTGAAAAGGCCAATCTGATGAGGCAGGCACGCAGCCTGGAAGTGGGGGATGCGGTGGAGTTTGCCGGGGGATTGTCCCGGGCAGAGGTTTTCCGCAAAGTAAAGGACGCCTGCTTCTATCTCGGCACCAGCCGCTATGAAGGCATGGCCTTGTCGGTAGTGGAAGCCATGCAGTTGGGACTGGTTCCGGTGGTCACGCCGGTGGGAGAAATTGCCAATTACTGCCAGCAGGGCCTGAATGCGTTACTGGTGGAGCAGGATTCAGTCACCGTGCCCCAGCTGATCGAACTGCTGGAAAACAACGGGAAATACCAGAGAATGAGACGGGAGGCCATTTCCGCCTGGAGGAAAGTTCCCTTGTACCGGGATTCCCTGTTGGCGGCAGTGTGTTCCCTGCCAGGGTTTTCCGGATGGAAAGGTTCAGCGGAATGATGTTCAGCTTGTTGTATCTCCGTCCCCGGCAAGGAAAAGGTAACTGAGCATGTGGCCGTATTGGCTCATGTATCTGTTTCCCGCCATGCAGGCGATCCTGGTTCCGGGAAAGCTCCTTCGTCATGGTCATCGCCTGAAAATCTCCTGGATTGTCACCGGCATTCTGTTCGTGCTCCTCATTGGTTTTCGCGAGCAGGTGGGGGGTGACTGGCCAAACTATCTTCGCAGGTACCATGAGATATACGGGCTAAGCCTGTACGACGTTCTGCAAAAAGGCGACCCCGGATACATGGCCCTCAGCTGGCTTATGATGGACTGGGATTGGGGGATATATGGCATCAACCTGGCATGTGCGCTTGTATTCGTTAGCGGATTGATTGTTTTTTGTCTTCAGCAATACAAGCCATGGCTCGCATTCGCGGTAGCGGTACCCTACCTGATCATAGTAGTGGCCATGGGCTACACCCGGCAGAGCGTGGCGCTGGGTCTGATTTTCTGGGCGCTGGCGTATCTGGAGCAGGGACATTTCAAAAGGTATCTGTTTTTCGTTTCCGTGGCGGTTCTGTTTCACAAAACCGCAGTGCTGATGATCCCACTGGGATTGTTTCTCTACAAAAAGGGGTGGTTGTTACGTCTCATTGCTGTGGTGCTGGCGGGATACGGGCTTTGGGATACCTTTGTCTCCGTGGATCAGGAAAGACTATGGAACACCTATGTGGAACAGCAGATGATGTCAGAAGGCGCCAGAATAAGAGTGTTCATGAATACCATCCCCAGTCTGATGCTGTTGCTGTACTGGAAGCGATGGCGGATCAGCTTTCCCAATCCCGCATTCTGGCTGGTTATCGCCTTTGCTTCCATTGCCTGTGTATTTCTGGTGGGTTTTGCATCGACTGCGGTTGATCGCATGGCCTTGTATTTTACGCCCATACAGGTCGCGGTTTTTTCCCGATTGCCCTATCTGGCAAACCGCCGGTTCACACCGAGGGCGGTGACATTCATGGTGCTTTCGGGGTATGCACTGGTGCTGTTTGTATGGCTGAATTATGCCGGACATACCTATGCGTGGCTTCCCTACCGAAACCTGCTTTTTGAGTAGTGGCCAAAGCGCTCGCGCAATGATCTGTGGAAGACAGGATGTCATTGGTTTGAACAGTGCGAAATGCCTGCGGAGATACAGTTTCTGCCCCGCTGGCGATATTTGTTCCCATGCGCCACAATCAGGGCATGAAAGTTATCTTCTTTGCCAACACGGACTGGTATCTCTACAATTTTCGCCTGGATCTCGCCCGCCATCTTCAGGCACGGGGCATGGAAGTGCTCATGATGTCTCCACCAGGGAACTATGGGGCGCGACTTGAGGAAGAGGGGTTTCGCTGGATTCCCTTGCCCATGGAACGGCGCAGCCTGAATCCTCTTGTGGAACTGAAGTTGCTTGCATTCATTCGCAGGGTCCTGCAGCAGGAACAGCCCGATGCAATCCACAGCTTTACCATCAAAAGCGTCATTTATGGAGGTCTTGCAGCCCAGGCGGCGGGCGTGCGAAATCGCATAAATGCTGTCACGGGGTTGGGACATGTATTTGTCAGCAACACAATCAGAGCCAGATTGCTGCGACCTCTGGTCGAGCGTCTGCTCAGACTTGCCCTGCGTGGAAGCCACAGTCGGCTGGTGGTGCAGAATCCGGATGACCGGCAGATGTTTCTAGACCTGAAACTCATCAACCCCAATCATGTCCATCTTGTCAGGGGTTCCGGCGTGGATACGGAAGTGTTCGTGCCGACGCGACACAAGCGGGACAAGCGTTTTCGCGTGTTGCTGGCGGCGCGTCTGCTGTGGGAAAAGGGCATTCGTGAGTATGCCAGCGCTGCGGAGAAGCTGGCGATTCATGCGGACAGAATCGAGTTCTTGCTGGCTGGCGCCACGGACCCGGGAAATCCCGGTTCCGTCGATGAGGACGATATCCGCGTATGGCAGCTTAGCGGAGTGATGAAGGTGCTGGGGCATGTGGATGACGTGCAGTATCTGATGCGGGAGGTGGATCTCATGGTCTTGCCAAGTTACCGGGAAGGCCTGCCGCGGGGACTCATCGAGGCTGCGGCCATGGAGTTGCCCATTGTTACCACGGATGTGCCGGGTTGCCGGGAAGTGGTGGAAGATGGCCTGAACGGACTGCTGGTGCCTGCCGGCGACGGGAAAGCCCTTGCCTCGGCCATAGAGTATTTTCTCGATCACCCGGACAAATGCCGGGAGTTTGGCCGCGCGGGACGGGAAAAAGTGTTGCGCGAGTTCGATCAGAAAATTGTCTTTTCCCTGACAGGACAGGTTTACCAGGAGTTGGGGCTGCTGCCATGAGGCTGGATCTTGTCCATCCCGCCACCGGGGAAATCGTGCGCAGGCTCTGGCGTCGGCAAATGCCTGGCTGGCCACAGCAGGGATTTGCACAGGAAGGGTTTCTGCATGATCTGGAGAGCCAGGGAATGAGCGCATTGGTCTGGTATCAGTTGAACCAACAGCAAAGTCTTCCTGGGTGGCCGGCAACAGTGCTTCATTCCCTGCGGGAATATGCCCTGCGGGAAGTGGCGGTGGAAATCCTTTGGGAAGAAGAAACGCTGCTTGTGCTCAAAGCCATGGAGGAAAATGGAATACAACCACTGCTGTTCAAGGGCGCGGCGCTTTCTCAGGCCATTTATCCGCAGCCAGGTCTGCGTCCTCGTTGTGACACCGATTTGCTCGTACCTGAAGCCGCCAGGGAGGAAGCTCAGCTGGCAATGCGTTCTTTGGGATATCAGCCTCTTTACGAAGCCAGTGTGGAGCATATCAGTGGTCAGATGACCTGGGTAAAACGCGGGAATTCCGGAGTGGAGTACAGCCACGACCTTCACTGGCGTATCCGAAACAATCATCGCCACTTTTCAAATTTGTTCAGCCATGAATATCTGCAGGCCCACGCAAAACCATTGCCACGTTTTGGAAATGATGCCCGCATGCTGAATCTCGCAGATGCGTTGCTGCTCGCCTGTGTGCATCGGGCAGGACACTTGGCTCACAGTGGTGATCGCCTGATCTGGTTGCATGATATTCATTTGCTTGGGGAAGGATTGTGTGAAGAGGATATTGAACGGTTTTGCCAGACCGCGCGGAAACTTGATCTGGAAGATCTTTGTGGTGAAGCATTTGCAGCAACTTCCCGTTGGTTTGCAACCCGCTTCCCCCCCGCTCTGGCTCTGATGCGGGATCAGGCGGCTTCCACGAATCCGCAATCACATGACAGTGCGCCTGATCGTGCCGCAGGCATAAGAACAACCGTGCAGCGTGAGTTGAGGGGGATGAGCTGGGACGAAAGAATAAAATATCTTTTTCAGAATGTTTTTCCACCCCCGGGGTACATGAAATGGCGCTATGGGAAGAACAATAGTCTGCTGTTGCCCTGGCTGTACTTCAAGCGCCTCCTGCAAGGCATGCATTTGTTCATTGGAAAACAGGCTGACGGAAAATGATGATCCTGGATCGCTGCCGCGTATGAGCTATTTGATGAGCAAGTTTCTGCCCCTGCTGATTTATCCTCTGGGGCTGTCCATCCTTCTGCTGCTGGCTTCTCTGGTGTGGCGCAAGCGCGGTTTTCTCGCCCCGGCGCTTGTGGGCACGGCAGTGATGATTCTGTGGCTTGCTTCGATGCCACGCTTTTCCCAGTGGATCATGTCCACTCTGGAAAAACAATGGCCTCCGGTGCCGGTAGTCGAGGCGCCAAAGGCGGACATCATTGTTGTGCTTGGCGGAATGACTCGGGGCGTGGTGCCGGGAGCAGAGCTTCCTGATGTATCTGGCAGTGCTGATCGTTTGTTTCATGCGGTGGCGCTTTATCGTGCAGGCAAGGCGCCCTTGTTGCTGCTGACGGGAGGAAATGCTGAAGGTTACGAACCGGAAGCGGTATCCATGCAACGCATACTGCGTGCCATGGGGGTTCCCGATAATGCCATGCTGCTGGAGAAGCAGAGCCGCAATACACGCCAGAACGCTTTTTATTCTGCCGCCATTCTCCGTGCACATGCTGCTCGCAGGATTCTGCTGGTCACATCGGCCAGCCATATGCAAAGGGCAAAATTTGAGTTTGAGAAGAAAGGATTTGCGGTATTTCCTGCCGCAACGGATTATCAGGTGGTGCAGGCGCCGGTCAGTTTTCTGGACTGGTTTCCCAGCGCGGGCGCTCTGAATCAGACTACCCGCGCCATCAAGGAATATCTGGGGTTGATGGTTGCAAGACTCTGAACGCATTTGCCAGACGGGTACGAGGGGCAGATTTGCCTGAAAGTATATATACTGTGTAAAGTTATCCAGGTGGTATCCATCACGAAGCTTTTGTCGCCGGAGGCTGTGGAAAAATGCGCAAACATCTATGGGGTATGTTGCTGGCGGGCGGGCTGCTTGGTTCAGGGAGCGTCGGTGCCGCGACCATTACCGTGAATACCCTTGTGGATGAATGGAACACGGGAGGCAACTGTTCCATCCGGGAAGCGCTGGACTCCGTCCGGCAAGGGTCGAACCAGCGGGGTTGCAGCGCGACCGGACCCTACGGCAGCACGGATACGATCCGTATTCCCGCCGGGATCTATACCATTACCCGCACCTCCGGTACGGATAATCGTTCCAACTTTGATCTTGATGTGGAAGCCGATGTGCTGCTTCTCGGTGAAGGTGGCAATGGCAGTGGCACCCGTATCGATGGGGGTGGAAATACGCGCATCATAGAAATCCATTCCGGAGTGACAGCGACCCTGCGCCATATTCAGTTTCAGAATGGAGCTAGCAATGCCTCCTATGTTGGAGGCGCAATCAACAACAGGGGAAATCTGACGCTGGAGTACTGTACGATCAAGGGCAATACCGGTACAGGAAACGCCGCGGGAGGCATCGGGAACCGGTCGGGATCCAACCTCACCATGACCGGATGCCTGGTGCAGGGCAACAGCAATGCAGCGGCTGCGGTCGGCGCAGGGATGGATGTGGACGGCGGCAGGGTGGTCGTGCGCAATTCGACTTTTTCCGGTAACAACGGAGCCGGTCCCGGATTGTACGGCTACAGCTATGGCGCAGCGGATGTGGACGTGTTGTTTACCACCTTCAATAACAATACTGGTGGTAGTTACGACGGGAATTTCAATGGAGGTACCGGCTTCGGGGCAAGCATTCTCAATGCAGGTTGTGGCAGAAGCATCCGTGACCGGGGATACAATCGCGCGGGAGGCACGGCCTGTGCACTAAATGCGGCAAGCAGCCAACAGGGTGTATCCGTGTCCGTAGCGCCACTATCGTTCAATGGCGGTTCGACCATGAATCATGCCATCGACAATACCGATGTGCTGGTTTATGACCGCGTGCCTTCAGGAGCCCTGGGCTGTGGGGCCACTCCTCTCGATATGGATCAGCGCACTGCGGTGCGACCGGATCCAGCCGGAGGCGCCAACTGTGATATCGGTGCTTATGAATATGACCCGAACTTCACGGAAGCCGTGGTTACCCACTTCAGTGTGTTACATACCGGGTTGGGACGGGTGTTTTCATGGACCACCGAGTCGGAAGTGGGGACCCTGGGTTATGTTCTGGAACGGCTGGACGTTGACAGCGCGGGTTTCATTCAGGTCAATGATCAAGTGATTCCTGCGACCATGGCCGGACAGGGTGGTGAATATCTTTTCCTGGATATAAATGGGGTGGACGGGCTGTATCGCCTGGTGGAACTCACAATGGCCGGTCGAAAGCGGGTTCATGCCGAGCTTTTGGTGGAAGAGGGAGCTGCGAGCCATGAAAAGCTTTCCCAAATAGCACCAGACCGGTTCGCACAGCTGGAAAGTAAAGGATATTTTCGCAAGCCGCATCAGCAACAACAGCAGCTTGGGAAATCGGTCTCTATGGAACGGATTGCCTTTTTCCGGCAAGCCTCCGCAGCAACCGGAACCATCAAAATGGGAGTTCGTTCCAGTGGCTTGTATTACCTCGATGTGCCGACCCTCGCCGCCAACATGGGTATGAGTGAAGCGGAAGTTTCCACGCGGCTGGGTAACGGGGGATTCCTGCTGACCAACAGAGGAAACGCCGTTGCCTGGACCAATGTGGTTTCCCGTCCCGGACTGTATTTCTATGCGCAGGGGCTGGACAGCCCATTTGCCCGGGACAATGTTTATTGGCTGGAAGCGGCCAGTGGTGCGCGCATGAACAGCAGAAACAATACGGCGCAAGAGCCGGCGGGGAGGCAGATCTTTGCCGAGACCAGAGCCTTCGAGGAAGATGCAGAGCCGTTCACGATAATTGCTGCCGATCAGGATGAGGACTATTGGTACTGGCATTATCTCATTGGTGGCGATGCCAGCTTTGGTTCTGTTACCCTGGATCTTGGCTTGGCGGATGTTGCTGCGAATGGAACTGCGCAAGTAGTTTTGAAACTCAAGGGCGCTGAACTCAACGCTTATGGCCAGCAATACCATGTGATTATCCGGCTCAATGGCAATCTCCGCGCTGAGGAGATCTGGACGGGAGGCGGGGCTCATGAAATCAGCTTCAGTCTGGATGCTTCTGAACTGCTGGATGGCACCAACACACTGGAGATCGAGTCGCTGAATGTGGCGGGGAGTTCCGCCAGCCTGTTGCTAGTGGATGCCGTGGAAGTCAGTTATCCGCGCTACAAGCGCGCCCAGGGGGATGTGCTGGAGTTCAGTGCCGATAGCGCCGGTACCATGACCGTGCTTGGTTATACCCGTCAGAACCTGCTGGTGCTGGATATCACCGACAATGCGCACCCGCAGGTGGTTAGCAATGTGCTGGTGGAACCGGATATTGGCGGGTTGGTGAGCGCGATTTTCGATTCATCGTTCGAGAATGGTGAAACACCGGCAACAGGGGTGACATCCGATCCTGTGGCCAGTAATCTCTACCAGGTCTCTTTCGACAATCCCGGTGGGGTGGCGGCCCGCCGGTATCTGGTCAGTACCCTGGATGCCGCGGCTGCTCCGGCCTGGATAAAGATGGCTGCCGCACCGACGGTGGATCTCATGAATCTCGATGCCGATTATGTGCTGGTGGCTCCGGCTGGCCTGGAAAGTGCAGCCGAGAGTCTGGCCAGCTTGCGTCAGAGCCAGGGATATACGACCGCCGTGGTTTCCCTGGAGGCCATCTATGACACATTCAACCATGGCCTGGCCAGTCCGCATGCGATACGCGCCATGATCGAGCAGAACCAGTCCCGACTGCATTTCCTGGTATTGCTCGGAGAAGGCAGTTTTGACTTCCGCAATCTTCAGGGGTATGGAGACAGTCTGGTGCCGCCCTGGATGGCGCCTACTCCCCATGGTCTTTTTGTTGCCGACATGATGTATGGTGATGTCGATGACGATGGCGCGCCGGAGGTGCTGGTCGCCCGTATTCCTGTTGCCACGGCCGCGGAACTTCAGGATTACATAAGCAAGCTGCAAGCCCAGGAGGCCAGCACGGATGACCGGGTCTACTGGATGGCGGACAATTCCGATTTTGGTGGAGATTTCGAGGATGACATGTATGCCTTGTCCGGCTTGCTGCCATCCGGCATATCCCAGGGACAAGCCAGTTTGCAGACGACTTCCCTCGAGGATGCCCGATCCGCATTGTTTGCCGAATTGCAGACCGGTGTGGGGCTGTTGGACTACATGGGGCATGGCAGCGTACTGCGTCTTGCAGAAGAAGGCTGGCTGACCGATGATGACGTGAGTACTTTGGGGAATGCCGGACACTATCCGGTTCTTTCGGCGCTCACCTGCGTGGTGAACCGCTATGATTTGCCCGGCTATGACTCTCTGGGGGAGCAATTGACCCTGGCGCCCACAAGCGGCATGGCCGCTGTGTTTGCGCCTTCGGGCCTGAGTTTGCATGATGGGGGCAAGCTGCTCAACAAGGCCTTGTTGCGCGCCGTCTATGGTGCGGGAAAAACCGTGCTGGGTGATGCAATTCTGCACGCCATGGCAGAATACGCGGCAGCGGGGCAGCGCCCATACATGCTGAGTATCTACAATCTTCTGGGAGATCCCGCCATTGAAATGACCGTGCCGGTCACGGATCCTTCCCTGCTGACGGATCCCCTGTACGAGGAACCCCCGGTCTATCAGTTGCCCCCGCCCACCGGTGAACCGCCGGTACGCTGAGCATTTTTTCCATCTTTCACGGACAACGAGAAACAGAACACCATGAGCAAGAAGCATGATGAAGCAGAAGCCAGAAGGCAGGATGTGGCCGGCGAAGGCCGCAGAAAACCCTATGTGGCGCCGCAAATCATAATGCGTGAAACGCTTGAGTCGGTAGCGGTAGGTGGTTGTGCCAAGGCTGATCTTGGTACCTGCGGGTTTGGCGGCATTGGCGGCCCCATCAATTCCTGATGAGTCAGCGCCTCACAATTTCCCCCCACGTTCGCTGGCGCAAGGTCGTCGAGGAAGCCGTGATTGTCAATCAGGCGGAAGCGGAGCTTGTCGTACTCAACGCCAGTGGCTGTCGTTTGTGGGAGTTGCTGGCTGAAGGAAACAGTCCCGCTGCCATTGCCGAGGGCATCTCTCGGGAATTCGCGGTAGAGCCGGCGCAGGCGCTGGAGGATGTAAATCAGTGTCTGGCCTCTCTGCAGGAGCTGGGTATCATCGTGCCTGACGACAGGGACTGATGATGAATATCAATGATCTGGTATCCCGTACCTGGCAGGAAAACATCCTGTTCAACGTGCTACTGGAACTGACCTACCAGTGTAACCTGGATTGTTTCTTCTGTTACAACGACAGGACTGCCCAAGGCAGGCCCATGGATATGAGTCAGTACCGGGCGCTGCTGGAAGAACTGGCGGATCTTGGCGTGTTGAATCTGGTTCTGTCCGGGGGCGAGCCCCTGGCGCATCCCGGATTCTGGACCATTGGCCGCTGGGCCAGGGAACTTGGCTTTGTCGTGCGCATCAAGTCCAATGGCCACGCCCTGCGTCAGGATGTCGTTCGCAGACTCAAGGTGGAGATCGATCCTTTTGCCATCGATATCAGCCTGCATGGCGCCAGCGCGGAAGTACACGACCGTCAGACCCGGGTTCCCGGTAGTTTCGCGCGCCTCATGGACAATCTGCCTGGGTTGCGTGAGCAGGGATTGCGGGTCAAGCTGAATACCACCCTGACGGCCTGGAACGAACATCAATTGGAAGCCATGCATGTGCTCGCGGACGAACTGGGGTATCCGTTGCAGGTGGACCCCAAGGTGACGCCCAGGGATGATGGCGACACTACCCCGCAAGCCATAATGGCTTCCGATAGGGCTGTGCAACGTCTGCAAAGACTGTTGCTGGAGCGCAACCCACGGCTGGCCAGTCGCACTGACGATGGCGTAAGTTTCCTATCGGGAGCGCGAAAACACTGCGGCAGTGGATCTTCCGGACTCGCCATAGATCCTTTTGGCAATGTCTATCCCTGTGTGGCCTTGCGTCGATCACTGGGGAACCTGCACCAGCAGAGCGTGGCTCAAATCTGGCGCGGGAACCCGGTGCTGGAGGAGGTGCGCAGCCGTATGCAGGATGTCGCCAGAGAGGTGGATGCCTTGGGAAAGGAAGGGAAAAATCTGCATTTCTGCCCGGGACAGGTTCATGTAGCCGGTGGTGATCCTGCAGATGTTCCCGCACCCGGAAGCACAGTGGTGAAGCTGTCGCTCAGAACAGCCTAAGGCAACCGCCATCCCGATTGAAAGTCAGGCGCCCGGTGGTGGTCTGCTTGAGGATTCTGCTCAGATTGGCGGCAAGCTGATCGAAGCGGAAAGGGTCTTCGTTGACAAACGGTGAGCATGACAGCATCAGGCTCAGGGCAGCTCCTGGTCCCAGCTCATCCAGGTGGTTTGTCCCGCCCTGAACGAGTTTGAAGATGCCTCCCAGGGGAAAGCTGTAGCGGCTGTCCGGTTGTTGGGCGAAGGTGCCGGTAAAAGGTACCTTTTCCACCTGAATCCGTTTTTTTTCCGGCAACAGCACATTGAGATCATCGCTCAGCACCAGCAGGCCGTGTCGCCCGGCCTGTTCCGACAAGGTGGATTTTCCCGCGCCGGAATGTCCGGGAAACAGACGCGCCTTGCCGCCAGAAACGATTCCGGCGCTGTGCAGCATGACTCCCCCCAGGGAAAGCAGCCGGTAGGCGACGAGCATTCTGAAATAATTTTCGAATACCAGTCCGGAAAACCAGGGGTGATCGTCCAGGGAGGTGCCCAACACGCCTCTGAGCCGGGGAGCAAAGATCAGTCGCGTCCGCAGCTTCAGTCCCGCCACTTCTACTTGCTTGAGGGCATGCCGGTATTCCATGCGTTCATAGGTCCAGCCGCGGGTATCGATCGGGCGGAAGCACTGTTCGTCCAGTCTGTATAGTCGGGTGATGATGCTGTTATCCGGGACTTGCGGCAGAAGATAGTGCCGGTAACGCTGGCGTATGGCTTGGGCCTGGGAATGGCTCAGGCCGTCGAACCGGTAGGGGCCGCCACAGAAGTCCAGAATGACGGTCTCGTTTCCCCAGAGGGGAGCCTGTTCCAGATCCATGTTGTCCGTTTCAGGCGCAAGATAGAAGCTGCCGGATGTCATTGGCGCAACAGATGTCGCAGTATGTGCAGGGCAAAGCGCTTCAGGCAAAGCCAACGCACAGTCCATGGAATGTGGATGGCTTCTGCATGGCATTCGCCACCGACCACCTTGCCCAGTATATGGCTGCTTGGAACCGCCGCATCGGGATGCAAATGCCTGTCTGGTCGGGTGAGACAATACAGTTTGCCGTTGCGTGGAAACATGCCCAGCAGGCGATGAGTGGTGAGACGGCCGTTGCGATCCAGAAAGGTAAGAATATCACCGGGCCAGTACCAGGAATGCGAACGGATCAGGATGCTTGCCTGATTTTTCAACAGAGGAGACATGCAGCTGCCCGAAACCCGGATGGGGATTCCGATGTCAGTGGCCAGTGATCGAAGTTTGTCGAGCGCCTCTGGGTTCAAAACAGCTGTTCCTGGTTGGTGATGGCGTGTTCAATAGCTTAGCGTCATTGAAAACACTGGTACACCCCTGTACGCCATGGTGGCATGATATCAACTCTGGCCGGGGAAGTGACAGATGACCTGGTGCCCCTGGCCTGCATCCTGTATTGGTGGTTCTTCTCTGGCGCACAGTTCCGTGGCCCGGGGACAACGGGTGCGGAAACTGCAGCCGCTGGGCGGGTTCAGGGGAGACGGGAGATCACCCTGTAATGGAATGAAGGTCTTGTTGCGTTCGATCCGGGGGTCGGGGATGGGGATGGCGTCGATGAGAGCCTGGGTGTAGGGATGCCCGGGGTTGCGATACATATCATCGCGGCTGGCGGTTTCCACAACCTTGCCCAGGTACATGACCATGACCCGGTGGCTGATCTGTTTAACCACGCTCAGATCGTGGGCGATGAACAGCATGGACAGATCCATTTCCTGCTGAAGATCCATGAGCAGATTGATGATCTGCGCCTGAATGGAAACGTCCAGGGCGCTTACCGGTTCGTCGCAGATGAGCAGTTTCGGGTGCAGGATCAACGCCCGGGCAATGCCGATGCGTTGACACTGGCCACCGGAAAACTCGTGGGGGTAGCGGTTGATGAGATTGGGCAGCAGTCCCACGCGTTCCATCATCTGTTGTACACGGGCTTTTCCGCTCTTCCTGTCCAGCCGGGGCTCGAATACCTGCAGGGGCTCGGCAATGATTTCACCAACTGTCATGCGCGGATCCAGGGAGGCGAGAGGATCCTGAAAAACGATCTGCATCTGCTGCCGGTATGCGCGCAGCTGACGGGTACTCAGACCGGAGAGGCTCTGTTCTTCCAGCTTCACCCTGCCCGAAGTAAGCGGAACCAGCCCCAGGATTCCGCGCGCCAGGGTGGATTTGCCACAGCCGGATTCACCCACCACGCCCAGGGTTTCGCCGGGGCGCAGTTCCAGGCTTACGCCGTCCACTGCCTTGAGCAGCCGATGTCCCGGACGCAGCAAGCCGTCACCGGGAAGTTTGAAATGCACCTTGAGGTTGTCTGCCTGGAGAAGGTTGTTCATGATTCAGCTTCCCGATGGCAGGCGCTGAAATGGGCCGGGGCAAGCTCCCGCAGTGCAGGCTGTTCCCTGGAACAGATTTCCAGCCGTTGTTCACAGCGATCGGCAAAGGCGCAGCCAGCGGGCAGCTCCAGCAGATTGGGCGGGTTGCCGGGAATGCTGTGCAACCGCATGTTGCCGGCAAGATCCAGTCGCGGCACGGATTGGAGCAGACCGCGGGTATAGGGGTGCCGGGGTTGCTGGAACAGCTCGAATACAGGCGCATATTCGCAGATGCGGCCGCCGTACATGACCATGACATTGTCGCTGATTCCGGCAATGACACCGAGATCATGAGTGATCATGATGATACTCATGCCGAATTCCTTTTGCAGTTCATTCATCAGCTGAATGATCTGTGCCTGAACCGTCACGTCCAGGGCGGTGGTGGGCTCGTCGGCAATGAGCAGATCCGGTTGGCAGAGCAGAGCCATGGCTATCATCACCCGCTGGCGCATGCCGCCGGAGAATTCATGGGGATAGCGTTTCAGGCGATTGGCGGCATCCGGGATATGTACCGCATCGAGCATGCCGATGCTCTGCTGACGGGCGGTTTTCCTGTCCATGCCCTGATGCAGCATCAGCACTTCGGTCATTTGCCGTTCGATAGTCAGATAGGGGTTGAGACAGGTCATGGGGTCCTGGAAGATCATGCCGATGCGATTGCCCCGAATCCGGTTGATTTCCCGCGGTTTCATGCCGATCAGCTCCTGTCCCCGAAAACGGATGCTGCCCCGGGCATGGCCGTTGCTTGCCAGCAGGTTGATGATGCTGAGTACCAGCTGGCTCTTGCCGGAGCCGGATTCACCCACCACGCCCAGGGTCTCGCCCTTCTCCAGGCGGAAGGAAAGATCATTGACCGCATAGACTTCGCCGTCATTGGTGCGAAATACCGTGCGCAGCTTGTTTACTTCCAGCAAGGGCGGGTTCCGGGTATCGCCGGCAGGCTTTGTTGCTTGGGTTGTTTTCATCGGTCTTTTGGATCCAGGGCATCGCGCAGTCCGTCGCCGATGAAATTGAAGCAGAACAGGGTGACGGCCAGGAAACCAGCCGGGAACAGCAAGGCCCAGGGGGCGCTTTCCATGTCCTGGGCGCCTTCGTTTACCAGGGCGCCCCAGCTGGTCATGGGTTCCTGCACTCCCAGCCCGAGAAAACTGAGAAAGGATTCCACCAGTATGACCTGGGGTATGGTCAGGGTCACATAGACCACGACCACCCCCAGCAGATTGGGCACGATATGGCGCAGAATGATGCGTGGTGTGCTCACCCCGCAGGCCATGGCCGCTTCCACATATTCCTTGCCTTTCAGGGTCAGGGTCTGACCGCGTACGATACGCGCCATGTCCAGCCAGTTGATGGCGCCAATGGCGATGAAGATGAGAAAGATATTGCGCCCGAAAAACACCATCAGCAGGATCACGAAAAACATGAAGGGCATGGCGTACAGGATATCCACGATGCGCATCATGACGCCGTCTACCCGCCCGCCCAGGTAGCCCGCAGTCGCGCCCCAGGTGATGCCGATGAGGAGGCTTACCAGGGTAGCGATGATGCCCACCATCAGGGACATGCGGCCGCCATACAAGGTGCGCACGAACAGATCCCGGCCGACGCTGTCGGTGCCGAAGATATGGCCGTTTTCCAGGCTGGGTGGCGTGGAAATCAGCTCCCAGTCGATTTCATCGAAGGCGAAGGGACTGAGCCAGGGTGCGGCGATGACCAGCACCGAGATGATCAGCAGCAGCACCATGGCGGTCAATGCCGCCTTGTTGCGCAGCAGGCGGGCCCAGGCATCCTGCCACAGGCTGCGGCCCCTGATTTCCGGAGATGAGGTTGCGGGGAGTGATGGGCTGGATATCATGCGCAGGTTTCCCGATGGCCGCTATTCCTGTCAGCGATATTTTTTCTTGAGGTCACGTTCCAGAGCCTTGCCATCCACGCCTTTCAGGACTTCAGTTTGCAGATAGTGCTTTTCTTCCCGGCGATCATGCTTTTGCTGTTCATACAGGCGCTGTTGTTCAGTGTACATGCGGGTTTGCCGTTCCAGCGCTTCCTGTTCGCTTTCACACTGGCGGAAACCATCCGACCAGCCCTGGGCGTATTTGTGATCAGTATCGAAACGCTGGATGTCTTTGCGGAACTGATCAAACATGCTGCCGCCGGCTTTTTTTCCGCTATGACATCCGTCCTGGAAGCCTTCGGCATAGGCCAGCGGATATCCCTGTCTGACCATGGTTTCGGTCTGGTCTACGCAGGCAAGGAGGGGCAGTGTAGCAAGGCTGGTCAGAAACAGGGGTTTGAAAGACATTTTGTGACTCCTCCATGTTGGTAATGTACAGTCGATCTGAATCCGCAGATAACCGGTATAGTCTTTGTGTCAGGCATATCTCACCTTGGGATCGAGCATGGCGTAAACCAGATCGACAATAAAGTTGAACAGGATGATGAGCGCTCCATAGAACACCACCACCCCCATTACCAGAGTGTAGTCCCGGTTCAGGGCGCCCTGGACGAAATACCGCCCCAGGCCGGGGATGCCGAAGATCTGCTCGATGACCACCGAACCGGTAATGACGGCGGCTGTGGCCGGCCCCAGAAAGGATACCACCGGCAGCAGGGCGGGTTTGAGGGCGTGTCGCAGTATCACCACCCGCTCCGGCAGCCCCTTGGCACGGGCGGTGCGTATGGGATTGCTGCGCAAAACCTCGATCATGCTGCCGCGCATGAGGCGCGAGATATAGGCGATCTGGGGCAGGGCCAGGCCGATGATGGGCAGCAGGGTATTTCTGAATGCACCGTCGTTCCAGCCGCCCGCGGGCAGCCACCCCAGATACACGGCGAATATCAGTATCAATATGGGCGCGAGTACGAAGTTGGGAATGGAGATGCCGGTCATGGCCAGGGTCATGACCGAATAATCCGTGACGCTGTTCTGTCGCAGGGCAGCCAGGGTGCCCAGGGCCACACCCACCACCAGGGCGATGGCAATGGCGGACAGACCCAGGCGCAGGGATACGGGAAAGCCCGTGGCAATGAGTTCGTTGACGCTATAGTCCTTGTATTGAAAGGAAGGGCCGAAATCGCCATGAGCCAGATCCCACAGATAGCGTCCGTATTGCTGGATCAGAGGCTCATCAAGATGATATTTCTTGTCCAGATTGGCCTGAATTTCCGCAGGCAGGCTCTTTTCCGTATCGAAGGGCCCGCCAGGCGCCGCACGCATCATGAAGAACGCCAGGGTCATGAGGATGAGGAGGGTGGGGATGGCCCCCAGCAGCCTCTTCAGGGAATAGCGCAGCATCTATTTCTTCAGGCCGATGAATTCAAAGAAGGGCTCCAGGGAGCGTTCACGCTGAAGAAAGGCGCGAATGGAGTCATCGATCTCCCGGGCGCCGCCCACGGCATAGATTTCCTTGCGCAGGCGCATGCCGGTATCCTTGTCCATGAAACCACCAGGGGCTTTGCGGAACACGGACGCCATGTCCGCGGATATGGCGTCGGCCCAGGCATAGCCGTAGTAGCCTGCGTCGTAACCGCCTCCGAGATGACCGAAGGAAGCAATCAGGCCGGTTCCTTCGGGTACGGGAAGATAGACATCGCCAATGATCTTGTTGGTGACATCCACGACATTCTCGAAAACCTTGGGATCGTTGCTCATGTGTATGCGCAGATCCAGCAGACCATAGGCAAGCTGGCCACGGTAATAGGTGGCGATGGTGGCCAGACGCAATTCTTCCAGCTTGTTCAGAATCTCAGCCGGGATTTTGCTCTTGTGGTCACGGTAATCCACGGCGAAGCGGTCCAGCACCTTCTTGTCCCGCACCCAGTTTTCCAGCATTTGTGAAGGTGCTTCCACGAAATCGCGGGGGACGGATGTGCCGGAGAACTCCATGTAGTTTGCCTGGGTCAGCACCGTGTGCAGGGCGTGTCCGAATTCGTGGAACAGGGTTTCCGTGTCGTTATAGGTGAGCAGGGAAGGTTTGCCGTTGCCCGGTGGAGGGAAATTGCAGATCAGCGCCGCCACGGGACGCTGATACTTGCCATTGGGCAGGCGCAGCGCCGGGGTCACGCCAAACTGGGCAAAATGGTTGTATTTGCCGTCCCGGGGAAACATATCCATGTAGAGCAGGCCCAGGGGCGTGCCGCTGGCAGCATCGGTGATGGCATACAGACGCAGGTCGTCCACCCATTTATAGGGTGCTTCCACCGCTTCAATACGGATTCCGAACAGTTCTTCGAATATGGAAAACATTCCCTGCAAGGTGTTTTCCAGCTCGAAATAGACCTTGAGCTTGTCCTTGTCGATTTTGTAACGACTTTTGCTCAACTGGTTTTTGTAATAACCGATATCCCAGTAATGGATTTTTGCATCGGGATTTTCTGTATCCCTGGCCTTGAGTTGAGCGTAGGTCGCCAGTTCCTGCCGGAATTTTGGTTCCAATCCGGTTTTGAGCTGTTGCAGAAAATCCCAGGCGGTTTTGCCATTTTTGGCCATTTTGATTTCAATACGGTAGTCCGCCCAGTTGTCATATCCGAGCAGCCTGGCGATTTCCGCCCGGGTTTTGAGTATTTTCACGAACAAGGGCGTGTTTTCCTTGAGCACCCGGCTGGTGCGTGCGATGGACAGGCGCTTGCGCGTCTCTTCCCGTTTGGCATTGCGCAATACTTCCAGAATCTGCCAGGTGACATTGGCATTGATCCGATACTTTCCATCTTCTCCCAACACCGCCTTGTTGTTGAGGAAATCCTCGCTGACGCCTTCGAGTTCCTCACGGGTGAATTCCACCAGGGGCTTGGCGGCGGATATGTTGCGTTTGAACTGGAGTTGCAGGTCGTTGAGCTGGTTCTTCAGCAATTGCAGCCGGTCGCGCTGTTCCTTGGGAAGGTCCATGCCGTTACGCCGGTAGTCGCGCAGGACGGTCTTCAGATACATGGCGTCTTCACCGCTGACCTGGGGATGGGTGGCGGCAAAACTTTTGATGGTCTCATACAGATCCCTGCGGAAGCTGGTATCGACAAACCAGGTTTCCAGTCGCTGTATGGCAGCCGTGGCAACATCACGCATTTCCTTCGACGGACTGATTTCCTGAATGACGTCCAGGCGTTCGGAGGCCAGGGTTACCGGAAAATAGGCCTGATCCAGGGCGGTAATGGTATTGGCGAAAGTGCGCTGTTCCGGCTTGCGCGCAATGATTGCCGCCAACCGCTGATCAGAGACGGAGATGGCGGTTTCCAGGGTTGCCTGTATCTGAGCTGGTGTTTTTTCCCAGTGCGGCAGTTGAAAAACCACATTCGCTGCCTTTGCCGCCTGCTGGTAGTCGGATATCTGTTTCACCGCAGCGGAAGATGCAGCTGGCATAAAGGCAAGGCCGAGTAGCCCTGCCACGAGGAAAAAGGCGGATCTGGTGATGTTACGCATGGGCTGTTCCTTAGTGTTTGAGAATGTACAGATCTTTGCTGTAGTTGTGGTCCAGTATGTTGGGTACATAGTTGCCCACCCAGGGTTTGATCAGGTGGCTGGAGACATAGGAGTAAATGGGTATGACCGGATGGTCACGCAGCACCAGGGCTTCCGCCTGACGCATGAGCTGAAAGCGTTTCTTCGGGTCGGCTTCCATGCTCGCTTGGTGCAACAACTCGTCATATTCCGGGTTCATGTAGGCAGAATCGTTGAGGCCGTGTTTGCTGAGAAGGATTTCCATGAAGTTGTATGGATCGTTGTAGTCGCCGATCCAGCCAGCGCGGAAGACCTGGGTGAGCTGTTTCTGCTTGCGGTTTTCGAGAAAGACTTTCCATTCTTCATTGACCAGGCGGGTCTTTACCCCAAGCGCCTGCTTCCACATGGCGGCAATGGCGATGGCGATCTTCTTGTGGTTTTCGCTGGTGTTGTAGCGGATCTCCACTGTCAGGGGATTGCTTCTGGAATAGCCGGCTTCCCTGTAGAGCCTGCGGGCTTCCTCGATACGTTTCTTTTGTGGCCAGTCGGCATAATCGAATTTTGCCGGTGCATAGCCGTTGATTCCCGGCGGCACCCAGGAATACAGGGGTTTTTCCCCCAGGCCGGTAATCTTTTCGGTGATGATTTCCCGATTGATGGCCATGGAAAGGGCGCGGCGCAGTTTGAGGTTGTCCTTGAATGGCGGGCGGGTCAGGTTGAAACCGAAATAATAGCTGCCCAGGTAAGGAGCGATCTGCAGTTCATCCGGCAGGTTTTTTTTGATCCACTTGATCTGCTGGCTGGGGACATCCTCGGTACGGTCGATCTCGCCCGCGCGATAGCGCTTCAGTTCCGTGGACTGATCTTCTATGGGATAGTAATAGACTGTATCGATAATGGTGTTTTCGTTGTCCCAGTAATTGGTGTTGCGTTCCAGTTTGATGTGGGACTGAATGACCCATTCCCTGAGTACATAAGCGCCGTTGGAGACCAGTTTCCCCGGACGGGAAAATTCATTGCCGTATTTTTCCACGCTGGCCTTGTGTACCGGATAGGTGCTGGAGTGATTGAGCAGGCCGAGAAAATAAGGCGTACTGGCCTTGAGCCGGATTTCCAGGGTGTGATCGTCCAGTGCCCTGACGCCCAGGTTCTCAACCGGCTGCTTGCCGGCGATGACATCCTCGGCGTTCAGAATGGGAGCAAGGATCTGGGAGTATTTGGAGGCAGTGGCGGGATCCACGGATCGACGCAAACCATATACAAAGTCGTGTGCGGTGACCGGGTCGCCATTGGACCATTTGGCATTCTCGCGCAGATGGAAAGTGTAGGTCTTGCCGTCATCGCTGATCTCCCAGGATTTGGCGGTGCCCGGAATCACCTTGCCATCCGGTGCTTCTATGGTCAGTCCTTCATAGAGATCCCGCAGGATATTGGATGCAGGAACGCCTTCTGCCTTGTGTGGATCCAGAGTCTGGACTTCCGCGCCGTTGCCTCGACGCAGAACCTGTTCATCCGCCAGATTTTCCGGGCGGGACAAAACGGTGCCGCAATACACAAGGACGGCAATGAGCAACATGATGAATAAGTTGCGCATGAAGAATCCTCAGAATATCGAATAAATTGCGCAAAGTGTGGCACTCATCGGGCACGATGTCCATGTGGAATTTTCATCCATGGCAAGATGAAAGGGCGTGTTTCCGATAGCGTTTGTCGTGGCTTACATGGTTCTGACTACGGTCAGCTTCTGTCCCGGGCGCAGGCGGTCGCTGGCAAGGCGGTTCCATTTCTTCAGGTCGGCAATTTTGACGCCAAACTGACGGGCGATGGCGTACAGGGAATCACCTTTCCGAACCCGGTAGCGGAGTTTGCGCTGTGCCCCGGGAATGGCGTTGAACGCGGCAATTGCGGTAGTGCCCGTGGACAGCGGAATCAGAAGATGCGCCCCGGCGCGAATACGGTGATTCTTCAGATGATTGGCCTGCATCAGGGCTTTCACGGTTACGCCATGTTTTCTCGCAATGCGCCCCAGATTGTCGCCAGGACGGATACGATAACGGCTCCAGCGCATGCGCTGATCTTCGGGTAATGCCGCCAGTTTTTGCGAGAAAGTGGAAGCCTTGTCCGCAGGCAGCAGCAGGTAATGGGGGCCTTCGGGATGGGTGGCCCAGCGATTGAATCCCGCGTTCAATTGCAGCAATTCTTCCGGTTTCATTCCGGCCAGTTTCGCTGCCACCTTGAGATCGATCTGCTCGCCGATTTCCACTTTGACGAAACGGGGGTCGTTGTCGATGGGCGGCAGGGCCAGGCCATATCGGTCGGGATCGTCGATAATGCGCGCCAGGGCCAGCAGTCTTGGCACGTACTCCCGGGTTTCAGAGGGCAGGTCCAGCGACCAGAAATCCACCGGTTGATCCTTCTCCAGATTCTTGCGTATGGCCCTGGCTACAGTGCCGCCGCCGGCGTTGTAGGCGGCAATGGCCAGCAGCCAGTCGCCGTTGAATCGCTTGTTGAGCTTTTGCAGGTAGTTCAGTGCGGCGTTGGTAGAGGCTACCGGATCACGTCGGGCATCGTACCACCAGTCCTGTTTCAGGCCGAAATAACGGCCCGTGGCGGGCATGAACTGCCAAAGTCCTGCTGCGCCATGCCGGGAATAGGCCGTGGGGCGGAAGCCGCTTTCCACGCCGGGCAGAAGAGCGATTTCCGCAGGCATGTCGCGCCGTTTCACTTCCTGGAGAATATAATAGAGATAGGGTTCACCCTTGCGCAGTTGCCGGGTGAGGGAATCGCCACGCGCCTGGAAGAGCTTTACTTCCCGGTCGATGCTGGGGTGCTGTATTTGCCGTAACCGGTAATCCTGGGTGAGGAGTTTCCACAGGTCGGTTTCTTCCGGCATTTGTGGTTGAAGTTCAGGACGCGGAAGTCCCAGAGGATTGAAATAGTCATCCGTGAGTACCACGGGCAGATCGTCTTGGGGAATGATGGCTTCAGCGGCCTTGTCTTTCGAGGGGTTGCTCACGCAACCGCCCAGCAGTACCAGCATCAAGAGGAAAGACAGTGTTCTGAACAGCATAGAGTACGCGATACGTCAGGTATGATGCTGTAACTATACGAAAAACGGGGCGCCGGTTCCACATTGACTGTTCACGCTCTACAATGCAGACATGAAACAGGCGGATGAATATACGCGCCAGATTGAGGCACTGAACCGGTGGTTTGAATCCAACATGGGAAAAATGGTGTTGGAACATGAGCGTGAGGTGTTGCAGCAGGTCGTAGAAAATCTGTTTGGTTACTATCTGTTGGAACTGAGCTGGCTGTGTAACATGCCGTCCTATGCCCAGGCTTCTCCTGTACGCAGCTTTTACCGTGTCAGCCCCTGTCATGACGCCGAAAGCCAGCTGGTTGCCCATCCCGACGCAGTGCCCGTCGCCGGTGACAGCATCGACGCTGTGGTGCTGCCGCATACTCTGGATTTTGCCCCGGATCCCCGTCAGGTACTGCGTGAGGTTGAGCGCATACTGATACCCGAGGGCAGGCTGATCATTGCCGGGTTCAACCCGTATAGCCTGTGGGGGCTGCGACGGTATCTGCCGGGCGCGAGCCGACAGCTTCCCTGGCGCGGCCATTTCATTTCCGCAAGACGCCTGCAGGACTGGGTTTCCCTGCTCGGTTTCGATACCGTACAAAACTACAGTCTGCTGTTTCGCCCGCCCTGGAAAAAAGCCTTCCTGCGCCAGCGTTTTCCACGCATGGACAAACTGTCCCAGCAGTACCTGCCCCGTTTTTCCGGAGTCTATGTCATGGTTGCGATAAAGAGGGTATCCACACTGACACCGGTTGGAATGCGCTGGAAACTGAAGTCAACGCCGGCGGGACGCCCGGTGCAGCCGGTGGCCCATATGCCTGGGGAACTGAAAGATGAGTGAAAGCAGGGTGATGCTGTACACTGACGGTGCCTGCAAGGGCAATCCCGGACCGGGAGGCTGGGGTGCGCTGTTGCGCTATCGCGGTCGGGAAAAGGAATTGTGGGGAGGGGAACACGACACTACCAACAACCGCATGGAATTGCTGGCGGTGATCCAGGGCTTGCAGGCGCTGAACCGGCCCAGTGCGGTCACCATTGTTACCGACTCCCAGTATGTGAAGAACGGCATGACCCAGTGGATACACAACTGGAAGCGCAATGGCTGGAAGACCGCGGCGAAAAAACCGGTAAAAAATGCGGATCTGTGGCAGCAGCTGGACGTGTTGGTGCAAGAGCATGATGTGCGCTGGGAATGGGTGAAGGGACATAGTGGCCATGCGGAAAACGAGCGGGCGGATCAGTTGGCCAATCGGGGCATAGAGGAACTGCAATGAATGGCATGTCGAGACAGATCGTACTGGACACGGAGACTACCGGTCTGGAGCCTTTACAGGGGCACCGCATCATAGAGATAGGCTGTGTGGAACTGATCGATCGTCGCCCCACTGGCAACGACTTCCATCAATATCTGCAACCGGATCGGGAAATCGATGCGGGCGCGGTGGAAGTGCATGGCATTACCAATGAATTTCTGCGCGACAAGCCGCGTTTCGAGGACGTGGTTCAGGATTTCATGGACTACATACAGGGAGCCGAGCTGATCATCCACAATGCGCCTTTCGATGTGGGATTTATCGACGCCGAGCTGAAAAGGCTGGGCGGCTGGAAAGCGCTGGAAAGCTATTGCACGGTTACCGATACCCTGGTCATGGCGCGCAACAAGCACCCGGGACAACGCAACAGTCTGGATGCCCTGTGCGGCCGCTATGATATCGACAACTCCCAGCGCCAGAAACACGGCGCCTTGCTGGATGCGGAGATTCTGGCGGAAGTCTATCTGGCCATGACCGGAGGGCAATCCACCCTGTTTCAGGAAGAACAGGGAGTGGAGCAGGGCAGGGCAGAAGGGCAGGCCATTCGCCGGCTTCCTTCGGACAGGGCGGCACTTGCGGTGGTGCGCGCCTCGGCGGAAGAGGAAGCCGCCCACGAACGGTTTTTGCAACACCTGGGTGCAGATCCTCTCTGGCTAACAGACGGTTGAAAAACACGGTTTTTCAACATCCTGCCAAGCGCCGGGCCGGCTCAGGCTACTTTCTTTTCTTCCCCGACAGCCACTCCCGCGGTTGCAGAAGGGCGTAATGGATCCGCGCCTATGGTGCCTACCAGGGAATCCAGATATTCCGGGCTTTGTATGCGCGTCAGGCGCGCCTGGGCGCTTTGCAGGCGATGGGCGATGTTCAGGCGCCGCGCCTCGTCTTCGTAGCCGGGTTGCGCCAGGAAATTTTCCAGGGAAGCGATATGCCGCTTCCACAGAGCGATGTCGCGCTGCTGTTTTTCCCGCAAACGTTCGTGATACCAGTCGGAGGCGAGCAGGGATTCACGGGTGAACATGGCCCGAATTTCCGGATCATGCACATCCCTGCCCTGGTATTCACCCGTGGCCATGATGTACAGCAGGGCCCGCAGGGGCGGACAGGCTTCTTCCACGGAACCATCGTCCAGATAACGCTGGGCGACCTTGCGCTGGGCTTCCACGATATTCGCCACACCATCGGCGAATACGTCCAGATCCTGGGTCTCGGGCTTGAGAATCTCTTCCGTGAATACCTGGTTGGGGTTGTCGAAGATCTTGCCCAGAAAACCATGTACGAAGCGGTCGGTAATGCGGTAGCCGAGACGGCTGGCCAATACTTTTTCGCCCTTGTGTTCGAAATCCTGCAGGGGTTCCAGGTAGCCGTGCTCGATCAGGTTTTGCGGATCCCGCTGGCTGGAGTGCAGACGCGCCCAGATTTCGGGTATGAGCAGACTGATGTCGTGATCCACGCGCAGATCGGGGCCGATGAAACCTGCGGAGCTGGAATAGCCGGCGTACCCGGTAAGTATGAAGGAAACCAGGGCATTGTTCAGATCCGCTGTGGGCCGCAGGGCGTTGAAAGGCCCTTTGGTGAGTGCACCTTCGCTGCCTGCTCCCGTGGTGGACGGGGATTTTCCCGTGAGAGAGCAAATGAAATCCATGAACAGTTCGGGCAGTTCCTGGTAGTGAATGGGGTTGTATACCGCCAGGGGGCGGATGCCCGGTTCCGGTGGATTGTTGCGCCGTCCGGCCAGCACCGCATCCACCGGTTGGCAAAGGGGTTCGCCCAGGGGCAGCTTGCGATGCAGGCGCGCGCCAAGCTCAGCCACATACTTGCGCACCGGGTCGGTGAGATCCGGGCGGGTCTGCAGATAGCGGGGATTTTTGGATGGTTTGCCATCCACCAAGCGGGGATGGGCGGATGACACCACATAACCCTTGCCTTTCTTGTATGCCGCCTCCAGCAGTTTGCGCATGGGAGGAGTGAAACTGCACAGGGTCATTACATCTTCCACTACGGCTGCCAGGGAGCTGCCGTGCAAGGGCTCATAGTTGGCCAGGAAATTTCCCGGTTGCGCCATGTCTTTTTCGGTTTGCCGGTCGTAGCCGGGAATCACGGCGTCATCGGGACGCTGGAAGAGGCGATATTCGCAGTTTTTTACCAGTTTGACGCTGTGTGGGTGCTCATCACCCGGCCGGCAATGGCTGATGGCCTTCACCGGCACCACTACGGAAGCGCTGATGTCATCTTCCATCTGTATTTTTTCCGCGGCAATGAAATCCTGGCGAACCTTGAATACCCGCCACTTGTTGGCGCGGTCGAAGCCTACCCGAAGGTAGGAGGCGATGACTTTGCGGTCATGCAGCTTGAGCTCATGGCCAGGCGCGCCATCCACTACATCCACGGTGAGATGTTGACGCCATTGGTTGCCCCATTCCTGGCGGTAGAAGCGTTTGATCATCAGCACCAGAGCCAGGATGCGTGGCGGAATGGATTCCAGCCATTCATTATATTCATCCGTGTAGCTGGATGAAGGGGTGAGCAACTTGATAACAGATCCCAGACTGCGTTCCTCGGAAAGCGGCTTGCGCGTAGGGTCGCGGTCCTCGTCCTCATGGCCCGGCTTGAAGCGGGTGGTGTAATCCCGGTCGAAGATTTCCTGCACCCGATCCAGATCGGCCTGCAAATCATCCACGAACAGCGGAGAGTAGATCACCGCATCATTCAGGGACTTGGATATTTCGGACTTGCCGCCACCGGATACCGTGCTGGGCTTGTGACAGAAGGTGCCTTCCGGATCCATGCCCACCAGTCGCCAGGAAGGCGCTCCGGGATGTTTTTTCATCTCGATCTTGTAGCCGTTGGGTTGTATGTAAATCTTGCCCGGCTGAAGGCGAATCTGCTGTTTTTCCCCGTTTTTCCACCAGGTAATGGTCTGCTTGTTCAGATCCATGCGCAGATCCTGGGGAACATAGATGACGTCCGGGAATTTGCGGTCGATGGCGTAACCCCTGGATTTCACCTTCATCAGGGGACCATAATTCCTGACCATGTCCTCGAAGCTGTAATTCGGATCACGGGTACGGCTGTCCACGCCATATTCCTCGCCATGGTTGCGACGGGGAAAGGCCAGGGCGCCGCCGGCATGTTCCTCTTCCGCAAGGCCGAACAGGTTGGCCGAATAACCAATCTGGGTTTTCACTTCCTTCTTGCAATAGCCGTAATAATTGTCCGCGAGAATGGTGACGATGATGCCGCGTTCATCCCTTGCGGTGATCTTGAAGGCCTGGCCATCGTTGTACCGTTCGTCCTCTGTTTTCCAGCACATGCCTTCGCGACGTTGCCGCTCGTTGGCGTCGTCCCAGTGCGGCAATCCCAGTTCTTTCTTGGTGAAATTCACCAGATGGGGAGCCAGAATCACGCAACCGGTGTGGCCGGTCCAGTGTTCGACATCGAGGGCCGCGTCGAATTTGGGCAGATAGGGGTTGCCGCCGTTGCCGAATATGCTTTCCACGAAATCCAGATTGCTCACCAGGTTGCCCGGTGCGAAAAAGCGGATTTCCATGGTTTTTTCCGCATCCATGCCGGGAATTTCCGGACAAACCACGGGACGCAGCAACAGGGAGACGAACATGCGTGCCGGAGTTTCTTCCTCTGCGGTGAAAGGAATGGTAAGCAGGGACTCCGGGGGATTCATGGCCCGACTGAGCATGGTGGCAAAAACCTCCCGGGGGACGGCTTTCTTGTCGCCGGGAATCGGCAGGCCACCCTCGGCGATGTGGAAAGAGCCCTTGGTGGTGCGCCGGTCGCTGGCCGGATTGTGCAGCACACCCTGCTTCACCCGATAACTGGATACAATATCGGACTTGAATTCATCCTTGCCCATGGGCAGGGACAGTTCCCTGGCCACGCCGTGACGATCCAGGACGAAGGTATTGCTGGGCAGGCGAGGAACTTCCATGCCCAGGTCGCCAAGATAGTCCTGGAGATAGTTTTCTATGCGCTGGTCCACCGGGCAGCGGTAATCTGTGAGCAGCCGGTTTTTTTCCCGGTAGGTGCGCAACAGATCATCTGCGGTGGAGAGAAAAGCCGTGGCATAGCCGTCGGCACAGGTAGGCTGGCCGGAAGAGGCGAGCTTGAGGTTGATGTACATGTGCAGCTTTTTTCGTTCTTTTTTTGCGCTTGTGTCTGGCTGCCCCAGACCGAGAGCCCTTTGGAGATCCATGATCTCTTTACCTCCGGGTAGCACCGCGAAACCCGAAATCGAGATTCGGGGAAACATCGGGAACTGACCGCTGTTCAATTGGACAATGAACCGGTAAGGTTGCCCGAAGTAGCCGTCTGGTTCAAGTCCGCAGGACGCGAAAAACCCTTCTGCAGGCGGGATATTTGGAAATTAAAACATTATTTATCAATGATTAACATTATAAACATAAAGCTATTTATTGTAAACGATAATCGGATCTGTGCATGGAACTGAAGCGGCGCATTCAGGCCAGCTATCTGGCTGTGATGATGATCTGGAGTACCACTCCCCTGTCCATTCAGTGGAGTGCCACGGAGGTCGATTATCTGTTCGGAGTAACTTCCAGGATGGTGATCGGTTTGTTCATCAGTCTGCTGCTGCTGCGTTTCATGGGCTTGTCCTTGCATACCCACAGAAAGGCGCTGCAGACCTACCTCGCGGCCGGACTGGGCATATTTGGCGCAATGATCTGTGTGTACTGGGGAGCGCAATACATCCCTTCGGGCTGGATTTCGGTGCTGTTCGGTCTGACGCCCATCATGACGGGGGTCATGGCAAGACGTTTTCTGGGAGAGAAGGCGCTGAGCGGTGTACGTCTGCTTGGCGTGATTCTCGGGATTTCCGGACTGGTGGTGGTTTTCTGGGGCAGCCTGCATTTTTCTCCCACTGCCTGGCTGGGTGTAGCCGCCCTGATGGTTTCCGTAACCCTGCATTCCATCAGCACGGTCTGGACCAAGGCGCTGGGCTGGCAGGGAAATGGTGTGGAGATTACCGCCGGCGCCCTGGTCGTGGCAGTGCCCCTGTACCTGTTGAGCTGGTGGTTGTCGGATGGCCAGTGGCCGGAGACGGTTCCCCTCAAGGCCGCTCTTTCCATTTTGTATCTGGGATCGGTGGCAACGGTGCTTGGCTTTGGCGCTTTCTATTATGTGCTTCGGCATGTGGATGCCACCCGGGTTGCCTTGCTTACCCTGGTGACACCAATTATCGCACTCTGGCTGGGACGCTGGCTCAATCAAGAAAAGTTGACCTGGATGGTGCTGGCCGGAACCCTGTTGATTCTGTCCGGGCTGATATTGTACGAACTGGGGGAAAGGCGCGGTACCGGGAAAAGATAGCTGGATCAGGGCATGCCGGCGGATACATGATCAACGGGGTTTCCGACAGACCCGGGATTGATATGTGGCCGGAAATGAAATATATAGATAGCTGTGATGAGACCGCTGAAAGGATAGGGAGATGAATGGAAAAGGGGTTTGCATGCCATTTGCAAGTGAAGGATGAAAATCGGCAATATTGGGCATAGCTTGTTGAGACGAAGCTGGGCATTGCTGGTTGCCGGCTTGTTTGCGAACGCGCGAGGGGCGTCCGTCATAGAGCCCATTCAGCCATTGCAGCCGGTTTCGGGGCTGGATCCCGAAATCGTGGCCCTGGGAGAAAAGCTCTTCCATGATCCGCGCCTGTCCGGGGACAACACCGTAAGCTGCGCACATTGCCACAAGCTGGCGCTTGGCGGCAGTGACAACATGCCGGTGTCCGTGGGAATTCGCGGGCAGCTGGGAAAAATCAATGCTCTTACGGTGTACAACCTCAACACTCATATCTCCTACTTCTGGGACGGGCGTGCCGCCACCCTGGAGTCTTTGGTGAGCTTTCCGTTGCAAAATCCCCTGGAGATGGGCGGCAACTGGCCGGAAGTCATTGCACGGCTGAAAAAGGATGAGTCTCTGGCAAGCGCATTCGGAAAAGCCTTTCCCGCGGAAGGCATCAGCCGGCATGGCATTTCCCGGGCGCTGGCGGATTTCATGCGTTCCCTGGTTGCCCTGGATTCTCCCATGGACAGATGGCTGAAGGGGGACAAGAGCGCACTTGGCAAACAGCAGTTGCGGGGGTACAGGCTGTTCAAGAACTATGGGTGCATCGCCTGTCATCAGGGACAGGCCGTGGGTGGCAATATCTATGCTTCCATGGGCGTCATGGGTGATTACTTCAATGATCGAAAAACACCATTGAACAAGGTGGACAAGGGGCGTTTCAATGTGACGGGCAGAGAGGATGACATGCATGTCTTCAAGGTTCCCAGTTTGCGCCTGGCCGTCTGGACAGCACCGTATTTTCATGACGCCAGCGCGAAGACCCTGGAAGAAGCCATCGTCGTCATGGGGCGCTATCAGTTGGGGCGCGACATACCTTCCCGGGATGTTCAGGATATCAAGGCTTTCCTTCATGCTCTTGCGGGACAACACCCATTGCTCGAGGTCGCTGAATGAGGCGTCCGGATATTCGCCGAGGGATGCTGCTGGTTCTGGTGCTCGTGATCCTGTCGTCCTTCTATCTGTATGACCAATTCCAATTGCTCAAGGAGCGCAGCCGGCTGTATGACCTGCTTTTTCAGATACAGGAACAGGATATCCGGCTGGAGAGAGAGATGGAGCGGATTATTTCCTTTCATCTGCCGCACTATGATTCCCTGATCCAGTCGAGCAAGAAAATCCGTGAGTTGTCACAGAAGGTGCAGCAGCAGGATGCCTTCCTCGGGGATCGCTATGCGCGCTTGTTTTCCTCCCGCTTGCAAGACTATCTCTCTGCGCTGCAGAGCAAGCGCCAGCTTGTGGAGCGCATCCAGTCTCATGTGGCGCAGGTCAGAAACAGCTTGCTCTATCTTCCTGATTTGCTGGAGGTCAGCAATCAGCTGCCGGTGAAAGCCGGGCGTAATGACAAGCTGTATTCATTGCCGGTGGATGTCTACACCCATTATCTGTTCCCTGACAAGATGACGGTTGACAGTATTCGGAAAACCCTGGAACAGCTGAAAGAACAGGGGGAAACGAATCCGGAGATCGGCAGATTGTTGCGTCATGTGGAAGTGATCCTGCGCAATGTCGCCATGATCGGCGATTTGCAGAAGGAGATTGCCTCCCTGGATATCAAGGCCAGGCATGCCCGACTGCGCGAGGCTGTTGTTGCGCAGCGCGAGAAAGACGACCGCAACGCTTTGTGGCTTGGGGTAGTGCTCCTTTCGGTCGTATTGCTGTTGTTGGCCTGGCTGTGGAAAACCCTGAATGGCCTGGCCAGGGCCCGGCATGTGGCCGAACAGTCCCGGGACCGCCTGCAGGATGCGGTAGAAAGCCTGGGCGAAGCCTTTGCCCTGTTCGACCGCGAGGGGAAACTGGTCTTGTGGAATGCGACTTTCCTTTCTTTTTACCCCTGGCTGGAAAAGCCCCTGAAGACCAGGCTGACTTTCGAAGCCATGTGTGAGCTGAATGCTTCTAAAATTTCCTGCACCGGCATGGATGCCAAGCCTCTTTCCTGTGAAAAAGGAATCCCACCTCGTTCGACAGAGCCGTATCATGTAGAACGGGTGGGCCGGGAGAAATGGTATCTGGCAAGTAACCGCCGCACCAAGGAAGGGGGTATGGTCTGTGTACGCACGGACATCACCAGTAGCAAGCAGGCGGAACAGGAACTGCGCAAGCTCGGACGCGCTCTGGACCAGAGTCCTGCCTCGGTAGTCATCACGGATACCCAGGGGGTCATCGAATATGTCAATCCAAAGTTTGAAGAAGTTTCAGGCTACACCCGGGAAGAAGCCATAGGACAGAAGCCTTCCATTCTCAAGGGCGGTGACAAAAGCAAGGAAGATTATGCCCATATGTGGCGCCAACTGAGTGCCGGAAAGGAGTGGCGGGGCGTGTTTCACAACAAGCGCAAGGATGGCAGCTATTACTGGGAGTCGGCGCGCATCTCGCCGGTAAGGGATGATGAAGGGAAGATCGCCTACTATATCGGGGTAAAGGAGGACATTACCCAGCGTCGTGCCAATGAGGCGAAAATCCTCTATCAGGCAAATTACGATCTGCTCACCGGTCTGCCCAACCGCACCTTGCTCATGGACAGGTTGCGCCAGAATGCCTTGCTTGCCCGGCGTAGCACAGTGGAGTTTGCCGTGTTGTTCATCGACCTGGACCGATTCAAGGCAGTGAATGACCTGTACGGGCATGTGGTGGGTGATGAACTGATGAAGGCGGCGGCAGAGCGGCTGGAAACGGAACTCCGGCAGGCAGATACGGTGTCCCGTTTTGGTGGTGATGAATTCGTGGTCCTGTTGCTGGGTGTGAACAGCGCGGATGCCGCAGCTGCCATAGCACAAAAGATCATCGATCTGCTGTCCAGACCCTTCACTCTTGGCGAGCGAAAGATTTCCATCGGCGCCAGTGTTGGCATCACGCTCTTTCCCGCAGATGTGGATGCCGAAAATCAGGACGAGGACAGCATGGTGGGAAGCCTGCTCAGCAATGCCGATATGGCCATGTATCAGGCCAAGGCCAGAGGACGTAATCACTACCAGTTCTTCGAACAGGAAATGCAGGATCGGGTAAAGCGTCATGTGGCGCTGGAGCAGGACCTGCGCAATGCGGTTGGGAATGGTGAGCTGCGGGTCTATTATCAGCCGATCATTGAGGCATACAGCAATGAAATGGTCGGTGTGGAAGCCCTGATGCGCTGGCAGCATCCGGTTCATGGGATGATCGGTCCCGACCAGTTCATTCCCCTGGCGGAAGAAAGCGGCCTCATCAGTGAACTTGGCGAATGGATATTCGCCGAGGCCTGTCGACAGATCCGGCAATGGCAAAAACGGCATCAGGTATTCATCAGTCTTTCCGTGAACCTGTCTGCACGGCAGCGAGAAAAGGGGTTCAACAGCAAAACCCTGGAACGCGTTTTGCGGGAAAGCGGGCTGGATCCCCAGTATCTGATGTTGGAGATTACGGAAAATCTGTTGCTCAGGGAGTCTGATCAGGCCACAGAGTGGCTGTATTCACTCAAGAACTGTGGTGTAAAACTGGCGGTCGATGATTTTGGCACCGGCTATTCCTCCCTGAGTTATCTGAAACGTTTTCCCGTGGATACGCTCAAGGTGGATCGCAGTTTCGTTCGCGACATACCGGATGACCGGGATGATGTTTCCCTGGTCACGGCCATTGTCGCCATGGCCGATAGCCTGGGGATAGCGGTGGTTGCCGAAGGTGTGGAAACCGAAGAGCAGCGCCTGTTTCTTCAGGAGATCGGCTGTGATTACATGCAGGGCTTTCTGTTTGACAAGCCCTTGTCGGCGTCGGAAATGGAAGCGCGTCTTGTTGGGGGTACTGTCGTCGTGGAGTCGTCATAGGCGGTACGAAGACTCTATCTGTTCACGGGTTAGAATGCCATAGATGCGCCAGATCCCCGGCGCGGACATGCGCCTTACATAGAGTGCTTCTCCTTCTCCCCTGTCCAGCCGCTCCAGTGCTTCTTGCAGGGTTTCATGCAATTGTATCGGCGCCAGCTCCAGGCGTTTTCCCGGGATGGTGAGCAGATCGACGAGGGCTTGCGAATCTGTCTGATTCGATGTTTGAGGAAGATCGGCAGTGTCTTGAAGTTCACCGTCGTGGTGTGCTTCCAGGTACCCGGCCAAAGCAATGCCGGAAAGAATGGAAAGCGGTTTCCTGTCTTCCACGATGACAATCCAGCGGGGCTTTCCTTCTATCAGTTTCCTTGCTTCTTCGAGAGTGATCAGGCGCTGACTGCGGACAAAGCTCTTGTCCATGACGCTGGCCACGCCAACCCGGCGCAAGGCTGCGAGTACGGGGTGCTGGCGATAGTCCAGTCCCTTGGCCTTGAGCATGGTGAGGAACAGCGATTCCTGACCAAAGATTTCACTTGCGGTGAGTCCGGCGATGACCACCACGAGCATGCCGGGCATGATGATCTGCGGGTTGTCCGTCAGCTCCAGCAGGGCGGTGAGCGCCGCCAGGGGCGCCTGCAGGCTGGCGCCCATGACAGCGCTCATGCCGAGCATGGCATAGATGCCGGGTTGTATCTCCAGGCCGGGCAGCCAGTGAGCAAGAATATGGCCAAAGCCGCCCCCCAGGGTGGCGCCGATGAAGAATGACGGCCCGATCATTCCTCCGGGCACGTTCAGGGCAGAACAGATGCTGGTGGCGATGAGCTTGGCACCGGCCATGAGTAACAGAATACCTGCGCCGTACCCGCCCACCAGGGTCAGGTTGATGGTGTCATAACCTATGCCCATGATTTCCGGTATCCACATTCCCAACAGTGCGGTGGAAAGCCCGGCGGCCAGCATTTGTCCTTCGATGGGCCAGCTTTTTCCCTGGCTGGCAATGCCGCGCACCAGACGAATGAAACCAGCCGCCAGGGCGCCGCTGAGCAGGCCCAGCATGATCACCAGGGGGATTTCCTTCAGACTGGCAAGTTCCATCAGGGGGACGCTGAATACGGCGGCATTGCCCAGCGCCATATTGGACACCACGGTGGCCGTAACCGCGCTGAGGATAACGGGAATGAAGCTTGCCAGCTGGTAGTCCATCATGATGACTTCCAGGGAGAAGATCACCCCTGCCAGGGGAGTGTTGAAAGAGGCGGCAATGCCGGCGGCCGTCCCGCAGCCCACCAGGGTGCGCACGGCGTTGTTGGGTAATTCCAGCTTCTGTCCGAGGAGACTGCCGGTGCTTGCGCCGAGAAAGATATGCGCGCCCTCGCGTCCCACGGAATGTCCGCTCACCAGAGCAATGGCTACCCCCAGGAATTGCAGCAGGAAGCCACGCGTGGTCAGGTGCCCCTGGTGATAAGCCATGCGCTCCAGCACCCGGGCCACTCCCAGCACATACAGGCCCTTGGCGAACCAGCGGAACATCAGGGCCAGCAGAATGGCGCCCAGAAGCGGATAGGTAAAGCGTTCCAGCAGAGAGAGGGTTTCGAAAGCGTCCGCTCCCTTGCCATACAGAACCAGATTCTGAATGTTTTCCACCAGCACCCGAAACAGAACAATGACCCCGCCGGCGAGCAGACCGGTAAGCAGGCCGAGCAGCGCCAACTGGATGAGGGCATCGGGCCGGGCCAGATGCAGGCGCATGTCCTCCATCTGCTTTCCCAGCCAGCCCAGAATTTTCCGGTACGGATTCACTTGCCCAGTCATAAATAGCATAATACGGCATCAGCCCCGTATTTGGATAACGCATGAAGTTCACTCCTGAAACCTTCCGCAACTGGGAGCACAAGAAGATCACCCTGCTGGGCATGTCCGGTGTGGGCAAGACCTATATCTCCAACATGTTGCGCCAGCATGACTGGTTCCACTATTCCGGCGACTACCGTATTGGCACCCGTTATCTGGATGAGCTGATTCTGGATCTGGTCAAGGCGCAGGCCATGCGCCAGCCGTTTTTGCGTGATCTGCTGCGCAAGGACTGGATCTACATTCGCAACAATATCAAGGTGGATGATCTGGGGCCGGTGCTGAGTTTTGTCGGGAAGCTGGGGAACCCGGAGCTGGGCGGGGTGCCGCTGGAGGATTTTGTCCGTCGCCAGGCCCAATACCGGGAAGCCGAGATTGCCGCCGTAAGGGATGTGCCTGACTTCATTCGCAAGGCGCAGGAAGTCTATGGATACAAGCATTTCATCAATGACATGGGTGGCAGCCTGTGTGAGCTGGATGAGCCTGGTGTCGTGGAGCTGCTCGCTGAACATACCCTGATTCTGTACATCAAGATCACTGATGAAGAGCAGGAGAAGCAACTCATTGCCCGCGCCCAGTCGGCTCCCAAGCCCCTTTACTACCGCCCCGAGTTCCTCCTGGAGCAACTGGATATCTACCTGCGGGAACAGCAGCTGGAGTATGCGGCGCAAATGGATCCGGATGATTTTACCCGTTGGGTATTCCCGCGCCTGTTCCACTCGCGCATTCCACGCTACGAAAAGATTGCCAAAGAGGGCTATACAGTGACTTCAAGGGAGTTGTCCCAGGTGAAGAGCGAGGCCGGATTTCTGCAGTTGCTGGAAACGGCCATTGCCAGGGAGGAAGACTGATGCCTCTGGTTGCCCACAACCAACTGCCGTCTTTTGCCCGGCTGCGTGAGGAAGGTTTGCTGGTGCTGCCCTCCGGGCGCGCCATGCACCAGCATATCCGCGAGCTGCATGTCGGACTGCTCAACATGATGCCGGACAAGGCGCTGGCGGCCACCGAGCGCCAGTTCTTTCGTCTGGTGGGAGAAAGTAATCCCATCGCACAGTTCTATGTGCATCCTTTTACCCTGCCGGAACTGCCGCGCAGTTCCGAAGCGCAGGCGCATGTGGATGCCTATTATGAAAGTTTCGACGAGATCCGCGAGCAGGGACTGGATGCCCTGATCATCACCGGCGCCAATGTCACGGGTCCGGAACTGGCCAATCAGCCGTTCTGGGAGCCGCTGATCAGGGTGATCGACTGGGCCTGGGAGAATGTGACCTCCACCCTGTGTTCCTGTCTTGCCACGCACGCGGTACTGCAATTTCGTTATGGACAACAGCGCCAGCCTCAGGAGAGGAAGATCTGGGGTGTATTTCCGCATCGGGTGGTGGACAAGACCCATCCCCTGGTGGGGGATGTGAACAGTTGTTTTCATGTGCCGCATTCCCGTTGGAATGCGGTGACGCCGGAACAGTTTCATGCGGCGGATCTGCGGGTGCTGGTAGAAAGCGAGGAGATTGGGGTGCATCTGGCCACCAGTCCGGACGGCCTGCGCTTTGTATTTTTTCAGGGGCATCCGGAATATGACACCGTATCTTTGCTCAAGGAGTACAAGCGTGAGGTGCTGCGCTGGATGGCGGGAGAGCTGACAGAATATCCGCCCATGCCGGACAATTATTTCAGCCTGCAGCAAAAGGCCATATTCGATGAATATGCCTGGCGTCTGCAGCGAGCCAGAGAGGCTGGAGAGAAACTGCCCGAATTTCCGGAAAGGCTGGTGGCGGGTCGTATCGACAATATCTGGCATGATACCGCCGAGGCGGTGGTGGCCAACTGGATTGGCCTGGTCTATCAGCTGACTCATCGTGAAAGGCATCTGCCCTTTATGGAAGGCGTGGATCCGGATGATCCTCTGGCGGGGTGCTGAAGCGGTCGCTTGTTCGGGGGATTGCCACGGATGCATGAACAGCCGCCTTTGTGGTAAATTCGGAAAACCCGCTGCGGGCAGGAGGAGGAGAAATGCGTATAACGGCTGTTGGTGTAATGATGCTTGGCCTGGTGGCTCCCGGACTGGTGTTGGGGGAGGGAGGCTACCCCTCGGCGGAAGGTCCGGGCTCCATCAACTGGCCACCTCCTGGCGGTGTATATCCCGGCACCAGCCATGGCAAGCCGGAATGGTACAGCACCACGGGGCAGGGGCTGCGCCCCTATCCTGATTATCAGCAGCTACAACGCTATCGTAAACCTTCCACCCATCAATTCAGGCAAGAGCTGATCAGGCCGCCTGGCGATGATTGGCCCAATGCGGATTACTACCAGGGAAAGAAACAGGAGGAATCAGCCCGGCAGCCAGGGCAATTGCGTCCGGAGCCCATGGAAAGGGGCAGACCCGTGGAAGTGGTGCCGCCGCCCAGCGTTCCCATTGACGATGTGAAAGCGCCGATATCCGACAAACCGGAACATGGCTGGCGCCCCATGAAGGAACAGAAGGATCTGGAAGCGATGGAAGAGAGTGTCGTGCCGCCAGAACCGAAGAAGGAAAACAAGACCTTGAAAATGCGCGAGATCAGCAGGCCGGTTTCGCCTTTGCATCAACCTCTGGAAGGGACGCTGCGCCCCCCTGCGGACGGTGCTGCGGTTCCCGTTTCACCTTCTGCAGTGGAAAACCGCGAGCCGATGGCTTCCGGCATGTCTGTAGCTCCACCGGCAGATGATGTGGCGACGGTTCGGCAATCCCTCCCCATATCTGCTCCTGCAATGAAAGATCAGGGTATTTTGAAAAAATAAAAAAGCCGCCAACAGGTTGTTGGCGGCCTGGGGGAAAATCGATCAGGGAAGGGATCAGGCGATGCCCAGCTTCTCCTTGATCACGGCAACCACTTCGTCGCTGGAAGTGGCATTGATGTCCCAGAGCATGCCTTCTTTTTCATAGAAGCCTACCAGAGGCGCGGTCTGTTCATTGAACACATCCAGGCGCTTGGAAATGGCTTCTTCGGTTTCATCTTCGCGCTGTACGACCTTGCCGCCGCACTTGTCACATACGCCTTCCACCTTGGGTGGATTGCTCTTTACGTTGTAGATGGCGCCACAGTCCTCACAGGTGCGACGGGTGGTGAGGCGATCCAGAATCACGTCGCGGGGTACGTTCAGATTGACCACACCGTCCAGCTCGATGTTCAGTTTGGTCAGCAGCTCCTTCAGGGCTTCGGCCTGGGGAATGGTGCGCGGGAAACCGTCCAGCAGGAAGCCGGATTTGCAGTCGTCTTCCAGCAGGCGCTCGCCCATGATGCCCATGATCAGCGCGTCAGGCACCAGTTCGCCACGGCTCATGTAGCCTTGCGCCTCCTTGCCCAGATCGGTGCCTTCCTTGACCGCGGCGCGCAGGATGTCGCCGGTGGAAATCTGTACGGAGCCGTCGATGGCGGTCAGCATTTTGGCAACGGTACCCTTGCCGGCGCCGGGGGCGCCCAAAAGAATCAGTCTCATTGTGGAATTCTCCAGTAAATTCAGATGATGAAAAATCTTGTGAGGACATCCTCAAAAATCGGGATCCCCGTGAGTCAGGTGGCGCGTATTTTAATGGTGTGAGGGAAAAATTGCCATGAATGGTTTTTTTGATTTGAGCTGAGTCATTGCCTTTCCCACCATCTGGCGGATAATGAAGCCTTACATCACATCCCTTTGCATCAATCCGACATGTATCGCAAGCGGCTCCGACAATCCGGCAGGCAGCTCATGTCCCGGCGTGTATGGCGTACCCGGGCCGTGTTCCTCATGGGCGCCATTCTCGTGGGCATCGCCGCCAGCCTGTTGGCCATGGGCAGTGACTGGGCCAGCGAGACTTTTCTGCACGCCATAGATGCCCGCCCCTGGTTGCCTTTTCTGATTACTCCCGCTGGGCTGGTGTTCATCATATGGATGACCCGTAATCTGTTTGTGGGAGCGGAAGGCAGTGGCATTCCCCAGGCCATTGCCGCCTTGCACATCAAACGGCACAAGCACCTGCGTCACAGGCTGCTGTCCCTGCCCATAGCCTTTGGCAAGGGCATCATGATCGTGCTCGGCCTGCTCTGTGGCGCTTCCATCGGAAGGGAAGGGCCGACCATCCACATCGCGGCGTCCATCTCCTTCGCTCTGACCCGCTTTGCCCGTTTCCCTCATCACGACATCAGTCGCGGGCTGATTCTGGCTGGGGGGGCGGCCGGACTGGCGGCGGCCTTCAATACCCCCCTGGCGGGCGTCATGTTTGCCATAGAGGAGATGGCCAAGAATTTCGAGGAAAAGACCAATGGCACGGTATTCACCGCGGTGATCATCGCGGGCATCACCGCACTGGCCATCAATGGCAACTATGCTTATTTCGGCACGGTTTTCGCGCAGGCAGAGTTCCCCGAGATTTTTTCCGCCGTGATTCTCTGTGGTGTGGCGGGTGGGCTGGCAGGTGGCTCCTTCAGTGCGTTCCTGGTGTATGGGGGGCGTTTCCTGCGTCCCTGGCGCAGCCGTCATCCCTATCTGCTGGCGCTGGTCATCGGCGTATTGCTGGCGGCCATCGGCCTGATGTCTGGCGGGCAGACCTGGGGAACGGGTTATACCGAAGCCAAGACCGCCCTCATGGGCATAGGCCTGGATTCCGAAGGCTATCCGATCTTCAAATACCTGGCTACCCTGCTGTCCTACTGGAGTGGCATCCCTGGCGGTATCTTCGCGCCTTCCCTGTCCATTGGCGCCGGCCTGGGAGCGGAGCTTTCCCAGTGGCTGCCGGATGTGACTGTGGCCACGGTAGCCTTGCTGGGCATGGCCGCCTATTTCACCGGTGTGGTGCAGACGCCCCTGACGGCAGTGATCATCATCATGGAAATGACAGACAATCAGAGCATCCTGTTGCCGGTAATGGCCGTGGCCCTGATTGCGGACGGCATTTCCAAACTCATCAATCCGCAGCCCATCTATCGGGCGCTGGCGGAGGATTTCATTCGGGATCTGTCATCTCATCATGGTGGGAGCAAGGCTGCGGAAAAATGATTTCCGTCATTGGTGCCCTGTTGCCTGTATTTCTCATCATCCTCCTGGGAGTGCTGCTGAGGCGTTTGCCCGTGTTCGAGGAAGCTGCCTGGCGAGGATTCGAGAACCTGTGCTATTTCGTATTGTTTCCCGTACTGCTGGTCAAGACCCTGGCCACGGCAAAACTGGGGGCAAGCCAGGTTTTGGGTTTTTCCGGCGCCTTGCTGTTTGCCATTGGTGCCATGAGTCTTTTGCTGTTGCTGTTTCATCCTCTGTTGCAGCGTTTTGGCGTAGGATCTGCAGCCTTCAGCAGCCTGTTTCAGGGGGCAACCCGTTGGCATGGTTTCATTGCCCTCTCCATCGTCGGCCTGTTGTACGGTGATGCCGGGGTGAGCTGGATGGCCATTACCATGGCCGTAATCATTCCGCCCCTGAACATCATCAATGTCGCGGTACTGGCGCATTTTGGTACGACAGACAGCAATTTGAAGGATGTGTCGGGTAAGTTGTTGCGCAACCCTTTCATTCTGGCCTGCGCCATGGGAGCCTTCCTGAACCTTGCCGGCATTAGCCTGCCGGAACCTTTGTACGATGTGCTGGATATCCTGGGTGGTGGTGCTCTGGGACTGGGACTGTTGACCGTGGGGGCGGGGTTGAATATTCACCTGGTGTTGCAGAACCGTATTCTGGTGGGTTTTGGTTCCATGATGCGTCTGCTGGTCATGCCCGGACTCATGTTTCTCGGTTGTTGGCTGTTCGGCATAGAGGGAGTGGCGCGTACCGTGGCGGTCATTGCCGGAGCCGTGCCCACGGCGGCCTCTTCCTTCATCCTCGCCCGACAAATGGGAGGAGATGCGCCTCTCATGGCCAATCTGATTACGATGCAGGTATTGCTTGCCGTGTTTACCCTGCCAATGATGATGTGGCTGGCGGAGTGATTCAGGCAGGGAGCTTCCTTGCAGAAGCGAAAAAGGTGTTTTCCTGCTACCTGGAGGGTGTTTTTTTGCCGCATATGTTCTATATTGGTTCTATATTGGGTTGCGAAAAATTCCTTCCGTGGAATTTTCTCTTTGTGCGCATGAGCATCTCGATTTTTCGAAATGCTCTCTATCATGGTCAGATTGGTTTTTTCGGAAATGGGAGCGGAAGTAACAAAAAATCTCGATGAGCTGTTGCAGCAGGGCTTGCTCTGGCGGGGCAGAAACGGGCCCTTGCCAACCGCCAGGGCCGTGCTGCCCAGCGGTTTTGAGCGTCTCGACGAGAGCATTGGTGGTGGCTGGCCCAGGGGCGCTCTGGTGGAGATATTGTCCCAGGGGCCGGGGCTGTCCCTGTTGCTGCCGGTACTGGCGAAACTGAGCAGAAAGTCCCGCTGGCTGGCCTGGGTGGATGCTCCCTGGCTGCCTTATGTTCCGGCCCTGACAGCACGGGGCCTAGATGTTTCCCGGATACTGCTCATCCGTGGACGGGATGCGAATCAGGGTCTGTGGGCGGCGGAGCAGGCCTTGCGTTCCGGCAATTGTGCGGCGGTGATGTTGTGGCCCCGGTCTGTTTCCAATGCTCAGGCCCGGCGACTGCAACTGGCGGCGGAAGAAGGCGACTGTCTGGGCGTATTGTTCCGTTCCCGGAAAGCACTGGGGCAATCCTCCACGGCTGCCTTGCGTCTGGAAGTTCAGCCATCGGGAGGAAAACTGGAAGTGCAGGTACACAAGCGTCCGGCGGGTTGGGGCGGAAGGAGGCTGTTGCTGTGATGCAATGGCTGGCTCTTTATTTTCCGGATCTGCCCCTGGATGTTTTCTGGAGTGGGGAGGAGAGCGCGCCTGTGGCAGTGATCCGGCGCCAAAAGGGATGGGACATCATCGACCGCTGCAATGCTTCTGCCCGACAGCAGGGAGTGCGACCAGGCATGGCCTTGAATGCGGCTCTGGCACTGTATCCGGGCCTGCTCCTGCATGAGCGGGACGACAAGCGGGAGCGACAACGCCTGGAAACGATTGCCAGCTGGGCCTGGAATTACAGTTCGCGTATCAGTTTTGATCCTCTCCTGTTGCTCCTGGAAGTGGGCGGCAGCGCGAAACTTTTTGGCGGGATCGATGTTTTGCTGGAAAAGCTCCGCAATGATCCCCGGGCGCCTGCTGCCGTGGAATATCATGCCCTGGCGCCTTCTCCCGGGGCAGCGGCTTTGCTCGCGCGCCTGCGACCGGGAACCCGGGTGAGACGAACGGAGAATCTTCAGGGCGTATTGAGAGATATTTCCCTGGCGCATCTGACCCGGAACAGGAAATTGTTGACCTTGATGCAGGGAATTGGCCTGTCCACTATTGGTGAAGCCTTGGAACTGCCCCGGCCGGAACTGGCGCGCAGGGTGGGGCAGGAAGCGGTTCTGTTGCTGGATCGTCTGTTGGGACGAATGCCGGATCCGCGTCCCTTGTGGCAACCGCCAGAACATTTTCAGCAGTCTCTGTTGCTGTTGGCGGAGATTGACCAGGCACAGGTTCTGCAATTTCCCGCCCGGCGCCTGCTGAACTCCCTGAGCGATTTTTTGCATGGCCGGGATGCCGTGACCCAGCAACTGCACTGGCGCTTTCTGCATCGGGAAGCGCCGCCTTCGCAACTGGAGCAAGGCATGCTCAGGCCCGATAAGCGGGCGGAACATTTTCTGGAATTGCTTCGCCAGCATCTGGAGCGCCTGCAACTGCCCGAGGCCGTGGTGGAAATGGAGTTGAGAGTGGATGACTGGCAGGCCGCAGACAAAATCCACGAAGATCTTTTCGTCCCGCAGCAGCATGAAGACCAGGGTTTTCTGGAACGTTTGCGCGCGCGCCTGGGAGAAGAGGCCGTGCATGGATTGCGGAGCGTGTCGGATCATCGGCCGGAAAAGGGCTGGGGTTTCCGCGAGGCGCTGCCTGCCAGCGGTGATGCTGCCGGCCCTGAAGAACCCCTGAAAGGGGAAGGTAATGATCCCTTGTGGCTGCTGCCCCGTCCCCGGCGTTTGCCTCAGCGCAATGGTCGTCCCTGGCATGAAGGCTGTTTGCAGTTGTCTGCCTTTTCCCGGCGCGTCGAAACCGGCTGGTGGGATGGCGAGGATGTGACCCGGGATTATTACCGGGCGCGCAATCCCGCCGGTCAGGAGCTGTGGGTGTATCGGGACCGGCGCAGCGGTCAGTGGTTTTTGCAGGGTGTTTTCGAATGAAAACAGGTTCTGTTGCTGATCATGGTTCCGGTATCCGGTGATGGACAGCTGTTCATCCCGCGCTGGCGCTTATGCGGAGTTGCATTGCATCAGCAACTACAGCTTTCTGCGTGGCGCTTCCCATCCGGAGGAACTGGTGGCCCGGGCGGCGGAACTGGGTTATGCGGCGCTCGCGATTACCGATGAGTGCAGTCTGGCGGGTGTGGTGCGTGCCCATCAGGAAGCCAAACGCCATGACCTGAAACTGATTACAGGTACGGAGATCCGTCTGGCCGACGGTCCCTGTCTGGTGCTGCTGGCGCGTAACCGCCGGGGCTATGCACAGCTTTGTCGTCTGATTACCCGGGGGCGACGCCGGGCGGACAAGGGTCAGTATGAACTGTATCGGGCCGATGTGGAACAGGGGCTGGAGGACTGCCTGGCATTGTTACTGCCCCGCTGGCCCCAAGAGGTTTGGGCGGGCTGGTTTCGGGATTGCTTTGGCGAGCGGGGTTGGCTTGCTTTGGGCCTGCTGCGTGAGGGACGGGATGAGGCCCTGCTGGAGCAGGCGCGGCGGCTGTCTGAATGTCATGCCCTGCCGCTGGTGGCCGTGGGGCATGTCCTCATGCACCGGCGGAGACGGCGGGTGTTGCGGGATCTGCTAACGGCCATTCGGCATGGCTGCAGCATCGATGCACTGGGGTGGCGTGCCCTGGTCAATGGTGAACGTCATCTGCGCTCCCGGGACGATCTGGCGATGCTGTACCCTGGGGAATGCATGGAGCAGACCCTGAAAATTGCCGAATGCTGCAATTTCTCTCTGGATGAACTGGCCTATGAGTACCCGGACGATGTAACCCCGCCCGGCAGCAGCGCCCAGGAATATCTGCGCCGGCTGGTGCGTGAAGGTATGCGGCGGCGCTGGCCGGAAGCTTGCCCGGAAAAAGTTGCAAGGCAGATCGAGCATGAGCTTGAGTTGATTGCCGAACTCGATTATGCCGCCTATTTTCTCACGGTCTGGGATATTGTCGCCTTCGCCCGGCAGCGGGGCATTCTTTGTCAGGGGCGCGGCTCCGCAGCCAATTCCGCGGTGTGTTACTGCCTGGGAATCACGGAGGTGGACCCGGCGCGCATGAATCTGTTGTTCGAACGCTTCATTTCCCGGGAACGGGGTGAACCGCCGGATATCGATGTGGACTTCGAACACGAACGCCGTGAGGAAGTCATCCAGTATATCTACGAAAAATATGGCCGGCAGCGGGCGGCTCTGGCGGCGACGGTCATCAGCTACCGGCCACGCAGCGCCCTGCGGGATGCAGGCAAGGCCCTGGGCCTGTCAGCCGGGCAGCTGGAGCAATTGGCGCAGGCGGCCTCGGGTTGGCGCAGTTACCGGGAAGTCCGGGGAGAATGGCTGCGGGAAGCGGGTTTCGATCCTGACAGCCCGCGCATGAAAATGCTTTTGTGGCTGGTGAATGAATTGCAGGGCTTTCCCCGGCATTTGTCCCAGCATGTGGGGGGCTTTGTCATCAGCCGTAGTGGTCTGGATGAACTGGTGCCCGTGGAAAACGCGGCCATGCCGGAGCGCACCATCATCCAGTGGGACAAGGATGACCTGGAAGCGCTGGGCTTGCTCAAGGTGGATGTACTGGCCCTGGGGATGCTCAGCGCCATCCGCCGTTCCCTGGTGATGCTGGACAGGGAATTGCAGGACATACCCGCGGAAGATCCGGAAGTGTACGAAATGATCTGCCGGGCGGATACGGTTGGCGTGTTCCAGATCGAATCCCGGGCGCAAATGTCCATGCTGCCGCGTCTCAGACCCCGCAATTTCTATGATCTGGTCATAGAAGTCGCGATCATGCGCCCTGGCCCCATACAGGGTGACATGGTGCATCCTTATCTGCGCCGCCGTCAGGGACAGGAGCCGGTGGATTATCCTTCGGAAGAAGTGCGCGCCGTGCTGGAGCGCACCCTGGGGGTGCCCATTTTTCAGGAACAGGTAATCCGCCTGACGCAGGTGGCCGCCGGATTCTCGCCGGGAGAGGCGGATCAGATACGCCGCTCCATGGCGGCCTGGAAACGGCGCGGCGGCATGGATGTCTGGGAACGCAAGCTGATGGATGGCATGCGCAAGCGCGGTTATCCGGAAGCCTATGCAAAGCGCATCTTCCGTCAGATTCAGGGTTTTGGCGACTATGGTTTTCCCGAGTCACATGCCGCCAGCTTCGCCCTGCTGGTGTATGTATCGGCCTGGATCAAATGTCATCATCCGGCGGTATTTGCCTGTGCTTTGCTCAACAGCCAGCCCATGGGTTTCTACGCGCCAGCGCAATTGGTGCGGGATGCAAGGGAGCATGGGGTCGAGGTTCTGCCTGCGGACGTTCAATACAGTAACTGGAACTGCCATCTGGAATCCGGAGCGTTGCGCCTGGGACTGCGCATGATCAAGGGTTTGTCCCGAAGCGGCGCAGAGCGGCTGGTGGCCGGACGCGGGAAAGACGGTTTTTCCGATGTGGAGCAACTGGCTGCCCGGGCGAATATCGGCTCGGCAGATCTGAAGGCGCTGGCGGCGGCGGATGCCCTGGCTTCCCTGGAGTCGGATCGCCACCGGGCCAACTGGGCCGTAGCCGGTGTGGAAGCCAGACGGCCCTTGCTGGAATCCGCCCCTGTTCACGAGAAGAAACCTGATCTGCCGATACCGGATGAAGCTTTCCAGGTACTGGCGGATTACCGTCACCTGGGCCTGAGTCTGCGGCGTCATCCCCTGGCGCTGTTGCGTCCGGAACTGGGGCGATTGCGGTTTCTGCCCGCGGAAGAGGTGGGGCGTCGTCCTTCAGGCTTGATGGTGCGCACTGCGGGCCTGGTACTCAACCGGCAGCGACCGGGAAAGGGCAATGCGCTGTTCATTACCCTGGAAGATGAAACCGGCGTTCTCAATCTCATTGTCTGGAAGCATCTCGCCGAGCGTCAGCGCCAGGTGTTGCTGAAAGCCAGACTGTTGGGAGTCTGGGCAGAGATTCAGCGTGCCGAAGCTGTGCAGCACCTCATCGTCAGACGGTTGTACGACTACAACCATCTATTGGGAGAATTACCGCTGCATTCGCGGGATTTTCGCTAACCCGAATATTGCACCGGAATCCGGAATTTTCCCGGAGAGATTTTTGCCCGGATTGTTCGAACGGACAAAAGCCGATGTTATTCATCGGCTTGCAGGGCGTTCGGGCAAGCTGGGTGAAAAGATCCCGGGAAAA
>JALSQZ010000164.1 GCA_026985055.1 Sedimenticola sp. | reverse complement strand
ATCCTTTTTGTGCCTCGTCAGAAAAATTCGTGGGCTGTTTCCGGAACGGGCAACGATCCAAGTGCATGATATAAAGCGATTTCCGCCGCATGATAGGTCTTGAACCCATACGCTTTTCTGGTAGTCAGTTTCGCTTTGTTGTTGAAGCCCTCGACAATGCCGCTGGAGAACTGCTTTTTTGCCCGGAACCAGTTCAACAACAGAGGCCGGTGGTTTCTCAGCATACGAGCCACTTTCTTCATGGGTTCAATCTTCGAGCGCATCGTTTTCGTACACCATTTATCCAGAAACTCTCCGGCCCAATAGGGCGACTGGTACGACCAGAAGAGCTGGAACTCCTCTTTCAGCAAATAGCTCCTGACCGATCTCAGATTGTACTGCAGCAGATCCGCCAGTTTGGTCTCCTGTTTCTCGGTCAGATTCTCCGGACGCTTGAGCAACAACCAGCGACTCTTCGTCAGTACCGGAGCATAGCCCTTCTCCTTCAACTCCTTCGCCTCGCCGGCCCGTACCTCATCAATCGCCTTGCTCAGGTGCGCCATGATGTGGAACCGATCCAGGATGTGGAGCGCGCCCCCCGCTTTTCTGGCGATCACCTTCAGGTAGGGCTTCCACATGTCGGAGCAGACGTAGCCCAGCTGTGCCGTTCGCTCCTTACCGAACCAGCGGAAGAACCTCAGAAGGGTTTTGACCTTCCGCTTGTTGCCGACCCACAGCAATCGTTTGCAGCTCGCATCGATCTGGTAGACCAAAGTCAGGTACTTATGGCCCCGTTGCCACTGGATCTCGTCGATGCCGATCGCCTTAATCCCCGACAGATCCTGGTGAGCGCGGCCCCAGTTCACCGCCATCTCCACCGAGTTGAAAACGTGGTCCCAGCTGGTGCGGAAGGCCTCGGCCACCTCCTTCCACGAAAGCCGCTTCGCCCATCCTGCCAGAAACCAGGCGTAGGCTTCGGTCAGGCGGTGCTTGCCTTCGGCCCAGGGCATCCGTTCCACCCGGACACCACAGGTTGGACAGTTGACCCGGCGTGGCGCATAGAGGAAAAACATCTTGATGCCCCACATCGGGATGAACTCGAAGCGCCGCTGCGCCAGCGTGTCGTAGCCCGGCCGTTTCCGGCAACAGCCCGAGCAGAGCGGGCGACTGCCCCTGCGGGGCTGAACTTCCACCTCGATGGTGGGTTCCCGTGCTGATTCATCCCAGCGCACGGGACCGTACACAAAAGATTTGAACTTCTGGACCCGATTCAGGATAGTCTTGAGTTGCATCCCGCCCTCCCGTCTCTGTTGGATGGTTGTCTCGCAACTCCATCTTCTCAGAGATTGGGCGGGATGCCCTACTTCTACCGGTTAGCCGACAATCTCACCCCCAGGAGCCATGCTGGCTACCCACACATTTGTCTGAAGACCCGTATTCCGCATGATCGGACTCATTTCTGATATCGGCCTCTTGGTGCTGCTCGGGGTGCTGCTGGTCTCGCTGCGGCGTTCCGGAACGGAGCAAGACGACCAGTACATCCGGGGCATGTTATGGATCAAGGCGGGTCTGAGCCTGCTGGTTGCGGCCCTGACACTCTCCATCCTTGCCCGAATCCCGGTGGTCACCCAGTCTGTGGGTGAGGGACACAGGGCCTACCTGCAGTTTCTCACAGATGTCGTCGCTCCGGTCGGGGGCGTGGCCCTGTTCATCGTCGGGGTCTGGATCTGGTTGCCCTTCATCAAGAGCCTCAGCGAGGCGCGGGTCTCCAGTGAGGAGCGCTATCAATACCTGGTCCAGAACGCCAACAT
>JALSQZ010000163.1 GCA_026985055.1 Sedimenticola sp. | reverse complement strand
GGCAGATCCACCGGCTCGGCATCGATGAAATTGGCGAATTCCTTTCTGGAACGAGCAAATCGCTACGGTGCAGATTATGGGCGGAATTGCTCCCTGCGCACTTCGCCGGGCGCGGCCCTGGCCAGCGAGGCGGTCATGGAGAATGCGCCTGTCGTAGAAGGAGATCTTGAAGGGAGCGCCGACCACGAGATTGCGCTGGTGGTTGAATTCGGGTTACTGTCAGGCAAACTCATGAAGTCTATGCGTGTTCCCCGGGCTTGAGGTATTTCAGGAGTTGCTGTTCGTCGACGGGACCAGTGATTTCTTCGTCCAGAATTGCGCCCGGTCGGGCAGCAAATCCACCGCCAAGGGCCCGATATATATTTGCTGCCATTTTGCTGGCCTTGTATAAATTATCGAAATAGGCATCCTGAAGTTCTTGTGGAACGTAATCCCACCACTTTTCACTTACATTCTGGGAAATGTTTCGATTTAACGACATAACATTGAATGCGGTTCCCTCCATGTAATCAGGATCTCCCAGTCGATATTGTTCGATGTCCTCCTCTTTACCGCTCAAATATCCCTCCATATTGGGTATGACCCTGATCTTCCATGCATGCAGGCTGTCCAGGACGGGCTTCTCTGTGGTTGGTTGATGTTGCTCGAACCAATTCAGCGCTTCCTTCGCCGCATTCAGAGCAGCGGTATAGTATTCCATCATCTCGAGATAATAGGCCTCACTGGAAAACAGTCTTTCCAGCAGTTTTTTCTTCAGTTCAGGGTTCATTACAGCTCCGGCCAGTTGGTCAGATCAACCTGTAATCGTTTTTGGAGCAATGCTTCCGTATCTATATACAACTGTTCTTTTCCACCTTCGAGCCCGCCCTGGAGGGTGCGCCTGCCGTAGACGTTGGCCTCGAAGGGAGCTTCGACGAAAGGGGCTGGTAGTTGAATTCGGGTTCCTGTCTGGCAAACTGATGAGGTTTATGCGTGTTCGCCCGGCTTGAGGTATTTCAGGAGTTGCTGTTCGTCGACGGGACCAGTGATTTCTTCGTCCAGAATTGCGCCCGGTCGGGCAGCAAATCCACCGCCAAGGGTCCGATATATATTTGCTGCCATTTGCTCGGCCTGCCCCAGGTTTTTTCCAAATTTGAAGGCAATATCCTGGGGCACGTAATCCCACCATTTCTCACCGAGCACGTCCATGTCACGGGAGAGGGCCATGATGTTGTTGGCCGCTGTTCTTATCAAGGCATCACTACCGCCTTTCTCGACGCGCTCGATACCTTCGTGTATCGCCCTTTGCAATCGCTCCAGATTGGGAACTGCCCGCATCCGCCAGCCTTCCGGCTTGTTCGAGATATGCCAACTTTCCCAGTCCACATCCTGCGGCGGGTGCTGCTCGAACCATTCGAGCGATTCATGCAGACCCACCATGGCCTTGTCAAAGTAATCGGCCATTTGGCGCATGTATTCCGGACTCGAAAACATCCGCTCCAGCAGTTTCTTCCTCAATTCTGGATTCATCACAGCTCCGGCCAGTTGGTCAGGTCAATCGTCAGCTCTTCTGTCTTCAGGGCAGACGGGTCCACGTATAGCTGGGCTTTTCCACCCCTCAAATAGAATTCGGCGCCTTCATGCTCAAGATATTCCTGCCCTGCTGCTGGCCCTTTCCAGGCCTTGAGCCCGCCCTCGGGGACTTCGTATTTCACATAATACCCGTTGTCGTTCCACGAATCCTTCACGGCGTAGTTCCTGCGCCATTCGGTCTTGTTCTTCGGCAGCTCAAAGGCCCACCAGGCACCATCG
>JALSQZ010000162.1 GCA_026985055.1 Sedimenticola sp. | reverse complement strand
AGGGGAGCCGGTGACCGTCTTCGGGGACGGCCAGCAATCTCGAGACTTCACCTACATCGACGACATCGCCCAGGGCACCATCGCCGGGCTGAAGCCTCTGGGCTACGAGATCATCAACCTGGGCTCGGACACGCCCGTGGTGCTCAACGACGCCATCGCCCTCACCGAAGAGCTGGTGGGCAAGAAGGCCAACCGGGTCCAGGCCCCCCGGCACAAGAGCGACGCCCTGGACACCTGGGCAGACATCGGCAAAGCCGAGCGCCTGCTGGGGTGGCGCCCCCAGGTGGACTTCCGCCAGGGCATGGCGGCCCTGGTGGAATGGTACCGAGAGAACCGCGCTTGGGCCAGTCAGGTGGATCTGGGGTAGGTCCGGTCTCCTGGCCGGACATAGGCTCAACGATGCCACGCCGGGAGACGTGACCTACGGTGGCGTGGAGCCACGGGGGTAGGTGCGGTTTTGAACCGCACGAACTCCTGCGATGTCACGCCGGGAGACGTGACCTACGGTGGCGGGAAGCCACAGGGGTAAATGCGGTTTGCAGCCGCACGAAGGGTAGGTCCGGTCTCCTGGCCGGACATGGACTCAACGATGTCACGCCGGGAGACGTGACCTACGTGCCGGGAAGCCACAAGGGTAAGATGGACCCAGGCGCTGCGACGCTACGCCTCCACAGAGAAAAATATCTGTTCCCCAGTTTCACCCATTCCCAAACCCTATGACCAAACCTCGCGAGATCCCAAACCAACCATCACCGGCCCAGGATGCTGCGCCCCCCATCCCCGCCATGGACCTGCTGCGCTTCACCACGGCCGGCAGCGTGGACGACGGCAAGAGCACCCTCATCGGCCGCCTCCTCTACGACTCCAAGGCCATCTTCCAGGACCAGCTGGAGGCGGTGGAGCAGGCCAGCCGCAGCCGTGGAGACGACTATGTGGACCTGGCTCTGCTCACCGACGGCCTGCGGGCGGAGCGGGAGCAGGGGATCACCATCGACGTGGCCTACCGCTACTTCGCCACGCCCAAACGCAAGTTCATCATCGCGGACACCCCGGGCCACATTCAGTACACCCGCAACATGGTCACCGGCGCCTCCACCGCGGAGCTGGCCGTCATCCTCATCGACGCCCGCAAAGGCGTGGTCACCCAGTCCAAGCGCCACAGCTTCATCGCCACCCTCCTACGCATCCCTCACCTGCTCATCGCCATCAACAAGATGGACCTGGTGGACTACAGCCAGGAGGTCTACAACCGCATCGTGGCCCAGTTTCGCGAGTTCGCAGTCAAGCTCAACGCCCAGGACGTGGTCTACATCCCCGTCTCTGCCCTGCACGGGGACAACGTGGTGACCAAGAGCCCCAACATGCCCTGGTACGACGGCCCCACCCTGCTCCACCACCTGGAGAGCGTGAACGTGGGGGCCAGCCGCAACCTGGTGGACTTCCGCTTCCCGGTCCAGTATGTGATCCGCCCCCACCAGGACTTCCGAGGCTTCGCTGGACAGATCGCCTCCGGTCGCATTCGGCCAGGGGAGGAGGTGGTGGTGCTCCCCTCGGGCCAGAAGAGCCGAGTGCGGGCCATTGTCACTATGGACGGAGAGCTGGAAGAGGCTGTGGCAGGAGACTCGGTGGTCCTCACCCTGGAGGACGAGATCGACATCAGCCGGGGCGACATGATCGTCCGCGCCCGCAACCTGCCTCAGAAGGCCAACCAAGTGGACGCCATCCTCTGCTGGATGAGCGAGGAGCCTCTGGACCCCAGCCGCCCCTACTGGGTCCAGCACACCACTCGCACAGTCAAGGGCTTCATCACCGAGCTGAACTACCGCATCGACGTGGACACCATGCATCGCCAGCCGGCGGAGACCCTAGCCTTGAACGAGATCGGACGCATCCAGCTCACCGCCACCCAGCCCCTCTTCTACGACCGCTATCAGCTAAACCGGGCTACCGGGGGCTTCATTCTCATCGATCCCTTCACCAACAACACCGTGGCCGCGGGCATGATTCGGGGCAAATCTCGCCAGGTGACCGACTTGGTGGAGACGCCAGTGGCCCTGCCCGACCGGCGCAAGTCCAGCCATGTGGTCTGGGAGCGGGTGGGCATCACCCGGGAGATGCGAGAACAGCTCAACGGCCACAAGGCCGGGGTGCTCTGGTTCACTGGCCTCTCTGGCTCAGGCAAATCCACCGTGGCTCGTCGTCTGGAACAGCGCCTCTTCCAGCTGGGCTGCCGCACCTTCTTCTTGGACGGGGACAACCTGCGCCACGGCCTCAACGGGGACCTGGGTTTCTCGCCCGAGGACCGGAAGGAGAACATTCGCCGGGTGGCGGAGGTGGCCAAACTGGCCTTCGAGCATGGCAACCTGGTCCTGGCCAGCTTCATCTCCCCCTACCAGGAGGACCGGGACTTCGCCCGCTCTCTTTTGCCCCCGGGACGCTTCTTCGAGATCTTCGTCAAATGCGACATCGAGGTCTGCAAGCGCCGAGACCCGAAAGGGCTCTATGCCAAGGCCTTGCGGGGGGAGATCAAAGGCTTCACCGGCATCGACGCGCCCTATGAGGAGCCAACGAACCCAGAGATGGTAGTGGAGACGGACCTGCGCAGCAGCGAGGAGATCGTAGAGGAGATCCTCCAGGAGCTGGTCCGGGCCGGGCTGCTGAAAGGCATGTAGGTCACGTCTCCCGGCGTGACAGTAGGTGCGGTTTTGAACCGCACAGAGAACTCCCTCGGGCTGCTCGTGCGGCTGCAAACCGCATTTACCCCTGTGGCTCCACGACACCGTAGGTCACGTCTCCCGGCGTGACATCGTTGAGCCCATGTCCGGCCAGGAGACCGGCCTACACCCTGTGGCTCCACGCCACCGTAGGTCACGTCTCCCGGCGTGACAGTAGGTGCGGTTTCGAACCGCACAGAGAACATGACCCCCCTCGGGCTGCTCGTGCGGCTGCACATCGCACTTACCCCTGTGGCTCCACGACACCGTAGGTCACGTCTCCCGGCGTGACATCGTTGAACCCATTGTCCGGCCAGGAGACCGGACCTACCCTTCGTGCGGCTGCAAACCGCCCCTACCCCTGTGACTTCCCGACACCGTAGGTCACGTCTCCCGGCGTGACATCGTTGAGCCCATTGTCCGGCCGGGAGATCGGACCTACCCTTCGTGCGGTTATAAACCGCACCTACCCCTGTGGCTCCACGACACCGTAGGTCACGTCTCCCGGCGTGACATCGTTGAGCCCATTGTCCGGCCAGGAGACCGGACCTACCCCTCGTGCGGTTGCAAACCGCCCCTACCCCTGTGGCTCCACGACACCGTAGGTCACGTCTCCCGGCGTGACATCGTTGAGCCCATTGTTCGGCCAGGAGACCGCACCTACCCTTCGTGCGGTTGCAAACCGCACCTACCCCTGTGGCTCCACGACACCGTAGGTCACGTCTCCCGGCGTGACATCGTTGAGCCCATTGTCCGGCCAGGAGACCGGACCTACCCTTCGTGCGGCTGCAAACCGCCCCTACCCCTGTGGCTCCGCGCCACCGTAGGTCACGTCTCCCGGCGTGACATCGTTGAGCCCATTGTCCGGCCAGGAGACCGGACCTACGACATCTGTGGCCAACCCGTAGAGCCCGCGTACCGCATCAGCGGATTTGTACTTTGGGGATCGGTTAGGATAAAATTTTCTAGAAGGATCGCCTCCAGGATCCAGTGCCCTTAGCAGTGGTCTCCGCAACGAGGCTGGAACACGGCACGCCTTGCCATCCCAAAGAAACGCCCCGGCACATTTGCACCGGGGCGGCACTGCTTGACCCTCCTGGAAGCGGGGGAGCACCCAGGAAGATCCTCAGGTGAGCAAAGGCCCAGTGGTCATATCTCGGGAGCTGCCGCTCGCATCCAGAATAAGGGTGTCGTCCTCCGCCTCGCCTGGGTTGCGCTCGAAGCGGATCCCATAGGTGCGCATGATCTCCCGCTGCAGACTGGCCGCCTCGTCCCGCAGGGCATAGCGCAGATCCTGGGCGATGCGCCGGGTGAGTCGGTCCACAGAGCGGCGCAGGGTGGCCAGTTGCTTCTGGGCCAGGCGCAGATCCTGCTTGGCCCCGGCCAGAGCATCCAGAGCAGTCTGGGCCTGGTCAAGGACAGGCTGGAAGGCCCCCGCATCCATCGCGGACTCGAAGCCGGCCTCCACGGCCTGGGGATCCCCGGCCAGGATCTGCTCGGCCACGGCCAGCCAACCGGCCCGGCTGGTAGGGAAGGGGGTGGGGCCATCCTGGGGCAGGCCGTAGAAGGTGCGCACCTGGCTGGAGACCCCCTGCCAGCGCACCCGCCAGTTCACCGTGGACCAGACCTGCCGCACCTTGGCCTGAAGGGCTCGGTTGGCGCTATCCGCCGCGATGCGGGCCTGGCCATAGGCCGCCTTGGCCTGGATCACATCTTGCCGGGCCGTGTCGAAGGCCTGAAGCTGGCTGGCCAGGCTGGTCATGGTCTCCATGTGGAGGCGAGGCCGGCCCAGGGACTGGTCCTGCTGGGCCACCGCCAGGGCTGTGCGCAGGAAGGCCAGGCGGTCCGTATCGTTGGTGGGGTAGAGAATGACTCGAGTCATGTGAGCTCCTTGAGTGGGCTAAACAGCTTTGAAGAAACGGTGGACGCTTAACAACAGCTGTCCAGAAATGTGTACTACGTCCCCTACCCTATGCAGGCTTCGGCCCCTTGAACATAGGACCGTGGTCCCAATTGGCGCCACCCCGCACCAATCCAGTGCAAGGTCACAGAAAACTGCTTAGGGAAAACCTTCCAATCCCTGGGCCATTTCCCCCAGGCCCGATCCTCAACGACCCTCCCAAGAAAAGTGAGTCGGCGTTGCGTTCCTATGCCCAAGGCGTTTCTATTTTTCAGGAGGGTGTGCGCGCCGGTCCAGGCTGTCGAATTTTTTTCTGAGGCAAGCTTGTGGGGAATCGAGTGAGGTCGGCTGGGGAAAAGTGGGCTATGCTTTGGGCTAGGTATCATCCGCTGGAAATCGGGATGAGATCCATTTCCTTCGAAAGACGTCTTAAATTCTAGCAACCTGACACAAATTCAGGTGAAGTAAGGGATGGTTGGTAGAAAAGGCGACTGACCATTGATGAAGCACCTTTCCAACATGTCATAGCCGATACGGAAGATGCTTAGGTCCCGTCGATTTGCGCGGCCCACCTCCTTGCGGCGGCCCCGCTTGATGGTGACGGAGCCGAAGGCGACCACCAGGACGTACAACAAGGCGACGGCCAAAGTCGGGCGGGAGAGGCACATGATGTGACGGAGTCGGCTTTGCTCCAAGACGGATGCTCCCACCCTGGAAACACTATGCATTCGCAAAGACAGAATTTGGTTAGTTATTGCCTTTGCACATTTGACTATATTTATTCGGTATGGCTAACACACAAATACAAAACGTAACAGGGTGTTGCATGTCAAACGCTTGGAAACTTACCGTTGCCTGGACAACCATTTTGTTTTTATTCATGCATGGCAGTTTATTTTTCAGCCGTGTTTTAAGCAATGTTGGACTGATAGAGCTGGACAAGCGGTTAACTTCCCCAATTACATCTACACCCTTTCCTAATAGGGCTGAACGCTTTTTGATCAAAGCCGCTCGTGTGAATTCATCAAACCGGTCAGCCTGGCGCGCCGCAGGATTTCTCTATGCAACGATGAACCAGGAACAGAAAGCGATAGCTAGCTGGTCACAGGCAGAGACAATAAGCAAAGAGTTGCTTCTTTGGGGCAAACTTGCTGAACAACATATGCGCTACTCGGAAGCCTTATTATGGTATCGCCGCGCCATAACTTTGTCACCAGAATTAGGTGATCCATGGTTTGCCATCGGGCGCTTACGTCAAAAACAAAAAAATTGGCAGGCTGCACTAGCCGCGTACCAGGTAGCTGCTCGAAAAAATGCTTTTTATCAAGACGTTAAGAGTGATGCCTATTTTCAACAAGGTATTATTTATCAGTGGGCTCCAGAGTACAAAAACATCGCTTTGGCTCTGGAAATGTATCAAACAGCATTGAAAATTGATCGTTTTAGTACAAGGACAGTAAAGGCAGATGCTTTTTATAGACGGGGTGAAATCCACGAATGGTTGGGGGATGATTCGACACAATACTTGGCAGATTATCGACAAGCATTGACTTTACACCCAGATCATCTTTCTGCTCGTTTGCGTTTAGGATATAATTTATATTGGCAAGAGAAAAACTTAACACAAGCAGAACAAAACATTAAGCAAACAATAAAAGTTTGGCGACGGCAAGGCAACACAACCAGTCTAGCTCAGGCTTACCGCCTCCTAGGCGACATTTATTATAATGCTAAGCTGCTGCCGGAAGCTAAGTCAGCTTATCAGGCTGCGGCAGAAATTGAACCTACAAATCAACATGTGCAAAACATGTTAAGGGTATTAGACCACGAGGAGTAAAAATGGATTGGACAAAGCAGGTCGTTTTAATTACTGGGGGCACAGGCTCCTTTGGCAAAAAATTCACTAAAATTATGTTGGAAGAGTATCGCCCCCAAAAAATCATCATTTTCAGCCGGGACGAGCTAAAACAGCATGAAATGCGGATCAGCGGCTTCAACCATCCATCGCTTCGTTACTTCATTGGTGATGTGCGGGATGAAACGCGGCTCCGTAGAGCACTGAAAGGGGTTGACATCGTAGTTCACGCAGCTGCCCTGAAACAAGTGCCTGCATGTGAATACAACCCCATAGAGGCTGTGATGACAAATATTATAGGAGCAAAAAATGTCATCGAAGCGGCCTTGGACAGCGGTGTCAAGAAAGTTCTAGCTATGAGCACAGACAAAGCAACCGCGCCAGTTAATTTGTATGGAGCGACAAAACTTGTCTCGGAGAAGTTGTTTATCCAGGGAAATTCTTACAGTGGGGCAGAAGGTACAAAGTTTGCCTGTGTGCGTTACGGCAATGTGGTAGGCAGCCGGGGTAGTGTAGTACCATTGTTTAAAAAACAGCGGGAATCCGGCCGCATCACTATCACAGATAAGCGCATGACCCGTTTCTGGATTACACTGGAGCAAGGCGTCCGATTTGTGATCTCTTGTATTGAAAGTATGCATGGCGGCGAGTTGTTTATCCCTAAAATCCCGAGCATGAATATGATGGATTTGGCAAAAACACTGGCACCCGAATGTGAGATTGAGTTTATCGGGATTCGGCCTGGTGAGAAACTACATGAATCTATGATTTCAGTGGACGAGGCGCGTCAGACGATTGAACTGGACGACCGGTACATTATTTTGCCGACTCACCCATGGTGGCAACATGACAATTGGGCACAAGGGAAACCAGTGCCAGATGGATTTTCTTACAGCAGTGACCGAAATAAGCAATGGTTGACACCTGATGATCTGCGAAAGATGATCGATGAAAGTTAAATTGGCGCTTGAAGGCGGGAAGCCGGTACGGCAGACCATGCTGCCTTACGGTCATCAATGGATAGATGAGGATGATATTAGGGCTGTAATTAAGGTCTTACGTTCCGCCTGGTTGACCACTGGTCCTAATATATCCCAATTTGAAGCCGCCTTTGCTGCGGCGACCGGAGCGGCTGAAGCCGTGGCTGTGAGCAACGGTACGGCCGCTTTGCATGCCGCTATGCACGCGTTAGGGATTGGCCCCGGTGATGAAGTCATTGTGCCGGCAATGACTTTTGCTGCTAGCGCCAATTGTGTTGTCTATCAAGGAGGGACACCTGTTTTTGCCGACGTCAAACCTGATACATTGTTGCTTGATCCTGCCGACGTGGAGGCAAAAATAACAACGCGGACCAAGGCGATTGTAGCTGTTGATTACACAGGCCAGCCTTGCGATTATGATGCACTACGCCGTATTGCTAGTCGATATGATCTGGCGCTGGTGGATGATGCTGCGCATGCTTTGGGCGGTCAATACAAGGGGCGGTTTGTGGGTACACTGGCCGATCTCAATACGTTTAGTCTGCATCCGGTAAAACATATCACCACCGGGGAAGGAGGCGTGATTACGACAGATGATGCGGTGCTCGCCCAGAAAATGCGGGTGTTCCGCACGCATGGTATCACTTCCGATCACCGGCAGCGTGCGGAACAGGATTCCTGGTTCTACGAGATGGTAGCATTGGGTTACAATTATCGAATTACCGATTTTCAGTGCGCCCTAGGCTTGAGCCAATTGCGAAAGTTGCAGCCATGGGTGAAGCGCCGCCAGGAAATTGCCCGGATGTATGATGAAGCGTTTGCCGGGATATCTGCCGTATCCCCTCTGGCTGTTCGGGCCGACGTATCTCACGCGTATCATCTATACGTAGTTCAGTTCGACCTGGAGCGGCTGCAGGCAGATCGTAACGTAATATTCCTGGCTTTGCGGGCCGAAGGTATCGGCGTTAACGTGCACTACATTCCTGTCCATTACCATC
>JALSQZ010000161.1 GCA_026985055.1 Sedimenticola sp. | reverse complement strand
ATACCGAAGATGAAGCCGCATTGGGAAAAACATGGAAGACGGCTGTTGATGCCGGCGATGTGGCCGGTGCCTACTGGGCGCTGCTCACCCACCCGGCAGCCACAGAAGCGATGAAGTACCACGTGTATGGCGAGGTGCACATGCTCTCCCACCTCTCCGGTGCTTCCGTCCGGGTGAACATGGAACGGTTGCGGCAGCTGCGGCGGCGGGTACCGGAACTCGAAAGTGAACTGAAAGACCTGCGCCGGCAAAACCTGCGCGTGGTCGATGAAAAGAATCGGGAGATTCAGCAACTCCGTACACGTTTGTCGGAAATGGAAAATCAGCTGGCTGCCATGAGGCAGCAGCTGACCTGTTGGGAAGAGGGCAATGCCAGGGAAGCGGCGCACCACAAGGATGAGATTAACCTGCCTCGACTGCAGGTCCGCCTGGAGCGAGCTGAAGGCGAAGCAAGGAAGTGGCGGGTACTCGCCGACTCCTGGCGGGATCAAAAGGAACAGCAGCGTCGCCTGGCGGAACAGGTAATTAAAGAGCGGGATGCGCTGGAGTATCAGTTGGATAACCTGTTGGCGCCCGAATGTGACAGTTGCCGCAATGCGGAAAGCTGCGACCGCAATCTCGATCTGTGCAACCGGTGCATTCTCTTCGTCGGTGGCCGGAGCCGGCAGTGCGCGCATTTCCGCGCGTTGGTGGAGAAGGAAAAAGGCCATTTCCTTCATCACGATGGCGGACAGGAAGAGAGCAGTCAACGACTGAGTGCCTTGCTGGCCCGTGCTGACGTCGTACTCTGCCCTCTGGATTGCATCAGCCACGATGCCGTCAATCGCATCAAGCGGGACTGCAAGCGTTACGGAAAGCCGTTGAAATTACTGCCCCGGGCCAGCCTGGCGGCCTTTACCCGAGGTCTGCAGGAGGTAGTGGTGACATGACCGACGTGCAGGGGCGAATCCGGCTGGAAATGGAGTCCGGGACGCTCTATCGGTTGCTGGTAAGCGGCGCACTCTGCGTCAGTGAGTTCCGTTGTCTGGACTGTGAATCGAAAACCTGTGTATGGAGGCTGTGCCTGATGAGCTGTGGAGAAAAGATGAATCCGGGGGGTTGCCGCAATTGCGGTGGTTGCCCGAATGGAACTCGAAACGTGGACGCGGTGAAGGCCGTGCCCATCCAAACGAAACCCGTGAACCAGAAGGAGAAACGACATGCTAAGCGATAAGTTGGTGGACCGTCTCAACCGCCAGATCAACCTGGAGTTCTACTCCGGCAACCTCTATCTGCAGATGAGCGCCTGGGCCACCTACCAGGGCCTCGACGGCTGCGCGTGCTTTCTGCGCGACCATGCCGGCGAAGAGATGGAGCACATGCAGCGGCTGTTCACCTATGTGAACGAAACCGGCGCCCTGGCCAGGCTCGGCGCCATCGAAGCGCCGCCCACTGAATTTTCGTCGATCCAGGAAGTGTTCGAGAAGATCTACGACCACGAACGCCGTGTGACCCGCGAGATCAATACCCTGGTGGACAGCGCCTTTGCTGAAAAGGACTACTCAACCTTCAATTTCCTGCAGTGGTATGTTGCCGAGCAGCACGAAGAGGAGCGCCTGTTCAAGTCCATCCTGGACAAGCTGCAGATCATTGGCACCGAAGGGCGTGGGTTGTTTCACTTCGACCAGCAAATGGAACGCCTGGCGCTCAGCCGCAAGGGGTGAACAAAACCTGGCGACCCCGTTCGCCAGCTTGAACCAGCCAGCCAGTCCGGGGGTTCCTCCGGCCAAGCCAGCCAGCAAAAGCCAAAAAAAGTTCCGCGCGAAGCG
>JALSQZ010000160.1 GCA_026985055.1 Sedimenticola sp. | reverse complement strand
ATTTAGGCAAAATATCAGCTTTCTTTCGTCCGCAGGCAATACCTGAAGGTATTGGCAAGGGCGAAAGGACGCTGATATGCAGCATAAATCCTGCAGATGCCGTTCAAATTTATGGGTCCTGACCCTAGTTCACGACGCCACTTCATCTTGCATGCAGGCAAATCCTGCAAACTGCAAATCAAGCAGCCGCATGCCCGTTTTCACGAGATTCATGGAGCGCCCGGAAAGACTCCAGCGCAAGGCCAGAGACTGGATGATGCCGATGATCAGAAAGGCGGCATCCTTGGATGGCAGATCCGGGCGCAACAGGCCTTGGGACTTGGCCTGCTCGAGAAGCTTCAACAGATGCGCATGAAACCGGTTCATGGTGCCAAAGAAGGCCTCGCGCAGGGCGGCATTTTCAAGATGCATCTCGCGTGAAAACAGAATGGCCGGCAAGGCAGGCGTATCCTCGATCAATTGCAGATGCCGCCGCACCAGTTCACGCAACCGTTCCAGCGGCGCCTGGTCGCTTTCTTCCTCGGCCTCCTGCCAGACTTTTCCCATGCGCTCCGACAGAACCAGCGCCACCGCCTCCCAGATATTTTCCTTCTTGGGAAAATGACGAAAAATGCCCGGCTGCGACAAACCGACTTCCCTGGCGATCATTTCGGTGGTCAGCCTGTCCGGTCCGATCTTGTCCGCCAGACGCAAGGTCGTTTCCACGATCTCCTGCTTGCGCACGTCCGCTGTTTTTCTGACCCGCATGTCTCGCCCCTTGTGAGAACCCCCACCCCGGTTTTTCTGCTCGACGCCCAAATCGCGCAAGACGCTGATTTTTCACGCATATGCCAAGGCGCCAATAGTTAGCAACAAGTAGCTAGAACCCGTTGTGCCGATGTGTCAAGCCCCTGTGACATGCCGCCACAAACAGCCCCTGCCCCAACCGGTCACTCGCCCTTGGGCTCCACATCGAGACGGTAACCGGCATGGCAGCCCACACAGTTGTTCATCAGCTCCGCCAGACGTGGCAGCACCTTTTGCCTGTCCAGGCCAGCTTCGATATCCTTGCCCAGCTGGTAGAACTTCCTGTGCGTATCCAGCCCCAGAGTCTTGACCTCGATCGGCAGTTTGCGCAGCAAGGATGGCGGCAGATCCTTCAGATCCACCCGCCCAACCCGCAGCGCCGCCTGCTGCGCGCTTTTCATGTCTCCCCTGCTGGCCGCATCAATGATTTCCTGCACGCTTTCCAGAAAACCCCGCATTTCGGACAGCACGAGATTGCGCTCCGCACTGCTCAACAGAACCGCCGTGCGCCCGTCATCTCCTTCTGCCACGGAGCCGCGCACCCCGAAGAGATAAAGCCCAACCATCAGCACAAGCGCCAGAACAGCGGAAAGAACCCAGGGAAACCACTTCAACATGAAAGCCATCCATATTTACACTAGTAATTCCATGCTAACTATAGACGGAGCAGCCCGATGTCAAGCACTCAGGATTCTACCCTGGAATCGCTCATCATGTGGCTGCGGACAAAGGCCACGAAAGGCTCGGCCCAGCGCAGCCTTTCAGTGTCGCGCAAATGCGCAAAGCCGGCCACCAGATTATGTAAAATGATTCCGTCATGCATTCCGTTCATGCCATGCCCCCGCCTGACCTTCCAGGCAAAACGCATGGTGTCATCCAGGCCATGCAGGGAGGCATAATGGAACTCGTGCGCCGCTGCCACCCCACCTGTGCACCGCGGCTGCCAGGGCGCCTGACCGGTTGCTTGCAGCTCAATGACCCCCCTGCCCTGTGGCCGGGCGTTCATCACCGCCCGGCCAGGCACCACCGCGCAC
>JALSQZ010000159.1 GCA_026985055.1 Sedimenticola sp. | reverse complement strand
GCCACCTCTGAACATAGCCGGTCGGTTGAACATGGCGTACTCACCAAGGGAGTTCTCCACGAGGGTACGCGCTGCGTCAGCAGCTTTCTCTTCTGCTATCTCCTTGGTCGCACCAGCCCTGATCTGTCGGTCACGCTCCAACCTGTAAGCAGCAAGGCCAACAGCCCTGCGAGAGGACTCCTCTGTATAGCTGAATGGATACATCCATGCCCGGACAGCGTGCTGCATGGCCGCGCTGTTGATTGACCCACGGGCACTACCAATCAAGGATGTCTGCTGGGCCGCTTGGAAAATCCCACTGGCCGTCTCGCTCTTTAGGAATTTGATCTCGTCAGCCGGTAGCTTGTTGTACTTCTGCTTGAACCTGGCACTATCATAGTAAGCTGGATCGCTCATGCGCGGGTCAGCCACAGTGGACAGCGCAGAAATAAGAGCCTGAGAAGCCGGGCCAAACCCGTAGCCACCACCGAATACAGTGTTGGGGTTGTATCCCGCCAATGCGGGTAGGGCGTTAACTCCAATGGAGACCCAGTTCAGCATCCCTGTGGCAATACTACCACCAAGCTGTGCCATGGTGGTCCACATCTTGATCTTGGATGCAAGTGCCCCTGTACCAAAGTCAGAAAACTGGATGCTGCGCTGGCTCTCAAGCCAAGCTATCTCCCGCAGAGCTCTGTCACGGTAGCGGTTACCCATGACAGGAGCTTCATGCTTCTTGTAGAAGAAGTGGTATTCATCAAAGCGACGCTTGGCGAGGAACACCTTGTCAGCAGGCGCGTTCGGATCAGCCGCCAGCTTCTCATATGTGCGTTTCCTCGCCGTATACTCTTTCTGGTCACCGAACCACAGGGCTTGACTGTCCTTGATGTTCTCATCAAACAGCATGTGCAGCTTGTGCCTGTGCTCACGCTTGGCCACCGTGGCCGCCGTGGCTTCGAGGTGCCGGCGGGATGACTTGATCACGTCAAGGCTAAAGCCTGGCACTGTCTCACGCTGGAGTGCATGACGCACAGCAGCGTCTTGTCGTGTCAGGCCAACGATCAGGCGCTCCCGCGCTTCTGGTGGTATCATGATCCCGTACTGGCTTGCAACGCGCACAAACTCGTGCACATCAAACCCACCGGGGTCAGCCGTCTGTGTTTGCGCGGTCTCAACCACCGGGACAACACGGGCGCGAACCACCTTCGGCGATACTGACCGCTCCCCTTTGGCCCCCTTCACTTCCTCAATAATGCGAACATCGAAGAAGCCGCCCGAGCCGTTACCATCCACGCCAGACCCGGAAGTGCTGAATAGGTCACCAACGCGTTGGGCGATGTCCTCCGCGCGTGCTCTGTTGCTGAACTGGTAGTATGGCAGAACGCTTTGGAACTCATCGGCAACGCGCAAGGGGCGCCCCTTCTCATCTACAACCCGCATGCGGACCTGCCAGCCTTCCCCCTCACGCTCAAACGGGACATACCCACTGGCGATTGACCGGCGCGTAGCGGCTTCGCCCTCCACTGCCGATATATCAGCCATGGAGATATTGAGGACGGTGTGCTGTAGCACGAACTTGTTCTTCCCAGAGGGGCGTGTTCTCTCACGCAGTCTGCGTATTGCGTCGAGGATCTTCGCCTCCTGAGCACCATCGAAGAAACCAGCCACATGCTGGGCCTCTTGCTCATGAGCACCATCAAGCAGTGCGCGGTTGAAAGATGCGATGAAGTCGTTGGCCTGGTTGAGCGACCCTTCAGAGAATACGGGCAACCCGGTAGCATCATGGACGACACCTGCCTGCCGCAGCTCCGTGTACTTATCCGCTATTGCTGTCAGTAGCCGCTTGTCACCTCTG
>JALSQZ010000158.1 GCA_026985055.1 Sedimenticola sp. | reverse complement strand
CGCCCGCCTTGATCCTTCTCAGCGCATTCCCTGCTACAGCCCGCCCGGCCTGGAGCTGGAAGAGGCCCGCGTCCTGCTCCCTGACGAGCTGTGGGAGCAAGGCCCCGCCGCCGCCAACACCCGCATCAAGGAACTGATCGAGGAAAGCGGGTGTTTGGATTCAAAAAGGATCGGGCAAGTGCTGGTGGATACAGCAAGTCCGCAACCAGTCCAAGAAGGGGAAATTCTGGGTGTCAGACCCAATGCCGTGTATGACCGCCCGGAAGTTGACCAGGACTTGATTGAATTGCCCCTGCGCCAAAGGGCCATTATTCGCGGCTTGCTGGCCGAACTGGAGAACACGCGCAATGCGCCGCCAAACATGAAGGTGGCATTGGCGGAATATGATTCGGAACTGGCTGCGCGGGGAGTGCAGCCCTTCCTCGGATTGCTCAAGGATCAGGCGGAAATTGTCCGCGCAGGCGTTACGGGAAGCGAGGAAGATTATGGCTGGTGCTCTGCATCCGCCAGAAAGGCCTTTGAGAAATTTCTTGAAAATCATGATGCCATTATCAGACATTTCCCACTGGATGCGAAACGCGAGGCGGAATATGCCAAAATCAAGATTGCCGATGAAGAGCTTGTGGCAGAGCCGCTGAGGCAGGCCGCAGCGGAATTTCTTCGGGCCGTGACAGAAGCTTATCAAACGGGCAAAATCACGACGCAAGATTATTTCATCACCGTAGAGAAAATGAAGGAGCTGGCAGATATTCTTACCACATTGCCGCCCCGGAAATCCCTTGGCGAGGGTGTCTCGCCACTCAAGCGGTATTTCCTGCAATTTGTGGGATTTGTGACGGGAACAGCCACGTTGGCAAAATCAGTGGATGCCATAACCAAGTCCAAAAGCATGCGTTTTTTGTATGAAAAAGCGAAAGAATTGGCAGAATTGCTGATGCAATATATCAACTGAAATATCCCCGCGAGGAGACAGACCAGTCCTCGCAACTTCCTCCAACATCATTGCCGGACTTGATCCGGCAATCCAGGGCCGCGCATTCTTGCGCCTGCCTTCGTCTGGATGCCCGGGTCTGCGCCCGGGCATGACGGGGGAGGGGGCTGCTGGAAGGAGATTGCATCCACTTCCCGCGATGGGCATGCTCAAACCCGTGAAATGAAGCGCCAGGCATCCCCAAACTCGTCATTCCTGCGAAGGCAGGAATCCAAATGTGAGTCTGCCAATTCTGGTTGGCCTTGTTGTAACGCATTGAATCTCATCGTCTTTTCTTTCTCGCTCTTTTGTTTGTGCAAAGGCCGCTTTGGATTCCTGCCTTCGCAGGAATGACGTTGAAGAGGGAGCCTTCGCGGGAAGGAGTTTTCAACTCCTTCCCGAACGTTTCCACCCGCACCAGCAAGACACCAGAGTCTGAAACGTTCCGGAAGGGGATGCAATCCCCTTCCGGCAGGGGCCACGCATTCTTGCGCCTGCCTTCTTCTGGATGCCCGGGTCTGCGCCCGGGCATGACGGGGGAGGAGTTGCCGGGGGGCGATTGCATCTGCTTTCCGCGATGGGGCATCTGCATCAACTGTCTGAAGACCATCCTCACCAGCTGCCGGTGTTCTTCATCGAGGCCCAGGGCTCTTTCGGGGGCAGGGGTGGGCCCTTTTGCAGCAGCTCTATGGAGATATTGTCCGGTGAGCGGACAAAGGCCATGTGGCCGTCGCGGGGCGGGCGGTTGATGGCCACCCCGCCTTCCATCAGGCGCGCGCAGGTTTCGTAGATGTCATCGACGGCGAAGGCCAGATGGCCGAAGTTGCGCCCTTCCGAATAGCCCTTTTCGTCCCAGTTCCAGGTCAGC
>JALSQZ010000157.1 GCA_026985055.1 Sedimenticola sp. | reverse complement strand
TCTTTGCGTTCGGGTGAATAGCGCATGATTGCTCCTCGTTCCGCCCCCTCTCAAGGTCTCTTAGAGTCCCACATCGGGGAGGCGACTTCTATCCTGACAGAGGGGGAACCGCCCGCCGCCCTCGCTCATCACGAACCTCGGCATAGCGCGCCAGCATTTCCTCTAATTCCGCCTCAATGGCTTGCTGAATCAATCGCTTGGCTCCCTGTCTCAGCAATTCGGTCAGTGGATCGTCAATCGCCTCTGGCGTCCGAAACTCAACAACGCTATCTTTACCCATGGTGGCGTACCTCACTCTGTTGGTCTTCAGTTCTCGATAAACCGAATTTCAACAGGGTACGCCGCCTCTATCAATCCAACCTCATACACCACTTTCGATCATAACTCGCAGACATTGGCCTGAACCAAAAGCCCTGGAAAACCACTATGGCCGCTGCATGTATATCAATCACTGGGAAGAAAAGCCGGCAGGACTTTGGTTACAAATATGTAGTTACATTATATGTAGTTACATTAAAGGGCATGTTCCCCATCAGGCCATGCCGCAGATGGATTCGGAGTACACAGACTTAGTAGAGGAACCGCTGACCGATGCTGATGGTAATCACAGGGAGTTGGTTCATCCCATTCATGCCGTCGTCGTCGGTGAGGCCATGCTGCTGGATCTTCCAAGAGGCGCCGGAGGAAATGCTCAGTTGCAACGGTACTTGGAATTTCTGCTGCGCAAATGGTATCCCAAGCATGCCCATCTGCATTTGATCGACCTGATGGCACCTGATGTGCAACAGATGATTCGTCGTGGTGGTGGAGCCGTGGAACTGATCCTTCGATTGGCACATACTCCAAAACAGAAAGGCAGCCGTTATGCCAGGCCACTGGCCCAGCTCAGAAATTGCGTAGGTAATGCCAACACAGTCACCGCCATCATCAGTGGAACTGCAAAAACACAATTGAGTGAATCTGATATTTTGGCAGCCTACGAGGAAGTTACCGATACCGAGGATCTCGACAGCCTGATCCACCCTATTACCCACATCTTCTGCTTGAGTGATAACATGTTGATTTTTTGGATGAGTATTGACATGAGCTGGGCTGAACAAGAATTTTTTCCCTGGCATTGGGCGATGCCCGCCTGAACCGGTGGCTGTGCCAAGTGATCGAGGCGATGGCAAGCGATCCGATGGCGAGCATTCCGAGCGCCTGCGGGGGTGGTTGGGCGGAGACCAAGGCGGCCTACCGGTTGCTGGACAATCCCAAGTTGGATTTTCGGGAAGTGTTGCGGGCACACAGTGATCAGGTGCTGGCTCGAATCCGGGAGCGGGAACGGGTGTTGTGCCTGCAGGATACCACTGAGCTGGATTTTTCCGGTCGGCCGTCGATGGCAGGGCTTGGACGGCTGAACGACGATAAGCGCCAGGGGTTGTCTCTGCATCCGACGTTGGTGATCGATGAGGCGGGGGTGGCCGACTGTTGGCACTGGGCACGTCGGCCCAAAGGGGAGGCGGACCTTGCAGAAAGTCTGCGCTGGGTGGAAGGGTATGAGCGGGTAGCGGAGCTGGCCGCCTTGGCGCCCGACACCCGGCTGGTCTATGTCGCCGATCGGGAAGGGGATCTTCGGGCCTTGATCGACCGGGCGGTGGCCCTGGATCACGCCGCCGATTACCTGATTCGGGTCCAGCACGACCGCAAGCTCAACGATGCCCTGCACGACAAACTGCGGGCTGCGGTCGAAGCCCAACCGGTGCTGGGCACGATTCGGTTCGAACTGCCGGCCAGCGGCAAGCGCCCGGCCCGGTCGGTGGCACAGACGATCCGGGTCGCCCAGGTCGAACTGAAGACCCG
>JALSQZ010000156.1 GCA_026985055.1 Sedimenticola sp. | reverse complement strand
CGCCAAATAGATCCTGGTGGAGCAGGAGCAGGTACCAGCGGCGCTTCTGGGGGTGAACCCAACGCCAGACGCCAGATTTAAACATTGATGCGGATATCTGCATCGATCAAAGTGCCATTTTTGTCGCCGATCAGCAGGCGACAGCGGCTTCTGGCAAGACGGCGGGCACGGATGCGGTACTGACGAAAGGTACACTGTGCCTGGCCCCATTTGCCGGCTTCGGCCAGCATGTCTTCCATGATGACACTCAGCATGGCGGATTCTGCCGGCTCTGGATTGGGAATTGGATGGTTGCTCATGATTTTTTCCTCCTCGAGGGTTTGCCTGACACCGATTCCAGCCCCCGCAGTGCCGCGGCCTCTTCCAGGGCTTGCCGCTCCTGGGCCCGGGACTCGGCGAGTTCGTTTTCCAGTCTGGTAATGTCCCGGATGGCCGCATCGAGCTTCTGACTCAAAGCGGCATTGTCCCGTTCCAGTTTTCCCGCCCTTTCCAGAGTGGCTTCATGGGTCTTCTCGAGCTTTTCGTGATCGTCCTTCAGGTGTTCGAAGGCCAGCGTCTTTTCCAAAAGCGTTTTCTTGGTGCTTTGCAACTTGTCCTCCACTTCGTCGAACGCCTGCTTGGACTGGTCCAGCTCGATGGCCAGGTTGTGAAGCTCGAATTCCAGATGCTTCTTTTCCTTCTCCCATTGCCGGCCGGCACTCTCCAGGGACTCGGAAGCCTGTCGCCAGGCCTCGGACCACAAACGCCTGGCGATGGTCTCCACCGAGGCCGGCGTGGGGGGCGCCGGGTTCTCCGGGGATTCCTGCTTGCGCCATTCGGCCAGGTGGCGGGAGTAGGTCGAGTAACTGCCGGTGTTTCCCAGTCGCCCCCGGACAGCGGCGATGGTCACCGTGCCGCCTTCGTCCCGGATTTCCCGGGCCGCTTCAAATACCTGGTCCTTGGTGATGCCTGTTCTGGCCATGAAAGTGATTTAATGATAGTGTAATTACGTAAAATACATTATTACATATAGGCTACCCGATGTCATCCAAGCAACGCGAAAACCCCGTGCTCATCAGCCGCGAGCCCTGGTGGGAACGTCCGCCCCGGCCGGGCGAATCTGAGTGGGATGTGGAATGGGGCTATCTGGAATACTGGTCCGACGGATCTTTCCGCTTCGTCCGGGAACGCCCCACGCCGGAAGAGATACGAAACCGCAAGAGTTGCCGGAATCCGCTATGACCCAGACCGACTGACAGATGGTGTGCGTATGGCGTCGGATTGTACCGGTGTGTCGCACCCCAAGGCCCGCGCGCCCGTACCTTCCGGCGGCGGGATCTTCGAGTTCTTGCGGGCAGGCTCACCACTCACCCGGTCGGGCAAGCGTCTCCGGCGGCTTCGCCAAGCCGGCATGTCTGCGGAGCAGGTGAAAGTGGTTGCCGGCGCCGAAGCGCCCTGGAGTTCATTACCCGATTGCTCGGGCTTGTGAAATAGGGCGCCCTTTCTTTAACCCTGCCGGGGAAGCCTGTCTCCCGGCATTTTTATGTTATGGGGAATAACTTTCCACAAAATCTGTGGATAAGTTTAGGTAAAAACGCCCGAAAGTCCGATGAACTCTTTGGTGTTTCAGAATGTACAGAAATTGGCCAATGAGATCTTGTCTGCTATCCGGAAATGCATGGCTGAATTCCGCTAACAGGACAAGTCGCTTCCCATTTGGGAAAAACAGGGTATTATGGGTATTACTGTAATACCTGCATCCAGAGCCATGTCGCATATCGTCAGAGTCACCACCAAAGGGCAGGCCACCATCCCGGCGGATATCCGCAAAGCCCTGGGAATCCGTCCAGGTGACCGGATCCTGTGGGAAATCGATGAAAACGGCAGCG
>JALSQZ010000155.1 GCA_026985055.1 Sedimenticola sp. | reverse complement strand
CTCTCGCCAGTCGGCAAGGTCATGAGGTGGTTTGTCCAGCTGTTCGACCGGCTGGTCCAGTTGCATCCTGATCTTGCGCGTGGCCATGCGTTGACCTGGTCATTCGATGAACCATTCATCTTCCGCAAGCTCAAGCTTTATGCCCTCAATCAGGGGCTTCTGTTCAAGGCTACAGAAGTCGCCGAAGCAGTGCTTGCGCTGGATCAGGAAGCCTTCTGGGATTCCCGGCTCACCCGGGAACTGCTGTTTCTGCTGGTGGACAGATGGAAGGAATTCACTGGGGAGCACCGCAACCAGATCATGGAGCGCATCCTGGCTGGCCCAGACAGGCATCCGAATTGGTCCGAAGAAGAATTCCCACGATTTCGCAGGGGGTACACTGCTGAATATGCCCGATATCTTGAAATGAAGGGATGCCAATTATCATCAGAACATCAGGAAAAGCTGGCCGAATTGATCCGGGGCATACAGGACTGGCGTGATGACTGGGCAAGTTCCGCGGTCATGCCCAGCATGGCGGTACAATCAGGCTGGGTGCAAACAGATGATTCACCTGAATCCATCGCGCACCTCCCGGTAAACGAGATCATCCCCGCAATACAGGCAAAGGCAGAGCGATCTTATGGAGACTTTGTCGAGCAGCGCCCATTTGAAGGCCTTGTAAAGGCCAATCCGCGCAAGGCCCTGGCAGCGCTTTCCGCCGCCGCTCGGAAGGGGGAATATCCGCAGCTCTTCTGGTCGGCAATGATCGAACATCTGCCGGAGGATGCCTCGCCACGGTTGAGATGCGCGTTCCTGCACCGTCTGGCACGCCTGCCTCATACCGCCATTGTGGAACTGCGCCATGCGCTGGGCAGATGGCTTGAGAAAAATCTGAAGGCTACCATTGAGTTTGATGAAGAGCTTGGATGGGCCGTTTTCGATCATGTCGTCGATGGCATCTTGGGTGGTGGGGAGGAAGCCACCAAGAGCGGTACCCGTGTATTTCATCACGGGGCTGAGGTCGCCGAGCGATCCAGACGCATATATCAACATGCCATCAATGGCCCCATTGGCATGTGCGCGGAGGCGCTCTTCAAGGCCGTGCCAGATGACAGGAATGCCCAAGGCGCCCTCATCCCCGACTCCATCAAATCCCGGCTCGAACGTCTCCTCAAAGCACCGGGCGAAGGAGCGGATCATGCCGTGTCAGTTGCCATGACCAGGCTGAACGGGCTTCTGCACGTGGATCCCGAGTGGACGCAACAGCGGCTGCTCCCCATGCTGGATCTGGATCATCCATTTGCCGAGCCGGCGTGGAACGGGCTTCTGAATAGCAAATACCCTCCTAGCTCCTCGTTGGCTGAACTGATCAAGCCGCAACTGGTCAAGCTGTTTCCATGGATCGAGCAATTTGCCTGGGATGATCACACGGTGGAAAGAGCCGCAACGATTTTGGGGTATCTGCGCATTTTTCACCCGGATGAACCCGGCGGCTTGACCAGGAGCGAGATGCGAACACTCCTTCGCAACATGTCGGAGCAGGCGCGAATCCGGCTCATCTGGTGGCTGGGGCGTGTTGGACAAGAGAACGAGAATGGCTGGGTTGAGCTGGTCATTCCCTTCATCAGGAACACATGGCCGCGCGAACGGCGATACAAGACCACCGCATCCGCGCGAGCCTGGATCAATCTTCTGGGAGATGCCGGAGACCACTTTCCGGCTGTATATGAGGTCGTGAAGCCATTTCTCGCGTCCGCGCATCCGGATAAGCTCTGGTTTTATCGTTTCAAGCAAGAGGGACGCGAAGGTGAAAAGCCTCTTGCTTCGCGATTCCCTGAAGAGGTGCTGGATCTGCTTGACCTGATTACACTTGAATCCTTGTCGCGACCGTC
>JALSQZ010000154.1 GCA_026985055.1 Sedimenticola sp. | reverse complement strand
GATAGTTACCCGTGTCAGCCCGGCGGGGGATTTCTGGGAGGCCGAGCCGGAGCATCAGGATTATCTGGAACGCTATCCGGCGGGTTATACCTGCCATTTTCCGCGCCCGGACTGGGTGCTGCCGGATTGACGCGGATCGGCTTCGGTGGCGGCTGCCACTGGTGCACCGAGGCGGTGTTCCAGTCGCTGCGTGGCGTCGGGCAGGTCGAGCAGGGGTTCATCCGTTCCGTAGCGCCGGATGACGCTTGGTCGGAAGGGGTGATCGTGTATTTCGACCCAAAAACAATCAGTCTCGACACACTGATCGAGGTGCATCTGCGCACTCACTCAGCGACCAGCCGCCATGCCTTGCGCGAGAAATACCGCAGCGCGGTGTATGTTTTCGACCCGGTCCAGCAGCGGACCGTACGCCGAGCGATCACGACTTTGCAAGGCGGGTTCCGCGACAGGCCGATCACCCGCGTGTTGCCCTTTGACGGATTTCGCGCCTCGGAAGCACGCTATCAGAACTATTATCGCCAGCATCCTGAAGCAGCATTTTGTAAGCGTTACATCGATCCAAAACTGGATCTTGTCAAAAGCCGGTTTGCGATGCAGGAGCTGCGCCGGTGACGGCCTTGCTCGCGGTGGTGGCCGCCTTTTTGGTGGGTTTCGCCATGAAATATGGCGGCTTGTGCACCTATGCCGCTGCCTTGCAGATCGTGCGCGAACAGCGTTTCGAACGTCTGATGGCCTTTCTTGCCGCTGCCGCCTGGACAGCGCTGCTGGTCGTTCCCCTGGCGTGGTTGCATTCGGATGAATTGCAATTGAGTGGCACGCATTATCATTGGGGTATGGCGTTGATGGGTGGCGCACTGTTGGGATTGGGCGCCTGGCTCAATCGTGGCTGCGTATTCGGCACTTTCGTGCAGCTCACCGGCGGCAATCTGACCTATGTGGCTACCCTGATGGGCATGGTCGTGGGCGCGGTAGGGGCGAAATATGCATTGTCCGGTATCGCGCCGATCAGGACAGAAGCATCGCTGCTCGCCACGCCTGATGTATGGGCGGTTGTCTGGTTGTTGCTGGCGGCTGTAATTGCGCTGATGCATGTTACGGATTTTTCTTTTCGTACTGGGGAAGGCAGGCGAGGCCTGCAGCCGGTTTCCGCGATACTGGTGGCGACGACGCTGGGCGCAGGCGGCGGCTGGCTGTTCGCCGCCGTCAATGGCTGGGATTTTGCCACGGTGCTGATGCGCACCGCCTGGCATCTTTTGGAGCTTGCACCTGCCGGCCCGGCGTTGCTGGCCATCAGCTGTACTCTGTCTATGGTGGGTGGCGGTGTGGCCGCAGCGATCCGTCAGCAACGTTTTACCTGGCAGACGCCAGCGCTGGGGCAATCCCTGGGCTGTTTTCTGGGCGGCGCCTTGATGGGGCTGGCTGCGGTAGTGCTGCCCGGTGGCAACGATGGTCTGTTGTTGAGCGGGATTCCGGCACTGGCGCCACATGCTCTGACAGGATTTGCCATGATGCTTGTCTCGATGCTGTTGCTGCTTGTCTTGTTGCCCAACGACAAGGGCTTTTCCATTCCGGGCAAGCGGTTGTGACCCAGGGTATTCATCTCCAAGCCGACACGCAACCGGTATGCGATAGAATGACAGCATTGTTTCTGCCGCGAATGCCCTGTACAGATACATCATGAATCAAGATGCATGCTTCATGCAGCGCGCCCTGGAACTGGCCCGTCATGCCGAAGAGCAAGGTGAGGTGCCGGTGGGTGCGGTGCTGGTGCTCGGTGATGAAATTGTTGGTGAAGGCTGGAATCAGCCCATAGGCCGGCACGATCCCAGTGCCCATGCCGAGATCATGGCCTTGCGCGATGCCGGGCAACGCCAGCAGAACTACCGTCTTCCCGGCGCCACCCTGTATGTCACCCTGGAGCCTTGTCCCATGTGTGCGGGAGCCATCGTGCATGCGCGTATCGGCAAGGTGGTATATGCCGCCAGTGATCCGCGCAGCGGGGCGGCGGGCAGTGTTTTCGACCTGTTGCCTTCGGACCGGCGCTTCAATCATGTGACGGAAGCCGAGGGTGGTCTGCTCGCGGAAGAAAGTGCGCAGTTGCTGCGTCAGTTCTTCAGGGCCAGACGTCGCTGAACGGACTGGCTGGTGCAGTCCCGTCCTTGTTCCCTATTGTCCCAAAACACCAGCAGTCGGTAGAAATAGCGAATGTTTTCCACATAGGCGAGGGGTTCGCCGCCCCGGGCGCGGCCATATTTCAGGGACGCATAGTATTTTTTCTGACTCAACAGGGGCAGGCGCTGCTTGACGTCTGACCACTTGTCCGGGTCGCCGCCCTGATGTTCTGTCAGTATCCGCGCATCTTCGACATGCCCGTACCCGATGTTGTAACTGGCCAGCGTGAACCAGAGCAGATCCTCGCCCTGAATGTGATCCGGAATGCGTTTTTCCATCCAAAGCAGATGACGAGCGCCCGCGGGAATGCTTTGCGCGGGATCCAGGCGGTTGCTGATGTTCTGCTGTTTCGCGGTGTCCTGGGTAAGCATCATGATGCCGCGCACACCGGTTGGGGATCGGGCTTTGGCATTCCAGTGGGACTCCTGATAACCGATGGCCGCCAGCAGACGCCAGTCGATTCCGGTTTGTGCACTTGCCTGGCGGAAGAGATCGATGTATTTGGGCAGCCGTTGGCGGAGATGTTTCCAGAAGTCCCGGCGGGTGACGAAATCCCTGTCCGGTGCCTGCGGGCGGTATTTGTCCAACAGTCTGTCCAGCGTCTCCCGGGTCAGCGGTTGCTGGAGAAAGGCATTGGCCCGATCCCTGAGGCTGCTGTCATAGAAGCGGGCAAACAGCCAGTGTACGCTCAGTGCTTCACCCAGGGGGTTGCCGGATACCAGCTGCGGAAGGAAGTCGGCATGCGCCTTGATCTGGGCATCATTGCTCAGGCTGTAGTTGAAGATTCCCCTGTCCACCAATGCAAGAACAGACTCTTCTGCTGCGCCTTCAAGACGATATGGGGTCATCTTTTTTTCTGTAAGCAGGCGATCTGCATAGCCATCGGCGGGCACGACCACCAAAGCAGGATCATGGTTGTCCGGGTCGAAACGCTTGCGGCTCATGAAATGAGCAAAGCGTGGCTGGGTTTGCACGATGGCGGTGGAAAGATAGTAGGACGTTTTCCTTTCCCGGGTCGGAATGATGAAGCCGGCGGCCATGTCTTGTTCGCCTTTCTGTACCGCGCGCATGGCTTGGACACGATTGGGATATACGGTGAACCGGGGCGAAACGCCCAGTTCCCCGGCAAAAGCGCTCACCAGTTCATATTCCAGACCGGCGGGGCCTTGTTCGTCCAGATAGCAGCTCAAGGGGCCGGCAACGGTTGCAACGCGCAGCACGCCCCTGGACTGAAGGCGCTCCGCCAGCGGCGTCTGTTCACAGCCCTGGAACAGCAACGCAAGCAGTGCCAGTCCGGTCAGCAACAGCTTTCTGATTGCAGGGTAGGGCAGATTTGTACGATACCGGTTCAATATGCTGTGAGATCGTGGCAATCGAAAGGCCCGGATTCTAGCAATTTGTGATCGATGCAACCTGAATTCAGATCAAGGCGCGACGGCGATGCAGACGGCAGGACATCTCGCGGGTGAGACGGGGCTGTCCCGCCATTTTCGATCACCACAGGTGATTGAAAATGGGAGCAAAGAGGAAATCACATTTTCTCTTTGCGGCGAGAAAATTCCATGGAAGAAATTTTTCGAGGTTCCGGCAGTGATATGATGCCCGCCCATGAGCTTGCCTGTAGAGAAAATCCTGCCGCGTCTGAACCAGGTGCTTGCCTCGGGGCATGCGGTTCTGGGTTCACCACCGGGTTCAGGAAAGACCACCCGGGTGCCCCTGGCGTTGCTGGATGCGCCCTGGATGGCGGGCAGGAAGATTCTCATGCTCGAACCGCGCAGACCGGCGGCGCGCATGGCGGCTGCCTTCATGTCGCATCTGCTGGGTGAGCGTCCTGGCCAGACGGTGGGTTATCAGGTGCGTATGGACAGGCGCATAGGCGCGGATACGAGAATCGAGGTATTGACCGAAGGGCTGCTGGTGCGGCGTCTGCAGGAGGACCCCGAACTTCCCGGAGTAGGACTCGTGATCTTCGATGAGTTTCATGAGCGTTCCTTGCAGGCGGATCTGGGCCTGGCCTTGTGTCTGGATGTGTGCGCATCCCTGCGGGAAGATCTTCGCCTGCTGGTGATGTCCGCCACCCTGGAAGAGCAGGCCGTGGCGAAACTTCTGCGCGGAACCCCCGTAGTGTCCGATGGTGGGCTGCATCCTGTGGATATCAAGCACCTGGATAAATCCGCGGGCAAAGACCTGTTGCCGTCCGTGGCCCGGCTGGTGAAGCGCGCCGTGCGGGAGCAGACCGGAGATGTTCTGGTATTCCTTCCGGGAAAAGCGGAAATGAACCGCCTGCAGGAACACTTGCAGGTTTCCGAATTGCCGGTGGAAGTGAAGCAACTGCATGGGGAAATGGACGCGGCAGCGCAGAATCAGGTGTTGCGGCCTCCTTCCGGACATCCCCGCCGGGTGATACTGGCCACGGATGTGGCAGAAACCAGCCTGACCATAGAAGGCATCCGCGCCGTGGTGGACAGCGGTCTGAGCCGCAAGCCCCGGTTCGATCCGAACAGTGGTCTGAGTCGTCTCGAGCTGTCGCCTGTCTCGCAGGCTTCCGCCATACAGCGGGCGGGCCGTGCCGGTCGGCTCGGGCCAGGGGTTTGCTATCGCGCTTTCACCGAAGCAGAGTTTCGCAGCCGCCCGGCGCAACGGCCTGCGGAAATCCGGCATGCGGATCTGGCGCCTCTGGTACTGGAGCTGGCCCACTGGGGAGTGCATGATCCGCAGCAGCTGGCCTGGCTGGACAGTCCGCCAGAGGCAGCCTGGAATCAGGCGCTGGATTTGCTGCGGCTTCTGGATGCCCTGGATGCACAGGGGCATATTCTGCCTCATGGGCGGCGCATGGTGGGTTTGGGGCTGCATCCGCGCCTGGCGCATTTGCTGATACGTGCAGGAGGAGATGAACGCGCTGCGGATCTTGCCGCCCTGCTTTCGGAATCAGATCCCTGGCGCTACCGGCCGGGTGAAACCCGCCCAGCAGACCTGGAATTGCGCCTGCACGCGCTACAGGCCTTGCGTCAGGGTAACTCCTTGCCTGCTCCGGTTGACAAGAATGCCTGCCGTCGGGTGCTGCGCCTGAGCGAACGTTTGCAGCGCCAGTGCCGTTCAATGAGCACAGCCGAGGGGAGCCTTTCCGCCGCAGGGATGCTGTCCCTGGCTTTTCCCGAGCGTGTTGCAAGGAAACGTCCGGGTTCGCAAGGGCGCTATCTTTTGGCATCGGGGAAAGGCGCTGTTCTGCCGTCGGACGATAGCCTGGCTACGGCGGAGTGTCTGGCGGTGGCGCATATGGATGCCGGGAGCCGTGAAGGGCGCATCTGGCTGGCCATGGAGCTGGATGAGACTGAACTTCTGGCGGTGCATGCCGCTCATTTGCGGGACAGAAGCGAATTGATCTGGGATACCAGCAAGGCCCGTGTGGGCAAGAGAATGATCACCTGCCTGGGGGCCTTGCCGCTTTCCGTGCGTGAAGTGCCGATAACCGATGACGCCGAAGCAAGGGAGTGCTTGCTGCAAGCCGTATCCGAAGCCGGGCTGGAGGTGCTGGAATGGACGGAGGAAGCCCGCCAGCTTCAGGCGCGCATACAACTGGCTCGTGCCCTGGATGGAAAGGAAAACTGGCCGCAGATGGAAGACGCCTGGCTGCTGAAACATCTGCGGGACTGGCTGTCGCCCTGGATCGATGGCATGCGCTCGTTCAGGGAGTTGCGCAACATCGATCTGCATGCCGTGTTGCGCGGGCTCATGAGCTGGGAACAGACGCAGCGCCTGGACAGACTGCTGCCGCGCCGCTGGAAGCTGGGAGATGGCAGCAGCGCAAGCATCGACTATCAGGCATCGCCACCGGTACTGGCCGCACCCTTGCAGCTCATGTACGGAACGCGGGAAACGCCGCGGGTATGTGAGGGGCGCCTGGCTCTGGTGCTGCATTTGCTTTCACCGGCAGGGCGGCCCCTGCAGGTGACCACGGATCTGGCGGCCTTCTGGAGTGGTGCCTGGGATCAGGTGAAAAAGGAAATGCGCGGGCGCTATCCCAAGCACCACTGGCCGGATGATCCGGCCAGCGCCAGTCCCGTGCGCCTGAAAAGGAACCTTTAGCAGGATGTCCAAAAAAATTTTCCCGGTTCCTTCATTTTCAATGAATTGCAGCCATCGAAAATGGTTCTGCCTATTTCTGAATTGCCTTCAGAAACTCGCTGAGTTCGTAGATGGTGATGGATTCCAGATTGCCGCTGAAGGTGGGCATATCGGCTTTTCCCTGCATGCCCTCATGCACACCGGAAACCGCTTTCAATACCCTTTCTGCAATGCAGGTGTCCGGATCGGAGCGTTTCAGCAGTGTCAGGTCGGCAGGCGCAATCTTCATGGAAGCCGCCAAGGAACCCTTGCCGTCGGCATTCGGGCCGTGACAGTTTATGCAAAAGATCTTGTAGTGTTCATATCCTTTTCTGACAGCCTCTTTTTGTGCAGAAGCCGCCAACAGGTTTCCCTGGAGAGAGAATCCCAATACAAACGCCGTGGCAATGAGAGTTGTTGATTTCATGATCACCGTACCTCGTGATGAAAATGGCTGCCCGGAGACCCGTTGACCGGACTCCCGACGGATGCCTCGTCCTCCGGTGTTTCTGTTCTACAGCACGGCCTGTTGATCCGGGCATCTTCCCTTACTGACGCTGACCTTCCGTGCCAAGGCGTGCCCGTATCCGTAATGCCTGTATCTACCGTAGCACTTTACCGGGTGAACTGTGGTTGACGGTTGTCAAGCAAACACCAGACTCAGTGCTGCTGCGCGGTAAGTCTGGCGTAGAGCAACGGCAGTTGTGCCGGAAGCTCCATGGGATCACGGATTACCACATAGCCGCCGGAGCCGAACAGGTGAGGCAGATAGTCGTTTCCTTTTTCATCGATAGTGACGCAGAAAGGGTGAAATCCGAGGCTGCGCACCATCTGGATGGCATGCCGAGTGTCCTCGATTCCATAACGGCCTTCATACTGATCCAGATCATTGGGTTTGCCGTCGGTAAGAATCAGCAGCAGGCGCCGGCCGGCGCCTTGCTCCTTGAGCCGCTCGGCGGCGTAGCGAATGCCGGCGCCAAGGCGCGTGTAGTAACCAGGAGCCAGGGCGTTGATGCGCCCGCGGATACCGCCATTGTAGCCTTCGTCGAAGGTTTTGATGGTGTGGATGCGTATAGGGTCGCGCTTGCGCGAAGAAAAGCCATAGATGCCGAATTGGTCGCCGGTGGCCGCGAGACTTTCGGCAAACAGGTACAGACTGTCCTGAATCACGTCCAATACCCGGGCTTCATTGTTCACCCAGGTATCCGTGGACAGGGAAAGATCCGCGAGTAGCAGACAGGCCAGATCCCGCGCGCCGGCATTCATTTGCCGATAGAGGTTGTCTGCCGCCACCTTGCAGCCGCTGGCCCGATCTGCTCGATAGCGAAGATAGGCGTCCAGATCGACTTCTTCTCCATCGGGACGGGCACGGTGCCATACCCGGGCCGGCGCCAGAGCCTGAAACTGGCTGCGCAGTTTGGCAGCAGTGCGGTTCAGGCGCTCGGGCAGGGGAATCGCGCCAGCGTCTTTTGCCACCAGCTCCACCACCCGGCAGTGATCGGCAATGAGCTGACGCTTTTTCCAGTCCCATTCGGGCAGCATCAAACCATCGCTGAGAATCTCGTCATCCTCGGCTTCCGCAGGCAGATCCAGGTCGAACTTGATTTTGGTTTTTGCTGCCTTGCCGTTACGTGTCACGCTCACCTTGTCCAGGTCCCGGGCTACCTCGTCAGCACGCTCGTCGTTGTCTTCATCTTCCGTTCCCCGGTCCACATTCACATGCTCTGCCCAGGAAAAGATGTTTTCCATGCGCACCGTAATCAGCCCCCGGTCGTTGTCCTGGGTTTCCGCCTTTTCGGTTTGTTTGCGCGCCACTTCTTCCAGTTCGCGGCTCTGACTGGCGCCGCTGCCAGCTTCTTCCGGAGGTTCACTGGCGGGCATGAGGGTGGGACGGGGAGGGTTGGGATGCAGCCAGAGGGGAACCGGCAGCGGCATGCGTCGCGCCGGAGGCAGCTGGCGCATGCTTCCCGGTTCGACAAGCGCCCGGCGGATGGCCTGTTCCTGGGCAATCTCGTCTTCCGGCCAGTGACCCAGGCGGCGTTGCTTCAGATGGGCCTCCACCAGATTCAGATACTTTTCCTTGAGGCCGGGAAAACGTTCCAGGGCCAGCCGGGAGAGATGCTGATTGTGCGCAAACCAGGGTTCCTGGGTAAATGGTTCTTCCATGGCGGCCAGCGCCGCCAGCCACAGGTACAGATCACGGTTCATCTGCGCTTCGGGGAAGATATCGATCCGCAGGGGCAGGCGCAGAGCGTTCTCATCCCGCCAGGCCAGGTCTGCCTTGCGGTTGGTTCCCGCCATGCGCTGCAGCAGGCTGCGTCTGGCATTGTGGCTGGTGGTGTCCGCAGTCGCGATTTCCAGTCCGCCATCGCCGCCCAGGGCGCGGAACCAGATGCCCAGCAGATGCTGGATATCCTTTAGGGCCACGGCGGCTTCGGGATGAGACTGCTCAGAGTGGCGGGTGATGAAGCCATGCCACCAACCTCCCACATGTTCTTCCATCTCCACCAGTTCAAGGAGATCAGAAACAGTCTTTGCCATTGTC
>JALSQZ010000153.1 GCA_026985055.1 Sedimenticola sp. | reverse complement strand
CAGCCCGAAGGGGATACGTTCTTTGAGGTAAGGGTGCATGATCTGCTCCTGTTTGCGTTGCTGCCAGGCAGTGATCACCTTTTTGCGAGTGTCATCGTCCATGAGCACGCCGCCACTTTCCTTGTGAACAAAACCCTTGCTCGTGATTTGCTTACGATTGATCAGGGTGAGCGCCAGGCGGTCGGCGAAGACTGGGCGCAGTTCTTCCATCATGTCGAGGGCCAACGAAGGGCGGCCGGGGCGATCGGCGTGCAGAAAACCCACCTGGGGATCCAAGCCGATGGCTTCCAACGCTGAGGTCACCTCGTAGGTTAGTAGGGTGTAGAGGAAAGACAGGATGGCGTTCATATTGTCACGTGGTGGGCGGCGGGTACGTTCCTGGAATGGAAAGGCTTCCTTTTGGTGTAGCACCATCTGCCCGAAAACACGGAAGTATTGTTTGGCGGCACTACCCTCTAGGCCGCGTAGAGTCTCCAAAGAGTCAACCTTGCGGATGGTATGTAGGGAAACTTTCAGAAAGGTTGAGGCTTCGCGTAGTGTAGGGCCATCCACAAGCATGGCGTGATCGCGGAGGGCTCGCTCGATGACTTTCCGGCTGTTGTACACCTTGCCCAGCACACACGATGTGGCGATACCAAGGCGGGCGGACCCATCTTCTGCGACTCTGTATTGTTCTTTGCGCAGCAGTAGGTTGCCCTTCACCCGTCCGGTGACGCGGGCCAGGAAGCGCCCGCTAGGACGCAGGAAGGTCAGGCCAATGTTCTGCTCGGCGCACGCCCCCATCAACGCAGGACTAACGCCAGGGTAGTTGAAGCAGACGATGGCCTGGAGATTGTGCAGAGGGAGACGCATGCTTCCTTTCTTGTCTTTGTTGATGACTACAGTATCGCCGTCCAGTGAGAGATAGGTCCCTGGTGTGGTGATGTAGAGCACGTTGCCGAGTTTTTTCATGGTTCGCCCTCGATTTGCTCCCAGATGTAGCGTGAAGCCGGCACCCGCCGGTTTTGCAAGTCGGGCAGACAGATTTCTGCCAACGAACAGGAGCGGCAGGCTTTGGAAGGCCGTACTTTAGGCGTGTGGCCGCGATGGAAGTAGCGGTGCATCTCTTCTGCGGATCTGCACACAAGAGCGCGCAGTTCCTCTGTGAATGCAACTGTCTCGCGACGGCGAGTTTGGGCGTAAAAGATGTAACCCTGAGGAATCTCCACTAGCAGCATCTCTTCCAGGCAGATGGCCTGAGCGCAGAGCTGGGCTTCGTCGCAGGAACCGTGTTTTTTGCGCCCGCGCTTGTATTCCACAGGTGCGGGCAGCCAAAACCCCTCTCGTCCTGGCAGTTGGACCCCCTCCTGGGCGGCGGTGAACTCGACCACATCGCAGATGCCGGTTAGGCCCAGGGTGGACGAGGCCACCGGCACCGAACGGGCAATAACCCGATCACCGCGTTTTTCGGTGAAGAAGGGATCATCAGCCCGTCGGTGTAGGAGGTGTCCCTCGGCGGTGAGGGCGTTGTCGATCCACTGCCTTTCGATGTGAATCAACGCCCACTGTCGCTTGCAGAAGACGAAGTGCTGGATACCAGAGAGTGGTAGATGTTCAGAGGGTGGGTGTTGAGTCTTCATAGCATTTCGACGAGTTCCACACCCCCAGGTAGGTTTTCACGGTCGATGGTTACGACATAGTCCGAGAATTCCCGAGGGGTGGCTATGTTTGGTTTGCGTTCTACGTGGACGCGTTCAAATAAGAGGTGGGAGGGAGCGTTGCCCAGGTCACTGGCGTGTTTGAAAACGATCAGCTTGCGAGTCGCCATTTTGCCGCGCGCCGCGGAGTGGTCGTGCTCAAACATGTTGATCAGCGCCTCCCACAGCAGTTCCAGATCTTCTGCTGAAAATCCGGTGCCTTTATCTGAGTGGTTAGCGAGTTTGGCAGAGACGTAGCCTTCGGCGCGGTAGAGGGCATAGGGGACGATGTGTTTGCGTCCCATGGTGCGTTCCTTCTCTGCATCTTCAATGCGTGTCACGGCCTGACGGGTAATGGTCACTTCCTGTTGCGTGATAGGATCAATGCTGCGCGAAAAGTTGATCTGCACTGGCCCCCGCACCTGACCGCAGTTGTCGCCGGTGGTCATCACGGCCCCAAAGGTGCGCACATCGAAAAAATTGGCGCACATCCAGCGGCGGGCGGCGTCCACGCCCTTCAGATCGGCTTTTTTGCCAGGTTCCAGCCCATCTACAGCCTTGTAGGCTTCCTCATTGTTTTGGTTGAGCGGGGTGCCTTCTTTGATGTAGATTTTCCAGCCAGGCGCACCCTCTTTCACCAGCTCCACGTAGTTGCGAACCTTACGCTTCAGACAGACATCTGTGACGATGCCGTGGCCGGTTTCGGGATCGATGCGGGGCATGTTGCCGGCGTCGGGGTCGCCGTTGGGGTTGCCGTTCTCCACGTCGTAGAGGATCACGAATTCATAGCGGTTTTTGATGGTTTCAGACATGGTTGAATCTCCTTTTAGATGTGGAAAACATCAGGCTTCGACAGCAGTAGATCCTTCTGCTTCTTTCTCATTATTTTTGTGCCAGGCCGCCCGCTGGTGGTAATAGCCCAGGATGAACACGCCCTGCTCATCCAGTGCCAGGCGCGAGGGGAAAGGCTTGCCTTCCAGTTTTTCCAGCAGGCTTTCTACCTGGTTCTCAATGTATTTCCCATATTCTGCTTTGGAGAAATGGTGATGTGCCAGGCGCAGCAGAACGGGAAAGACGCTGGCTGGGTTGGCACAGGCCGATGTGAAGTAGCGATCCTTAATGCTGGCGTTGACGTTGCCGATAGCAGCCTGTTGTGCCCGTTCCAGCCAGGCGAACAGACGACCCAGCACATAGGCCGGGTGGGTGGACTGCTCGTTGAGAGCCATGGTCAATACCTCCTTGAATGGGTTGTCTGAACGGTGTCGGTATTTACGTAACAGATAAGCTTTGACGACAGCGGCGCGCACGTAATTGATTTTCTTGATGTGTTTTTGGGTGTCGTCCATGTCAGCGCGTATGCGGGTGATGATGGCGTTGTACAGCGCAGCCGGGTAGGGGGCGTTGGCTAGGATGGAGCGCATGACTGCGCCGCCGAGCAATGGTTGCGGGGACTTCTCGCGCGATTTTTGCGAGACCGTTTCGTTGAGGATGCTCCACACGGAAATGTAGGTGGGCTGGTCTGCGTATTCTTTTTCAATTTCCAGGTCTTGGTAGTGCGCCATGACGTGTTCCACCATTTGGCGAAACGGGTCGGTGATGAAGAAACGCACCGAGACCCGAGCCGAATTTGGCGCCAGCCCTAGCACGTAGAAACGCGGGTTTTCGCCGCCCAGGTCGGACATCAGGGTATCGAGGTCAAGCGGCTTGCCCTGCCGAATGCTTTTGGCGATGGTGCGCAGGGCGCGTTCCGCCTCGCGGCGGGATTCGTTTTCGGCATCCTCGTCTGGCAGACTGTCCGGGCTGAGCAGGAAGGCAAAGGCGGCTTCGTGAGCGCGGCTGGTGCTCTCTGCCCAATACACGATGGTAGTATCGCTGACGTGCATCTGTCCGTTGGGGTTGGCATCAGAGAGCAGGTAATTCAAGGCCGTAGTGTAGGCAAAGGTCGCCTTTTGGCTGACAGGGGCATTCAACCCTTGGCTACGCCCATAGGATGTAAATGCATCCAGATTAAAGCCAACCAAGGTTGCTCCGGTTGGCCGCCCACCACGTATGCGCTTCAAGCCAGGGTGAAGACGTGCGACGGGAGCCACTTCTCCGGTCACCAGGCACTGCATTTCCACGGCATCCTGTCCGGCCTTGTAAGCCTCCCATGCCTGTCGGATGGCCGGGTCTTCGTGGGCGAAGTTCCCCTGGAACATGAAAACGATGTTGCCGCCTTCCAGCAGCCGTCCCAGGTGCGGCGCAATGGCGAGATGTTGGCGGGCTGTGGCCGGGTCGTGCTTTTCCAGAAAGGCGAGCACGGCACGGGCTGCGTCGCTTTCTACGTCCTCCAATATCTTTCGGTGCAAATCCTTGAAAGAAGCAAAACGTTTGGCGCTGTATCCTGGCTTGTCCTCATCTTTTGCCGAGATGCCCAGGACAAAGGCGCTGTTATCGCACAAAAAATTGGCTTTTGGAGAAGAACCAGCGCGTTTTACCTGCTCTGGCACGAACATGGGGCGCGGCACCTCGCGCATCTTCTTGCCGCGCGGCACCTGCACAAACAGGGGCAGCACATCCAGCAATTCACCGTCTGCGGAAATGTTGAGTGCGAAACTTACACCCGCTGTGCTATACCCAAAAGGGGCGATCTCCACATCCGGGTCATCTCGCAATATCTCGTAGTAGCGGGTCAGAGCTTGTAATATCATGGTTTTATCCTTTCAGATCCAAGTCGTGCAGATCTATCACCCCATCGCGCATCAAGGCCTTGAAGAACTGGGGACGGATATCTCTCGCATCGCTGAAATCCAGGTCATAGAGCATCCAACCCAGGTCGCGCTCACCGGTCAACGGGCTGGGAGGGATGTTCCCGTCCTCGATGAGTTCCACATTAGCCGGAAATTCACGCGTCCCCAAGTAAGGCTGATGGAAATGCTGCCCTTTGCGCAGGCGGCGCAGGGCGATGTTGTAGTGCTTTTCAGGGGTGTCTTCCGGCCCGGCCTGGTCGGTCATCTCGAAGTGGGCTTCGATAACGTAATCCACATCCTTCAGCACCAACGAGGCGCGCTGTTGACGGGTGTCAGTAGCCGAAAGATAAAGTGGCTTTTTTAGCGTGCCCTTCATGGCCTGTTTCACGTTGCCAACCGGAATTTTCTCGCTCACCTCGTTGCGGCGGATGTTGGTAAACTGAATCTTGCGCAGCACGTGGATGCGGTCGATCACCCAGCGGATGGCCGGTTTCCAGTAAATCGCTTCGATGATGCCGCGCGCTGCCGATGGGGTGATGACGTCGTAGCTGACCCGTTCGACTTTCATCTCGGGACGAGTGAACAGGGCGTAATCGCCCCACACACGTATCGTGATTCCATATCCCATAGTGTAGATCCTCCTCGCGAATGAATAATTATCCATCGTAGAAGATGGCGTCGCCGCCGCTCTCTTCGGGGAGCAGCAAACCCGTCTGTGGACTGTAGAAATCTGCCATACGTTCTTCATCCAAAACATGATAGCGTTCCGCAACCGTCCAGACTGCACCCTTGCTTTGCAGGCGCTCGAATTCGTATTCATAAATGTTGACAGCATAGGTTTGCAGTTTTCGCAGCAAATTGCGTGGATAAAGCGCATCTGGGAGTGAAGCGATCAATGTACGAGCTTCGTCATTGAAGGGAATGATAACTGGCACACTATTTTGCTGAATAAAGCGGAAGTTCTTCGCTGCCGTTTCGAAGTCGAAATCGGGGCGTCGTTGACTTTTTTCGAAAGCCCCCACAATACGATGCACATCGAATGCATCTTTGGCCTGCAAACTGTAGAGGGATTCGTAGTAGGCTGCAATCGCTTCCAACGAATCCGGGTTTTCGGCATGATCTCGCAGGATGGCACTGGCCACGGCTCCGGTTTGGGCGATGAAGATCGGCGTGCGGCGGATGAAAGCAGTTTTGGGTGTAAAGATAAACATTTCCCCGTGGGGGCGTTTCATCTCACGGTTGACGCGTCCAGCTGCCTGGATGATGGAATCCAGCCCGGCCAGCGCACGGTAACCCACCGGAAAATCCACATCGATTCCGGCCTCCATCACGCTGGTAGAGACCACTCGACAGGGCTCGCCCTCCCGCAAACGGCCGCGGATTTCCTCCAGCACCTCGCGGCGGTGGGTCGGGCACATCAATGTGGACAAGTGAAAGTTTCCATTGCCGGTCAAGCCTTGGTACAGTCCAGCGGCGTGTCGGCGAGTGTTGACGATACACAGCACCTGTTCATGCTCGTTTAGGCGCCCCAGTAACTCCTCGTCAGTCAGCTCTCCCAGGGCTTTGATATCCACGCGGCGATAGAATTGGTAAAGTGCCCGCGGATCGGGCGCCAGTTCGGTGAAGGAAATGTCCGTGGGGAAGAAGCCCTCCAGCGCCGGCTGAGTGGCGGTGCAAAAGACTGCCGTGCAGCCGTAGTTGGTGACCAGCTCTTGTACGGCCAGCAGACTGGGTTTAAGATACTCCTTCGGCAAAGTCTGTACTTCATCGAAGATGATGACGCTCTGGGCAATGTTGTGCAGCTTGCGTGCCGGGCGTTTCTTGCTGGCAAAGAGCGACTCGAAGAACCGGACGCTGGTGGTCACCACAATAGGAACATCCCAGTTCTCAGCCGCCAGTTGCAATTTTTTCTCCGCCTGGTTGGTTTCGTTGTCGTTTTCGCGAGCCTTTTCCCAGTCAAAGTTGGAGTGGTGCTCCAGGACGTTCTCTGTGCCCAACGGGCCCAGCGCCTGGCGGAATTTCTCTGCGTTTTGTTCGATGATGCTGGTGAAGGGGATGACGTAAATCACGCGCCGCAGGCCGTGTTGAGCGGCATGGTTGAGCGCGAAAGCCATGGACGCAAAGGTCTTGCCGCCGCCAGTAGGCACGGTCAACGTGAAGAAACCAGGTGGCTGTGCTGCTTTTCCTACGCAAGCGTGCAGGGTCTCTGTCCGCCGCCGGTTGATCTTGCTCGATGGGTTCTCGAAACGCTCCAGAAAGCGGTTGAAGCGTTCTGTCAGTTCAAGAATGCTGGCGTGTTCACCGCGTGGCTTGGCTTCATCTTCCATATACCGCTCAGTTTCCAGCCAGTCAGCGTCCACCAGAGCGGAGAAGAGCATTCGGGTCATGAAGGAAATGGAGAAACCACTGTGGGCTTTCTCCTTGTCTCCCAGATGGAAGCGAGAAGGGGCGATCCTGGGAGCGCGTAATTCCAGCGTTTTCGGGTCGATCTCGGTCCGGTAGGCACTGTAGTCTTTCAGATGTTTTTTCTCGCGGCGGGCCAACAAGGTGCCCTCATCCCCCATATCGCCTGCGCTGCCGTAATCGGGTAGGCCGGTGTGGTGTCCGGCGATGCAGTAGGAGACCAGCTCGGCTAGGTAGTGTTCCTGTCGCATAGGAAACAGTTTCACAATCTCCCGCGCTCCGGCGGTGGCGTGGTCCACCTTGCGGGCTGCACCGCGCAGGCGAGCTTGAAACTCCGCCGAATATTTGCCGATGTCGTGTAGCAACCCGGCAGCATAGGCTAGGCCGTCTAGGCCAGCGGGTTTCGCCAGCTCGGCAGCCAGTTCTGCGGTGGCGGTCAGGTGGTCTTTGAGCAGTTGCCATTCGGATTCATCCCGGTCCGCTCGCGAGTGAGCATAGTAACGTACTATGCCGTCACCCATCCGAAGATCCAACCCATACACCTGCATCAGTTTTTCCGTCTCTTGCCTCAACGCCTCGCGCAGGGCTTTTGGCTCAAGCACTTCGCAAGCTGCTCCCCAACCCCGGACCCAGGGAAGCATCTCCTGCCATTCGGCAATGGGCGCCCGCCAGATCGCGCCACCATCTTCCTGGAGCACGATCTGTTCTAGAGGGTGCCAGACACTCTCTTGTAGGCGTTTGGCTGCAGGGCCAGGGAGAAAGCGCAAGACCACCTCCTGGGGTTCACCCGAGCCTCTCCATATGCCCCAGGCGTACCGCAGCATAGTATCCTCATTGAAACCCTCAGGTATCGTGAAAGATTCGGTGCTGATGCGAGCTTTGAGGATGCGGTTCAGGCGATAGGTGACTATTTCCCCGAATGTGTCGCTGGGCCCGATCAGATAGACACTGTCGCTCCACGGTGAAGGTTCAATGAGGTAAGGACTGACCCGATCCCAATAGGGTTTACGGGTGCTCAGGCCCTGGTAATACACTCGCAAACGCAAACGATCCACCCAAGCATGGGCTACGACTTTGAAGATTTCCTCCTGTTCGGGCGCGATGCGGGTGGCCAAAATGGTCTGGGCCGATTTCACTAGACGTTCGGTCATGGGTTGGCGCATGGCCAGGGATAGTTTCTCTAGCGCATTGGCCATGGACTCTTGCCCCAGCCGAGTCCGTTGCGAGGCTCGACGTGCGGCTAGATACAAGCTGAGCGCTTCGCGAACATTCAACCGCACATTGGAGAGATAGTTTCGGCGGTCGATGCGATACCGCCCAGGCGATTCCTCTAGAAAGGGAACATGATTCTTCTCGAGTTCCTTGCGGTCTCGAAATACTACGGTGCGGTCCACTCTCAGCCTCTCGGCCATCTCGGCATCGCTGAAGGCGCGTTCCGAATAAAGACGTTCCATTTCTTTTAGACGGATGGCCCGCTTCATGCCCTTGCTCATGGAATGTCCCCTTAGAACAGCAAGAATTGCTGAACTTAACTTCGCTTAAGTCTAGCATAGTTTGTGTGATCGCGAAACCCTCAACAAAAAACAACAGTCTCGGTGAGCTTGTGGTGGTTCCTGGAGCGAAACAGCTTTCTGAGGCCACCTCGGATTAACTTTGCTTCTATCATGGCAACCCCATGTTGCAGGTTCTGCAACAGATTCCTTGGCAAAAGGAATTTTCGATGGTTTTTGGCGGAGATCCAAGGGATCCTGGCCCGATGCCTGGCCTTCCTGTCCCGGCAGGGGAGCTGAGTCGGGCTGCCTGTTCCGTTTGCTCCCTCCTCTCACCGGGAGTATAATGGGGCGCGGCGCGGCCAGGCGGAGGGGGATGGAACGCCCCAGCTTTCTGCCCGGCCCTCCCCAGATCTACGACCCGACAAAGCCACATGGAGTCCATTCATGGCCAAAAGCAACTCAAAGGGCAGTTCCAAGGGTAGTTCCAAAGGCAGCAAGCGGCGGGGCAGCCGCAAACGCCAGAGCGTGAGCCGGGCGCGCCCCCGCA
>JALSQZ010000152.1 GCA_026985055.1 Sedimenticola sp. | reverse complement strand
GCACCTCGTCTCCATCCTCGTTCGGGCGTGTCCAGCCAGAAATCCATTCATATACAAGGCGCGAGGTGGAGGTGTTGTTGCACACCACGATGAATACCGGTGGCACCTCGATCCCGGCCTTGCGCCACTCCTCGAAGGTCTTCCTGTAATGCCCATAGAGTGCATGCAGGGCCGTTTGCAGCTTCTCCGGCAGGCTTTCCGGATCTCCCAGGGTGCGGCCCTTCTTCGGCATGTCCTTGCCGATGTGCTTCCACAGGTCGCGGAAAACGGGCATCTCCTCGGTGGGCACATTATCCGCCACCGGCACACGTGGCAGCTTGACGATGCCGCACTCGATGGCGTCGATCAGCGAAAAGTCGCTGACCACCCAGGGAAACAGTGTGCCCTCCGCGTAGCCGGAACCACGCAGAAAGAAGGGCGTGGCGGAAAGGTCATAGACCGCGCGCACGCCCAGCTTGCGCTTGAAGGCCTCCAGCCCGTTGATCCAGATGCGGGCGGCCTCGTTGGCCCTTTGCGCCTCGGCCTTCTCGTCCCCCTTCAGCTTGTCGGCTTCCGCATCAGGGCGCTCACGATAGCAATGGTGGGCCTCGTCATTGATGACGATGATGTTCTTCAGGCCCATCAGCTCCCGGGCCACGCGCAGCACCATCTGCCCTTCCGTTTCCTTCGTGCGCAGCTCCTCCCCCCGGCCACGCAGCAGGTCGCGGCTCGTCTTGCCGACCTCCAGGGTCTCGCGGCGCTGGAAGGCATGGTAGTTGGTGATGACGATCTTTGCCTCGCCGAGATCGGCCAGCATGTCGGAAGGCACCAGCTCACGCGACTTGTAATAGCTGTCCGGATCGTCGGGCTGCAGCACCCGCAACCTGTCCCTGATGGTGATGCCCGGCGTTACGATGAGAAAGCCGCGAGTGAACAGCTTGCTGTTCGGATAGCGAATGGCATTGAGCGTTTGCCAGGCTATGAGCATGGCCATGACCGTGGTCTTGCCGGCGCCCGTGGCCATCTTCATGGCAAGGCGCAACAGCTCCGGGTTGGCCTGGCGATTTGCCTCTTCCAGATGATCCCATACGATACGAGCAAAGTTCTTCCTTTTGGCATTGTGATGGCTGCGGTTGCGGCGGGCGACCTCCGTGAGCCAGATGATGGTCTCCACCGCTTCCACCTGACAGAAGAAGGGGCGAATGCCCTGAAAGTCATGCTCCCGCCAGTGGCGCAGCAGGCGGGCGGTAACGGGCGTAACACCCCAGTCAGCCGGGTTGGGCAGCTCGCGCCACTGCTTTACATGCTGGCGAACCTCGTTGATGATGGGAGTGGGGTTGTATTCCTGTTCCTCGGAGGAAAGGCCATCATCCGCCTGCAGAAGCAGACTGCCTTGCCGGGCGCTCTTGCGCCTGGGCTGGGGAACCGGAGTCATGAATTTGGATGGCCTGCGCCCGGAACGTGGAGGCCCGTCAAGCGGCTGGCCGGTGTCATCATCCAGGGCATGATGCCACTTCGGTTCTTCGTAGGGGGAATTGAGGATGGGATTCTCGTAGAAGTTCCCCGCCATCTCTGCTCCGTCCTGGAAATGATCAGTCATTGGAAGAATCAATATGCCCCATGCCGCAGAATTAATACTGGTTGCATATCACACCCCAAACACAATGAAAATGTGTAACGCCAAGCGTTCAAGGTTATCGTGTTTGGTAGTGATTATCTGCTGGCGCTGAAAGCCAATCGGTCCGCTGCGCATGACAAAGTGGTGCGATTCCTCGGATATCCTCCGGAGCATAACGTCAACTTGTTAGAAATCACTGACAGTGGCCATGGGCGCTGTCTTGCTGTGTGCCTTGAGGTGCTGGCTGTTCTCCGGTCGGCGCTACCCGGGCGAGCCTGACTTCAACGAG
>JALSQZ010000151.1 GCA_026985055.1 Sedimenticola sp. | reverse complement strand
GATCTTTTCACCCAGCTTGCCCGAACGCACTGCAAGCCGATGAATAACATCGACTTTTGTCCGTTCGAACAATCTGGGCAAAAATCTCTCCGGGAAAATTCCGGATTCCGGTGCAATATTCGGGCTAGTTTGGTTCTCGTCAAACCGATTTCCGCAGGATACGCAGCCCTCTTCAATCCCGCCGTACACCGGAATCAAGCATAGCTCGCTTTGGAAACTGTAGCATAGGGCATCTTCAAAAATCGAGATCCCCGGGTGGAACAGGGATGTCCCACCATTTTCGATCACCACAAGTGATTGAAAATGTAAGCAAAGAGGAAATCGCATTTTCTCTTTGCGACAAGAAAAATTTCATGGAAGGAATTTTTCGAGATCCCCTAACAGGATGTTGAAAAAGTCCTTCCTTGGACTTTTTCAACCCCGGAACCGGAAAATGCGATTTCCCGGTTCCTTCATTTTCAATGGCTTACAGCCATTGAAAATGGCGGTATATCCTTATACCGCACACAGGATGTCGAAAAACTGCGTTTTTCAACACCCTGCTAAAGACATATTCCCCCATCACGGTGACCATGCTGCCGTGAACCAGACTGAGGAGAGCAGCGATGAAAATTTCCTTCCATGGCGCGGATCAGGGAGTAACCGGCTCCTGTCATCTGCTGGAATGCGCGGGAAAGCGCATTTTGATCGATTGCGGCATGTATCAAGGTGGCCGGGAGCTTGCCGAAGAAAATGCCAAGGGCTTCGGCTTTGATCCTGAATCCATCGACTATCTTCTACTGACCCACGCGCATCTGGATCACTGTGGTCGCATTCCTTTGCTGGTAAAACGCGGCTTTCACGGGGAAATCATCACCACTTCAGCATCTGTCGAACTGGCCCGGCTGGTCATGCTGGACGCCGCAGGCCTTCAGGAAGAAGAAGCTCGCTACCAGGCGCGCAAGGCAAAACGCCACACGGGAAAGAGCCATGTGGACATAACGCCGCTGTACACCACACTGGATACCCTGAACAGCCTGGACTACTTTGGCCGGCATGCTGTCTATGATCACCCCATGGATATAGCACCCGGCATCCGCGCCACCTTTATCGATGCAGGACATATTCTCGGTTCCGCCAGCATTGCGCTGGAACTGGAAGAGGCAGGACACAAGCATCGCATCCTGTTTTCGGGAGACCTGGGCAACAGCGGAACACGCGCCATCCTGCGTAATCCAAGTTCCCCTCCCGAGGTGGACAGCGTGGTCATGGAAACCACATATGGCGACCGCTTGCACAAAAAGCTGGAGCCTTCAATTCATGAGCTCTACGATGCAGTAAACGCCACTATCAGGCGCGGAGGCAATGTAATCATTCCCACCTTTGCTCTGGAGCGCGCACAGGAACTCTTGTACTACCTGCGGGAAGGAATTGAAACCGGCAAGATCAGCCACTATATCAATGTATTTCTCGACTCCCCCATGGCCATTTCCGCGACAGAAATTTTTCGTCGCCATCCCGAATGCTACGACACCGAAACCTTGAAGATATCCCAGGACGGCAATGATCCTTTTGGCTTGCCTGGCCTGCATTTCACACGTGAAACAGCGGAATCCATGGCCATCAACCAGATCGATGGAGGCGCGGTGATAATGGCCGGTTCCGGGATGTGTACCGGCGGTCGCATCCGGCACCATCTGAAACACAATATCTGGGACAAAAAAAACAGTATCGTGTTTGTTGGTTACGCGGCCCAGGGAACTCTCGCCCGGCGTATCATCGATGGCGCCAGCAATGTTCGCATTTTTGGCGAAGAGTATCCGGTCAACGCGGACATTTACACCATAGGCGGGTTTTCCGCCCATGCAGACCAGGCGGAATTACTCGCCTGGCACAAGGAAACAGGAAACCCGGCTACAACCTATCTGGTTCATGGCGAAGAGCAGAGCATGCACGCCTTCTCCAGAGAGCTGACAGACACCAAGGTGATCATGCCGGAGCTTGGAGACAGTTTCAGTCTTTGAGGTCAGTTTTCATGGCTCGATAGCCATGATCAGTTTTTTTACCGCGGCAATGGATTGATCCAGATTGGTCTGGATCTCCTGCATGGTAATAGCGCCCTTGCCAAGACCGGCAGCCCAGTTCACCACCAGAGACAGGTGAGCGAAACAAAGACCCAGTTCCCGGGCCAGCGCAGCTTCCGGCATCCCGGTCATGCCCACCAGATCACAGCCGTCACGATGCATGCGCTGAATCTCCGCAGCGCTTTCCAGACGCGGTCCCTGGGTAGCGCCATAACAGCCATCCTTCTTCATGCGAACACTGGCGCTCAGACCCGCGGCGATGAGAGTCTGACGCAGTTCGTCACAATACGGTTCAGTAAAATCCACATGCTTGACCGGTGAATGGCCAGGTTCCACATAGGTATGTTCCCTGCCCCAGGTGTAATCGATAATCTGGTCGGGAATACAAAGTATGCCTGGCTCCATGGTGATGCCTCCCACCGAGGCCACGCTGATGACTTTTTTCACACCCACATTGTGCAATGCCCAGATATTGGCCCGATAGTTGACCGCATGAGGGGGAATGGTATGCCCCGGGCCATGTCTTGGCAGAAAAACCACCGGCAGTTTGCCAAACTGCCCGAAAGTCAGAGGTGCGGACGGATCACCATACGGCGTGACAATGACTTTCTGCTGTTCGACTTCCAGGGTATCCAGCCAGGTGAGTCCAGAGCCGCCGACAATGGCGATACGTTCAGTGTTCATGTTCTTCTCCTAGCGCGAATATGCCGGGAGCATTGCGCCAGTAGCCTTTGTAGTCCATGCCATAACCAAACAGATACTTGTCCGGCGTGGTCAAGCCCACGATATCCGCCTGGAAACCATTGTTCCGGTCATGCAGTTTGTGTACCAGCACGACACTGATCACTTCTGCAGCGCCTTGCTTCCGGCAATACCGGGCAATTGCATCCAGGGTATATCCCTCATCGAGGATATCGTCCACGATGACAATGGTTTTACCCTTCAGGGAGCTTTCTGGTGTTTTTTTCCACTCAAGCTCGGTGCCAAAGGTTCGTTCCCTGTAACGGGTGGCATGCAGATAGTCAACGCGCAAGGGAAAATCCAGCCGGGGCAACAACATGCCTAGCGGAATCAGTCCGCCGTTCATTACCGCCAGAAGAAGCGGATTGTGTTGCCCAACTTTCCTTGCAATCTCCTCAGCCATGCGATCCAGCGCAGCTTCCACTTCCACTTTGGAGCAGATCATCTGCGCCTGCTTTCTCACCTGTTCAATCTCTTTGGCATCTACGCTCATCCGTCCAGCTCCAGACTCAGGGAATCCCCGGGCTCCAGCAGGTTGAGATAGTCCATGCACTCACACCAGCGTGGATCTTCATGGACTGCCACCATGTCGGGATGGCCCCGGCCATGCATTCTGGCCATACGAATCTGACTCACCGGTTCGCTATAGTTCTTGAGGCTGTCCAGCACCTGCTCTGCCCCCTGCGGATGATTGCAAACCAGAATCATGTCACATCCCGCATCCAGCGCCAGGGCGGCTCTTTCGGCATAATCGCCTGCAACGCCAGCCGCCGCCATGCTCAGGTCATCGCTGAACACCACCCCCTGAAACTCCATGCGTTGACGCAATACTTCCTGTATCCAGTAGCGGGAGTATCCAGCGGGTTTGTCATCAACATTGGCATAGATGACATGCGCCGGCATCAGCGCCTCAATGCCATTGTTTACCATGTGCCGGAAAGGAAGAAGATCCGCTTCCCATATTTCAGAAAAATGTCGCTTGTCCACAGGCAGATCCACATGGGAATCGGCTTCGACACAGCCATGTCCGGGATAGTGCTTGCCCACGGAAGCCATGCCCCCTTCCCGCGCCCCCCGCGCCCATTGAAAAGCCAGCTTGGCAACGACCAGCGGATCGGCAGAGAAGGCCCGATCTCCTATCACCTGACTGATGGAAGTTTGCAGATCCAGCACCGGCGCAAAACTGAAATCCACCCCCACCGAGCGCAGCTCTGAAGCCATTAGCCATCCCAGATGACGAGCTGCGTCCAAAGCCTGCTGGGGGTGTCTGCGGTACAGTACGCCCAGGGAGCTGACCGGAGGCAGCAGGGTAAAGCCCTCGCGAAAACGCTGCACCCGGCCCCCTTCCTGATCCACCGCTACCAGCAACGCCGGTGAACGCAGGCGATGAATATCCTCAACCAGCCTCTTCAGCTGTTGCGGCGATTCGTAATTGCGGGAAAACAGAATCACCCCGCCAACCGCGGGATGCAGCAGACGCTCCCTTTCTTCCGCACTGAGCGTCAGGGCTTCAATATCCAGCATCAGAGGGCCATGGGTCATGACAGGAGTTGTCCTCTATTCCTCGATAATGACGGCGTCATTGTTTGATACAAGATCAAACAGTTCCCGCACATCATGATTCTTCATTCTTATGCATCCATGGGAAACGGGCTGGCCGATGAGGTCTTCCCGATCCGTACCATGAATATAGATATAGCGTTTCAGCGTATCACATTCACCACCCCGGTTGCGCCCGGATTCCTCTCCGGTAAGCCAGAGAATACGTGTCAGCACCCAGTCCCGCTGCGGATAGCTTGCTCCCAGTTCCGGGGTATAGATTTCACCACTTGGCCGCCGCCCCACGAACACCGTGTTCAATGGGCAGCCGTCACCGATTCGTATCCGAATCCTGTGCCGTCCCCGAGGGGTGCATCCACTATCCCTTTGCTCTCCCGGCGCTGCCGTGGAAACCGGATAGGATCGCCAAAGCACGCCATTGCGCCACAATTCCAGCTCCTGACGGCAAAGATGGACACGCAACAGATTCACTTTTCATCCTTCCAGTATTTGTAGGGCAATTTACTCAGGTTGCTGTTGTAATAGCGCGCATCCGTGGATACCTCCCTGCCCAGCCAGTCAGGACGTTCGTATGGTTCGTCGCGGGCGGCCAATTCCACTTCGGCAACGATGAGTCCTTGATTCTCGCCAAAAAATTCGTCGATCTCCCAGCAATGTCTGCCCACATGAAGGATATGACGCTTTTTCTCGATAAGAGGCCGATGAGCGACATGTTTCATCAACTCAAGGGCATCCTCCATGGGAATGGGATATTCATATTCCAGACGATAGATGCCGTCACGGGTACTCTTGATATTGATATCCGCCCGTTCACCACTGATTCGCACCCTCACGGAAGACTGAGCGTCCCGACTCAGATAGCCCTGTTGCATCTCCAGGGTTTTCTCGACCTGCTTTCGCCAGTCTTCGGACACCAGCAGAAATTTTCTTTCGATTTCCACCGCCATGATCAGTTCTTTTCGAAAAGGGCAATCGATTCCACATGAGCGGTGTGCGGGAACATGTCCATAACACCGGCCGTAACCAGCCGATACCCCAACTCATGCACCAGTTTGCCTGCATCTCGCCCCAAGGTTCCGGGATAACAGGAAACATAAACCAAGCGCTCCACACCCATGTGCGGCAAATGCTCCAGAATCTCAAAAGCACCGCTTCGGGGCGGATCCAGCAGCGCCTTGTTGAAGGACTGCTTCATCCAGGTTTCCTTCTCCAGCGATTCATAAAGGTTTGCGCGGTGAAATTCCACATTCTCCAACCCGTTGAGACGGGCGTTTTCCCTGGCGCGCTCCACCAGTTCCTGAGCACCCTCGACACCCAGAACACGACCTGAGTGTATCGCCAGCGGCAGACTGAAGTTGCCGATTCCACAAAACAAATCCAGAACCCTGTCACTCGCTTCCGGCTCCAACAACTCTACCGCCTGCTGCAACATGCGCCGGTTCATATCACTGTTGACCTGGGTAAAGTCCGCGGGTTGAAAATGCAGACTCAGTTCAAACTCCGGCAAGGCATAGTGAAGATCCGCCGCATCATCCAATGGTGTGATGCTGTCCGGCCCGGCATCCTGAATGTAAATGATGAAATCCTGCTTCCTGGCAAAGCTACACAGTTTGTCACGATCCTGCCCGGACAGGGGGTCGAGGATACGGAAGATGAGAACGCAATGCTCGTCATCCATGGCCACTTCGATCTGGGGTATCCTGTTTGCAATGGACAAAGCGCCCACCAGGGCCGAAAGATCATTCAGCGCAGCACCAATCTTGGGATGCAGCACTTCGCAACTGTTCATATCCGCAACATAACTCGATTTGCGCTCCCGAAAACCGACCAGCACCCTGCCCTTGCGCGGCACATTCTTCACACCCAGGCGCGCCTTGCGCCGATACCCCCAGGGGGTGTCGCCTGCAAGAGGGGGCAGCCAGCTTTCCGGTTCCACCTTGCCTATATGAGCGAAAGCATCTGCCAGAGTCTGTTGCTTGTAACCAATCTGCGCGGCCGCATCGAGATGCTGCAGGCTACAGCCTCCGCACAAGCCGAAATGCGGACAACGTGGCGGAACACGCTGATCACTGGGTTCCAGCACTTCCACCACTTCGGCTTCGTCATGGTTCCTGCGTTTTCCGGTATAAACAAACAGCACCCTTTCGCCAGGTAAAGCCCCATGGATAAAGGTGGTCTTGCCATCAACCCTGGCAACACCACGCCCGTCGTGGCTCAGTGATTCGACCAGTGCCTGCACTGGCTCTTGCGGCAGACGCTGCCGGCGTCTTTTGCGCCCCATCACTCATCCTCCGGATCAAAAATTCCGGTAGACAGATAGCGGTCTCCACGGTCACAGATTATGGCAACCATTACCGCATTCTCCACTTCACGAGACAAACGCAACATGGCCGCGACAGCGCCACCCGAAGATATGCCGCAGAATATGCCTTCTTTCATCGCAAGACGGCGGGTGGTCTGTTCGGCTTCCTGTTGTGAAACATCCATTTCCCGATCCACCAGGGAAGCATCATAGATTCCCGGCAGGTATTCCGCAGGCCAGCGCCGAATGCCCGGTATCTGCGCGCCTTCTTCCGGCTGCACGCCAATCACCTGAATGTTTCTGTTGTTCTCTTTCAGGTATCGCGCCACCCCCATGATGGTGCCGGTGGTACCCATGGCGCTGATGAAATGGGTAATCTCCCCATGAGTATCACGCAGAATTTCCGGACCGGTACTCTGGTAATGGGCCAGCGGATTGTCCGGATTGTCAAACTGATTGAGCAGCCTGCCCTCGCCCCGGGCCTGCATGGCCAGGCCAAGATCCCGTGCGGCTTCCATTCCCCCATCCTCGCTCACCAGCACCAGTTCTGCTCCATAGGCAGCCATGGCTGCCTTTCGCTCCATGCTCATGTTGTCCGGCATGATGAGCTTGAGACGATATCCCTTGATGGCGGCCGCCATTGCCAGGGCAATTCCGGTATTTCCGCTGGTGGCTTCGATCAGCGTGTCTCCGCTACGAATCTCTCCCCGCTTTTCTGCCTGAAGAATCATGTTCATGGCAGGTCTGTCCTTTACCGAGCCAGCCGGGTTGTTCCCTTCCAGCTTCACCAGAAGAGTATTGGTCGTTTCACCCGGCAGTCGCTGCAGGCGCACCAGTGGCGTATTGCCCACTGTGGAGGAAATGCTTGGGTAATTCATGTCTATGCCTTGTGTAAACAAAGGATGGCGTATTGGTTTTTCGATATGCCCTGGCGCCTATTTTACCCTGCTGGTTCCTCAGAAAAATATCTTTCTGCTACCAATCTTTCTGCCACCAGGCACATGAATCTCACCGCAACCATCGATACAGTCCAGGGGGTATCGATTATTCGAGATGCCCTTTACTTCTTCAGGCCATACCTATAATGTTTTCCTTTCAGCAGTATTCTCTACATGCGACAGAAACCACAGGGACTGGCAGATGCGCAATATCCGACAACAGGTTCTGTTCATTTCACTGCTTCCCGCCATGATTCTGGTGGCAGTAGTTGCCATCTATCTGTTGTACACCCGGCTGCAGGATCTGGAAACCCAGTTTCAGGTTCGCGGTCAGGCTCTGGCCAGTCAACTGGCTACTGCTTCCTTGAATGGAATCATCTCCAACAAACATGATTCCCTGATGTTGCTCGCAGAAGAAACCCGCAATGCCAATCCCGATCTTCTGGGAATGAAGATAATAGACTCACATGGCCTGGTGTTGTTACAGACCGGCAAGGAAAAGCCTGCTTCTTCCTACATGAACAATTCCTTTAGCGCGGTGATTTCAACAGTCAACGACGTAAAGAACATCTACCGTTACTATCCGGATCAACCAGTACCCCAACCGGTGGACGGAAAACTCGAACTGGGGAAAATCGAGCTGTGGCTGGATCCAACCCCGCTTTTTCAGGAAAAGAAACGAATTGTCGGCACTACCCTTGCACTGACCGTGCTTGGCTTGCTGGTAACGACTCTGCTGGCCTTGTTTCTCAGTCGCAGGCTGGCCACTCCACTGGAGCAGCTCACCCAGGCTGCGCGCAGCCTGCACAGCGGAGACATGACGATCCGGGTACCGGTGGAACATTCAGGGGAAATCGGCGAATTGCAATCCGCCTTCAACGAAATGGCCAACGAAATTGCCATTGCCAGTGAACACTTGCACGCGCAGGTCGAACAGGCAACGGCAGAACTTCAGGAAAGCATGGAAATCCTGGAGATCAAAAACGTCGAACTCGATCTCGCACGCAAAAAGGCTCTTGAGGCCAGCAGGGTAAAATCCGAATTTCTCGCCAACATGAGCCACGAGATCCGCACACCCATGAATGGCATTCTCGGTTTTACCGACTTGTTGCGCAGCACCCCTCTCAGTCAGACCCAGGCAGAATATCTGGACACCATAGAAAGTTCTTCCCAAAATCTGCTTACCATCATCAACGATATTCTCGACCTGTCCAAACTGGAAGCGGGAAAACTTGTTCTGGAGGAAGCGCCTTTTTCCCTGCGTCAATGCATTCACACTGCCATTGCCCTGCTTGCCCCCATGGCCCATGAAAAAGGACTGGAGCTGGTTTCACTGGTATATAACGATGTACCGGACAATCTCCTTGGCGATTCTACCCGCGTGGCGCAGATTCTTACCAACCTGGTAAACAACGCCATCAAGTTCACGGATGAAGGCGAGGTGGTACTGCGCACCATGGTGGAGGCGGAAGACGATGAAACTCTCACCTTGAGCATTTCCGTCACTGATACCGGCGTGGGTATACCCGTAGATGAACAGGCCGAGATCTTTTCCGCTTTTTCACAAGGTCGTATCTTCAGCGAAAAGACCACCAGCGGCACCGGCCTTGGATTGAGCATATGCAAACGACTGGTAGCGGAGATGAAGGGCAATATCCGCCTGCGCAGTCAGCCTGGCGAAGGCAGCTGCTTTGAATTCAGCATACAGATCAAAAAACAGGAAAGCCAGTCTTCCTCTCTGGATACCAGCAGCCTGTTTTCCGGAAGTATCGTCTGGTTGGTGGAACCGGTACATACCAGCCTCATTGCTCTGCGCAACATGCTCTCCGGTCTTTCCGTGGTGTGCCGGGATTTCACGGATTATGAATCTGTCCTGAATTCCCTCAAAGGCAATGAGCAGCCGGATCTGCTGATGCTTGCGATGAACGCCAATAGCTACAGGAATGCCGAACAGCTGGATCTCTTATCCCAGGTGATCCGCTGCTCCAACGCCCCCGTACTGGTGCTGCTGGGAAGCTCCCGACAGGAAGACCTCCAGTTCATCGTTGACATGGGAGCCGCCCGCTGCCTGAGCAAGCCGGTAAAACCCGCGGTTCTGGCTCAGGCCATCAACGAGATTCTGTATGCGGCAGACGAACTCTCCACCGATTCCGATTCTGTTCTTTCCGATCAGGAGACAGAAACGGCCCTGCAAGGAAAAAACATACTGGTAGCCGATGACAACAGCGCCAACCGGCATCTCATGCGCACCCTGCTGGAAAACAGGGGAGCTCATGTAGTCTGCGTGGAAAATGGCCTCGATGCTGTCGAGTCGATTGCGCAGACACCCATGGATATGGCGTTCATCGACATTCACATGCCGCTGATGAACGGTTTCGAAGCCGTCGAAAAAATACGCCAACTGCCCGGAGGCCAGGATATTCCGCTGATCGCAATGAGTGCGGATGTCATGAACAAGAACCAGCTGGAGATCCGCCACAGCGCATTCGATATCAGTGTCACCAAACCCATCGACATTCAGGCACTGCTACGTCAGATTGTAAATCTGTCCCATACAGAAAAAGAGTTCATACCGCAGAATACCAGCCGTGGACAGCTTGCCCGCAAGCCCGCAAAGGCACTGCCAATTCATGACAAAGACAAAGCCTTGCGCATAACCGGTGGATCACAAACCATGGCGGACAACCTGCTCAGGCAATTGTCAGCGGCATTGCCCAAGACCATGAATGAAATCACCGCGCTGGCGAAAAGACAGGACTGGCGGGAGGCATGGCAGGCCATACACAAATTGCAGGGAATGACGGCTCTTTGTGCAGTTCCCGCCTTGTCCGCCGCTCTGAACCGGCTGCAACTCGCGGTGGAAAACCAGAATCCTGCTGCCACCAACACAAGACTGGAAGAAGCGCAGGAGTTTGCCAATGATCTGCTACGCCACTACCCGGCGGATTGAATAAGGCGTTTCATCTCCCTCACGGATTCCTCCAGCCCGGTGAAAACCGCTCGGGATACAATGGCGTGCCCGATATTCAGCTCGGTCAGACCGGCAATGGCGGCAACCTGCACAACATTGTGATAATCCAGCCCATGACCGGCATTTACCTGCAGCCCCAGCGAACGACCAAAGTTCACCGCTTCCACGATACGTGACAGTTCCCTTCGTCGTTCACTGTCATTGCTCGCGTCGGCGAAATGCCCGGTATGGATCTCCACTACGGGAGCGCCAGCTTCCGCGGCAGCAGCCAATTGCTTCTGATCGGCATCAATGAACAGGGAAACACGAATATCCGCTTCAGCCAGAGCAGTGCAATAGTCCTTGAGAAAACCGGTATTGGCCATAACATCCAGCCCCCCCTCGGTAGTGAGCTCTTCCCGTTTTTCCGGCACCAGACAGCAATCATGTGGTCTGACGCGCCGCGCTATGCCCAGCATTTCCTCGGTGGCGGCCATTTCCAGATTCATGCGCGTCTGCAGAATATGCCGAAGCATATCCACATCCCGATCCTGAATATGTCTGCGATCCTCGCGCAAATGCAGGGTGATCGCGTCCGCTCCCGCCTGTTCCGCAATCAATGCCGCCTGTATCGGATCCGGATAGCGGGTTCCCCGCGCCTGACGCAAGGTCGCCACATGATCAATATTCACACCGAGCAACATAGCCTGAGGCATCTAGTGGTTCTCCTGATTGTGTTGAGACTGGAACAGTTCCCTGCTGCGCAAGGGACGACCTCCCAGATAATAGCCGATAACGTGACGCATGAGTTGTCTTGCTTCCTGGCGCTGCCTCCTGTCCATCCCCTCGCCCTTCGCCAGGGCAAGCAGGGTAGCACCACCGATCCGCAACGAATCCCCGTCTGATGCATGACGCAGCCCATATTCGATCTGATAGCTGTAAACCTCATGGACACTGACAGGCTTGCCGGTATTCGCCTCCGTTTCCAGATCCACGCCATAACCAAGAACCCGGAGCAGGGACAACTCGTACTGTCGCAGGGCGGTGTCGATTTCCGATCCATCGGTTTGAGCAAGAAGCCTCAGACATTGTTCATATGCGACAAACAGTTCTGGAACGGGTTCGTGTTCACCCAGCAAACGCTGCGTCAGTTCATTGATATAGAAACCACTGAACAAAGCAGTGCCCAACAGGTTTACGGATGTTCCTCTCGCTTCCACCTGACGAAGATTTGCGATACTGCCTTTTCCCGACCAGGCAATGAGCAGGGGAATGAAAGGTTGCAGAAGCCCGCGCCGGACACTCCTGGAAGAAGCCGCGCCCCGCGCCATCAGCGGCAGCCTGCCTGCTTCATGAGTAAATACATCCAGAATCAGGTGCACCTCTCCATATTTGCGTGCATGCAGAACATAGGCAGGGCTGGGCTCAGGAACAGGCAAGACAGGATCCGCTCAGTCGGAATATCCCAGACGGGTGAGACTGGCCTGATCCGCAGACCAGCTTTTCTTTACCTTGACCCAAAGCCGCAAATAGACTTTTTTCTGAAAAAACTCTTCCAGTTCCTTGCGCGCTTCGGTTGCGGTTTCCTTCAATGCCTGGCCGCCCTTGCCCACCAGGATGCCTTTCTGGTTCTGCCGCTCTACCCAGATGATGGCGCCGATACGGTAAAGCTTTGGCTGCGCATCAAACTCCTCGATTTCCACCGTCGCGGAATATGGCAGTTCCTTGTGATAGCGCCGGGTGATCTGCTCACGAATCAGCTCTGCGGCAAAGAAGCGCTCGGGCCGATCCGTAATCTGATCCTCCGCATAGAAATTCTCTCCTTCCGGAAGCGCGTCGAGGATGGTTTTTTCCAGATGATCGCAGTTGTCGCCAGTACGAGCCGATACAGGTACCACGGTTTCGATGCCCGTTTTTTCCGTCAGGGATGCGAGCAATGGCAGCAGTTCCTCGCGCTGGCGCAGAATATCGATCTTGTTGATGACCAGAATCGCCGGCAAGTTGCTGCGAGCCACCTGCTGCAACACCATTTCATCCTCATCGGTCCAATGTCCGGCATCGACGAGCATGACGATCAGATCCACTCCGGACAGCACGCTGGTGGCGGTTCGATTCAGGTAGCGATTCATGGCCTTGTCGCCACGCTGGTGGATGCCTGGCGTATCGATGTACACGATCTGCCCGTTTTCCAGCGTATTTATCCCGAGAATACTGTGCCGGGTGGTCTGTGGCTTGTGGGAAGTGATTGCCAGTTTCTGCCCGAGCAGACGATTCAGCAAGGTGGATTTGCCTACATTGGGTCGTCCTACCAGGGCCACGTGTCCCGCCCGGTGTGTCATGAGAAAGGCTCCCCGGTTTCCATCAGAACACGCCTGGCCGCCTCCTGTTCGGCCTTGCGGCGGCTGCTGCCTTCTCCAATTTTCGTAACGCCCAGGCTCTCCACGACGCATTCCACGACAAATCGTTGCTCATGGGCGCTACCTTCTACGGATACAACCTCGTAGACAGGCAACGCCTTTCCATGGGCCTGCAACAACTCCTGCAAACGGGTCTTGGCGTCCTTGGGTTGTTCCTGGGGAGAGCAGTTGGCGATACGCTCTTTGAGAACCCGCCTGACCAGGGCTCTCGCCGGTTCGATACCGGAATCCAGATAGACCGCCGCAATGAGCGCCTCCACAGCGTCGGACAGAATCGAATCCCGGGTTTGGCCGCCACTGCGCAACTCGCCCGTGCCAAGTATGAGGTGTTCTCCCAAATCGAGGCTTCTGGCCACGGAAGCCAGGGTTTCCCTTTTGACCAGCTGCGCCCGGGCACGGCTGAGTTCTCCTTCGCTGGCAGCGGGATGACGCTGAAACAGGTTTTCCGCGATCTCGAATCCGAGAATCGCGTCCCCCAGAAATTCCATGCGTTCATTGTTTCTCGATCCGGCGCTGCGATGGGTCAGCGCCTGGACAAGCAGGGACTCATCCCGGAATTCGTATCCCAATCTCCGTTGAAGGCGCTTCAGATCTGCCACGCAGTTTTACCGGACACTATTTCCAGTCCACTTCCTTATGGAAATCCATGACAACCGATACATTGCCAATCACGGGCTTCTTGATGCTGTAATCCAGAATCATGCTGGTTTGTCCCTTGCTACGGTCGATCTTCAGGTACTTGGGATCAAAGTCATAGATGCTGTTGATGTTGATCCTGCGATCAAATATTTTGCGTAATTGCTTTGGCGCGGTTCTGCGATATTGAGGGTCATCCTTGATGCTTTCCAGTATCTTGCTCATGGAGTAGAACTCCATGTAACTGGGAACCATTCGGACTCCAAGCAAAATCAGGAACAGCACAACTGCTATGATTGTGATCCATCCCGTGATGCTCATGCCTTTCTGATATTTGTTGGGATACTGCATATTTGTCCCCTCCCCTGCGTGGTATTCAGTGCATCTGCGTCAAGTCTGATTGTTGATTGTCTGGGTCAACCTGTTATCCATGATTTCATCCGGGGGAATATACCCTTCAATCAATGCTCTGGCCAATACGCGACCAATCGAATATACCAGAACGATTTGGGTCAAAGCTTAACCATATCATAAAGGCCTTACCAACCAAATTCTTCTCCGGAACAAAGCCCCAGCAACGGCTGTCGTTACTATTGTCACGATTGTCACCCATGACGAAATAATGGCCTTCGGGCACGGTAATTTCACCCCTCGCCAGCTGGTAGCAGCCCGGTGGAAAATCAGGTCTGTGGGTATCCACCAGAATGGAATGTTGCACACCTTCGAGATTCTCACGAAGCTCGAGAGTTCCATCCGAGCGCATACCCGAACCTACGGCATGGTATGTGCCGATTTGCTCCTGGGGAATGACCTTGCCATTGATATAGAGCGTCTTGTTGCGGTAGGCAATCCGGTCACCCGGCAATCCTATGAGACGTTTGATATAGTCGAGTTTCGGATTTTTCGGATAACGAAACACCACCACGTCTCCCCGCTCCGGCTCCCCGATTTCAACCAGTTTGGTTTTGCTTACCGGCATGCGCAGCCCATAGACAAACTTGTTGACCAGGATGAAATCACCCACCAGCAAGGTGGGCATCATGGATCCGGAAGGAATCCTGAACGGTTCCACGACAAAAGCGCGCAGGAGCAATACGAACAGGAAAATGGGGAAAAAAGAACGCGCATAGTCCACCATGAGGGGTTCTGCTTTCTTCTTTTTTCCCTGGTCCGCGTTATCTGCTCCTCTGGCGCCATTCGGTTTCCGCGCAAACAGTCTGTAGCCTCCCCAGATCACTCCGGAAGCCACTGTGGCAAATGCCAGCGCCGATTCGATATCGTGACGCATCAGCAGCCATACGAATCCGCCAACCACGGCGATGAGAACCATAAAATCAACAATGGAGATAGGTGTTTTTTCTTGACTCATGAATGGAGTGCTCCGCTTATTTGTCCTTGCCCACATTCAGCACCGCGAGAAAGGCTTCCTGGGGGATTTCAACCCGTCCCACCTGCTTCATGCGCTTCTTGCCGGCTTTTTGTTTTTCCAGTAGCTTGCGTTTTCGCGTAATATCACCGCCATAACATTTGGCGGTCACATTCTTGCGCAAGGCCTTGACCGTGGAACGAGCGATGATCTTGCTTCCCAGGGCCGCCTGTATGGCCACTTCGAACATCTGCCTGGGAATGATTTCTTTCATTTTTTCAGTGAGTTCCCGTCCACGGCTTTCCGCATAATCCCGGTGTACGATCAGGGAAAGGGCATCCACCCGCTCACCATTGATGAGAATATCCAGTTTCACCAGCCTGGCCGCCTGAAAACGATCAAGTTCATATTCGAAAGAGGCGTAACCACGGCTGACCGATTTGAGACGATCAAAGAAATCCAGCACCACTTCATTCATGGGCAGGTCATAGACCAGTTGCACCTGACCCCCAAGATATTGCATGTTCTTCTGAACGCCTCGTTTCTCTATGCACAGGCTGATGACATTCCCGAGGTAATCCTGGGGCACCAGGATATGCGCTTCGATGATGGGCTCCCGAATTTCCGCGATCTGCCCCGGATCCGGCAGATCCGCCGGATTGTCCACCATCACCAGCACACCGTCTGTCTTTTCCACTTCGTAGATAACTGTAGGTGCAGTGGTGATGAGGTCCAGATCATATTCCCGTTCCAGGCGCTCCTGAATGATCTCCATATGCAACATGCCAAGGAAACCGCAACGAAACCCAAAGCCCAGCGCCTGGGATGTTTCCGGTTCGAAATGCAGGGCGGCATCATTGAGACGCAGCTTCTGCAGAGCCTCGCGAAAGTTTTCATAATCGTCAGAGCTGATGGGATACAGGCCGGCAAATACCCGGGGCTGCATTTCCTTGAAGCCAGGCAAAGGTTCATCTGCGGGATTGTCAGCCAGAGTGATGGTATCCCCAACAGGAGCAGCATCAATTTCCTTGATCCCCGCAATCACATAGCCTACCTCGCCCGTACCCAGTTCCGGCATGTCCTTGCGCTTGGGCGTGAACACCCCGACTTTTTCCGCCTGATAAGTGCGGCCTGAGGACATGATGACAAACTTGTCGCGACGCCTGATGCTGCCGTTCATGACCCGTATCAGGGAAATCACTCCCACATAGGGGTCGAACCAGGAATCGATGATCAACGCCTGCAGAGGACCTTCCGGATCACCGGCAGGTGGCGGCACGCGTTCCACCAGGCTCTCCAGCAGTTCTTCAATGCCCAGTCCGGTCTTGGCGCTGACCCGCAATGCATCCTCGGCTTCTATGCCGATGATTTCCTCGATTTCGGTAATCACCCGTTCAGGCTCAGCCGAAGGCAGATCGATTTTGTTGAGCACGGGCACGACTTCCAGCCCCTGTTCGATTGCCGTGTAGCAATTCGCGACGCTCTGGGCTTCCACACCCTGGGCGGCATCCACCACCAGCAAGGCGCCTTCGCAGGCGGTCAGGGAGCGGGATACCTCATAAGAGAAGTCCACATGACCGGGAGTATCGATAAAATTGAGCTTGTAAGTCTCACCATCCCTGGCCTTGAAATCCAGGGTGACACTCTGCGCCTTGATAGTGATGCCCCGCTCCCGTTCCAGATCCATGGAATCGAGCACCTGAGCTTCCATCTCCCGTTCTGTCAGACCGCCACAGATTTGAATAAACCGATCCGCGATGGTGGATTTGCCATGATCGATATGAGCAATGATGGAAAAGTTTCGGATATGATCAAGTTTGGACATCGGGCCTCAGGCAACAAGCCCCGTCAGGGAACCTCTGAGTAAATTCGAGGTTCCTTGGGGGCGTTCCGGAAAAACAGCAACCGCGAATGATACTCCGGATCCACAAATATTTCCCGGTGATTTTAGGGGATCTCGAAAAATTCCTTCCATGGAATTTTTCTCGCCGCAAAGAGAAAATGCGATTTCCTCTTTGCTCACATTTTCAATCACTTATGGTGATCGAAAATGGTGGGACATCCCTGTCCCACTCGGACATTTCGATTTTTCGAGATGCCCTTTATTCACTCGGCGACCATCTATATCGCGTTCAGCCACCAGGCATACGCAAGGCGAGAAAAACCGGCCCCGTGGCTTTTTGCACCAGAAAGGCGATGTTCTTCCCTTCGGGGGCAGCACCGATAAGTTTCTGCAACTGCTCCACTGAAGTGATTTTCTGCCCATCCATCATCAGGATGATATCGCCGGGTTGAATGACAGAAGCAGCAGCGGCTTGCGCGCCCACCTGAGTCACGAGAACCCCCTGACCGTCGGGAATATCCAGCTCCTGGCGTTCCTCTGCCTTCAGCTCGGAAAATACCAGGCCCAGCCGGTTTTCCGCTTCCTTCTTCTCTTCTTTCTCCGTGTCCTGTGTCGCAGCCTTGCTCTCCTCTTTCTGAGGCAGTTCCGCCAGCCGGATTTTCAGCAAGCGTTCTTTTCCATGGCGCAGAATCTTCAGTTCCACTTCACTTCCCACCGGAGCCGCGCCGACCAAAGGCGGCAACTGGGACGAATCACGTAATTGCTGGCCGTTGAATTCCAGAACCACATCCCCGGCCTGCAGCCCTCCGCGAGATGCGGGAGAATCATCGATCACCTTGGCCACCAAGGCTCCCCTGGGGTAATTCATGCCAAAGGATTCAGCCAGATTCCGGTCGATGTCCTGAATCAGCACACCCAGATAACCCCGGGTAACATGACCATCCTTGCGCAGCTGGGAAACCACGTTCATGGCCAATTCGATGGGAACCGCAAAGGAAAGTCCCATGAACCCGCCGGAACGGCTGAAGATCTGGGAATTGATGCCCACCACTTCCCCCTCGAGATTGAACAGGGGACCACCGGAATTTCCCGGATTGATGGCTACATCGGTCTGAATATAGGGGACATAGTTCTCGCTGGGCAAACTGCGCCCCTTTGCGCTCACGATCCCGGCAGTGACCGTGGCCTCGAAACCAAAAGGTGAACCTATGGCCAGCACCCACTCGCCGATTTTCAGGTTCTTGCTGCTGCCTATCTTCACCACCGGAAGATCATTTGCATCGATTTTCAGAAGGGCTATATCACTGGCTTCATCGGAGCCAATGACCTTTGCCTCGTAGGACTTGCGATTGTTCAGGCGAACAATGACTTCATCCGCTCCGTCCACCACATGATGGTTGGTCAGCACATAACCGTCCGCGGAAATGATGAAACCGGAACCCAGGGACTCGGTTTCTTCCGGTGGCAGCGCATCCTCCCCTTGTTCGAAATAATGCCGAAACAGCTCATTGAAAGGGTTGTTTTCCGGAAAGGGCATGTTCCGGGGTGAATGAAAAGAATGGGGCTGCACGGAATGGGAAACCGTACTGATATTCACTACCGCGGGAGCATTCTTCTCCACCAGGACAGTGAAATCCGGCAACCCATCAGCTTGCCCCGCAGAAGACAGCAGCGACAGCAAAAGCCATTGCAAGCCCAATATGGTTTTCAAGTACACTGTTTTCACCCTTTGCTCACCCCATGCAAATCCATAACTGTCACGACCGGTTTTTCTTCGGGAAGCACCCGCAAGACTCTTGCCTGATAAGCATGTTTCCGTGACAAGGCGTCACTGCAACTTCGCACCACGAAAAGTGAACCCCAAAAGCCGCCGATACCGGCGAGAATACTGAACAGCTCTTGCTGACCCGTGCTGATTTGGGCGCCCAGCCAGCTGCCAGCCATGGCGCCTGCGATCAAGCCCAGAAGCGGCGCCAGGTAAACCAGCATGGAAGCAATTTGCAGGGCATTCTCATCCAGGCCAATGATTACCCGGTCCCCTTCTTTTGCCAACACCTCATTACTGGCGCGGAAAGACCGGGTTCGCTGGGGAAACAGGCTTTCCACCAGAGAAGTGCCACAACCATTTTTCGCCGCACAACTGCCACAGGCAGACTTCTTTCGGGTCACGACCTCGACCATGTCAGCATGAACCCGGACTACTGTGCCTTCTTCTTCAAGCATTCGGGGCTTCTCCTCAGGAGCTGCGGGATCTGATGCCGCTGGCGAGCAACTCCAGAGTCCGTGACGGCACCTCCCCCACCACGGTCAGCTGATACTGATCGAAGCGCCGCCCCAGCACATTCATGGACCCAAGGCTGGTAAAGCCCTGGAAAGCCTGATCATCCTCCGCGATTGGCTCAAGATATACGGAAACCGTGGCCAGGCCATCGGAAAACACAAAATGATGCAGATCATTTTTTGCGGAACGCTGGTGGCTGATCAGATAAAACCCCTTGGGAAGCGCATCGAATTGCCAGACGGCATCCGGGGGTTGTACGCTTTGCAATGGCTGTCTGTGAGCGATCTCCACGGGAACCCCCTTTTCTTCCATTCCGGCCAGAACAACACTCACGGTCTGGGAAGATTCTGCCTGCGGCTGCTCCCCTGATTTTTGAATGGAAGCCAGATCCACATCCGTAATACGCAAATCCGTGAACATGATATGGGATTGCACCACATTCTTGCTGTCAACAACGGTTAAATCCAGCGGCAGGGCACTCATCTGGTCCAGCACGAGGCGATATCCGTAACGCAGATCATCCCTGGGCAACAGGAGAATCGTCACCCCCGCCCGCCCGGCAACCCGGGTGTTTCGCCCCATCTGCAATTCATAGTTCTTTTCCAGTTCACCCGGCTTCAGAGCTTTCACGGGAGACAATCTGCCTACGGCCGGTTGTTGGGATACCTGCAGTTTTCCGCCGCGCTTGGTGATTACCGTGATGGATCGGGAATCCCGGATTACCTCTTTGGGTGAGCCGGTAAGGGAGGACAGGGATTCCCGGGGGCCTGTTTCAGCATTTTCATGACGAATATGCATGGCCTCCAGGGTTTCGCCGCACTGATACACGAAATGCCCTTCGTAATTTACGCTCCGAACCGCCTGATTCATGCGCTCCAGCCATTGAACAGCTTCATCATGGCTGCTTTGTTCCGGTGCAGCTGCCACCGCACCAACAAAGCCCAGCAGAAAAAGCAGCATGCTCTTAACCGGTCTATTTTGACGGTTGGCCATAGCTCACAAATGAAGTGTAAGGCATTACTCCCTGGACGCCGCCGGGAGCCACGGCATACTGGCTGTGTTGTTCCAGATAGCGATCCAGACGGTTACGGGTGGCTCTGTCGTTGATTGTCTTCCAGTGATTCTCTTCCTCGGAAACCAGTACCGGCTCTGGCTGCACTTCACCCACTGGATGCGCCACCACCTGACGGCCAAGATCCACGGGCAACCGGGGCTGGCCGCCGCCATTGATCAGCTGCGGCCCCAGCAATATTCCGACGGCAGCTACAGACGCCGCGAGAGCCGTACCCGCCACCGGCTGCACCCAACGGGGCAAGCGGCTCGCGGTATTTTTTGGCGCCAACACGGTGGGCTCTGATTCCAGGCGGGCGCTGACGCTACTCACCAGATTCATCGCGGAAATCTGAACCTGTTCCCCGCGCAAGCTGTCGCTGATCAGTTGATAGCGCACCAGGACATCCCTCAATTCCGGGTCCTGACTGATCTGGTGGCTTGCCTTGAGCATATCCAACTCATCGAGCTCGTTGTCTACCAGCGCGGACAGCCGGTCTTTGTGCAAATTGTTTCCATTTTCAGACATGGTGTGCATTCTCGATTGTCTAACTCAACAGGGGTCTCAATTTCTTGTCGATGGCATCGCGTGCGCGAAATATACGTGAACGCACGGTGCCAATGGGGCAATCCATGGCTTGAGCGATTTCCTCATAACTCAGTCCTTCCAGTTCCCGCAAACTGATTGCGGTTCGCAGATCATCGGGCAGCTCATTCAGGGCATCCCGAATCGTACGGGCTATTTCATCCTGCAGCAACAGATGTTCCGGTGTATCAAACTCTTTCAGTCTGGCGCCAGAATCCAGCTGTTCCGCCGTGGCCGCCTCCACATCATCCGCCGGGGGCCTGCGCCCCTTCGCCGCCAGATGATTCTTGGCGGTATTGATGGCAATGCGATACAACCAGGTGTAAAAAGCACTGTCACCACGAAACTTGGGCAACGCCCGGTAGGCCTTGATGAAAGCCTCCTGACTCACATCGAACACCTCGCTGCTGTCATGAATATAGCGCGAGATGATGTTTGCCACCTTCTGCTGGTATTTCAGAACCAGCAGGTCAAAAGCCTTTTTATCGCCTTTTTTTACTTTTTCCACCAACCTCAGGTCGGCTTCGGCGCTCGAGGTCATGGCATACTCCCACGGCCACGTCCCCATGGCTTTCTTCTCTTATGCCAATGTGACATGCTTATTGTCATAAAGTTCTGTTTCATGAATACTTTGAGGCACCATTGAACCAGTCCGAAGAAAAGGGATTGCTGCCGGAATGCCCGGATTTGGGACGCCAATTGCGCAACAGCAGCTGCCTTGGCGCATTGCGCGGATTTGCCGGACTGCCACTCCTGCACATGCAGTTCGCGAAGCAGCGAAGCATTTTGGGCGCAGGATACGAGTAGCTCATGATAAAAAATTGAAAGTTCCTTTGTTGCCAACTCCCGGCAAGCCCGGGAGCGCATGATTGGTCAGACTCTATTATGTCAAAAAAACAACACTACGACGTCTTAATTCTCGGTAGCGGTGCTGCCGGCCTCAGTCTGGCCTTGCGCCTGCCCGAAACTGCCCGCATTGCCGTGGTTTCCAAGCGCGAACTCAAGGAAGGCAACACCCTCTATGCCCAGGGCGGGATATCCGCAGTTCTGGACGAAGCCGACTCCATGGAGTCACATATTCAGGACACCCTGGTGGCAGGCGCGGATCTGTGCGATGAGGAAATCGTCAAACTGGTAGTGGAACACGGCCCGCAGAACATCCGCTGGCTGCTCAATCAAGGGGTGGAATTTACCCAGCAGCCGCCCACCGGCTCATCCGGCTACCACCTCACCCGCGAGGGCGGTCACAGCCATCGCCGGGTCATCCATGCCGCTGACGCAACCGGCAGGGTCGTGGAACTCAGTCTGGAAGACAGGGCGCGGCATCAGCCAAACATCGATCTCCTGGAACATCATATCGCCATCGACCTGATCTGCACTCCCAGAGGCAGTGGCGACGAGGCGCGTCGTTGTCATGGCGCTTATCTCCTCGATCTGAAATCCGATCAGGTCAAAACCATTGGCGCCCGCTTTGTGGCCCTGGCTACTGGCGGATCCAACAAGGTATACCTCTATACCAGCAACCCGGATGTCGCGACCGGCGATGGCATCGCCATGGGCTGGCGGGCCGGTTGCCGGGTAGCGAACATGGAATTCATCCAGTTTCACCCTACCTGCCTGTATCATCCGGAAGCAAAATCCTTCCTCATCACCGAAGCAGTGCGTGGAGAAGGAGGAAAGCTGGTCTTGCCGGACGGGCGGCGTTTCATGGATAAATATGACCCGCGAGGGGAACTGGCGCCCAGGGACATTGTCGCCCGGGCCATAGACAATGAGATGAAGAAGCAAGGGTTGGACAATGTCTATCTGGACATCAGCCACCGGGATGCCCGTTTCATCAGAGAGCATTTCCCTACCATATATGAACGCTGTCTGGAGTTTGGCGTGGATATCACCCGTGAACCCATTCCCGTGGTGCCAGCCGCCCATTACACTTGCGGCGGAATCTGGACTGACCGCAACGCACACACCGACATCATGGGCTTGTATGCGATAGGAGAAACCGCGTACACCGGTCTGCATGGCGCCAACCGCATGGCCAGCAATTCCCTGCTGGAGTGTTTGGTCTTCAGCGAGCTGGCAGCCAAAGACATCGCTCGCCATCTGGCGGAAGCAGAAGATGACCTGCCCGGCCTGCCCCGCTGGGATGAAAGCCGGGTCACAGACTCGGATGAAGAGGTGGTGGTGGCGCACAACTGGGAAGAACTGCGCCGTTTCATGTGGGACTACGTAGGGATCGTGCGACGCAACAAGCGTCTGGCGCGAGCCCGGCGGCGCATCAATCTGTTACAACATGAAATCCGGGAGTATTACAGCAATTTCCGGGTAACCAATGACCTGCTGGAACTGCGGAACCTCGCCGACGTGGCGGAACTGATCATTCTTTCAGCCCAGCGCCGAAGGGAAAGCCGTGGTCTGCACTATAATCTGGACTACCCCTGGCGGGACGAGACCCAGCGCCAACCGACCATACTGATACCGGACAATTATGTTCGCAATCCACAAAAAGCCGAAAACTGAGACCCGGGATCTTTTTCCAGCATGATTCGTGCAGAAACCATTCTCCGCGCCCTGGCAGATGGCACCCGCCTGCGCCTGATCAATCTCTTGCTGAGCAAAGATGAACTTTGTGTTTGCGAGTTGACCGAGGCGCTGCAAATCGTCCAACCCAAGGTATCCCGCCATCTGGCAATCCTGCGCGATGCCGGACTTGTGCTGGATCGCCGTGAGGGTTTGTGGGTGCATTACCGCATACACCCGGACCTCCCTGCCTGGGGGAACCAGTTACTGCAAGCCGCACAAAATGGCTGCCGGGGAAAATCGCCTTATGTCGAGGATGCAAAACGGCTGGCCGGCAGCGAATCCGATACCAATACGGCCTGCGGTTGAGCACTTGCCGGGATGTCCTGCCATTTTCAATCACGATAAGTAATTGAAAACACGAGCAAAGAGGAAATCACATTCTTTGCCAAGAGAAAAATGCCATGGAAAGGTTTTTTCGAGATTCCCTCAAGTCATAAAATTGTCATCATCTGCTGATATATTCGTTTTGCGTTATATATATGCTAAACGATATTATATTGACTGTTAGCCCGAATATTGCACCGGAATCCGGAATTTTCCCGGAGAGGTTTTTGCCCAGATTGTTCGAACGGACAAAAGCCGATGTCATTCATCGACTTGCAGGGCGTTCGGGCAAGCTGGGTGAAAAGATCCCGGGAAAAACCGGATAGCATGACAGGTACGAACTGTATCCAGCATACTCATCACGCAACAGGCTGTAATTCATGGTAAAAAACCCACATTTTGCGCGTTCTGGTGCAATATTCGGGTTAGTCAGAGGAAAAACAAATGAGCATCAGGATCGGGATCAACGGCTTTGGGCGCATGGGCAAACTGGGTTTTCGCGCCGGATGGGGCAACCCGGCCTATGAAATCGTGCATGTCAATGAAATCAATGGTGATGCGGATTGCCACGCACATTTGCTTGAATTCGATTCCGTACACGGTCATTGGGATCACCACATAACAACCGGCAAGGACGCCATTATTGTAGATGGACACAAAACAAGCTTCAGTAATCGGGCTGTGCCATCCGAGGTGGACTGGGCAGAGAAAGGAGTGGATCTGGTCATTGAATGTTCTGGCGCATTCAAGACGGAACAGGCTCTACAGGCATATTTCGACCAGGGAGTACGGAAAGTTCTGGTATCCGCTCCTGTAGCTGATCCCGGATTGAACATCGTGTATGGCGTCAACCATCATCTGTATGACCCACAAGTTCATCATATCGTCACGGCTGCATCCTGCACTACCAACTGTCTGGCGCCGGTAGTAAAAGTCATGCAGGAAAAAGTTGGCATCATGCATGGCAGCATGACCACCATACATGACATCACCAACACCCAGACCATCGTCGACAAGGGGCATTCGGATCTGCGCCGGGCCAGAGCCTGCGGCCAGTCATTGATACCGACCACCACCGGTTCCGCAAAAGCCATCACTCGAATCTTCCCCGAACTGGAAGGCAGGCTGAATGGCCACGCCATACGTGTACCGCTGCTCAATGCGTCACTCACCGATTTCGTATTTGAAGCCGCCAGACCGGTCACACGGGAAGAGCTGAATGATTTGTTCAAGGAAGCCGCTGAAGGTGAACTCAAAGGTATTCTGGGATACGAAGAACGCCCCCTGGTGTCCATCGACTATGTAAATGACCCGCGCTCATCCATAATTGACGCCCTGTCCACCATGGTAATCGACGATACCCAGGTGAAAATATATGCCTGGTATGACAACGAATGGGGCTATGTGAACCGCATGATGGAAATCGCACAGATGATGGCGGAAAGCATGCAGCCAGAACGATGAATCAGAGCTTTCGCAACTATCTCGCCATCACCGGTGGTTACTGGGCGTTCACCATCACTGACGGCGCCATTCGCATGCTGGTGGTGTTCTATTTCTATCTGCTTGGGTATTCACCTTTTGCTGTGGCCATGCTTTTTGTCTTTTATGAGGTTTTCGGCATTGTCACAAATCTGGTGGGCGGCTGGCTGGGGGCACGTATCGGCTTGAATCTCACCATGCATCTCGGCATGGGCCTGCAAATTGTTGCCCTGCTCATGCTGGCCGTCCCCGACGCCTGGCTCTCTGTAGCCTATGTGATGTTCGCCCAGGCACTTTCGGGAATTGCCAAGGATCTCAACAAAATGTCTGCCAAGGCATCGGTCAAGACCCTGGTAAAAGACGGCAACCAGACAAAACTGTTCAAATGGGTAGCCATTCTCACTGGTTCCAAAAACGCACTCAAGGGGGGCGGCTTCTTCATTGGCGCGGCACTGCTGGAATGGACGGGTTTCCGAAGCACATTGCTGATCCTGGCCGGCATGTTGCTACTGGCATTACTCACCACGATTGCCCTGCTCCCCGGCGGGGTAGGAAGAATGACATCCAAACCAAAATTCAGCCAGGTGTTTTCCACGGTAGCCGCCATCAACTGGTTGTCCGCCGCCCGTTTTTTCCTTTTCGGTTCACGCGATGTGTGGTTCGTGGTCGGTCTGCCGGTGTTTCTCTATGATGTTCTCGAATGGAAATTTACCCAGGTAGGTGCCTTTCTCGCCCTGTGGGTCATCGGCTATGGATTCATCCAGGCCAGCGCGCCACGACTCCTTGGCAGAAGCCATCATGGCAAAGGGCCGGACGGTGCCACAGCTCGCATCTGGGCCGCAATTCTGGCCGTATTTCCCGCTGGCATCGCCCTGGGATTGTCCTGGGGCTGGACAGCGGATCTGGTGATCGTTATCGGGCTGATTCTTTTTGGTGCTGTATTTGCCATCAACTCTGCTGTGCATTCCTATCTGATTCTGGCCTACTCCTCCCATGACAAGGTAGCCATGAACGTGGGGTTCTATTACATGGCCAATGCCGGTGGCCGTTTGGCCGGCACTCTGCTGTCCGGCTGGTCCTACCAGCAATGGGGTCTGGAAGGCTGTCTCTGGATTTCCACTGTTTTCATCATCATTGCCGCCTTGCTGTCAGTCCTGCTGCCGGAAGTTCCCCGGGAAAAACCCTTGCAATCGCCCGCGTGAAAATATTTCCTGCAAGCCCCCCTACTCCCCTTTCTTGCGGACTTTGAGTCAAACAGCAACTTGCCGAAGGGTCTGACAAACCTGCCATTGCAAATGACAGCATTGAATACATATGGAATTTCATATATAATTTGCACATGTTCGAAGGGCTTGGCAATCTGATCGCGTATCAATGGCTGGGATTGTCTGCGGACAGCAAGCTGGGGAGCGCCCTTCAGTTCTTCATCATGGATCTCAGCAAGATTCTGGTGTTACTGATCCTGGTGATCTACATCATGGGCCTGTTGCGTGCTCTGCTCTCACCGGAAAAAGTACGTGAGTTCGTGCGTAACAAACCCAAATGGCTGGCGCGCAGTCTTGCAATTCTGTTGGGCGCGGTCACGCCTTTCTGCTCCTGTTCTTCCGTACCTTTGTTCATCGGTTTCGTGGAAGCTGGCATTCCCCTGGGCGTCACCTTCTCTTTTCTTGTTGCCAGTCCTATGATCAACGAGGTAGCCGCAGTCATCCTGATAGGCATTCTGGGATGGAAACTCGCTGCTCTGTATATCGCTTCCGGACTGACCGTTGCATATTTCGGGGGCATGATCATGGAACGTTTCAAACCCGAACGCTGGGTGGAAGACTATGTGTGGAAGATTTCCATGGGCAACACAGAACGCGAAAAACCGGATACATCCCTGGGTGGGCGCCACCGTTATGCTTGGCACGAAGTGAAGGAAATCCTTGGCCGGATCTGGAAATGGGTAGTGATGGGTATTGCGCTGGGAGCCCTGTTCCATGGTTATGTGCCGGAGGCCTGGGTCAGCGAATATCTTGGCGGCGAAGACAACTGGTGGTCGGTTCCTGCAGCTGTTCTGCTTGGCATCCCTCTCTACTCCAATGCCACTGGCGTAATTCCAATTGCCGAGGCCATGCTGGGAAAAGGAGTGGCACTGGGTACGGTGCTGGCGCTGATGATGAGTATCGCCGCTCTTTCACTTCCAGAAATGCTCATTTTGCGAAAAGTCATCAAATGGCCGGCACTGGCTCTGTATGCCGGTGTTTTGGCCATAGCATTCATGCTCGTGGGTTGGGGATTCAATCTGATTTCATGAGAAACCGGAAATCACATTTTCTCTTTGCGACGAGAAAAATTCCAGGGAGGGAATTTTTCGAGATCCCCCAGGAGTCTGTCGGATTGAACACTGATCGGCTGCAAATCCGACAGACTCCCAGAGATGCCGTATGTTCTTGTTGCAAATTCCATCCGTTCATAAATCTGTAAAGGAGATAAAAACATGAAGACAATCAAGGTTCTGGGCAGTGGCTGCGCCAACTGCAAAACCACAGCCAGACTTATCGAAAAAACGGCCGCAGAGCTCGGGCTGGAAATCAAACTGGAGAAGGTAGAAGATGTTGGTCAGATCATGAGCTATGGGGTCATGTCCACTCCGGGCGTGGTTGTCGACGGCAAGGTGGTTCATGCCGGCGGACTACCAGATCGAAAGAACATTCAGCAATGGCTGACATAGGCTTGGAGCACAAAGACCACATGTTCCGGTTTTCCGCAAGCCTTCAATTGATTTATTGATCCGAATTTCTACAGGGAACCTCGAAAAATTCCTTCCATGGAATTTTTTCCTCGCAAAGAGAAGATGCGCTTTCCTCTTCGCTCACATTTTCAATCACTTTAGGTGATCGAAAATGGTGGGACATCCCTGTCCCACTCGGGCATCCCGATTTTTCGAGATGCCCTACAGCTCAATGAACCCCAACATGATCTTTATGGGCCATCTTCAGGCATATGGCAAGTTTCTTCTCAGCCTCGGCCATGGCCTGGATGGCTCTTACCGGAAAAGGCTTTCCGGCATGAGCGAGAGAACGAATTACGTACGATTCCCAAAATTCAATTTCTTCTCTTGCCCGCTCTTCAAGCAACAGCATTTCCATTAATTCCGGGGTCGGAGTCAGTTTCATAACAGCTTTTCCTGGCGGGATACACAGTCTCCACACCTGTTGACTCGGGCCTGTTTCCGCAAAGTTGGAAGGCTACCCCATCCTCAAAAAATACCCATTGCCAAAACACGCCAAATCATTGACGGTGAATGGGAAACATGCGATTTTTCTGCTGTACCTGACCGGAGCCAGCTTTCCCCATGCCCCTGAGTTTCTATTCGCCCGCACTGGATTTGATGATGAGCATCATGCGTTCCTATGATGTTGATCCGCTGCCGATACTTCGGGAACTGGCCATCGATCCAAGGCGAATCGCCGATATCAATGCGCGTTTTCGCATAAGTCAGGTATTGGCATTGTTCGAGAAAATGGAGAATATCATTCCCGAAAGCAGTTTCGGCCTGAAAGCCGCTGAATTCTGGCATCCCAGTCATATGGGGCCACTGGGATATGCCTGGATCACCAGCGAAACCCTGCATGCCGCATTCAAACGTCTGCAACGTTTCAGCAAAATCGTTACCGAAGGCAGCAAACTCACCCTGGTGGAAACGGATATTGATATTGCCATGGAATTCAGATTCCTCGGAAATATCGCCCTCACCTCCCGCAGTGACACTTCCATGGCCATGTTGCTTGCCATGATCCGCTGCAACGGTGACCACAAGTTGCATCCCACATCCGTCTCTTTTGCCCATTCCGCTCCCCGCGATCCCGCTCCATATTACGCACTCTTTCAATGTCCCGTGGAATTCGACGCGGAAATCACTTGCTTCCGTCTTGAGCGGGAAGAAGCAGAAAAAATCCGCTCAACATCTCATGCGCAACTGTCCTTGTTGCATGACCAGCTGATGCGCGAATACCTGAGCAACCTGGACAAGGAAAACATCATCGAAAGAGTCAAGGCAGCCATTGTCGAGGAACTTCCTTCCGGACATATCTCCGACGCACGGATTGCCAAAGCGCTGTTCATGACGGAAAGAACCCTGCAACGCAGACTTCAGGCGGAGGGCACGACCTTCAAGCGTCTGCTCACGGAGGTTCGCCAGGAGCTGGCTGACCAGTACATCCGGGACAGCAAGATGACTCTTCAGGAAATCTCCTTTCTTCTCGGTTTCGCCGAACTGAGTTCTTTCAGCCGTGCTTTCAAGCGCTGGAAAGGCATGTCACCAAAACACTTCAGAGAAACGGATCAGTAAACTTCCCAAGCTTGTTGCCAAACATGCCAAATCGGCAAGGAACTGCATGCGTTGATAACATCTCAACTCCCTGCTAACCCGAATATTGCACCAGAACGCGCAAAATGTGGGTTTTTTACCATGAATTACAGCCTGTTGCGTGACGATTATGCTGGATACAGTTCGTACCTGTCATGCTATCCGGTTTTTCCCGGGATCTTTTCACCCAGCTTGCCCGAACGCACTGCAAGCCGATGAATAACATCGACTTTTGTCCGTTCGAACAATCTGGGCAAAAATCTCTCCGGGAAAATTCCGGATTCCGGTGCAATATTCGGGCTAGCCCGCATATTTCACCAGAACGCGCAAAATGTGGGTTTTTTACCATGAATTACAGCCTGTTGCGTGACGATTATGCTGGATACAGTTCGTACCTGTCATGCTATCCGGTTTTTCCCGGGATTTTTTCACCCAGCTTGCCCGAACGCCCTGCAAGTCGATGAATAACATCGGCTTTTGTCCGTTCGAACAATCTGGGCAAAAATCTCTCCGGGAAAATTCCGGATTCCGGTGCAATATTCGGGCTAAGGGCGATTATTTGTAGCGCTTGAGAATCGCCTTGCGCGCTTTCTTGTATTCGTCTTCCGTGAGCAAACCCTTGTTATAGGTTTCTTCCAGATCCTGCAGTTCCTGTCCCATGGTCGTGGTAGTGACGGTGGAGTTGACCTTGGCTCCGCCGCCTCCGCAACCGGGTAGCGCCAACAGGGAAAATGCCAAGGTGATTGCAATCAGGACAGAAGACAGTTTCATGGTTTGAACTCCTTGATATTCGTTAATCGCAGACGCGCATCATACCATCATTCAGAAATCGTCAAATTGCTTCCGGGGATCTCGATTTTTCGAGATGCCCTTCTCTTGAAGCCGTTTGACCTGGAACAGGCTGTTGCGTTCCTCTTCCTCCAGGCTTTCCGCGATGAAATGGATGGTTTTTTCGTATCGGGGAATAATGTTGTATTTCAGCGCATTGACCCGCTTCTGGGTTTTTCGCTGCTCATTGAGCATGCGCCGCAGGGTGATTTCCGCCTCCCCCAGGCGGGCGAGCACTACCGCCATTTCCGCAAGGTAGCTGCGTACCTTGTCGAAGCCGGTGTCTGTCCACATGAGACTTACCGGCTCCAGCTCGTTCTGTTCCGCCTGTACCGCCGGGTATTCCACGCCCAGATTGCTGCGGGGCAGGATTTTAACCCTTAGCGCTGGTCTCAGTCCCAGGCCTGCCTGTTGCAACATGCGTTCCCCCATGCGCATCTGGGTGATGCTCAGCCAGTAATAGGCCCTGTCCACCAGGCGGGCCGCCTCGGCGCGCAGCGTGCGGTAGCTGCCCAGTTGCTGGCGCACCATGCGCGTGAGCAGTTCGCGTTTGCGTTCCAGCAGATCATGCCCGGCGTGCAGGAAATCCAGCTGGCGCTGGAGCTGCAGCCGGGCGTTGCGCGTGGGAGGAATGGGCAGGCGTTCTGTCACTTGCCGCCCTCCCAGTGATGGTAGCGTGCCAGATCCGCCTCGCTCACCCGGGACAACACTTCACCGGGCAGCAGGGAAAGCAGTTCCCAGGCAATGTTCAGGGTCTGGATCACGGAGCGGTCCTCGTCCGGCCCCTGCGCAAGGAAACGCTGTTCGAAGCGGTCGGCGAAATCCAGATAGCGCTGATCCAGATCCGGCAGTTCATCGCGGCCGATGATGGATGCCAGGTTGCGTACTTCCAGAGCCTTGGCGTAGGCGGCATAGAGCTGGCTGGCCACCCGCGGATGATCTTCCCGGGTGTCGTCCTTGCCGATGCCGTCCTTCATCAGCCGTGAGAGTGATGGCGGAATGTTCACCGGCGGGTAGAGGTGCTGATTGTTCAGTTCCCGGGAAAGAACGATCTGGCCCTCGGTGATATACCCCGTCAGATCGGGAATGGGGTGGGTGATGTCATCGGAAGGCATGCTCACCACAGGCACCATGGTGATGGAGCCGTGGCGCTTGTGTACCCGTCCGGCGCGTTCATAGATCTCCGCCATGTCCGAGTACAGATAACCGGGATAGCCCTTGCGCGTGGGCACGTCCCCCTTGGCCGTGGCCACTTCGCGCAGGGCTTCGGCGTAATAGGTCATGTCCGTGAGAATCACCAGCACGTGCAGATCCAGGTCGAAGGCCAGGTATTCGGCGGCGGTGAGCGCGGTGCGGGGCAGGATCAGACGTTCTATGGGAGGGTCGTCCGCCAGATTGATGAACATGGCCACGTTGCCCAGCACACCGTTGTTTTCGAAGTCCTCGCGGAAAAAGCGCGCATCGGCGTAGGACAATCCCATGGCGGCAAATACCACCACGAAGCGGGATTCCTCGCCCAGCAGTCTGCTCTGACGCACGATCTGCGCCACCAGGCGGTTGTGCGGCAGTCCGGAGCCGGAGAAGATGGGCAGCTTCTGGCCGCGAACCAGGGAGTTCAGGCCATCGATGGCCGAGATGCCGGTCTGGATGAACTCCCTGGGATAGGCCCGGGCCACGGGATTGACCGGCTCGCCGTTTACATTGCGTCGCAGGCGGGAGATGATGGGCGGACGCTCGTCCCGCGGTTCGCCAATGCCGTTGAATACCCGCCCAAGCAGATCCGGTGACAGGGGCAGTTCGAAGGGTTCGTCGAGAAAGCGCACCCAGGTGTCGTCCAGGTTGAGGTCATCCGTGCCTTCCAGAACCTGCACCATGACCAGTTCCCGGGAGCTGAGTATGACCTGGCCATTGCGCTTTCTGCCGTGGCGGTCGCGGATGCTCACCCTGTCGCCAAAGGCCACGCCAGGTACTCCCTTGAGAAACAGTAGCCCGGTGCGTGCAGCTGAGGCGCAGCGGTATTCCTTTGCCTTCATGGGGAGTCCTCCGCATATTCTTGCGCCAGCTTGTCGAGCTGTGTGCGAATGTCTTCCTTCAGCTGGATCATGGCATCCAGCTGTTCATTGCCGTAACTGTTCTTGGCCCGGCGCAGGCGGGCCAGAGCGGGAAGCTCCAGCAGGGCGCTTACCGGCACATGCCTGGCAATGAGTTCCCGGCCTTGCTGGTACAGCCCCATTACCAGATCCAGCAGGGCAAACTGCTTCTGTGGTGAGCAATAACTGTCCACCTCGTCCAGGGCGCTCTGTTGCAGCAGGGCTTCACGTACCAGGGTGGCGGTTTCCACGCTCCAGCGCTGGCCGGGAGACAGGGCTTCCACTCCCACCAGGTTGATGATGCGTGACAGTTCTTCGGCCCGGGCCAGAAGATCCAGTGCCTGGGTACGGCGGGCCAGCCAGTCCGGGCTGATTTGTTCCGACCACCAGCGGGCAGCCGCATCCACCGCGTCGGAGAAACTTTCCGTCCAGGATACGGACGGATAGTGACGGGCATCCGCCAGGGATTTGGACAGGGCCCAGAAGGTCTGGATGATGTCCTTGGTGTGGTTGGTGACCGGCTCGGAGAAGTCGCCGCCAGGAGGTGAGACAGCTCCAATGAGGGTCACGGAGCCGTTGCCGCCGCCCAGCGTATCGACGCGCCCGGCGCGCTCATAGAAAGCGGCCAGACGTGAAGCAAGATAGGCGGGATAACCTTCTTCCACGGGCATCTGTCCCAGACGACCCGCCACTTCACGCAGGGCCTCGGCCCAGCGGCTGGTGGAATCCGCGAGCATCACCACGTCATGACCCTGGTCGCGGTAATACTCTGCCAGGGTAACGCCCAGATAGATGGAAGCTTCCCGCGCCACCACGGGCATGTTGGAAGTATTGGCTACCAGCAGGGTGCGCTCCATGAGGGAGCGGCCGCTATAGGGGTCGGTGAGTTCCGGAAAGGATTCGAGAATGTCCACCAGTTCGTTGCCGCGCTCGCCGCAGCCCACATAGATGACGATATCCGCATTGGTCCAGCGCGCGATCTGCTGCTGGAGCATGGTCTTGCCTGCGCCGAAGGGGCCGGGAATGGCGCCTTTGCCACCCTTGAGCAGGGGAAAGAAGGTGTCCAGAATGCGCTGCCCGGTGAGCAGGGGCGCTATGCCATCGTCGCGCCGGGTGTAGGGCCGGGGGCGGCGCACGGGCCAGCGCTGGAGAAGGCTTAGCTCACGAATGCCTTTCAGGGGCGTGCGTACCCGGGCGATGGTTTCTTCCAGGCGATAGTTGCCGGCTCCCGCCAGTTCCAGAAGTTCGCCCTTTACATCCGGCGGCACCAGAATGCGATGTTGCACAGCTTCGGTTTCCTGCACCTGTCCCAGCACCATGCCGCCATGAATTTCCTGGCCGGCCCGGAGCTGATCTGCCGGAGTGAATTCCCAGCGCTGCTCCCGGTCCAGAGCGGGCAGCTCCAGTCCCCGCGGAATATGTTCACCGGCCTGCTCCATGATGGCGCGCAAGGGACGCTGCACGCCGTCGAAGATACCCCCCAGCAGGCCAGGGCCGAGTTCCGCGGACAGGGGATAACCGAGCGGCGTGACTTCCTCTCCGGGGCGCAGCATCTGGGTGGATTCATAGACCTGGATCAGGGCGAATTCTCCCTCCAGGCCAATGACCTCGCCAGTGAGCTGCATTTCCCCCACGCGCACCTGTTCCCCATTGGCGACGCCGGGCAGATGCGCCTGAACCAGTGGGCCATTGATTTGCGTGACCGTTCCCCTGTTCATGGCGTCATGCCCCGCTGACTGACTTCTGCGGCAAACAGGCGTTCGGTGATGACCTGCAACAGGTCGCCTTGCAGGCGCTCGATACGGCCTTCGAAGCTGTTGTCGATGCGGATGCGGTTGTCGGCGCTGCGCAGCACCAGGCCGCCGCTGCAATGGCATGGGGTGCTGGCCAGGCGAATGTGCCGATGGACATCCAGATCACTGATGAAATCCTCCCATCCGGCCTGCAGATGTTGCTGATCCTGCGCATTCACTTCCACCACCAGATCATGCTGTTCCATGTGCGCAACCGAATGCCTCAGCAGCGCTTTCATGAAAGTCCAGTAACGCTGCTGGTCTTTCCTGATCTGCGCCAGTCGTTTCGGCAGTTCCTGCATCACGGACTGGATGAGCTGCCAGCGCAGCCGGTCCAGGTCGCTCTTGAGGCGCAGTTCGCTGGCCTGCACCTGACGTCGGTAATGGCGCTCGGCTTGCGCCTGGGCGGCGAGCACTTCGTTCTGTTCGCGGATGCGCAGCCGCTCCTGGGCGTCTTCCAGAATGTGCTGGCGGGCGCGTTGGGCGCGGTCGCGGTATTCCTGGGCGAGTTTTTCCGCCCGCTCCAGGAGCGCCTGTTCCAGATCACTGACCAGTTGTTCCTCGGCCATGATTATTCCAGCGCTCCCTTGCCCAGTACGCTGACTACCAGTTCTTCCACCTGCGGGCGATAGCTGCCGGGCGCGTTCAGGGGAGGAATCTCCGTCACCAGTATGCCGCCGCCATGGTATTGCAGGCGCTTCAGCGCCTTGCATTCACAGCGAGCCAGTTGCGGGTCGAGAAACACCAGTGCCGTTTCCCCGTCCTGCTGCAGTTGTTCCAGCAGTCCTTCCAGCTCTTCTGCCGAGGCGTCCGGCCAGGTCTCGAAGCCAAGCAGGGAAAAACCGTTGCACAGAGCCGCTTCTCCCATCATGATCAGACGTGTGTGCTTGGCAGGTTCCAGGCCGTCCATGTCAGCCAATCTTGCCCAGCATGAGTATGGTCACCACCAGGCCATAGATGGCGATGCCTTCGGCCAGGCCAAGGTAGATAAGGGTGCGGCCAAACAGTTCCGGTTTCTCGGAAATCACCGCCAGGGAAGCCGCGCCCACGGGCCCCACGGCAATGCCCGCGCCTATGGTGGCCAGGGCCGTGGGAATGCCGATGCCGATAAGAGACAGGCCCAGCCCCAGGCTTACTTCCTTGCCGCCCGCGGCAGCGTTCGCGGTTTCCGCCATGGCGTCGTGCATCCCCAGTACCAGCAGGCCGATCTGGGCGCCGACAAATAGCAGCAGATTCAGCGCCACCAGGGATTTCCATTTGCGCTGAATGCCTGGTTCTTTCGCCGGCGGATGGATTTCCAGCCAGATGCCGGTAGCCACGAGAGCCAGCAGGCTCAGGCTCAACAGTGTGATCATCCCGTACATGAGCGTCTCCTATTCATAAAGGTTGTCCAGTGACAGGCGCATGGGGCGGAAGGTACGGCCATCACCGCGAAAGAAGCGGGAAAAGCCCTCGTAATATTCCAGGCGCAACACCTGTATCACTACAATAGCGCCTTCGAGCAACAGAATGAACAGGTTTCCCAGCACTACCGTAATCCAGTGCCCGGCACTGTCCATCATGTTGGCCAGAGCGAACACGGCAATCGCCAGCGCCACATGATTGAGGCCGAAAGCCGCCACGCGCAGAAAGGACAGGGTATTGGAAATAGAATTCATTAAGGTTTCGAAGCCTTCAATGAGCACCACCAGCAGGCGCTCACCCGCCGCAGCCTGATGGCTACGCCATTTGTAAATGAGGATCAGTGCCAGAGCCACGGCGGGTACTGCGGCCACCGCATCGGGCACGCCGCCCTGTCGCAGCCAAAAGAACCCGGTTGCCAGCAACCCCAGATACAACCCAAGACCGGCCATGCCCTGGCTGTCCAGCAGGGCGGCAGCCACATTCCCTTCCGCCAGACGGTTGCGAATGGTGAGCAGACTGGTCAGGCTGATGAATCCCACGCCCCACAGAAAGGCCACCTGCAACATGAGTACAGGGTCGCTCAGGGGAGGGATCCACAAGGCGGGAATCAGATGTTCATAACCAAAGACACTGCCATAGAGCAGGCCGAAAAGCATGGAGGAAAGCCCGGCGCCCATGAGAATGGGGGCGAAAGACGCGAGGGGTTTTCGCAGCACCAGGGGAGCGAGAAAGATCAGCGCTCCATGCCCCAGATCACCAAACATCATGCCAAACATGGCGAGGAAGCTCAGGGCGAAGAACCAGGTGGGATCGATTTCAGTATAGCGAGGTGTGCCGAAATTCTTCACCAGGCGTGTGAATGGTTGCAGCCAGGAAGGATGTTCCATGGCCGAAGGCACTCGGGGTTTCTCCTCCTTTCGTGGTGGCCGGTGCTCTATCACTACCGGCCCGGACAGCCCATGCCGCAATGCTTTTTTCAGCTCTTCAACGCGATGTTCCGGTGTCCAGCCATCGATACGCGCAAGTCCGCCACGGCCTTGCAGGGCGTTGCCGAACTGAATGAACCCAGAAGCCGCCATGAGCATGGCGGCTGCCTGAGCGAGACGGTTACTTTCTTTCGCGGCACGTTGCGCGATGTCTCTTTGCAACTGTTGTTGTTCCTGAAGTATTCTCTGCTCCCTTTTCCTGAGCTGGCGGGCCACCTTGTCCGGGTGATCGGCAAAGGCTTCGGGCAGCTCCAGAGGATGAAAATCCGCTGCCTTGAGTACGGTCTGGAGCTTGTTCGCCCGTTCTTCCAGGCCGGCGATAATGATGTGCAGTTTGCCCTCCCGGCGCGACACTTCGGTAAGGCTGTAACCGATCATGGAAATCGCCTGGCGCAGGCGGTTGCGGTTTTCCTGGGGAATGGTGCCGGTTTGCAGATGGAGAAAACGCAGCTTGCGCCGCAGCATGCCCAGATCCATATCCAGGTGCCGATAGCTGTCGAGAAGATCCTTCAGATGTTGCACTTCCCGCAGTTGCTCGGCGTAGTGACGGGAGGATTCGGCGCAGGCAGAGTATTCTTGCCAGGTATCCCGCAGTCCCTGTTCCAGTTCCCGCAGCGTCTGCAGAAGGGGCGCCTGATCGGGAACATCCGGATCAGGTTGCGGACGCTGGCCAAGAAAACCCGTGATCTTCTGCAGATAGCTTTGGGCGGAAAGAAATGTGGCGCGGTACGCCTCTCCCGGCTGATCCGGCAGGCGTTCATCGTTGTTGCTTTCCTGTCGCGGAGCGAACCATCCGAAACGCGCCAGCAGCAGACCGGCCTGGGTCAGATCATCCTGCAACAGGGCGATACGGACATGGTGCATGGGCACAGGTCGAAACATCAGCCCGCCTCCCCGGCGGCTGCCAGAGGATCGCCGCAGAAGCGAATCAGATCCGGGCTGAAACCCAGCATATGACCTTTGAGTACGGTATGGATGAGCTGGATCTGCTGCTCACGCAGATAGAGATAGGCAAAAGCGCGCGCCATGTTGAATCGGGCCTGATCCAGAACCTTGCGCGCCTGCACCCGGGTAAGATGCTGCATCTGTAACTCCACGTCTCCGATGCCTGCATCCGCCTTCAGCACCATACTGATGTCCGGTGGCAGGCGGCTGATGATTTCCGCCAGGCTGTCCAGCTGGGCCAGCTGTCGCAGGAGAGCAAGGGGCAGGCGTCGCCCGCCGGGAGCGAGCAGAAAATAGCTGTGTGGAGCAGAAAGCCCGTACACCAGGCGAAAGCGCAGCAGCGACATCAGATTCACCTGATCCAGCCAGACCCTGAGCAGACTTTCCGTCTGTTCGCGATGCACTCCATCCAGTTTGGCGCCAAGGTGGACAAGCTGAGTGTAGTAATGGGCGTCCAGGGTGGCTTCCACATCGAACAGCGCCCGTTGCTCCTCATAGGCCTTGCGCGCGGGACCGGCCAACTGCCCGTATTCCGTGGATGCCAGTTGCCGCAGAAACTCTTCCACGCTGTCGGTATCCAGCAGTGTCTGGAGCGGAAGACTGGTCAGAGAACCGAGATCCAGCAGCTCCGGTCGTGGCTGCTTTCCTGGAGAAAAGCGGGTGCGCAACAGGAATTTCAGGTTGATCAGCTCCAGGCGACGCATCCAGTGACGGACAAAGCGCTGCTCGGCGGCATTCATGGCGCGCATGAGTATCACCGCTTCATCCACAAGGGTATCGGCAAGAAGCTGTTCCAGCCGGGCAGGATCGGACGGAAGTTCTCGAGCAAGCCCACCCAGCCCTGCCCGGCGCAGCAGAGCAGCGATTTCCGGGTAAGGCAGTTCAAGAAGTTGACTGCGTTGCGGCCGGTGCAACAACTGCTCCGCCAGCAGGGACACCCGAGTGTCCAGATAAGCATAGGCAGCGGTTCGGCGACTCATGCTTCAGCATCCATGATGATGCGCAGGGCGGCTTCGACAGCATCCTCACGGGATTCCTCTGCCATGGATTGCAGGGCATGACTGCGCTCTTCGTGGCGCAAGCGCATCTCCGCAATACTCTGCTCCACCCGCTGACGCGCCTTGTCCATGAACGACGCGTGTATCTCCGGAATGCGTGCTTCAAAGCGCTGCTCCGCCAGCCTCGCCTCATTCAGCGCCTGCCGGTGAATCTCCTCGCGCTCTTCAACCGCCTCGGTGACCAACGCCTCTGCCTTCATTTCTGCGTCCAGTAGGCGCTCAAGCGTATCTTCCATCTCCCTCACCTCGGACCAACAATCTGTCTTGGGTTAATACATCACGTCCAACAGGATGTCGAAAAAGTCCTTCCATGGAATTTTTCGAGATCCCCCTAATACTATACGCCGTTGAACAGGCGAGGGAACAGCGATCTTCATCAAGCCAGGAAGCGGACATACGCCATCACCTGAGTTGCTGATACCGGGCCAGAACAAAACCACAAGCCGATGATGGTATTCGCCATGCGACTTTGGTAAGCTGTTAAGATAAAAGAACTTTTTGATGGAATTTCGTCTTTGGTGGAGGCTTGAACGCGCTGACGAATGCGTACTAGGCCGCGATTTTCCATATAGCACGCAAATCCGCGTACTAGACGGCGATTTTCCACATAGTACGCGGATTCAGGCATACTATATGGAAATTTTCCATCTAATATGATGTTGAACTAAACCG
>JALSQZ010000150.1 GCA_026985055.1 Sedimenticola sp. | reverse complement strand
TCGTTTGCGAAAAGGGGCATGGTTCATTTGCAGTAAAACCAGCTTGACAAATCGATCTGGCGCAGAGTCAGTTTTTCAGCACCTTGACAATTGAAGAAAAACAGGAAGATTCCTATGATATTGGTTATCAGCCTTTTTAACTCAATATCAAGGAGGAATCTTCCCAATGACATGGTATCAAAACTATCCCCATTCTGTCTATTGGCCCGAACCGATTGAATGTCTCTACCAAGTCACCGGTGGACAACGATTTGGCACGCCTCTTGCGCCCAAAGCGCCCCATCTCAGCACACTGGACGCCCTGTTCATAGCGGAGGTAATGAGCTTGCCGCATCGGCCCTGGGGCGTCGTGACCTGGGTGGCGGAGATGTTTGGCGTCTCCCGTCAAGCGATATACGCCCTGGCGGAAAGGGTGCGTCAACGAACCTCACTCCCTCCAAGAACGGCTCCGGTCATCCCCTCAGATGAGAGGCGCAGGCTCCAGCGGACAGCGCTCACCGCCGCCTTTCCCGGGAAAATGGCGATTCGGCCCATACAGGAAGTCCTGCAGGAAGCCTTTGGCTTCACTCGCAGCGTGGGCTGGATCAGCGAATTGCTCACCGAGGCGGGCGCGCGGGCAGGTCGCCTCCTGGCTGAGGCGCCTCTCGCCTCCTTGGGGCCGGTGCTCGTGGTGCGGGATGAGAAATTTTTCCAAAACAAGCCCATCCTGATGGTCATCGAGCCGGTGAGCGCCGCCATCCTGGGCCTTTGGGCCCTGCCGGACCGGCAGGCGGAAACGTGGGCGCTGGCGCTGACGGAACTGACCGACCGCGGCCTGCAAATCGCCGGGGTGGTGGAGGATATGGCTCGCATGTATGACAAATCCCAGGATTTGGCTGACCTGGACCTGCCCAGCCAGAAAGACGTGTGGCACGTACTGCGGGATGCCGGTCAACTGCTGAAAGACCTGGAGCGTCGCACGTATCGGGCCATGAAAAAGAGCCATGACCTGGAAAAGAAGCTGCAAAAAGCATGGGACGATGCGCGTTTCGACCAGTATGTCGCCGCGGTGGAGGAAGAAGAGCACCACTTGAGACTTCATCAGGAGCTCAGCCAATGGCTTTTCCACCTGGCTGACGCCTTTGAACTGGTGGATGAACGCAGCGGTGAAATCCGTGACCGGGAGATCAATGGCTGGCTCCTGGATGAAGTGATTCAGGCCTTGGCCGCCATAGAAATTCCTGAAGTGCAACGTTTCGCCCGACGCCTTCGTCGTCATCGGAGCGCCCTCCTCACCTTTTTGGACTGGCTCACCCTGCGCCTTCAGCCCTTCTATGAACAACTCACCCAGTTCCTTCCCGCACCCGCAGACCAGAACCGCTTTACACGTCTCGTAGCCCGGTTTTGGCGCTTACTGCAAGCGCTGACCAACGGCCGCACTCATGTGCGCACCTGGCTTGACGACCTCTCCCAAGAGCTGGAGACTTGGTTCGCTTTTTACCCCCAGCTACGCCCCCTGGCTCAGCTTCTGACCCAGGCTTTGGACGCGGCTATCCGCAGCAGCGCCATGATTGAAAACATCAATGGCTTGCTGGCCCAGTTCCTGGTCAATCGTCGCAGTTTCCGCAATGATGTCACCAGGCAGAACTATCTCAACCTTTTCGCCTTGTGGCATAACATGCGTCCTTTTGCCCGCGGCAAACGCCAGGGGCAAAGCCCTTATCAACGGGCGGGCATCGATCTGGGCTCCGATGACTGGTTGACGCTGCTTGGCTATCCTCCGGCCATTTGACATCCTTCCACCCAAACACTTCCTATATCCGGCCCATCTTGGACCGGCTCTTCTTGCTCGCCTGTCATTGGGATTCCTGTTTCTTCAATTGTCAAGGTGCAAGTCGGTCGATCTGAACCATGCCGCA
>JALSQZ010000149.1 GCA_026985055.1 Sedimenticola sp. | reverse complement strand
TGCTCGCTGCAGCCCTCATGGGCCCCAGGGCAGCTCCCGCAGTCACGCCCCTCCACCTGCCCGCACTCCCTGCCCGCACAGACATCCACGCACCTGCCCTCCAGGCAGACCTCCGTGGCGCCCGCACAGCTCCCACAATCCACCCCATCTACCTGCCCGCATTCCCACTGCCCGCAGGCCTCCTTCTTCGGAGACCCGCCTCCACAGCCCCAGGCCACCGCCAGGCTTGCAGCGACAGATGCCAATAGCCCAATGCTTCCTCGTCTCATCCCAAAACCTCCCTCCTACGGCAGGCTCGCACTCGACATGAAAAGCCCGGTCTGTCCGCTCCCTGTCTTTCGGGTAAACACCACCGTGAGCGCCTTGGGGCTGATCCCCATGCCCCCGGTCCGCTTCGGACACGAAACGGTAGAGTTTGACCTCCGGCATCTCCGTCGCAGAGCCCCGCGTCGAGGCTGCCAGCCAGCCCTGCCGCGGATAGGCATCAAACCACTGGTAGCCCGCCGGCACGTACCCACCTGCATTGAGCCACTGCACCGTCTCGAGTTCCTCGGTCAGACGCCCCATGTCACCCCAGGTGCAGTGCAGCGCATCCACCACGATCCAGCGCACCTGACGCGGCCTGTTTTGCCCAGGCGCCTCCACGAAGGCCACCACAAACTTCTCCCCGCGCCCCTGAGATGTCTGATACCCTCCCAGATACTCCACCGCACTGGTGCGCAGATAGTCACCGCTCCTCAAAAGAACGTCATACCCCAACGGGCCTGCCTGCTTACAGAGCAGCGTCCCTGCCTCCAAGCGGCCCCAGCCCAAAGTCACGCAGACAGACAGACAGACAGACAGACAGGTGCCTTCTTGCTCATCTGGGACGCCTCCTTCCCCAGAAACCATCGAAATACACTTTTTTAAGAGTAGCTTGCTTTCGTTTCTCGATCAAGGACGACGTTTCGCTTTTTTGGAGCCGCTTTCCTGACTGCATGGAGGCAATCAGCACGAAACGATGAGTCCGTTGTCGCGAAGTCGTCTCGTGGAACGACACCAGACAAAACGGTCTGAGCGGACCGGTGGGTCTGCAGCTCGGTTCATCAGACATTGGGCGGATCAGATCCTGGCTGGATCAGTCAATAGGCGATGGTGACTCAGTGGGCCGATCAGTCGCAACTCCCGGTGACGCAGGCCATGATCTCGGCCGAGCAATTGTCCATGAGGCATTGCTGGCACTGGGGGTCGTTTGGATTGATGCACTGCATGAGACAGTTGCTCAGCATACAAGAGAGGACTTCGTGAGACTGCTGCTGGGCCTGGTAGCAGCCTGAACTCAAGCAGTCGTTGGGACAGGTGATGTTCTGGCAGTTCGTCATGCACTGGAGCACCTGGGCACAGGTCTCACCGCCGCATTCGCAGTCCTGGGGACAGACTGCGCAGCTCTCACCCAGAATCTGCTCGCAGCGACCGTCGCCACAGAGCATGGGGCAGTTGCCACAGTCGTCGGGGCAGGAATTGCAGTCTTCGTTGGGATCGCAATATCCATCCCCGCAGTAGAAACAGGGCCCGCAGTCGTCTTCGCAACTATCGCAGTCCTCGGTGACGTCGCAGACACCGTTGCCGCAGAGATCCGGGCATTCTCCGCAGTCCTGAGCACAGTTCGTGCAGTCCTCTTCGGGCTGGCATGTCCCGTCCCCGCAGCGCCTGGGACCGCATGTTCCGTTGTAGCAGCTCATGGCCTCGGTGGTGCAATTCCCCATGATGCATTGGCCGCATTCCTGGCTCTGCATGTCCATGCACTGGTCGGCACAGTTCGTCTGGATACAATCGAGCAGGTCGGTGACCTGGATCTGCGCTTCGTAGCAGCCGCTCTCGAAACAGCCATTGATGCAGCCCGGGTCCTGACCGCAGTTCGACGTGCAACTGAGCA
>JALSQZ010000148.1 GCA_026985055.1 Sedimenticola sp. | reverse complement strand
CCTTTTCTTGAAGCCCCTAACCGATTGATCGATAAGGACAGGCCCGCTTGCCCTTGCCCGCGGACAGCGTTATCAGCCCTTGTTGTAGAATCACTACAACGGCGGTCTGATACCTTGCCGCGAACAAGGGCAAGCGGGCTGAACGCGATATAGATTGTTGCCGAGTTAATAAGCCACTATAATTGCGGATTCGCCTTCCTGCTTGATCCGTGCCGATGAGATCCAGCCGCCCCCTGTTTTCCGATATCCGATTCCTGGCCCTGAGCGCATTGTTGCTGCTTGTGCTGCAGACATTGCTGCGCGGCATACTGCTGGCGCGCAATCCGGAGCTGGCGGCCACCGCTGCCAGCAGCGACCTGTTCCAGGCATTCATCGTGGGGCTGCGCTTCGATCTCATCGTAACCAGTTATCTGCTACTGCCCCTGGTTCTGCTTCTGCTGCTGCCCGGCGGTCTGGGTGAACGCCGTCTGGCCCGTTACTGGCTGCTGATTGGCGGCGGCATAGTGCTGTTTCTCGGTGTTTCCGAACCGGAGTTCTATCACGAGTTTCATACCCGCCTGAACAGTCTGGCCATCCAGTATCTCAAGGAAGATCCGGCCACCGTGAGCAGCATGATCTGGCATGGCTTTCCGGTAGCGCGTTATCTCTTGCTCTGGGCCGTGCTGCTGGGTCTGCTGGCCTGGGGGCTGAGACGAATCGACGCCACGACCCCCAAGTTTGGCGAGTCGTATCCGGCCTGGTGGGTTCGCCTTCCGCTGTTCCTGATCTGCGCTTTTCTCGTCGCCTGGGGCGCACGCGGCACCCTGCGCCATGGCGCTCCCCTGCGCTGGGGTGACGCCTTCCACAGCCAGAACCTGTTTGCCAACCATCTGGCGCTGAACGGCACCTGGTCCCTGGCCAAGGCCGCCATGGGCAACAAGAAAAAGGATGCGGGCAAGACCTGGCTCAAGATCATGCCCAGGGACAAGGCCCTGGCGCACACGCGCAAACTGCTGCTGACACCCAATGACCATCTCGAGCAGCCAGATCAATATCCGGTGCTGCGCACTCATACGCCGGCCAGAGGATTGTCACCGCGACCAAAAAACCTGGTGTTCATCATCATGGAGAGTTTTTCCGGGCAGTTTACCGGCGCCCTGGGCACCGACCACGGCATCACGCCCCGCTTCGACGAACTGGCCAAAGAAGGGTTGCTCTTCGACCACATGTTTTCCAATGGCACCCACACCCATCAGGGCATGTTCGCCACCGTGGCCTGTTTTCCCAATCTGCCGGGATTCGAATATCTGATGCAGGAACCGGAAGGCCAGCATCAGTTCTCCGGCCTTCCGGCCCTGCTCAAACCGCTGGGTTTCCAAGATGTATATGTGTACAACGGCGCATTCAACTGGGACAATCAGAAGGGCTTTTTCCGCAACCAGGGCATGACCCGCTTCATCGGCCGGGATCAGATGGAAAATCCGGTATTCACCGACCCTACCTGGGGCGTCTCGGATCAGGACATGTTCGATCAGGCCCTGCGTGAAATCAATCGCCTGGACAAAGACAAACCGTTCTTTGCCGTGCTGCAGACCCTGTCCAACCATACTCCTTACGCCCTGCCCGACCCTCTGCCGGTAAAGCCGGTAAGCGGCTTTGGCGAACTGGATCAACATCTCACTGCACAGCGCTACGCAGACTGGGCGCTGGGGCGTTTTTTCGACGAAGCAAAGCAACAGCCCTGGTATCAGGATACCTTGTTCATGCTCGTGGGCGACCATGGATTCGGAGTGAAAAAACAACTGGGGGAAATCGATCTGCTGCGCTTTCACATCCCCATGCTTTTGTTGGCTCCCGGCATTCAGGAGGCCTATGGCAAACGCATTTCCACCGCGGCCACGCAAATGGACGTGATTCCCACCACGGTGAGTCTGCTCCTGGGCAAGCCCTTCAGGCATCAATGCTGGGGACGGGATCTGTTGTCCCTGGCGGAAGATGATCCCGGTTTTGGTATCATCAAACCTTCCGGCAGCGATCATACCGTGGCATATTTCCGTGGAAACCGCATTGTCATCAAGCCGCCCCATGGCAAGGCCGTGGCGGGTCGTTATCAGCTCTATCCCGAGCCTTCCTTCACCCCGGACGAGCAAATGCCGGAAAAGGCGCAAATGCTCGATGAGCTGAAAGCCTATGTCAGCACCGCCATGCGCGCCCTGCTGGAAAACCGCACGGGACTGCCGGAATAGCGACTCCGGGTTCAGGGCGTCACATCGACAAGAAAAGCGCCCAAGTCCATGTCCAGCCCCAGAATATGACCGGTAAGCCAGTGTTCCAGAAACTCGATGTCCGCAGTGCCAATCCCCTTGCCTTCTCCCCTGCGCTGCTCCTGCAGAGCCTTCACGCTGGCAACAAGCTCCTCATGCTCGGCCCGGTGCTCATCCAGCCCGGGATAGGCATGGCGAACCATCAAACGCTCCTCATGGCGAAAATGCCATACCGTACAGGCAATCAGTTCTTCCAGCAGGGCGTCGATATAATCCGCCGCGTCACCCGTTTCCACGGCATGCGCCAGTAAATTGAAAAGTTCCACCAGTCTTTGGTGATCCTGGTCGATTTCCTCGACCTGGACACTCAGAGTGTTGTCCCAGATCAGATCTTTCATGGCCGCTCTCCCATTGTTTTGTTGTTCCATTGTGCGCCGGAAAATCAAGCTGTGCCATTGACCAGGATCATTGCTCGCGCGTATATCGCCCCATCCATGCCGAAACCAGCATGGTGAGAATCACACTGGCGGCAAAGGCATAGAGGCCGAATTCCACCCGGGCATGGGCGAGCATGCCCAGTTTGAGAGTAACTACCAGCAGAGCCACGACAAAGACATCCAACATGGACCACTTGCTGTAGGTATTCAGCCATTTGAGATGTTTCTCATACCCCTGACCACGGGCGTCTTCCAGATTCCAGATGTAGAAAAGCAGCAGCAGTTTGATTACGGGAAACAGCAGGCTGAAGCTGCCGATGAGCAGCGCCAGACTTTTTTCTCCTTCCTGCCAGAGCTGGGAGATGGCGGAGAGCAGGCTTACGGTGTTGCCGAAAACCCAGAATTTTTCCACGCTCACCAGGGGCAGCTTGAGGCCCAGCGCCAGCAGGGCGCAGGCGAGCAACAGCAGCAGATTGACCAGTACGCCGGTCAGAGGGTGCCGGGCGGCATAGCTGTTGCGCAGGTTCAATACAGCCATTCGGGACGCTCCCAGCGCAGGAGATTGTGAGCAGGCAAAGGATCACAAAGACAGTAATCCGCCACCGCCAGCAGTTTACCGTCCCGCACCAGCAGAGGCATTCGCGGACGCAACCAGGGGGGAATATGCAGATCCTGGCAGAGACGCTTGAAACTGCGTTCTCCCGCGCGGCCCGCAGGCCGGCATTTCATCCCCTCCTGACGAAAGCGGACGCGCACGCCCGCTTCCAGCCAGGAAGGGACTTCTGCGACATGCAGGCTTCCCAGCCCGGCGGGCAGTTGCAGGCTTTGCCTGCCATCCCATTCCAGCACCAGATCCGCATCAGGCGCAGTCGGCAGGGATGGCATGAGATACAACTGCCCCCGATAGCGGCGCAGCTGACCACCCTCCCATGTCACCAGGGGAGTGGCGTCTTCCCGGGCGGGGATCAATTCTTTCCATACCCGGAAAAGAATTCTGTCCGGCGGCAGGGGCAGATTGTGGCTGCCCATCCAGTAGCGCAGCAGGTTTTTACCCCGCTCGGGAGAGAGGGCCCGCAGGCCTTGCAGAGGCAACCGCCAGGGACGGGCCAGATCCAGGATGAGCATCAGGTCTTCCTCCCCGGTTTCACGCAGGATACGTGCCGCCTCGGCGCAGTGACGGGCGCTGCGCCCCAGGGTAGCATTCAGACTGGGCCATTGTTCCCTGAGCAGGGGTATGATTTCATGGCGCAGAAAGTTACGGCGGATGTCCGTGTCCAGATTGCTGGGGTCTTCCCGCCAGCGCAAGCCGCGTGTTTGCGCCCAGTCTTCCAGCTCGGCGCGACTGAAGTTCAGCAGCGGACGGGCCAGCCAGCCGGCCTTCCATTCCCGCAGCAAGGGCATGGAGGCCAGCCCCTGCACGCCAGCGCCACGCAACAGTTGCAGCAGCAGGGTTTCGGCCTGGTCGTCGGCATGATGGGCGGTGAGCAGCATATCCCCTTGGTTCAACTGCTCGGCAATGATGCTGTAGCGCGCTTCCCTGGCCAGGGCTTCCAGGCTCAGGCCAGGAAGAGGCTGCAATTCCAGTTGCAGACTGACCAGGGGGATGTCCAGAGAGGCGCACAAGGCTTCGCAGAAATGCTCCCATTCCAGGGCATCCCCGTGCAGGCCATGATTCACATGCACCGCCTCCACAGGGGCATCCAGTTCCTGCACAATCGCATGCAGGGCGTGCAGCAGGCTTACGGAGTCCAGTCCACCACTGAGCGCCACCCGATAGGTTTTGGGAACAGGCAGCCCCCGCAGGATCTGCAACAGGCTTGCCGGAGAAAAGGCCATGGCGGGCGAAACTACTCGCTGAACACCCCATAGGACATGAGGCGCCGATAACGGCTGTCCAGCAGTTTTTCCGTGTCCTTGGCCTGCAATTCATCCAGCGCGGCAATGAGCGAACGCTTGAGATTCGCCGCCATGCTGTCGGGGTCGCGATGGGCGCCGCCCAGGGGTTCGGGAACGATATCGTCGATCAGCCCCAGTTCCTTCAGCTTTTCCGAAGTGATGGCCATGGCTTCCGCGGCCTGGGGCGCCTTGTCCGCGCTCTTCCACAGGATGGACGCGCAGCCTTCGGGTGAAATCACTGAATAGGTGGCGTATTGCAGCATCATCAGCTTGTCCGCCACGCCGATGGCAAGTGCGCCGCCGGATCCGCCTTCACCGATGACCGTGGCGATCACCGGTGTGTGCAATCCGGCCATTTCCCGCAAATTGCGGGCGATGGCTTCACTCTGGCCACGCTCTTCGGCATCGATACCAGGATAGGCGCCGGGAGTGTCGATGAAGGTCAGCACCGGCAGTTTGAAACGCTCTGCGGTTTCCATCATGCGCAATGCCTTGCGATACCCCTCGGGACGCGGCATGCCAAAGTTGCGTTTGAGTTTTTCCTTGGTATCCCGGCCTTTCTGGTGACCAATGATCATCACCGGCCGGCCATCGATGCGTCCAATGCCGGAGACAATGGACTGGTCATCGGCAAAAGCCCGGTCGCCATGCAGGCCTTCGAAATCATCAACGATGCGTTCGATGTAATCCAGTGTGTAGGGGCGCAAGGGGTGCCGCGCCAGCTGGGAGATCTGCCAGGGGTTCAAAGAGGAGAACAGGGACTCGGTGAGTTTGCGGCTCTTCTCTTCCAGGCGTTCGATTTCTTCCTGGATATTGATTTCCGCATCGTCGCCAAGCAGACGCAGTTCGCTGATCTTGGCTTCGAGTTCGGCAATGGGTTGTTCGAATTCAAGAAAATTGAGATCCATGAAGGCCGCTCACAGGTTTTGGATGAGGCATATCATACCCCAATTGTGGTCTGTTCCTGAATGAAATTGGCAAAATGCAGTACGACGCTGTCCTTGCCCAGATGACGATAGAGACGGTGCAGAAGTTCATCCGTGGGCTTTATCCGCCAGTCTTCACCCAGGCGGATGCGGGCGCTGGCATCCGTGCGGCAATAACGAACCGCCACCGGGACACTGCCGCCGCGAACATCGGCAAGCAGTTCACCCAGCCAGTTGCGCACGTCCACCGCGGCCCATTTGCGACGGCGGATGAACTGTTCATCCAGCACCAGATCCAGCGCCGCAAGCCGTCTCTCGCGGTATTCTTCAAAACTGCTCACTTCATTGGCGCGCAGCCCCAGGCCACCCCGATATTCGTCATGCACCAGCTTGCCCTGCACCACCAGCACCCGATCCACCACCAACAGATCCCGGCAGGCTTCAAAGGCCTCATTGAACAGGGTAAGCTCGATGCGGCCGCTCTTGTCGTCCAGGAGCACGCTGGCCATGGTGCCGCGCTGGGTATTGCGCCGGTTCACTTCCATTACCAGCCCGGCCACGGTCACATCCTTGCCCCGGCCATAGCCTTTCTCGCTTTCATCCAGTGACAGGCCACCGATACGGGAGGCAATCTGTTTCAGTTCCGTCTCGTAGAAATCGATGGGGTGGCCGGTGAGAAACAGGCCCAGGGTTTCCTTCTCGCCGCGCAAGCGCTGCTCATCGCTCCAGTCCTCCTGATCTTCGGGAATGATGCCCATGGCCGGCGGCGCTTCCGGCTCGCTCATGCCAAACAGATCGGTCTGTCCCGCGGCTTCCAGGGCATGATGCTGTTCCGCCATTTTCAGCGCCAGGGGCAGCTGTACCATGAGAGTGGCCCGGTTGCTGCCCAGCTCATCCAGGGCTCCGGCGCGAATCAGGGATTCCAGCACCCGGCGGTTGCATTTGCGCAAATCGATACGGCGGCAGAAATCGAACAGATCCTTGAACGCCCCACCCTGCTCACGTGCCGCAATAATGCCTTCGATGGCCGACTCCCCGACTCCCTTGATCGCGCCCAGGCCATAGATGACGGTTTTGTCTCCGTCCGCGTTGAACATGTATTCGGAACGGTTTACCTGGGGGGGCAGCACATCCAGCTTCATCTCCCGGCATTCCTCGATGAGATGCACCACCTTGTCCGTATTGTCCATGTCCGCGGACAGCACCGCCGCCATGAAAGGCGCGGGGAAATGGGTCTTGAGCCACAGGGTCTGGTAGGACACCAGGGCATAGGCTGCCGAGTGGGATTTGTTGAAGCCATATCCGGCAAAATGCGCCATGAGTTCGAAAATCCGTATCGCCACGGCTTCTTCCACGCCGCGCTCCACCGCGCCCTTGCGGAAGATCTCACCCTGTTTTTCCATTTCCTCGGGCTTCTTCTTGCCCATCGCCCGGCGCAGCAGATCGGCGCCCCCCAGGGAATAGCCCGCCAGCACCTGGGCGATCTGCATGACCTGTTCCTGATACAGAATTACGCCATAAGTGGGCTTGAGTATGGGCTCCAGTTTGGGATGAGGATATTGCGCCTGCTTCTGCCCGTGCTTGCAGGCAATGAAATCTTCCACCATCCCGGTACCCAGGGGACCGGGACGATACAGGGCTACCAGCGCCGTGATTTCATCGAAACTGTCCGGTTGCAACTTGCGGATCAACTCTTTCATGCCATGGGATTCAAGCTGAAAAACCGCGGTGGTGTTCCCTGACTTGAGTAGAGCAAAGGACTCGGGATCATCCATGGGTATGGCGTTGATGTCCACCGGCTCCAGTCCCTGTGCCCGCCGCTGGCGATTCACTGCCTTGAGCGCCCAGTCGATGATGGTCAGGGTACGCAGGCCAAGAAAATCGAACTTCACCAGCCCCACGGCTTCCACATCGTTCTTGTCGAACTGGGTGACCAGGTTACCGCCATCGGCATCGCAGTACAGTGCGGTAAAGTCGGTGAGCTTGCCCGGCGCGATCACCACCCCTCCGGCATGCTTGCCGGCGTTACGGGTCAGACCTTCGAGCTGCAAGGCCATGTCGATGAGCTGCGTGACTTCTTCGTCATTTTCGTAGGCCTGCTTCAGGTCTTCACTTTCTTCCAGCGCCTTGCTCAGGGTGATGCCCAGATCGAAAGGCACCATCTTTGCCACCCGGTCGGTAAAACCGTAGGGATGCCCGAGCACCCTGCCAACGTCACGCACTACCGCCTTGGCCGCCATGGAACCGTAAGTGATGATCTGGGAAACGGCCTCGCGGCCATACTTCTGCGCCACATACTCGATAACATCGTCACGGCGATCCATGCAGAAATCGATATCGAAATCCGGCATGGAGACCCGCTCCGGATTGAGAAAACGCTCAAACAGCAGTTCGTGTTCGAGCGGATCGAGATCAGTGATCTTCAGGGCATAGGCCACCAGGGAACCGGCGCCGGAACCCCGTCCCGGCCCCACCGGAATGTCATTGTCCTTGGCCCACTGGATGAAGTCCGCGACAATAAGGAAATAACCCGGAAAACCCATTTCGATGATTACATCCAGTTCGGTTTTCAGGCGTTCGTCATAGGGTTTGCGCCTTTCCGCGAAATCCGGAGCATCCCGGTCCAGAATCCGGTCCAGGCGTCTTTCCAGCCCCTGTTGCGAGAGCTGACGGAAGAACTCATCCATGCTCAGACCTTCCGGCACCGGAAAATCCGGCAGGAAATTCTCACCGAAGCTCATGCTCACGTTGCAACGGCGGGCAATCTCGACACTGTTCTCCAGCGCTTCAGGAATGTCGGCAAAGAGTTCGGCCATTTCTTCGGCGCTGCGCAAATATTGCTGGGGAGAATAATCACGAGGCCGGCGCGGATCGTCCAGGGTGCGCCCCTGGTTGATGCACACCCGTACTTCGTGGGCCTGAAAGTCGCTTTCCTTGAGAAAACAGACTTCATTGGTCGCTACCACCGGCACCTGCCGACGGGCGGCAAGAGCCACGCTCAGATGCAGACAGTCCTCTTCCTCGGGACGCCCGGTGCGCACCAGTTGCAGATAATAGGCATCACCAAACAGCGTCAGCCAGTGATCCAGCAGCGATTCCGCGAGGGCCTCATTACCCGCCAGCAGGGCTCTGCCCACATCTCCGTCCCGTGCTCCGGACAAGGCGATGAGACCGGCACAGCTTTCTGCCGTCAGCCATTCCCGCTGCAGCATGGGACGCCCGAGATGCTGTCCTTCCTGATAACCCCGGGATACCAGTTCACGAAGATTGCGATAGCCGCTGTCATCGCGGGCCAGCAAGATCAGTCGATCCGGCTGGTTCAGATTTTCCGGATTGCGCAGCAGCAGATCCACGCCGAAAATCGGCTTGATGCCGGCGCCGGTAACAGCGCGGTAGAACTTCACCAGGGAAAACAGGTTGAACTGATCGGTGACCGCGACCGCGGGCATGCCCTGCTCCACCAGGGCGGACACCAGGGACTTGATGCGCACCACGCTGTCTACCATGGAATACTCGGTGTGCAGGTGCAGGTGTATGAAGCGTGGTTCCATAAAGGGGATTATTTCAGCAACTGGCGTGGATCACCAGACCGGTAGCATACAGCGGTTATGATTGACCTTCCAGCAAGCGCCGCACGGGCGCAAAACTGCGGCGGTGAATTTCCGTAACACCCAGATTTCTTAGGGCTTCCAGATGCGCCCGGGTGGGATAGCCCTTGTGCCGCGCCAGGCCGTAACCAGGAAAATGCCTGTCCAGCTCCCGCATTTCCCGATCCCGGGAAACCTTGGCCATAATGGAAGCTGCGCTGATACAGGCCACGCTGCCGTCGCCTCCAACGATGGCTTCCGCGCTGCAGGGAAGCCGGGGCAGTTTGTTCCCGTCCACCTGCGCGTGACCCGGCGCAACCGCCAGATTCTGTACCGCCCGCTGCATCGCGAGCAAAGAAGCCTGCAGAATGTTGATACGGTCGATTTCTTCCACTTCCGCGCGCCCCAGAGCCCAGGCCAGCGCCTTGTCCCGGATTTCCTCAAACAGGGCTTCCCGGCGTTTCTCCGTGAGTTTCTTGGAATCATCCAGTCCCGCAATGGGCCGCTGCGGATCGAGAATCACTGCTGCCGCCACCACCGGGCCGGCCAGAGGCCCGCGCCCTGCTTCATCCACGCCACAAACGGGTTCAAGCATGTTGTTTCCTCCGGTACAGTTCCAGTACCGCCTGCGCCGCCAGATCATTGGTGTCCATAACCAAAGATTTATGCACCTGGCGATAATGAGCACCGATTTCGGCTCGTTTCCGGGCATCCTGAAACAGCTTAAGCAAAGCCGGCGTCAGGTTTTCCGCGGTGCATTCTTTTTGCAGATATTCTTCCGCCAGGGGCTGCCCACTCAACAGGTTGGCCATGGACACATGCGTAATCTTGAGCAGATTCAAGCCGCGGATAATGCCATGGGTAAGGGGGTTCAGGCGATATCCCACCACCATGGGACGCTTGCACAGCAGCGCCTCGAAAGTGGCGGTTCCGGATGCCACCAGAACCACATCTGCCGCCGCCAGAGCCTGGCGGGTATTGTTGCGCACCAGGACAATGGACAGATCGGGAGCATGCCTGTGACAAGCCTGCTGATAAGCCGCATGGGTAGCCGCCGTGGCCAGTGGCGTAATCACCTGCAGGCCGGGAATCTCCTGCCTGCAGCGTCTGGCGGTTTCGAGAAATACCGGCGCCAGACGTTTCAGCTCTCCTGAACGGCTTCCCGGCAATACCGCCAATACCGGATTGTTCTTGTTCAGGCCCAGAGCCTTTCTTGCCGCCGCACGATCTGGCTCCAGTGGATATTCAGCCGCCATGGGGTGTCCCACATAGGTGCTGGCAATGCCATGCTGATCAAGAAATTCCTGTTCAAAAGGAAATATGCTCAGCACGAGGTCCGTCGCCTGGCGGATTTTGTCCACCCGCCCAGGGCGCCAGGCCCAGACCGTGGGACTGACATAGTGAACCGTGGCTATGCCCTGTTGCCGCAGCCGGGTTTCCAACGGAAGATTGAAGTCCGGCGCATCGATACCAATAAACAGATCCGGCGGTTGCTTCTTCCATTGCTCCACCAGATCACGGCGCAATTTCAGCAGTTCCGGCAGGCGCCCCAACACCTCCACCAGCCCCATGACCGACAGTCTTTCCATGGGCGCGCAGCTTTCCAGGCCGGCTGCCTGCATGGCCTGGCCGCCTATGCCTTCGAAACGAACTTCTGGATGGAGGGCGGCAAGCCGCCGCATCAGCCCGGCGGCAAGCTGATCTCCCGAAGGCTCAGCCGCTACCAGTGCGATACGCATCAGCGGATGATGCTGCGCGAAGGGTTGGAGATGAAGTCCGCCAGGAGACGCACGGCATCCGCCTCTTCACACAACTGCACAAGCTGCTCCCTGGCTTCTTCCAGGCGCAGATTGGAGCGATACAGCAGCCGGTAGGCTTTTTTCAGGGCGGAAAGATCCCGGGCATCGAAACCGCGGCGTTTCAGGCCTTCGCTGTTGATGCCTCGCGGCACGGCCGGCGCGCCGCCTACCATCACATAGGGTGGTACGTCCTTGCCAATGGCGCTGCCCATGGCGGCGAAGGAATGCGCCCCGACCCGAGTGAACTGATGCACCATGGAAAAACCGCCGAGGATCGCCCAGTCGTGGATCTGAACATGCCCGCCCAGTGAAGCGGCATTGGCCAGGATGGTGTTGTCCCCCAGCACACAGTCATGGGCCACATGGGTATAGGCCATGAGCAGGTTGCCATTGCCGATTCGGGTAAGCCCCTTGTCCTGAACCGTTCCCCGGTTGATGGTGGCAAACTCGCGTATGACGTTGTTGTCGCCAATCTCCAGCCAGGTTTCTTCCCCCGCATATTTCTTGTCCTGGGGGTCATCCCCGACAGAGGCAAACTGATAGATCTTGTTGTTGCGCCCCAGCCGGGTATTGCAACGGATTACGCTGTGAGAGCCGATCTCACAACCGTCTCCGATCTGCACACCCGGGCCGATAACGGCAAAAGGCCCCACGCTGACTCCTTCTCCAATACGAGCCTTGTCGTCGATGAGGGCGGAAGGATGGATCAAAGTTCTCTCGCGGTACACATGATTTCGGCGCTGGCCGCCAGCTGTTCATCGACCAGGGCGCGGGCGTTGAACACCCAGATGCCGCGCTTGCGTTTTTCCAGGGTGGCTTGGAGCAGCAACTGGTCGCCGGGACCGACCTGACGTTTGAAACGGGCCTTGTCCACACCGGTTAGCAGATAGGTGACATCCTGGTCCGAGGGTTCGGTCTCCATGGCCAGCAGACAGGTAGCCTGGGCCAAGGCTTCGATGATGAGCACCCCGGGCATCACCGGCTTGCCAGGAAAATGCCCCTGAAAGAAAGGTTCGTTCACGCTTACATTCTTGAGCGCCAGCAAATGTTCCCCGGGAGAGCATTCAAGCACTCTGTCCACAAGCAAAAAGGGGTAGCGGTGTGGAAGCCGCTGCATGATCTGGCCAATATCCATGTTGTTCAAGGAAACCTCCCGATTGCCGGCAACAGGCGCTTGCAGGCCGGACTGTTGATTATTACTGGGAACCTCGAAAAATTCCTTCCATGGAATTTTTCTCGTCGCAAAGAGAAAATGCGATTTCCTCTTTGCTCACATTTTCAATCACTTGTGGTGATTGAAAATGGTGGGACGTCCCTGTCCCACTCGGGCATCTCGATTATTCGAGATACCCTACTTTTCGCCAGATCTGTCAGCCAGTGCTTTTTCCAGCTTTTTCAGTCGCCTGGCCATGTCATCCAGTTGCTTGATGCGCGCGATATTCTTCTGCCAGGTCTTGTGCGGCATGGCCAGCACACCACCGGTATAGACACCCGGCTCCCTGAGGGAACGGCTTACCACGCTCGCTCCGGAGACATGTACTCCATCCGCCAGTTCGATATGCCCCACCACGCCCACGCCACCGGCCAGGGTACAGCCGGCGCCAATGCGGGTAGAGCCGGAGATGCCGGTACAGGCGGCAATGGCGGTATTTTCGCCAATCTCCACGTTGTGAGCCACCTGGATCTGGTTGTCCAGTTTGACCCCATCGGCAATGATGGTGTCATGAATGGCGCCGCGGTCGATGGTGGTATTGGCGCCGATCTCGACATTGTCGCCGATAGTCACACTGCCCAGCTGGGCCACTTTCTCCCAGCACCCCTGGTCATTGGCCAGACCAAAACCATCACTGCCGATTACCGCGCCAGGATGCACCAGGCAGTTTTCTCCCAGACGCACCCCGTCGAGGAGAGTGACGGAAGCCACCAGCCGGGTTCCCCGCCCCAGCACCACATTCCGGCCGATCACGCAATTGGGCCCGATCTGTACATCCGGCCCTATGCTTGCCCCGGCAGCCAATACCGAACCCGCAGCCACCGATGCGCTCTGGTCCACTTCGGCCAGGGCATCCACTACCGCGCTGGGATGAATGCCCGATTCCACCTGGCTCTCTGATGAAAAACAGCGGGTGACCCTGGCCCAGGCAAGATAGGGATTATCCGTAACCAGGGCGTTGCAGGGACAGTCGGACACATCCTCCGGCCGCAGGATGACCGCAGCGGCTTTGGTATCAGCCAGATATCTGCGGTATTTGCTGTTGTTGAAAAAACTGATCTGCCCGCTGCCCGCGCCATTCAGGGATTCCACCCCATGAATAATGCAGTCGGCATCCCCACGCAACTGCGCACCGCTGCATTGCGCCAGTTCGGCCAGGGTATAGGATCGGACCATGGACAACAAATCAGCGTTTTTTCAGTTCCTTGAGAACCTGGGTAGTGATATTGACCTTGTCATTGGCCCAGACCACGCCGCTTTCCAGCACCAGGTCATAGCCGCCTCTCTTCGCCACCTTGACGATCACTTCGGCAATCACCTTGCGCAGCTTGCCCAGTTCCTCGTTCTGACGCAGAGCCAGATCCTCCTGGAATTCACTCTGGGCGTTCTTGAGCTTGCGCGTGCGGGCAATGATGTCGCGTTCCAGACGCTTGCGCTCGGCTTCGCTCATGATACTGCCATCACGGGCCAGTTTTTCCTTGAGCTTCTTCAGTTTCTTCTGTTCGGCCACCAGTTGATCGTCACGTTTGGCAAACTCCTTGCGGATCTTGTCCTTTACCGCCTTGACTTGAGGCGACTCCTGCAACACCTTGCCCACTTCCACATAAGCTATCTTGGTGGCTGACAATGCGGCACCGCTCAGGGAAACAAGAAACACTGCAAACAGCACCAACATCGACGTTTTTTTCATCATTTTCTACACTCCTGTTAAAAAGCCGAGCCAAAGCTGAACTGGAAATTTTCCACGTCATCATGGCTCTGGTCATTCATGGGTACGCCATAGCTCAGAGTCATTGCCCCCATGGGAGACAGCCAGGTGGCTCCGACGCCAACAGAATACCGTATTTCACCGAAATCCACCCTGTCCTGGAAGACGTTGCCCGCATCGAGGAACACCGACAGACGCAAGGTCTGACTCAGTTCATCGGAAAACGGCGGTGGCATGAACAGCTCCAGCCCGCCAACCAGCTTGATATTGCCGCCCAGAGGATCGCCGGTGGAATCACGTGGCCCCAGGGTGTTGTTTTTGAAGCCTCGTACACTCTTCTCTCCACCAGCAAAATAGTTTTCAAAGAAAGGAAGCTCGCTGGTGCTTCCATAACTGTCACCATAGCCCAGATCCACTCGTCCGGAAAGAATGAATTTCCGGTACACAGGAACATAATGGCGATAACGGTAGGAAAGCTTGAAAAACTGCAAATCACTGCCGGGAATGGTCAAAATGCCGGAAAAACTCTGTTTGGTTCCCACCGAAGGAAAGATGGCGCTGTCCCGGGAGTCATGGGTCCAGCTGCCGTTGAGCTTGAAATCGAGATAACTGTCACCTTCCTGTTTGACGAAATCGACGATTTCCAAAGGGGGAACAGATCCCAAGGTAAGATTCGTATTCTCTATGGCAAAGCCGGCGCGCAAACGGTTGAAATCACTCAGGGGCACGCCGTAATTCACCGACGCCACGGATTTGTCCGTGCGGTAATCGGAAATGTTCAGTTCATTGTAATTGGTTTTCTGGTAGCTGAGATTGAAGCCCCGGCTGATGCCATTGATCGTGGCATAAGGATTGAAATAAGACAGCTGATAACGGGTGTTGTAACTGCTGGTATTGGCTGCCAGAGTCACTTTCTTGCCCGTTCCCAGGAAGTTGTCCTCGGTGATACTCGCGGAAAAACTGATCCCCTGGTCACCGGAATAACCCAGGCCACCAGCCAGGGAGCCGGAAGGTTTTTCCTTTACCGTAACGAGCACATCACTGAGATCCGTGGCTCCCGGCACAGCGGGCGTCTCTATGGTCACGTCTTCAAAGAACCCCAGACGGCGCAGCCTCTCACGGGAAAGATTCAGGCGACTGTTGGACATCCAGGTGTTTTCCATCTGGCGCATTTCCCGGCGAATTACCCGGTCCCTGGTTCGGGTATTGCCCTTGATATCGATGCGGCGCACATACACCCGCTTGCCCGGATCCATGAAGAAGGTGATGGACACCGTATTTTTTTCCTTGTCGATTTCAGGAATGTGGTTGATATTGGCAAATGCATAGCCCATTTCAGAGAGCTTTTCCGTGATTCTGTCCGTACTGTCCACCACCTTGCGCCGGGAAAATGGCTCGCCCCGGCGCAGATGAATCATGGGGAAATACTGCTCGGGATCGATGATCAGCTTGCCGGTAAGACGAATGTCACTGATGGTGAAGACCTCTCCTTCCTTGACGTTGATGGTCACATACACTCCTTTTCTGTCGGGAGTAACCGTAACCTGGGTCGAATCAATCGCGAAATTGAGGTAACCGCGATCCAGATAGAAGGATTTGATCAGCTCCAGATCTCCCGCCAGCTTCTGCCGGGAATACTGATCGTCCTTGGTGATCCAGGAAAACCAGCCACCGACACTGGACTGAAAACCGCGCATGAGTTCTTCGTCGGGAAAGCTCTTGTTGCCGACGATGTTGATGCCCCGGATACGCGCGGTATCACCTTCACGGATCTTGATCTTCACCGCTACCCGGTTGCGCTCCAGCGGGGTGACTTCGGTTTCCAGCTGCACCCCGTATTTTCCGCTGTTGAAGAACTGCCGGCGCATTTCCTGCTCGATCTTGTCCAGCACCGAGCGATTGAAGGTGCGCCCTTCCGCCAGGCCGATATCGCGCAGGCCGGTTTTCAGATCATCGGTCTTGATGGATTTGTTGCCGCTGATTTCAATCTGGGCGATGGCCGGACGTTCCCGCACCACGATGTTGAGAACATCGCCTTCCCGCTCCAGGCGCACGTCCTTGAAAAACCCGGTCTTGTACAAGGCGCGGATGACCTTGGCCATCCGCGCCGGATCCAGTTCATCACCCGGCTTGAGGGGCAGGTAATTGAATACCGTGCCTGCCGAGATACGCTGCAATCCTTCCAGGCGTATATCCCTGACCACGAAAGACTCGGCAAGAGCCGACGCAGCCAGCATCAGGCTGAAAATCAGTGCAAAGATAGAACGGCTAGTGCGCATGCTTGGGGCCATTGTTTTTGTGATGCGGTATTATATCCGCTGGCTGGGAAATTGCACCCGCATCTGCTGTATTGCCCCACATCCGGTTATCCCGCCAGACGCGCAATATCCTGATAGAACACCAGCACCATCAGGCTCAGCAACAGGGCCAGGCCGATCTGTTGACCACGCAACATGAAATCCTCGGACGGCGGTTTTCCGGTAACTGCCTCGATGAGGAAATAAAACAGGTGCCCCCCATCCAGCACCGGAATCGGCAACAGGTTGAATACGCCCAGGCTTACGCTGATAATGGCCAGCAGGCGCACGAATGACACCAGACCGGCACTCACCGCGCTGCCCGCCGCATCCGCCATGGTTATCGGTCCGCCAAGATTCTTCAGGGAGGCCTGACCGCTGATGATGCGCCACATCACCTTCAGGGTCAGCAGGGAAAAATCCCAGGTTCGCGTCAGCGCAACCGGCACGGCTTCCAGGGGTCCAAGGGCATATTCCACCCGATAGGGTTCCATAAGTTCCGGCATGGGCTGATTACCGGCGCCTATACGCCCGATGACCTTGCCATCGGCTCCTTCCACAGCAGCCGGCACCAGTTCCAGCTCAAGCAGCTGGCCGCCGCGATCAATCTCCAGGCCCATGGGCTGCAGCGGCTTGTCCTGAATCATTTCCACCCATTCGGTCCAGCTGCGCAAGGGCTGGCCATCGACCTTGAGGATGCGGTCACCCACTTGCAGGCCGGCTTTTTGCGCCGGTTCACCGGGCAACAGCTTGCCGATCACCGGCGGCAGCACGGGAAACTCCGGAGTGATACCCAATGCCTTGAGCGGGTTTTTCACTTCCGCCATGTCCCCAATGGCGTCGAAGGCGAGTTTTCTCTGCTGCGTCCGCTCCTGCCGGTCACGGGTGTCCATGACAATGGCTTCCCCACTGGCCGCGGCGGAAGCAAAATGGTAGAGCATCTGTCCCCAGGTGGGCGTTTCCCGGCCATTGATGCTCAGAATCTGTTCTCCGGGAGTGAAACCGGCTTCAGCAGCCGGCGTCCCCGGTTCTACTTCACCTATGACCGGCTTCAGCCCGGTTTCGCCCAGCACCAGCACCGCCCAGAACAGAAACACGGCAAACATCAGATTGAACATGGGACCCGCCAGCACTACCGCGGTGCGCACCCACAGGGGCTGACGATTGAAGGCGCGATGCGCCTCCGCTTCCGGCACCGCCCCTTCCCGCTCATCCAGCATTTTCACATAGCCGCCCAGTGGGATGGCGGCAAGCACGTACTCGGCATCATCATTCTTGCGATGCCAGGTCAGCAAGGGCTTGCCAAATCCAATGGAAAAACGTAGCACTTTTACACCAAGCTTGCGCGCCACCCAGAAATGACCGAATTCATGAACGGTGACCAGGATGCCGATGGCCAGGATAAAGCCAAAGATACTGTTGGCGAGGGTTTCCAGCATGCTCTATGTGACCTTTGGCGTGAGTAATCGTTCCGCGGTTTCCCGCGCCAGGGCATCCGCTTCCAGCAGTACCTTGAGGCTATCGGCCGGCTGTCCCCGCAGGCTGTCCATGGTCTGTTCGATCACACGCGGAATGTCCATGAACCCGCTGCGCCCGTCGAGAAAGGCGGCTACTGCCACTTCATTGGCCGCATTGAGTATCGCGGGCATGCTACCGCCCTCCTCGATGGCGCGAAAAGCCAGTCGCAGGCAGGGAAAACGTTCCAGATCGGGTTTTTCGAAATCCAGCCGCGCCACGGAGAACAAATCCAGACTGGCGACGCCGGAATCGATGCGCTCCGGCCAGGCCAGGGCATGCGCGATCGGCGTGCGCATGTCGGGGTTGCCCAACTGGGCCAGAACCGAGCCATCCACATATTCCACCATGGAATGAATCACGCTCTGGGGATGGATGACCACCTGGATATGTTCCGGCGCAGCGCCAAACAACCAGTGAGCCTCGATGACTTCCAGCCCCTTGTTCATCATGGTGGCTGAATCCACGGAAATCTTGCGTCCCATGTCCCAGTTCGGGTGGGCACAGGCCTGCTCCGGCGTTACCGTCGCCAGCTCTTGCGCCGGCGTGGTACGAAAAGGCCCACCAGAAGCGGTAAGGAGAATACGCCGTACTCCCTTGCCATCCAGTCCCTGTTCATATCCTTCGGGCATGCACTGAAATACTGCGTTATGTTCACTGTCGATGGGCAGCACCGTAACACCATGGCGGCGCACCGCATCCATGAACAAGCCGCCAGCCACTACCAAAGCTTCCTTGTTCGCCAGCAGAATCCGCTTGCCTGCCTCCACCGCAGCCAGCACCGGAACCAGACCCGCGGCTCCGACAATGGCCGCCATGACCTGTTCCGCGGACTCGTGGGTGGCCACCGCCTTTAGTCCGGCGATGCCGGAGAGCACATGGATTTCCCCTGCTTCATCGGCCAGCAGCGAGGCCAGCGCCTCGGCACTGGCCTCATCCGCCATGGCCACCAGCTGCGGCCTGTGCGCCAGACATTGCCGGTACATGCCATCCACATCGGAATTGGCGCTCAGGGCAACCACCTGGTAACGATCCGGATGACGCGCCAGCACATCCAGGGTGCTTTTCCCTATGGAGCCGGTGGAGCCGAGTATGCTGATCCCGATCACAGGGACACTCCCGCCGCCATCAGGGAAGCGACAAACCAGGGGCCGGCGGCAATCTGGCTGTCTATGCGATCCAGGACACCGCCATGACCGGGAAGAATGTTGCCACTATCCTTCACGCCTCTTTCCCGTTTGAGTACGCTTTCCCACAGATCACCGCCCACAGAGACCAGCACCGTACTGACGCAAATCTCCACCAGCAGCCACCAGGACAGAGGCAGCCATTGCAACCAGGCCAGAATCAGGGCGCAGACCAGACCGCCAGTGAGCGCCCCCGCCACCCCTTCAACCGTCTTCCCGGGGCTGATATGCGGCGCCAGCTTGCGCCGCCCGAATTTCCGTCCCGCAAAATACGCGCCCGAATCGGCTACCCAGATGAGCAACAGAAAGAACATCATCAGCCGAGGCCCGTGATCAGCCATTCCATGCAGGCGCACCAGCGCCATCCAGACCGCGACCAGGGCCAGCAACCCGGTCAAAAGAAACAGGGGACGGAAGGATTTTTTCTCCCTGGGCACTATTTTTCCGGAAAGCAACAGCAGCAGATTGATCAGCCAGCCAAGGGCAAGAGCCTGGATCAGCCCGGATGCCCAGCCGCTGTATCTCGCCTCGAAAGCCAGCCACAACAAAGCAATGCCGACAGCCACAAGCAGCAGACGTGACAAAAGCTTTGCCAGGCCACAAAGATTTCCCAGTTCCCAGACGGCCCCCAGCACTACCAGGCCAAGAATCACGGCAAACCACTGATTGGACAGTCCCAGTACGCCCCAGAAAACCAGAGGCACGAGCACCAGGGCGGTCAACAGGCGGGCCTTCAGCATTCTCCTTCCACCTGTTCGGCAATCTTGCCAAAACGACGCTGGCGCCGCGAATAGTCCGCGAAAGCCTGAAGCAATTCCTTTTCACCAAAATCGGGCCAGAGGGTGTCGCAGAACCACAGTTCCGTGTAGGCCAATTGCCAGAGCAGAAAATTGCTGATGCGCATTTCACCACCGGTACGAATGAACAGATCCGGATCAGGCACATCGGGGAAAGACAGGCGGGCCGCGAGGGTTTCTTCGCTGATCTTTTCCGGCTGAAGCTCACCGGCCGCCACCTGTTCGGCCAGCTTGCGGGCGGCCTGGGTCATGTCCCAGCGGCCTCCGTAATTGGCCGCGATTTGCAGCAGCAATCCGTCGTTGTCACGGGTGATACGCTCACTTTCTGCAATGAGCTTCTGCAACTTGGAGGAAAATGCGCTGGTATCGCCAATGACACGCAGGCGCACATTGCGTTTCTTCAAACGCCGCACTTCACGATTCAGGGCGGTGAAAAACAGCTCCATGAGCATTTTCACCTCTTTCTTGGGTCGCCGCCAGTTTTCACTGGAGAAGGCGAACAGGGTCAGGATTCGCACTCCCTGGCGGCCACATATCTCCATGACTTCACGAACGGTCTCCACACCCGCACGATGTCCGGCATGGCGCGGCTTGCCTCGATTTTGCGCCCAGCGGCCATTGCCATCCATGATGATGGCCACATGCGTGGGCATCCTGCCCCCTGGTTTTTCCTGAGATGGCATGGGCTAGACTGCCATCAGGTCCTTTTCCTTGGCTTCCAGCAGATCATCGATTTCCTTTACATGCTGGTCGGTGAGTTTCTGGATGATTTCCTGGCCACGGCGTTCGTCGTCTTCGGTGATGAGCTTTTCCTTTACCAGATCCTTGAGGTCACCATTGGCGTCGCGGCGAATGTTGCGGATCGCCACCTTGGCCTGTTCCCCTTCCTGACGCACTACCCGGGTCAGATCACGGCGACGCTCTTCCGTCAACGGAGGCATGGGTACCCGGATCACCGTTCCCGCAGTATTGGGATTCAATCCCAGATCCGACTCCATGATGGCCTTTTCCACCGCCTTGACCATGGATTGTTCGAAAGGCTGGATGGTCAGGGTACGCGCATCTTCCACATTGATATTGGCAACCTGCCTCAACGGTGTATCTGCTCCGTAATAGGATACGCTCAGATGATCCAGAAGACTGGGGTGGGCGCGCCCGGTACGGACCTTGGCCAGGGAATCCTGCAGCGCCTTGACTGTCTTGTCCATGCGCTCGGCAGCATCCTTCTTGATATCGTCAATCATTCATGTTCTCCGGTACTAACCAGTGTTCCAATGTCTTCACCCGCCAGCAAACGGGCCAGCGCGCCTGCCTGGTTGATGTTCATCACCCGCAGGGACAGATCGTGATCCCGGCAAAGGATCAGGGCCGTGGCATCCATTACCGCCAGCTTGTCCGCCAGCGCCTTGTCATAATCGAGGCGCGGATAGAACACCGCGTTGTCATCCTTCATCGGATCAGCGGAATAGACGCCATCGACCTTGGTGGCCTTGATCAGCAGATCCGCCTTGATTTCAATGGCGCGCAAACTGGCTGCGGAGTCCGTGGTGAAAAAGGGATTGCCGGTTCCGGCGGAAAGAATCACCACTCGCCCCTGATCCAGATGCTCCATGGCCCGATAACGGGCATAGGGTTCACACACCTGATCCATGTCCAGGGAAGAAAGCACCCGTGCATCCACTCCCTGCTTGCGCAAGGCGTCTCCCATGGCCAGGGAATTGATTACCGTGGCCAGCATGCCCATGTGATCGCCGGTCACCCGATCCATGCCGCCACCGGCAAGTCCGGCGCCGCGAAAAATGTTCCCGCCGCCGATCACCAGAGCCAATTCATGCCCTTTGTTCACCAGGGCGGCGATTTCTCCCGCCATGCGTTCCATGACCTGGGGATCGATACCAAAGTCCCCACTGCCCATGAGGGCCTCGCCACTGAGTTTCAGCAGCACTCTGCGATACGCTAGCTCACCATCCGGCATGGTTTCACAACTCTCATATGTTTGTGAGAAAACAACTGGACACGAATAGTATCAATAGCCATTGGGGTTGTGTAGCAAAAAGTGAAATGTCTGCCCCGTCTAGCCCGCATATTTCACCAGAACGCGCAAAATGTGGGTTTTTTACCGTGAATCACAGCATGTTGCGTGACGATTATGCTGGATACAGTTCGTACCTGTCATGCTATCCGGTGCAACATGCGGGCTAGGCGCGGACGAAGCCTTTTCCCGAAACATGAAAAAAGGCGCGCAGGGTCAACCCCACGCGCCTTGATTTCAAGGGCATCTCGAAAAATCGAGATGCCCGAGTGGGACAGGGATGTCCCACCATTTTCAATCACCACAAGTGATTGAAAATGTGAGCAAAGAGGAAATCGTCTTTGCTCTTTGCGACAAGAAAAATTCCATGGAAGGAATTTTTCGAGATCCCCTCAAGCAGAACGGGCTTACTGACCCCGCATCTGCGCCGCTACTTCCTCGGCAAAGTTCTCCTGCTTTTTCTCTATGCCTTCACCCACCTCGAAACGCACGAAGCGGTTGACGCTGGCATCCTTGCTTTTCAGCAGTTTGCCCACGGTGGTGTCCGGATCCTTGACAAATGGCTGACCGGTAAGCGTCACCTCGGACAGATACTTGCGCAGACGGCCTTCGACCATCTTCTCGATGATGTTGTCCGGCTTGCCGCTCTCTTTGGCCTGGGCTTCGATGATCTCCTTTTCCTTGGCCAGCAGCGCCTCGGGCACATCTTTCTCTTCCACGCAGATGGGGTTGCTTGCGGCGATATGCATGGCCAGATCACGACCCAGCTCTTCGTCACCGCCCGCCAGATCCACGAGTACGCCAATGCGCACGCCATGGCGATAATTGGCAATCTGGCCATCGGTATCCATGCGTACGAAACGGCGTACGCTCATGTTCTCGCCAATCTTTGAAACCAGCGCCTGGCGGGCTTCTTCTACCGTGGTCTCCTCGCCTTCGTGCAAAGGCATGGCATTCAGGGCTTCCACATCCGCCACATCGCTGCCCAGCACCCGCTCGACAACCGCATTGGCAAAGGACAGGAAGTTTTCATCCTTGGCCACGAAATCGGTCTCACAGTTGACTTCAGCCATGGCGACTTTTTTGCCATCGTCGCTGGCCTTGATCACGATCACGCCTTCGGCGGCGATGCGGCCTGCCTTCTTGGCGGCTTTCGCCTGACCGGATTTGCGCATGTTTTCGATAGCCAGTTCGATGTCGCCATCGGTTTCTACCAGTGCTTTCTTGCACTCCATCATGCCGGCGCCAGTGCGCTCGCGCAATTCTTTTACCAAAGCTGCTGTAATTGCCATGGTGTTCCTCGCTCTTTAGTTTCACGCGGAGGGAATACCCGTCCGCCAAAAAATACAACACCCCTGCCCCGCAACCGCCGGGCAGGGGAATATTTCGTGCCCCTGATATCAGCCTTCGGAAGCGGCTTCTTCTTCAGACGATTCCTCGGGCGCTTCCTCGGCAGCCACCGACTGGGCGGCTACGGCGCGGCCTTCCAGGATCGCGGCCGACGCGCCCTGAACATACAATTGAATTGCACGGATGGCGTCGTCGTTGCCGGGGATGACGTAATCCACCAGATCGGGGTCATTGTTGGTATCCACCACCCCGATGACCGGAATGCCCAGCTTGCGGGCTTCAGCCACGGCGATATCTTCATGGCCGGTATCAACCACGAACATGGCGTCGGGAATTCCGCGCATGTTCTTGATGCCGCCCACACTGCGCTCCAGCTTTTCCTGCTGACGTTTCAGGCCCAGGGCTTCCTTCTTGTTGAATTTCTGCTCCAGGGAACCATCGGCGGCCATGGTTTCGAGTTCCTTGAGCTTGTTGATGGACAACTTGATGGTCTTGTAGTTGGTTAGCATGCCGCCCAGCCAGCGGTGGTTGACATAGGGCATGCCGCAACGCTCGGCCTCTTCCCTTATCACATTGCTCGCGGCGCGCTTGGTGCCGACAAACAGTACCCGCCCGCCGTTGGCGGCCAGTTTGCCAATGAAATTCATGGCGTCGTTGAACAGGGGAAGGGACTTTTCCAGGTTGATGATGTGGATCTTGTTACGCTGGCCAAAGATGTAGGGAGCCATCTTCGGGTTCCAGTAGCGGGTCTGGTGACCAAAGTGTACGCCTGCTTCCAGCATCTGGCGCATGGATACATTACTCATTGTTTATACCTTCAATTGTAAGGGTTAAGCCTCCGCAATCTCTGGCACACTAATCACCTGAATCGAAAGCCGGTTCAGGCAACACCCATAGCGTGCGTCATACCGGGATTGCGTGTGTATTTGCCGTTTGGCGGCGCGTTTTATACCATAACCGGCTCAATTCACCAAATTTCCGGGCAATTCCGCCCCGCAAACCCAGGGAATCCATGGCCATCATCATAAAAACGCCCGAAGAAATCGAGAAAATGCGTGTTGCGGGACGCCTGGCGGCGGAAGTGCTGGAAATGATTGAGCCTCATGTCCAGGCCGGCATCAGCACGGACGAACTGGATCGCATCTGTCACGACTACATCGTGAACGAGCAACAGGCTGTCCCCGCCCCGCTGAACTACCACGGCTTTCCCAAATCCATCTGCACTTCGGTGAATCATCAGGTGTGTCATGGCATACCAGGCGACAAGGTGCTGAAGAACGGCGATATCATCAATATCGATATCACCGTGATCAAGGACGGCTGGCACGGAGACACAAGCAAGATGTTCTGCGTGGGCAAGCCCAGCATACTCGCCAGGCGCCTGTGCGACATCACCCGGGAGGCGATGTGGAAAGGCATAGAGGTTGTCCGTCCCGGCGCGCATTTTGGCAACATAGGCCACGCCATACAGCGTTTCGTAGAAGCCAATCATTATTCGGTGGTCAGGGAGTATTGCGGCCATGGTATCGGCCGGGGTTTCCACGAAGAGCCCCAGGTGCTGCATTTTGGCAAGAAAGGCAGTGGCGCGGAAATCCGGCCGGGCATGATCTTCACCATCGAACCCATGGTCAATGCCGGCAGGAAAGAAGTGAAACAGCTGGGTGATGGCTGGACCGTGGTCACCCGGGATCGCAAACTCTCCGCCCAGTGGGAACACACCATCCTGGTAACGGATACCGGCCACGAAGTGCTGACCCTGCGCAAGGAAGAAGAGACCGACTGAGATGCCGCTTTCCCTGATTCCCGGCCTGGATGAACAGCTGGCCGGCGCCAGCAGCACGCCTCTGGAAAATTTCCGCAATGCCATCAAAGCAAGCAAGCTGCGCCTGGCCGAACGCTTTTCCGCCGGTGACGATGTGGAGGAACTGGTACACGCCCGCTCCCATTTCATCGATCAGGTTCTGGTTCGCGCCTGGCGCCAGTTCTTCTCCCCGGAAACAGCCGCGGCCCTGGTGGCCGTGGGCGGCTATGGCCGGGGTGAACTGCATCCCGCTTCGGACGTGGATGTGCTCATTCTGGTGGGAGACACTCCCAGGAACGAGACCGCGGAAAAACTGGAACAACTGGTTACTTTCCTCTGGGACATCGGCCTGGAGATCGGCCACAGTGTACGCACCCTGGAACAATGCGTGGAAGCGGCGAAAAATGACGTAACCATTGTCACCAATCTCATGGAATCACGCTTTCTCGCGGGCCGGGAACCATTGTTCCAGGAGATGCGGGAAGCCACCGGCCCGGACCGGATCTGGCCCAGCGACGCATTCTTCAGCGCAAAATGCGAGGAACAAAAGGCGCGCCATGCCCGCTATGGAGACACCGCCTACAACCTGGAACCAAACATCAAGTCCAACCCCGGAGGACTTCGGGACATCCAGATGATTGGCTGGGTGGTAAAACGTCATTTCCGCGCGGAACGCCTTTCGGAACTGCTTCATCAGGGCTTTCTGACGGATACCGAATACCATGCCCTGAAAGCCGGGCAGAAACATCTATGGAAGATCCGCTTCGCCTTGCATCTGCTCACTGGCCGGCATGAAGACAGGCTCTTGTTTGAACACCAGCGCGCCATCGCCCGTCAGTTCGGTTACTGTGATGCAGACAGCAATCTCGCGGTGGAACAGTTCATGCAGGATTACTACCGCACGGTGATGGAGCTGAACCGGCTCAATGAAATGCTCCTGCAACTGTTCCAGGAAGCCATACTCTACCGGAACCAGCCCTGCGACACGATCAGGATCAACAATCGCTTCCAGACCTGCAACGGCTATCTGGAAGTAAGCAACAACGCGATTTTCGCCCGCTATCCGATTGCCATCCTGGAGCTGTTTCTCATTCTCCAGGAACACCCTGAGCTGGAAGGCGTGCGCGCCAGCACCATTCGCCTGGTCCGCGCTCACCTGCACCTCATCGATGAGGACTACCGCAAGGACATTCGCGCCCGCAGCCTGTTCCTGGAGATCCTGCGCCAACCCACAGGCATAACCAATGTACTGCGCCGCATGCATCATTATGGCGTGCTCGCCGCCTACATACCCGCCTTCGCCAATATCACCGGGCGCATGCAGTTCGACCTCTTCCATGTCTACACCGTGGATGAGCACACCCTGATGCTGCTGCGCAATCTGCGGCGTTTTTCGGTGAAGGAGTTCGAACATGAATTTCCCTTGTGCTCCCAGGTCTTCAGTCAACTGGTGAAACCGGAACTGCTGTATATCGCAGGACTGTTTCACGACATTGCCAAGGGACGCGGCGGCGATCATGCACAATTGGGCGCTATCGATGCCCGGGAATTTTGCAAACTGCATGATTTGTCGGACTATGATGCCAATCTCGTCGCCTGGCTGGTGAGCAAGCATCTGCTCATGTCCGTCACCGCCCAACGCAAGGACATCGAGGATCCGGTGGTAGTTCAGGAATTCGCGGCCGAGGTGGGCGACCGTTCACGCCTGGATTATCTGTATCTGCTCACCGTGGCCGATATCCGCGCGACCAACCCCAAACGCTGGACATCCTGGAAGTCATCCCTGCTGAATCGCCTCTATCACAGCACTCGTGAAGCACTGCTGCGCGGCTTGCAAACCCCCATGGATCAGGATGAGCTGATCCAGTCCAAGCAGACTGAAGCCCGCCGTCTGCTCGCTGCCCGGGGATTCGATCTGGAGCGCATCAACCAGCTGTGGAGCGAGCTGTCGCTGGAGTATTTCCTGCAGAATGATCCGGAAGAAATCGCCTGGCACGGCAGCATGGTGCTTTCCGCCGAAAACTTCGATGAACCCAGGGTGGCGCTACGCGAGTCCCTTCCCCGTGGATGCAATGAAATCTTCATCGTGCAAAAGGATCGCAAAAACCTCTTCGCCCAATGCACCGCCCTGATCGATCAATTGCATCTGAATATTCTCGAAGCACGCATCAAGACCACCGATGGCGGCATTGCCCTGAACAGCTTTTTCGTGCTGGAGGCTGACGGCAGCCATATTGCCGCAGATCGCGCAGAAATCATTCAGGCTGAATTGCGCCATGGTCTGGAGAAAGATCTGAGCGGCATGCCCAGCACACGCCCTCTGCCACGGCGTCTGCAACAATTCTCAAGCAAGAGCGAGATCCGTTTCTCCCAGGATCGGATCAACCACCACACCCTGCTGCACATTCGCGCCATGGACAGACCCGGTCTTTTGTCCCTGATCGCCTGGGTGCTGGCGGAACAGAACCTGCGTCTGCTCAGCGCCAAGGTAACCACCGTGGGCGCCTTGGCAGAGGACGTGTTTACCATTACCGACCACAAGGGACGCGCCCTGGAAGACAGTACTGAACAGCAACGACTGACGGCCGCGCTGCTGGAGCACCTGGACAGCTGAGTTGTTCCCGCCGGGAGCCTGTCAGACCGAAACAGCCCCATCTTTTCCTGGTTTGGCGGCCACATTGTTTCGCACATAGACAGGCAGCGCATCTTCCGGCGCCAGGGTATTGCCCGCCATCAGGGACGCCAGCCCCAGGCTGGCCACATCCCGCGCATGCACATGCTGATTTTCCAGAATACGGGAATCCGCTATGCCGCTGCTCGAGCGCAGTTCGCCGGGGTAGGCGCCCCAGCCACTGCCGGTTCCCCAGGCAGAAGCGGATTGCGCTGCGGCTACCGCTTCCGCCGACCCCACATGTTCCCCCGATTCGGATACGCACATCACGCCTCCCTGGCCCAACTCGCACCAGGCCCAATAGACCTCGCCCATGCGTGCGTCCAGTGCGGCCAGCACCTCTGTCGCCCCTTCCCTGCGCCATGCCCCCTGTGCCAGAGCCGCCAGGGTAGAGACAGGCAGCACCGGCAGATCCGCTCCCAGAGCCACACCTTGCGCCACCCCGGTGGCAATACGGATACCGGTGAAAGAACCTGGGCCACGGCTGAAGGCCAGGCCGTCCAGCTGCTGCACCTTAAGCTGCGCCTGGGCAAGCAGGGAGTCCATCATGGGCAGAATCAGTTCGCTGTGACGACGGGGCGCAAGCTCAAAACGCCAGCGCATTTCATCATCGATACAAAGAGCTGCGGAACAGCTGTCTTCGGTGGTGTCCAGAGCAAGAAGCTTCATCTCAGGCGGTGAGCTTGCGCGAACGTTCCAGCGCTTCCTGCTCGGCAATCTTCAGACGACGTTGCAGTTCGGTTTCCAGAGATTTGTAAACCTGGATTTCGGCTCGCTGATAGACGGTCTCCGGAATTTGCCCGGCAAAGGTTATCAGGGCATCACAGAACGCCAGGTCGGCCTCCAGTCCGGAGATCCTGGCCTTGAACCGGGCGGGCAAGGGAATCTTTCTGGCTTCCATAAAGCTGTGTCGTTATTTCTATATCTGATAAACATTCGTCTAAATCAATCATACAGCAGATTGTTGATCCGTTTTAGCCAAAGGGAATTACCGGCGTCATATCGCCGACCGATGGCATCCGTCTGCAAATCCGGGCATGCTGATTATTCGGGATCTCCGCGCATGTCCGCATGCAATGCCGCAAGCAGATTCTTCGGTGTCAGCATTCCCACCAGTTCGCCCTTTTCGTTGACTACCGGAAGATGATGGATCCCTTTCTCATAGAAAATGGGAAACAGATCCAGTATATGCTGGTCATCCCGAACCGTGACTACCGGCGTGGTCATGACATGCCCCGCATATTCCGGCTTGTCTGTTTTCAAACCGGCAGCCGGTTTGAGAAAAGCGCGCAAACGCTGCGCCAGAGGACGCCCGTTCTCTCCCTTCACCTGATTGAGAAAATCGGCAATGGTAACAATGCCGATAACCTGACGACGATGATCCAGCACGGGAATGCTCCGAATCTGATGCTCCCCCATGAGTTTCCACAGGTCTTCCACCTTGTCCCCGTACTCGGCGCTCACCACTTTCCGGGTCATGATCTCACCGCAGAGAATCTCGCCCATGCGCCGCCGCCGGGCATGGGTGGCGGAAAGGGCAAAAATGCGCGACAGATCCTCGCGGGAAACATCCACATACTCATTCATTTCCCGCAGGGCGTATTCCAGATCATCCCGGCGTATGCTCAATTCCGCGGCTACACGATCTTCCCCGATTTCCGGTGTTTCCCGGATTTTCTTCAGGGTATTGGGATAATAACGATTCGGAAACAGGTTATTGATCAGCAGCGCCCACCCCAGCATCACCAGCACATTGAGCAATACAGGTGTTGCCAGATACTGGTATCCCAGGGCGTGAATGGAATCCCCGCCAACCACCACGGTGAGCGCCGTCGCCCCGCCAGGAGGATGCAGACAGCGGCTTACATACATGACAAAGATAGCCAGGGAAACGGCAACAGCCGCCGCGGTTACCGGTTCGGGAATCAGCTTCGCAACGGTAACCCCGATCAGCCCGGAAATCAGATGTCCTCCCGCAAAGGGCCAGGGCTGGGAAAGCGGCCCGAGAGGAACGGCAAACAGCAATACCGCCGATGCCCCCATGGAGGCCACCACCCAGGGCAGATCGCGTGGCTGCAGAAACAGGCTGCTGACGAGCATGATCATCCCGATTCCACCAAACGCCGCCAGGCCGGACAATGCCTTTTCCCCCAGGGAAACATTGTCCGCTGGCGGAAAAAACAGCGCCCTGAACAGACCCGGCTTCAACGCGGCGCCTCGTTCAGCATGCGCTGCAGGTGTTCCGGCAGATTTCTTGCTCCACTGAAATCCGCTTTGCCACTGGCATTGATGAAACGCGAATTGTGCAGATCTGCTTGACGAAAACTGGCACCATCCATGTGCGCTCCATTTACCAGGGTATGAGTAATTGTCGCCTGATCAAAATTCGCGGCTTCCAGAGAAGCACCCGTCAGGACGGAGTCATGGAAGAAACTGCCCCGCAGCTTGCTCCCGATGAGCACCGCCCGCTGCATGAAGCAACCGATGAAACTGCTGTGACTGAAATCCCCTTCCTCCATGATGACGTCTTTCATGTAAGCATCCTGAAAATTGACTCCCCGGGCCTGCACTTCAATAAGGTTGGCGCCAAACATGTCGGCAGCGACAAAGCGACTGCCATCCAGCCTGCTTTCATCGAAAACCGCATGAAAAAGCTCAGCATCGAGAAAATCCGCCCCCAGAATTTCACATCCGGTCAGGCTGGCCCATTTGAAATCAGCGCCTTTCAAACTGGCTCGAGACAAATTGCAATCGGGTAATCTGGCATTTGAGAAATCCACCCCATTGAGCAATGAACCACTGAGATCGAGTCCCTGGATCTTCTTTCCGGCAAAGGAGCAATGACGAAGGTCGGTATTGGGCAATGGACGCTTGCAATCACCCCGGGGCACGTTGATAACAGCTGTGGGAGCCGCAGCGTATGCCGTCGTCTGTATCCAGACCAGCATCAGCAACAGGGGAATTTTTCCAAACACGGTTATTCCTCTTGAATTGAGCGCACGAAAAACGCATTTCTCGATTTTTCCAAGTACAAAGTGGAAGCAAAATTTCCTCTTTGCCAATATTTTCAATAACTTGTCGTGACTGAAAAGGGCGGGCCATCCCTGCCCCGGATGGCATCCCGATTACTTGGAGATGTTCTGATATTTTTCCTCGGATACTTTCACTTTTCCCCGGTTTGGTCAAATGGAAAGAAGATATCGGATATTCATATTAAATATTATTTTTTCTTGTTACAGCAATATCTTGTGCTAGACTTTTGAATGTGTCTTGAGGAAAGCCCCTCCCTTCTGAAAAAATAATAGGGCAAATATCCTAAAGGAACCTCTGATTTAATCATGAACTCGCATCTTGCACCAAAAATGCCCCGCTACGGCGTTGCAAATCTTCGCAATAGCGGGCTACAAGGTGAATTGCGCTTGCGCAAGAGAGAGTGCCCTGGGGCATTACCTGCGATTTGCGCCTTGTATCGGAACATTTTGAATCACAATCTGCTTCGCTCAGATTTAATCAGAGATTCCTAAAATGTCAGAATTGCTCCAACGCCTGAAAGAGTCCTCGCCGTTCTTCGATGGAAACGCTCCATTTATCGAAAGTTTGTACGAAGCCTGGCTGCAGGATCCTGCCAGCGTCGGAGAAAACTGGCGAAAACGCTTCGAAAATCTTCCCCTGGTGAATGGCTGGTCCGGCGAAGACGTTTCTCATCAGCGTATCGTACAGGATTTCCGGCGCATGGGCCGGGAAAGGAAACCTGCCACAAGCAACTGTAACGACACACTGGCGGCCCAGGCAGCCGCGAGGCAGGCTTCGGTTCTGCGTCTGATCAATGCCTACCGGGTGCGCGGTCATCAACTGGCGGATCTCGACCCTCTGCATCTGCGCAAACCACCGCATCTTCCCGAGCTGACCCTCAGCTATCATGGTCTCACGGATGACGACCTGGAGCGACCGTTCAACACGGGTTCCCTGTTTGCTCCTGAACGCCTGCCGCTGAAAGAAATCCTCGAACTGGTTGAAAAAGTCTATACCGGCACCGTGGGTTCAGAATACATGCACATCACGGATACCGTGGAAAAGCGCTGGATACAGCAGCGCCTGGAAACCTATCGCACACGTCCGGAGCTGGATCCCGGCGACAAGCGCTGGATACTGCGCATGCTCACTGCCGCGGAAGGCCTGGAAAAATACCTGCATACCCGCTATGTCGGGCAGAAACGTTTCTCCCTGGAAGGTGGCGAGTCCCTGATTCCCCTTCTGGACGAACTGATCCAGCGGGCCGGGCGCGACGGCATAGAAGAAGCTGTTATCGGTATGGCTCACCGGGGACGGTTGAACGTGCTTACCAACATCATCGGCAAGCCGCCGTCAGAGATCTATGACGAATTTCAGGGGGCGGCAAAGAATCATGGGGTAATGACCTCCGGGGACGTCAAATACCACAAGGGCTTTTCCAGCAGCATCGAAACCCCTGGCGGAATGATCCATGTGGTTCTCGGATTCAATCCTTCCCACCTGGAGATCATCGGCCCGGTCATCGAAGGTTCTGTACGCGCCCGGCAAAAACGCTATGGCGACGAACAGGGTGAAAAAGTACTGCCCATCTTGCTCCATGGCGATGCCGCTTTCGCCGGTCAGGGCGTGGTCATGGAAACCCTGAACCTGTCTCAGACCCGTGGCTTTTCCACTGGCGGCACGGTGCATGTGGTCATCAACAACCAGATCGGATTTACCACTTCCGATCCTTTCGACAGCCGTTCCACCACCTATTGTTCCGACGTGGCGAAAATGGTGCAGGCTCCCATATTCCATGTGAACGGAGACGACCCGGAGGCGGTAATCTTCGTCACCCGCCTGGCGCTGGACTATCGCAATCAATTCAACAAGGATGTGGTCATCGACCTGGTCTGCTATCGCCGCCAGGGCCACAACGAGGCAGACGAACCCGCCGTCACCCAGCCACTGATGTATCAGAAAATCCGCATGCACCCCACCACCCGCACCCTGTATGCGGAGCGCCTGCTGGCGGAAGGCGTGATTACCCCGGAACAGGCCGAGCACATGATCGGGCACTATCGCGCCGAGCTGGACAAGGGGGAAATCGTCAGCCGTCCGGTACTGTGCGAAATCGACAATCCCTACCGGGTGGACTGGCATCGTTTCCAGCATACCCGCTGGGATCAGGCTACCGACACCAGCATCAGCCGGGAAGACATCCAGCGTCTGTATCAACGCCTGCTGACTCTGCCACCTGGCTTCAAGCTGCATCCACGGGTACAGCGGATCATGGAAGACCGGGGGCGCATGATGCGCGGCGAACAACTCAGCGACTGGGGCTTTGCCGAAAATCTTGCCTATGCCAGTCTGGTGGAAAGCAATCACCCGGTGCGCATGTCGGGGCAGGACTGCCGTCGCGGCACTTTCTTTCACCGCCATGCCATGCTTGCGGATCAGGAGACCGGCGAGCAGTACATTCCCCTGGCGCATATCAATCCGGGCAAGGGCGATTTCGACATCATCGATTCCCTGCTCTCGGAAGAAGCCGTACTCGCCTTTGAATACGGCTACGCCACGGCGGAACCCAACACCCTCACCATCTGGGAAGCCCAGTTCGGCGACTTTGCCAATGGCGCCCAGGTGGTCATCGACCAGTTCATTACCTCTGCCGGAGCCAAATGGGGGCTGCTCTGCGGCCTGGTCATGCTTCTTCCGCATGGCTACGAAGGTCAGGGACCGGAACATTCTTCGGCACGAATCGAACGCTATATGCAGCTGTGTGCCGAACAGAATATCCAGGTTTGCATCCCCAGCACCCCGGCACAGATGTTCCATCTGCTGCGGCGCCAGGCACTGCGTCCCTATCGACGCCCACTGGTGGTGATGACGCCCAAGAGCCTGCTTCGCCATCCCATGGCCACTTCACCGCTGGACGCCTACACCGATGGCAGTTTTCATACCGTCATCGATGAAATCGACCCGCTGGACAAAAACAAGATCAGTCAGGTCATCATGTGCAGCGGCAAAATCTATTATGAGCTGCTGGAAGCCCGCCGCGCCCGCGGACTGGAACACATCGCCCTGGTTCGCATCGAGCAGCTCTACCCCTTCCCCCGGGCGGATTTCGACGCCATGGTAGCGGAATATCCCAATGCCTGGAGTTTCGTCTGGTGCCAGGAAGAACCCCAGAACCAGGGCGCATGGGATCAGATCAAACACCGTTTCTCCCGCATCGTGAAGGGCGGAAAACAGGTTTTCTATGTGGGTCGCCGGGCGGCTGCCGCGCCTGCCACCGGTTATTACCCGGTGCATGTGGAAGAACAGAAGAAAATCATCGATGACGCCCTGAACGGACATTTCGACCCGGAAATCAACCAGAGAATGATATGAGTACAGAAATCCGTGTTCCCACCCTGCCGGAATCCGTCACCGATGCCACGGTGTTGGCCTGGCACAAACAGCCCGGCGACCCTGTGCAGCGGGATGAAAACATCCTCGATCTGGAAACCGACAAGGTCGTGCTTGAGGTTCCCTCTCCCGTGGATGGCACCCTCGTCGAACTGCGCGCCGCTGAAGGCGATCTGGTGGAGGCTGATGACGTCCTGGCAATAATCGAACCCGGCAAGGAAAATGCCACCGCACCGGCATCCAGCACCGCTGCCTCGACCCCGCGGGAGACGTCAACCACTGCGGAATCCCGGGCGGAAGAGCCCATACTCACTCCCGCGGTTCGCCGACTGGTCAAGGAGCTGAAACTGGATCCGCGCCAGATCAGCGGCACGGGCAAGGACGGGCGCATCCTCAAATCCGACGTAATGACCTATCTGGATCAGCAGACCTCCAGCCGGGATCCGGATGCCGAGACCGTGGCCAGCATGGTTGGCGACACGCCTCAGGCGGAAGGCACGGCACAGGCAGAACGGCGGGTTCCCATGAGCCGCCTGCGCGCACGCATCGCCGAACGCCTGGTGGAGGCCCAGCAGACCGCAGCCATCCTTACCACTTTCAACGAGGTCAATCTCCAGGCAGTGAGTGATCTGCGCGGCAAATACCGCGACCATTTCGAGAAGGAACATGAAGTGCGCCTTGGTTTCATGTCCTTCTTTGTAAAAGCCACGGTTGACGCCCTGAAAAAATTTCCCCTGCTCAATGCCAGTGTTGACGGGACGGATATCATCTACCATGGTTACTACGATATTGGTATTGCCGTGGGCTCCCCCCGGGGGCTGGTGGTGCCCATCCTGCGCAATGCCGATCAACTGTCCTTTGCCGAAATCGAAAAGAACATCCGCCAGTTTGGACAGAAAGCCAGGGAAGGCTCACTGAGCTACGAAGAACTGAGCGGCGGCACCTTCACCATCTCCAATGGCGGGGTCTATGGCTCCATGCTCTCCACGCCCATACTCAATCCACCCCAAAGCGGCATTCTCGGCATGCACAACATCATCCAGCGCCCGGTGGCGGAAAACGGAGAAGTAGTCATCCGCCCCATGATGTACCTGGCCTTGTCCTACGATCACCGCATCGTGGACGGCAAGGACGCAGTACAGTTCCTGGTCACCATCAAACAGAACCTGGAAGACCCTGCACGCCTGCTGCTGGACTTGTGACATGACTATCATCGACCAGGAAGACCTCATCAACAGCGTGGCGGATGCCCTGCAGTTCATTTCCTGCTACCACCCGCTGGATTTTATCCAGGCCGTGGGCAAAGCCTGGGAAAAGGAACAGTCCCCCGCAGCCAAGGACGCCCTGGCGCAAATTCTCATGAACTCGCGCATGAGCGCCGAAGGTCACCGCCCGGTCTGTCAGGACACCGGCATGGTGGTGGCATTCGTCGAAATAGGCATGGATGTGCGCTGGAGCAGCAAACTGGGTCTGGAGGACATGATCAACGAGGGCGTGCGGCGCGCCTATACTGATCCAGACAATACTCTGCGTGCGTCCATGGTAACGCCCCCCTGGGGTCAGCGGCGCAACACCGGGGACAATACCCCTGCCATCGTGCATGTCCGAATCGTCCCCGGCAAGCAGCTGAAGATCGGCCTTACGGCCAAGGGCGGAGGATCGGAAAACAAGGCCAGATTTACGGTGCTCAACCCCAGCGACAATCTGGTGGACTGGGTACTGGAGACAGTCCCCGGCATGGGCGCGGGCTGGTGTCCACCGGGAATGCTGGGGCTGGGCATAGGCGGCTCTTCAGAGAAGGCCATGCTTCTGGCCAAGGAAGCCCTGATGGAGCCGGTGGACATACAGGATCTGATCGCCAGAGGAGCCAACACAGCTCTGGAACAACTGCGCCTGGAGCTGTTCGAAAAGGTCAACGCCCTGGGCATAGGCGCTCAGGGACTGGGCGGCCTGACTACCGTGGTGGATGTAAAGATCCGCGACTATCCCACTCATGCCGCTTCCCTGCCCGTGGCCCTGATTCCCAATTGCGCCGCCACCCGGCATATCGAATTCACCCTGGACGGCAGTGGCCCCGCGGAATTCACCCCGCCAGCTCCCGAAGATTATCCCGACGTCACCTGGCAAGCCAGCACAAACGCTACCCGGGTGAATCTGGACAGCATCACTGCGGAAGAGGTGAAAAACTGGAAACCCGGCCAGCGATTGCTGCTCACGGGACGCATGCTCACCGGGCGCGACGCCGCTCACCGCCGTATCCAGGAACTGCTGGAGAAAAACCAGCCTCTGCCCGAGGGCGTGGATTTCCACAATCGCTTCATCTACTACGTGGGCCCCGTGGATCCCGTGGATGGCGAAGTGGTTGGCCCCGCTGGCCCCACTACCGCCACCCGCATGGACAAGTTTACCGAGATGATGCTCGGCAAACTCGGACTACTGGGCATGATCGGCAAGGCGGAACGGGGACCTGCGGCCATCGAATCCATACGCAAGCATCAGGCCGCCTATCTCATGGCCGTGGGCGGCGCCGCCTATCTGGTTTCCAAAGCCATCCACAAGGCCCGGGTAGTGGCCTTTGAGGATCTGGGCATGGAAGCCATCTATGAGTTCGAAGTTCAGGACATGCCGGTGATCGTGGCCGTGGACAGCCAGGGCGAATCCGTACACCAAACCGGGCCGGCGCAATGGCGGGTCAGAATCGAAGATATCGGAAGAATGCAATGAAGCCAAGACTCCCCTCTCTCCTGCTGGCACTGCTCCCCACTCTTTCCCTGGGCGGCGAAGTCGATGTCATCGCGGCAAAAGCATATCCAAATCCCGACGGCAGCTGGCGTTTTCAGGTCACCCTGAAGCACGCGGACGCGGGCTGGAAGCACTATGCGGATCGCTGGGAAATCCTGGACGATAGTGGCAACATTCTCGCCACCCGGGTACTCGCCCATCCACATGTCAATGAGCAGCCTTTCACCCGCAGCCTCACATCTGTCAACATTCCCGAGAACAACTCTTCGCTGACCATCCGTGGCCACGACAAGCTACATGGCTATGGCGGAAAGGAACTCCAGATGAACTGGCCGCCATAGGGAAACGGAAAAAATCCTGCAAGATGGCATCTGGGATGCCCGTCGGGTTTAGGTGATCGTAGCGAGCATGGAGCAGTTGCCGAGTGGATTAATCCTGAATCCGACAGGCTCCTGGCAGGGCTTTCTTTCATGTAAATGGCGGAGAGACTGGGATTCGAACCCAGGAAGGGCTACTAACCCTTGCCGGTTTTCAAGACCGGTGCATTCAACCGCTCTGCCATCTCTCCGGGGAGGCAAAGGATACCTTATTTTCGGACAAAAACAAGAACCAAATTCCAAGCTCACACAACACATAACAGGCCGTTGAAAAACGCAGTTTTTCGACAGCCTGTGTGCGGTATAGGAATATACCGCCATTTTCAGTGGCTGTAAGCCATTGAAAATGAAGGAACCGGGAAATCGCATTTTCCGGTTCCGGGGTTGAAAAAGTCCAGGAAAGGACTTTTTCAACATCCTGATAGGGCAGGAACAGATAGGATAGAATTCCCTCATTGCCTGTTTTGTCCGGTCGCCGCCATGCAACTGCAACTTCCCGCTTCTCTGAATATCCAGGACTTTCTCGACAACTACTGGCAGAAGCGTCCTTTGCTCATGCGCAATGCCTTGCAGAACCATGACTTTTCCCTGTCACCGGACGAACTGGCCGGACTGGCCTGCGAGGAAGACGTGGAGTCGCGCATGGTGCTGCGTCACGACCAAAATGAATGGGAGTTGCGCCATGGCCCGTTTGACGAACAGGCTTTCTCCCGATTGCCGGATCAGAACTGGACTCTATTGGTGCAGGATGTGGACAAGTATCTGCCGGAAGCTGCTGAACTGCTCCGGGCTTTCCATTTCATTCCTTCCTGGCGTTTCGATGATGTGATGATCAGCTATGCGGTGCCTGGTGGCTCGGTCGGGCCACACACGGATACCTATGACGTATTTCTGGTTCAGGCGCGAGGACGGCGCAGATGGCAGATCGGAAACAGAATCGGGAACCCGGCACTGTTGCCGGATCTTCCCATACGGATTCTGGCGGAGTTTGAAGCAGAGCAGGAATGGCTGCTGGAAGCGGGTGATGTCCTGTATCTTCCCCCCGGCGTGGCTCACTGGGGGATTGGCGAAGACGGAGACTGCATGACCTGGTCGGTGGGCCTGCGAGCGCCCTCGACAGCGGAAATGCTGGGCAGTTACACCCAGTATCTGCTGGATCAGGTTCCGGAGCATGATCACTACAGGGATCCTTCTCTGTCACCGCAGGAAAGCCCAGCCCGCATACTTCCACAAGCATGCTCCGCCGCCAGTGACGCCCTGGATCGATGGCTCTTGGATCCGGATCTGCGCCAGCGCTGGTTCGGTTGTTTCAACACCGAGCTGAAGGAGCATCTGTTCATTGAACCCCGAACAGAAACGGTGGAAATCTCCCGGATTCCGGAGCTGTTCCGGCAACACCGCTGGCAGCGTCATCCATTCAGCCGCTGGGCCTGGCAGGAAGGCTCAGGAAGCAGTGACCTGTATCTGTTTGTCTGTGGTGAGTTGTTTGAACTGCCCGGAAATTGCCGCTCCAAGCTCCAGCAATTGTGTGACCGCCACCCGCTGAACCAGGATTTGCTCCGCGATGCTGATCCGGCGTTCCTGCGGGTACTGGCTCGGCTGATCAATGAAAACTGGCTGGAACCCTGTGATGACTGAACGACATTACCACATACGCCTGGCCCGCTGGCCGCAGGACAGGCCGGCCCTGCATCAGGTGCGTGAAAAGGTATTCGTCCAGGAACAGAATGTTCCCGTCGAGCTGGAGTGGGACGGGCTGGACGATCAATGTCTGCACATGCTCGCGGAGGATGGCCAGGGCCGGGCCATAGGAACCGGACGCCTGCTTCCGGACGGGCATATCGGACGCATGGCCGTGCTGCGGCAATGGCGTGGCCGTGGTGTAGGCAGTTCCCTGCTGCGCGCCCTCATGGAGGAAGGCCAAAAGCGCGGTTTTCATGAGCTGGCCCTGGCGGCCCAGCTACAGGCCATCCCTTTCTACGAAAAAGAAGGATTCATTGCGCAAGGCGATGTATTCGATGATGCCGGCATCCCACACCGGAAGATGGTCTGGCGCAAAACCTGAGCTTGCTTCGGTAGAATCAGCTCCAGCGCCGGCGCAGTTCCTGCCGGTGCTGCGCCAGCCATTGCAGTCCCACTACGATACTGGTGGAATTGGCGCGCCGGAACAGTTCCGCCAACGCTTCTTCCCGCGGCAACACCCGCACCAGTATGTCTTCGCCTTCATGATCGAGACCATGCACTCCTTCAGCACGACGGCTGTCCACTCGCCCACAGTACAGGGAGATGCGCTCGCCACACCAGCCTGGCGTGGTGAAAAAACTGCCTATGAATGTCAGATCCAGCAACTCACAACCGGTTTCTTCCAGCGTCTCCCTGCGGGCCACTTGTTCGGCGTCCTCGCCATCTTCCATGTAACCGCCCACGGTTTCCAGTAACCAGGGATCATCGGCATGTCCCATGGCGCCAATACGAAATTGTTCGATGAGCACCACCGCGTCTTCATCCGGATCATAGAGCAGCACCGAAACAGCATGTTTGCCTTCCACCCTCTCACGCTGCACCTCGGCACACCAGCCACCGGAAAAGCATTCGTGCTGGAGGCGAAAACTCCTGACCTTGAGAAAACCCTTCCAGACTTCCCGCATATTCAGAATCTGATAACGCTTTTTCACGATTGATCCGGCAGCGCCCATTCCTTTCTGAAAGGCACGGTCTCCTGATACAAGGCGCCAACATATTTTTCCGGCTTGTAATGGTCGAAACTCACGGTCAGCAATGTCGTGGTGGAAGCTGTGACCTTCTTTGCCTCCATGTTGCCACGACTCAGCCCGATGGTCATTCTTCCCAGGTTTCGTCCCGGTTTCACTTCAATGGCCTTTTCCAACCAATAACCATGGTTGGGCATGACAAACAGCTTGACCTGATCCGCTGGAGCATTGCCGGCATATTCGTAATCCACCTCCAGTTGAATGAAATCATCATCCTCATTCAGCAAGACCATCTTGTACAATTTGATCCCGCTCTCACCCAGACGATTGTCTTCCGCGGTATAAATCGTGCGTGGCAGTTGTTCTGAAGAACACCCCCCAAGAAGCCAGGCAATCGTGACAAACAACACCAGGCCATGTATTTCTTTCGTCATCATTGATTTTCTCTCCATCCTCGTCCTAACCCGAATATTGCACCAGAACGCGCAAAATGTGGGTTTTTTACCATGAATTACAGCCTGTTGCGTGACGATTATGCTGGATACAGTTCCTACCTGTCATGCTATCCGGTTTTTCCCGGGATCTTTTCACCCAGCTTGCCCGAACGCCCTGCAAGCCGATGAATAACATCGGCTTTTGTCCG
>JALSQZ010000147.1 GCA_026985055.1 Sedimenticola sp. | reverse complement strand
ATCAGGTGGTTTTCTGCTGCCTGTTTGATCCCGCCGAACCATGCCAGACTACCGGACAGCGGCATCAGGATCATCAGCAGATACAGGCCCCAATGCATCAGATGTGCAATCATGGTTTGCGCCGGCTTCTCGCCTTCCGGTGCCGCCGGTGCGCCGCGCTTGAACCGTAGAACCAGACGCCACAGGACAAGCACCATCACCGCCATACCGCCAAACACATGCGCGGCAATCATGGGTGAAAATTCAACTGCGCCGCCTTTGGCGAATACCTGCCAGGCCTCTTCGATACTGTCGGCAAGGATATACTGCAGGGCAATCAACCCGAAGATGATCCAGTGCAACCGGATTTGCAGGCGGGAATAACCGTTAGGTTTTGACATAGGAACTCCTGTAAACAAAAAGAGGCCTGTGTCTCTCTGATCACTCAGAGAAATACAAGCCTCTTTTGACAGGTTGTGTTTTGCCTTAGCGCATCGCCGAAATTTTCTTGGCGACGATCCACGAAACAGGAAATGCCACAACAAAACCGGCGATGGCAGCATAGATAATCGGCATTGTTGTTCCATAACCTGCGGCCAATACGGCAATAATCAAGATGCCGGCCAATGTTGCCGATATGAACGAATAAAGAAGCAATGTCAGCCTAACCATACGGAAATCCTCCTGAGAAATAGGTTGCACGGATGATATTCCACTTCTGCAATACGAGTCTTTGATCCAAATCATCTACTCTGGCTGGCAAATCTGCCCGCGCGCGATGGCAAGCAGGGTTCGCAGGATCAGGACCGCAATAATTGTTATCAGAACAGCCAGCAGTATCTCTCCGATTATCTCGTGCGATTTCGAATTTTCCAGACCCGCGTAAGTCAATGACGCGATGGTCAGCGAGGCCACAGGAAAAGACAGCGCCCAAAAGGACATTGCGAAAGGAAGCTTGGCCAGCTTTGGAAGCTGTGTCAGGACTATCAATGCAAAAACATACCCCAGATTTAACAGAATATGAGCAAAGGCATCCACCTGCCCGCCGTTCAGGTTCATATAGGAAACAAAGGAAACTGCCGGCGGAGCGATCATGATCACCAGCGTTGGCAGCAGTTTGCCGGGCAGTGGCGTGTGAAAGATCAGGCGGTTCATCACAAGGGTCAGCAGAATGATCCAGAACAGCAATCCGCCGGAAAAGAACAGCCATGACAGATCGTGGTATCCCAGTTGCGCACCTGCCACGGGAATGACGACATTGCCGACAGCGGGGATGAACCACGCGGGGTTGATGTGGCTGTATTCAAAGGGCTTGTGCCCAATCCAGCGGGCAATGATGGCCAGCGTCAGCCCGCCTTGCAGTATGGCCCCCAGTATCCACAGGATGTTGGCGATACCTTCTTGTTCAGGAAGGAAACAGACCGCCATCAGCAGCAGTGAAATCGAGGCCGCCGGATAGAAAGCAACCCGGATCGGATGGTGCCATTCGCCAACAAATGCGGGCGTGCGCAAAACCATTTTTGCAAGGTAACCGATTGTAATAGCAATAAAAACGGATATGGATACCCAGACCATCACATGACTGGCGGACGCCAGCCAGGGCATCACACGGCTGGCCGCATGAAAGGCAAGCGTCAGGCCGAACAGACCCATCGTGACCGCATAGAATGTGATCGGATAATGGGTCAGGCTGGAGCCGCTTTGGGCCGGGGCTTCGGGGGTATCTGTCATGGTTTCTTCCCGCTTTCTGGAATCATTCGAAACTGTTAACATGTTGTCAGAGTTTGCGCGAATGGACGGATTGCCGCGCGGGCGTATCGCTGCATATGGGGAACCGGCACAGAACTGCCCAATCCACCACCTGTTGTTGTCTGGCATGATTATAGCGGAAAAAACACGCATAGCCACAAGATATAGTTGATCTTGTCCCGCGCACAGTGTATCGGCTGACGCACAGGTGCAATA
>JALSQZ010000146.1 GCA_026985055.1 Sedimenticola sp. | reverse complement strand
AGGAGAGGAACATTGCCTTTCAAGGAATCAGGCAGAGGCCAGTCCGTGGACGGTTGCCATACCCCTCTCGCATCGGCCCATTCCCCGGAACGAGTGCGAAAGACCGGCAGTTTTTCCAGAATTGCATCTGCGATTCCCAACACGAGAATTTCGGTGGCAAGAGCATCATCTAGTTTCCACAATTCGCGCGAGTTCCGTTCCAGCAATTCGCCGAGCATCTCGACATTCAGGAATTTCACCCCCAATTGTTCCAATTTTCTGCGGCCAACGGCATCGACAATGCTGAAAGGCACAAGCAAGGCAGACAGATCCAGGGCGAAAAGCTCACGCACGTAATCTTCCAATGCAGGCATTGCATCCTGCAATGCATGAAGACGGCATGTATCCCGAGCTGCACCTGCACGCCCTGCCAGCAGGGCACGCAATGCGCCACGATGCTGTGGCTTGTCAGAGAAGATTTTCTGCAGAAGCCCGGCTCTGTCCCCGGGCGGGCCGAACTCCCGGGCTTTCGCCAGCAAACGACATGCTGCATCAGCAGAAAGCTCCTCCAGAGACAGATCACCCGGCAGCTCTTTCCAGATGTCTTCGATGGCATTGGGCAGAATGAGAGCGCCACAATCAGGCACTGCCTTGATCAGCAGGGCATGCAATGTGCGTGCCTGGGGCGTATCCCGGAACAGGCACTTTTCCTGTACTGCCTTGAGCAGGCCTGCACAACTTATCGGCTCGTTGTGCAGCCTCAGTATGTATTGTTCCTGCAGCCGGGGATGCCGCAAGGCACCGGAAAGATCATCGATGTTTCGTAGAAGTGCCACCGCTGCCGCCCCGGCCATGGCGGCCTCCTCTTCCCGCTTGCCCTGCAAGGGGCGCTGAAGCGCTTCGACAAGAGGGATGATCCCGTCAACCGCAAATCGCTTCTGCCCTGAATCATCCCTGTCATCTTCCGGTTCTTCCAGCCAATTGCCAGGGATACAGACCGGACTACCCTCGGCGCTGGCCAACCTGCGGAGCATACCCCTTTTCGCAGCGCTCCCTGGCATGCGGATGACATTTTCGCAGGAGATGCACGCCAGAACCTTCCCGATCTCCTCGTGGGAAGTAAGTTGCCTGTCCGAGGCAAGGGCCTTGCGCAAGGCAGCCAGCACGGGAACAGCAGCAGCCTGCCGAAGGTCTTCATTACTGCAAGCCACCTCGAGGAATGTTGCCAACCTGGCAGTGCGAGGCTTGCTGAAAAAGGTGTCTGGCTTCAACCCGCCGAGAATTTCCGTCAACTCCTCCGGCATCCACCGAGGTTCTTCAGGAGTGATTGCTGCGCCGGGATCGCAGACTAGAGTCAATCCCCTCCTGCCGGCCCATTGAAGAAGGCCGGGAAGCAGTTCCGCGATCAT
>JALSQZ010000145.1 GCA_026985055.1 Sedimenticola sp. | reverse complement strand
CGAGAAAAGTTCCATGGAAGGAATTTTTCGAGATCCCCGTGAGTAAATAAAGTGTAGTTGAGTTTTCAGTAAAATCTAAAAAATCTAAAAAATCTGGGAATATCTGAGAACACTATGCTTATGAACGCAACATAGATTGTTGCCGAGTTAATATTAACCCGGCATCAATCTATGCCATCCTCAGGACGTCAGACAAAAGCCAGCACTTTGTTGCGCTTCTAATCAGCCCCCGGCTGTTTTCCTCCTGCTGTAAAATCCGGGCATGACGATTCTCAAGCTTTCTGATTGCCCGGACGTTTCCCGCCTCTATCAAAGTTTGCGTGATCTGCCCTGGGCATTCTGGCTGGACAGTGGCAGTGGCATGCATCTGGATTACGGTGGACGCTATCATATTCTGGTGGCGGATCCGCGCATCCGCATTGTCAGCAATAATGGGTTGACGACGTTACAGCACCCTGACGGCGGGACGGAACAGACCCGGGAGCCGGTGCTGGATGTGGTTCGTGAAGCGCTGGGTCCGCAACAGCCCAGTGACAGTAAACTGCCCTTCAGCGGCGGGGCGGTGGGTTATTTTTCCTATGATTTCGGGCGTCGCCTGCAAGGTTTGCCCGTGGCGCAGGGCGGTATGCCCGAAGTGGCGGTGGGCATCTACGACTGGGCGCTGATCGTGGATGCGCAGGAGCATGATTGCTGGTTTGCCGGGAAGTCCGGAGCTGAAAAAGAGCTGCTTGCCCGAATGGAAAATCCGGCGCCGCTGCCGGAAAATGCCTGGATCCCCGGTGAGCCAGTGCCTGAAACCAGTCCGGCGCAATATGCCAGCGCTTTTGATCGCATTCAGCACTATCTGCGCGAAGGCGACTGTTATCAGGTCAATTATGCCCAGCGTTTCAGCGCGCCTTTTGCTGGCGACAGCTGGCCTCTGTATCTGGCGATGCGTTCTGCCAACCCGTCCCCCTATGGCGCCTGTCTTTCTTTTCCTTTCGGGGATATTCTCAGTTCGTCGCCGGAGCAGTTTCTCGCCTTGCGTGATGGGCGGGTGACGACCCGGCCGATCAAGGGCACGCGGCCTCGGGGAGATGCTGCCTCGCAGGACAGGAAACTGGCGATGGAACTGGAACAAAGCGCCAAGGACAGGGCGGAAAACCTGATGATCGTGGATCTTTTGCGCAATGATCTGGGACGGGTCTGCGTGCCGGGCAGTATCAAAGTACCGGAGCTGTTCAAGGTGGAATCCTATCCCACGGTACATCATCTGGTGAGCACGGTTACGGGCCGGCTGGCAGAGGGGGAAGATGCCCTGAGCTTGCTGGCAGCCTGCTTCCCCGGTGGTTCCATCACCGGCGCGCCCAAGCACCGGGCGATGGAGATCATTCAGGAGCTGGAAGCATATCCCCGGCAGATCTATTGTGGCAGTATTGTCAGAATCGGCTTTGACGGCAACATGGACAGCAATATCGCCATACGCACCCTGCAAATCGACCACGGCAGAGTAAGCTACCATGCTGGAGGAGGGATAGTGGCGGATTCAGGCCGGGAACAGGAATATCAGGAGAGTCTGGACAAGGCAGCGGCCTTTTTCAAATTGTTCAATCGCGGGTCGGAGGCTACGAGCCATGAAAGATAAGCAGAACTGGAAGGAGCTGTTTGCCGTGTATGGTCCGCTGGTGGCCCTGGTGCTGATCGGTTTTGTGTTGGCCTACCAGTACATCAAACCCGCGCCCCCGGATCATCTGGTCATGGCCAGTGGCGAGAAAGGCGGAGCCTATGACCAGTTCGCCCATCGTTACCAGAGCCTGCTCGCGGCCCAGGGCATCACCCTGAAGATCATCAATACCCATGGTTCGGTGGACAATCTTGGTTTGTTGTCCCAGGGCAAGGTGGACATGGCGTTTGTGCAGGGCGGGGTGGCGAGACCCGGCCAAACCACCGGCCTTGAGAGCCTGGGCAGTCTCTACTACGAGCCCTTGTGGGTGTTTCAGCGGGCCGATTTGAATCTCGACCGACTGCCCGGCATGAAGGGCTTGCGTCTGGCGATTGGTCCGGACGGTTCCGGCACCCGGTCGCTGGTGGAGCTGCTGCTTGAGGAAAATCAGCTTACCGTGGATGAAACCCGGTTGCTCTCCCTGGATTCCGCCGAGGCGGCCCGGCGTTTGCGCGAAGGCAGCATAGACATTGCTTTTTTTGTGGCTTCAGCGGAAAGCGAGCGGGTTACCGCGCTGTTGCACGATCCCCGCGTATCGCTGGTGACGATTCGGCGTGCAACCGCCTATGCCCGGCGCCATCCCTTTCTGGTCGAGCTGACCTTGCCCGAGGGGGCCGAGGATCTGGCCAGCAATATTCCGCCCCGGGATGTGCGCCTGTTGGCAGCCACCTCGGAACTGGTGATTCAGCCTGATCTGCACCCGGCCATTGCCTCGCTGATGATGCAGATACTCGATCAGGTGCATCGGGAAGCCAGCTGGTTCAGCGGGGAAGGGGAATTTCCCAGCGCCCGGCATACCAGTTTTCCCCTGAGTGCGGAAGCCGAGCGCTACTATCGCAACGGGCCGCCTTTCCTGCAGCGTTATCTGCCTTTCTGGGCGGCATCCCTGCTGGATCGCACCAAGATCATGATCCTGCCGTTGCTTGGATTGCTGTTGCCCCTGTTCAAGGTCGTGCCGCCCCTGTACCGCTGGCGCATGCGGGCGCGCATCTATCGCTGGTACGAGGAGTTGCAGGAAGTGGATAGAAATATCCTGAGTGCCTCGATGGAAGAAAAAGCCGATTATCTGGACAAGCTGAATGAGCTGGAAAAGGAAGTGCGTGAGGTGGTGGTGCCGCTTTCTTTCGCCTATCAGCTCTATCATCTGCGTCTGCATATCGACTTTGTACGTGACAAACTGGAACCATCCGAAAAATGAAGCAGCCGCCGCCCAACAAGACGCGTATTGTGGCCACCATAGGGCCGGCCTCCAGCACTCTGGAAAGGATGGAGGCGCTTTTGCGCGCGGGCATGAACGTGGCCCGTCTGAATTTTTCCCATGGTGATTTCGATACTCATGGCAGAAACATCCGCCTGCTGCGCCAGGCCGCGGAAAACACGCGCCGACGCCTGGCCATCATGGCGGATCTTCCGGGGCCCAAGATTCGCATAGGTGAAATGCGTGAAACCGTGGAACTGGCCCGAGGTGACAGAATTATCCTGACCACGGAAGAAATACCAGGTGATGCGCATCGGGTATCGGTGAACCTGCCACAGCTGCCTGACATCGTGCGGCCTGGCGTCCGGCTGTTTCTGAATGATGGTCTGATTTCCCTGGAAGTTGTCAGTATCCAGGGCAATGATGTGGTTTGTGAAGTGCATGCCGGCGGTGAACTGTCCTCGCGCAAGGGTCTGAATCTTCCGGGCGTGGATCTGGGATTCAGCGCCTTCACCGCCCATGACCGGGAATGCCTGGAATTTGCCCTTTCCCAAGGCGTGGATGCCGTCAGCCAGTCGTTTGTCGCCAGTGCCGGGGATGTGGCCGATTTGCGCGCCGTCATGGATGAGCTGGGAAAAAAGGCCTTCCTGATCGCCAAGATCGAGCGCAAGGGAGCACTGGATGATCTCGAGCGGATACTGGAGTTGTGCGACGGCCTGATGATTGCCCGGGGTGACCTGGGGGTGGAGATTCCCATTTCCGGCATTGCCATGGTGCAGAAGGATCTCATGCGCAAGGCCAATATGCGTGGCAAACCGGTCATCACCGCAACCCAGATGCTCGAATCCATGATCGTGCATCGCCTGCCCACTCGCGCCGAGGCGACAGATGTGGCCAACGCCATTCTGGACGGCACGGATGCGGTCATGCTGTCCGCGGAATCTGCAGTAGGACGCTATCCTGTGGAATCCGTGGCCATGCTCGCCAGGATTGCCGCCGACACGGAAGCCGGGATGCAGGCGCAAGTGCGTCAGCTGGACAGCAGCGACTTTGGCAAGACGCATACGGTCGATCTCATTTCCCATTGTGTGCAACAAGCCGTGGCTGCGCTGAACCCGGTGGCCGTGGTGGTGCCCACCCGCTCCGGCTGTACCGCGAGAAACATTGCCCGTTACCGTCTGCCCGTATGGATAACCGCGTTCAGCACCGAGAAGGCAACCTGCCAGAACCTGCAATTTTCTCGTGGGGTGCATCCCGTGCATGTCACCAGGGAATATGCCGACTGGACGCCTTTCTGCCGGGACTGGTTGCGCAAACAGGGATATCACAGCGGCGTTGCCCTGCTTACCCAGGGACCATCGCCGGAAAACCCCGCGGCGTCCCATCGCATGGAAGTCGCGGCGCTGGATTGAACAAGACGAAGCCGCTAGCCCGAATATTGCACCGGAATCCGGAATTTTCCCGGAGAGATTTTTGCCCGGATTGTTAGAACGGACAAAAGCCGATGTTATTCATCGGCTTGCAGTGCGTTCGGGCAAGCTGGGTGAAAAGATCCCGGGAAAAACCGGATAGCATGACAGGTACGAACTGTATCCAGCATACTCGTCACGCAATAGGCTGTAATTCATGGTAAAAAACCCACATTTTGCGCGTTCTGGTGCAATATTCGGGCTAGGAGTCTGTCGGATTTAACGCTGATCGGCTGCAAATCCCTGGAGGGCGATTAACTCAGCTTATCGAATTCGTTAAATAGACTGGCTATTCGCCTCATTCGATAAACTGATTTAATTCGCCCCCAGTGATTTTCGCTTCGATCGGTCAAATCCGACAGACTCCTAGGTGGCGGCTTCGTCTTTTCTCTTTGCTCACATTTTCAAATATGTTAGTGACTGAAAATGGCGGAACATCCCGGTTTTTTTCGATGTCCTTCAGGGAATGGGTTTCAGGCGCAGTTCTTCCGCGGTTGCGGGTACAAAACCGTATTTTGCATAGATGCTCTGAGCGTCATCAGAAGCAAGATATTCGAGAAAGGCCCGGGCATTTTCCGGATTGCGTCCATCCCTGAGTGGGCCTATGGCATAGCCTACCCTGTCCTGCTGATTGTAGGGGGAGGGAATGGCGACGCCATCGACATTGCGTCCCGTGGCTTTTGCGTGGCTGATCTCCGTAGTCCAGACAATACCCACATCGGCCTTGCCTTCCTCGATACGCTGTGGGGTTTCCCGATGATGACGTTGGGTGAACCAGGTCTTGCCGGGTATCGCCCAGCAGCCCTTGCACTGGGCATTTCCGGTAACCTTTTCATACAGCCCCAGATCCCTGAGCATCTTCGAGCCATAGAACTTGAAAATGCCTTCGGTGAGAGGATTGGGGTGAGACTGCACTAGATCATCCCGTCCCAGATCCTCCGGGCCCTTGATGTCTTTCGGATTGCCTTTGGCAACCATGAGCGCGAGCTTGTTATGAATGTAGATCATGTAATCGTCCATGCGCCCCTTGCCTTTGAGCTTCTTCAGATGCCCCAGGTTGACGCTGGCATACAGATCGGGATTCATTGCAATCTTCTTTCCCTCGATGCTTCCCTGCTTGAGCAACTGGCCCTTGAGAATCTGTCCTGGTGGGATGGTTTCAACAAAAATGCTGCCAATTTCCGGGTGACTTTTTTGAAAATTGCGGATCAATTCTTCCATAACCATGAACTGGTTTCCCGCCAGGTACATGCTCAGATCCGCCGTGTAGCTATCTTTTATATGGCCGTAGTCGATTTTTCCGCTGGCATGGAAGGTACGATAGTCCTTGCCATGCCCGGCGTCTTTTGCCGCCAGAGCCATATTGCCCGACAGCAGCAGGAATGACCCGGCCAGCAGCAGGCCGGTGATGGGGGTGAAAGGGTTTTTCATTGGATCTCCTCCTGTGGTGTCCCTGAATCTGTCACTCAGGGTTATCTCAGAGAAGACGTCTTGAGCGCAGGGTTTATTCCCTGGCGTTTTCTTGCAGCAGCCGGTCCAGCTGGTTGGCAAAGGCCTGCCGGTCACGCTGATCCAGGGGCGGGGGACCGCCGGTCTGGATGCCGCTGCCGCGCAAGGTGTCCAGGAAATCCCGCATGTTCAGTCGCTGGCGGATGTTTTCTCTGGTGTACAACTCCCCCCGGGGATTGAGAGCGGCGCAACCCTTGCTGATGAGTTCATCGGCAAGCGGAATGTCCGCCGTGATCACCAGATCCCCTGCCTGACTGTGCTGCACGATGTAATTGTCCGCCACGTCGAAGCCGGCGGAAACCTGTACTGTGCAGATATGGCGGGAACCCGGCACCCGCAGGGGCTGATTGGCCACCAGCACCACTGGGATTCGGCAGCGATTCGCCGCCCGGTAGAGAATCTCCTTGATGACGCCGGGACAGGCGTCGGCATCGACCCAGATGGTATTCATGGACATGGCGGTTCTCCCCTGTCTTCCGACTTTTGTCTGATGTCCTGAGGATGACATAGATTGGTACCGAGTTAATAAAACAAGTATATCGAACGCGGCTCTGTTATACTTCTTCCTTCTCGAACGCCTTTCCGGTTGGCGTTCACGCGATTTTCGCGCGGAAATTCTTGAGCTTCCTGCTTTGAAAGAATCCCTTATCCAGCCCGAACCGGCTCCTGCCCCATGGCAGAGAGGGCAAGCCTGGAAAATACCATCCCATGTCATTTGAAACTCTCGGCCTGCGAGCCGAACTCCTGCGCGCGGTGCGCGATCAGGGCTACACTGAACCCACTCCCATCCAGAAAAAGGCCATTCCTGTCATTTTGCAGGGCAGGGATGTCATGGCCGGCGCCCAGACCGGCACCGGCAAGACCGCGGGGTTTACCCTGCCCTTGCTCCAAAGGCTGAGTGAAACCGCCTTGCCCGCGGGGCGGCGTCCGGTGCGTGCCCTGGTGCTTGCCCCCACCCGCGAACTGGCCGCCCAGGTGGGCGAAAGCGTGGCCACCTATGGACGCCATCTGCAGCTGCGATCCGCAGTGGTGTTTGGCGGGGTGAAGATCAACCCCCAGATCGAAAAGCTGCGTCGGGGCGTGGATGTGCTGGTAGCCACGCCGGGGCGTCTCCTGGATCATGTCAGCCAGAAGACCGTGGACCTGTCCCAGGTGGAGTTTCTGGTGCTGGATGAAGCGGACCGCATGCTGGATATGGGCTTCATCCATGACATCCGCAAGCTGCTGGCGCTATTGCCGGAAAACGGCAAGCGCCAGAACCTGCTGTTCTCGGCAACCTTTTCCCGGGAGATCAAGGAGCTGGCGCAGCGCCTGCTCAACCGGCCCGAACTTGTCGAAGTGGCGCGGCGTAACAGCACCGCGGAGCGCATCCAGCAGGTAGTGCATCCCGTGGACAAGCGCCGCAAGCGGGAACTGCTCAGTCACATGATCGGTTCGCGCAACTGGAAACAGGTGCTGGTGTTCACCCGCACCAAGCACGGCGCCAACCGTCTCGCGCAACAACTGGAAAAGGATGGCCTCAGCGCCGCGGCCATTCACGGCAACAAAAGTCAGGGCGCCCGCACCCGGGCCCTGGCGGGGTTCAAGAAGGGCGATATCCGGGTGCTGGTGGCCACGGACATCGCCGCCCGGGGCCTGGATATCGACCAACTGCCCCATGTGGTCAATTTTGAACTGCCCAATGTGGCCGAAGACTATGTGCACCGCATTGGCCGCACCGGACGCGCCGGCAACCAGGGCGAGGCCGTGTCCCTGGTCTGCGTGGATGAACACAAGCTGCTCAAGGACATTGAACGCCTGCTGAAAAAATCCATTCCCAGCGTGGTTCTCGAAGGCTATGAGCCGGATCCGCGCATTCGTCCGGAACCCATGCAAAACGGACGGGGCGGACGCGGTGGCCGCAGTGGCAAGGGACAAAAAAGCGCCGGCGGCAATCTAGGCAATACCCGAGCCGCCCGTAGCCGGAATCGTCCCGGCGCAGGCCGCGCCGCCAGCAGATAGACTCCCCTTTCCCCCTGAGCAGGGAGAAGGGGCGTTGTAGCAGAAACGACCTACTTTGGCATTTGCGGAGATTCCACCTTGTGAATGGCCGGATCGAATTCCTCGATCTTGTCCAAAAGGGCGGCGGCGCGGGTCATGCGGGCCTTGACTGTTTCTCTGTCCAGTCCCTGCATGGCGGCGAAGCGGGCCAGGGCGGTGTAGCGCCCCAGTTCGGGATTCTCCGCGATGGCCTTGCGGTGATCGGCCATGGAGGGGATGCGGGCTTCCTCGGTCTTCTTCTGCACCACGGTGGTGTCCTCGAAGCCGATGCGCAGGCCATAGACGATGTAGTCGAAACGGGCATCCTGTGCTCCGCCGGGAGCGGCTTTCACTACCAGTTCTGTGGTGCTCAGATCCGCGACGTAGAGTTCACTCCAGTTGCCCCTGGGAGTCAGATGGGCGGTAAGTCCGATATCCGGATTGGTGACCCACTTGAAGGTCTCGCCCAGGGGAATGCGCGCCTCGCCGTTCACCAGCCTGGCGCTGCCCCGGGTATAGGTGGCCACTTCGTCGCCTTCGGGTGAGTTATAGACAATCACCTGGTCGGCATTTTCCGGGTGGTTCTGGACGAAAGCCACGCTGCCGCTACCCTGGATTTTGTAGGAGCCGTAGCCTACATAGGCATAGCCGCTGCTGTCATTATCTGAAAAATAACCGCCCGTGTAATTGCCAAAGCCGCGGATCCCAAAGTCACCATTGCCCACATAGGCAGAGCCGCTGCTGTCAGTATCTGCAAAATAGCCGCCTGAAGTATTGCCATAGGCGATGATCCCGTAGTCACCATTGCCCACATAGGCATAGCCACTATTGTCGGCATCCTCAAAAACACCTCCTGCAGCATTGCCATAGGCGTGAATGCCGTAGTCGCCATTGCCCACATAGGCATAGCCGCTATCGTTGCTGTCAACGAAATATCCGCCAATGGTATCGCCGTGAGCTTCAATCCCGTAGTTGCCATAACCGACGGCGGCATAGCCACTGCCATTTCCATCCTTGAAATAACCACCAGCCCGATTGCCATAGGCTTCGATGCCATAGCCATAGATGCTGCTGTTGGTGGTTTGGATGAGACCGTCAGGATTGGCGGATGTGCCCGCGCTGCCACTCAACACCAGCGGCACATCCACGTTCAGGGTGACGTCACCACTGGCACCACCGCCATTGAGACCGGTGCCGGCAGTGACGGCGGTGATATCTCCCCCGGCATTGTCATCGGTTTCACAGGTAACGGTTCCGTCGGCGCCAATGGCGCGGATGCTGCTGCCCGCGGTACAGCTGCTGCTTACCCGCCGTTGCAGATAAGTGGTATCGGCGCTCAGGCTTACGTCCCCGCTGGTTCCGCCCCCGGAAAGGCCGGTGCCGGCGGTCACCGCGGTGATGTCGCCTCCGGCGCCGGTATCATCCGCGGCGCAGGCCCAGGCGCTGCCGTTCCATTTGGCCACTTCGCCGCTGGCGCAGCTCAGCCCCGCCAGGGTATCGGCGTCGCCATCGAGCAGATCCGCCGGC
>JALSQZ010000144.1 GCA_026985055.1 Sedimenticola sp. | reverse complement strand
TCGATGGCGAACCCACCTCGATGCTGGAGGTGAAACTGTCCGATGCTGCTGTCAGCCCGACGCTGCGTTATTTCCACAATAAATACGGGATTCCCGGCATACAATTGGTCAAGCACCTGGCGCTGGAGCGCGTCGATAACGGGATTGAATGCCGCCAGGCGTGGCGTTATCTGAAAAGCCTGATGATGTGAAACATGGGTCGACCTTTACACCGGTCATTGATGATAATGAACTACAGATATATCAGGAACGGTATCCTGAGGAGGCGGAAAAGGTGAGCAACTTTGCAGAACGGTTCATGCAGAAGGGCATGGAACAAGGCCTACAGCAGGGCTTGCAAAAGGGCTTGCAAAAGGGCGAAGCGCTGGCACTGGAGCGCCAGTTGACACTGAAGTTTGGCGAATTGCCGGAAGGAGTGCGCCAGCGTATTGCCGAAGCAGATGCGGATACTTTGATCGTCTGGCTGGAGCGGGTGCTGACCGCGAACAGCCTTGATGGGGTATTGGGGTAGTTTGCCAACTCCTGCGATTGGTGGGGCTTTGCCCGTGGGGTGGATCACATCCCTGTGACTGGGTCCCGGCATCCATGCCGGGATGACGTGCTTGGGGTCAGGCTTGCGTTATTGCGTTATTGGATTTCAGATAGGTGTTGAGCAGCGGGATACAGAAAAGGTGTAAGCCTGGACGGGATGTGAGCCACCGGCGTGGATGCCTTCCATGATGCTGAATTCCGGCTTCTTGCCGGAATGGCCGGGGGGCGATTTTGGTGTCCATTCGGAATGATGGGGATAGATGCGATGGAGTGCTGGGTTTGGTTCAATCTCATTTACCTCACTATTTCGCCTTCCCAGAGGGATTTCAAAAAATCGAGCAGCGGCATGATGTGGATGTCGTCCCATAATGCCGGGCGTTCGCCGAGGTAGACGCCATAACAGGCTGTTCTGTCGCTGCCCAGTTCTTTGCGCAGCCGGTGCAGGCCTCGGTTGAAGCGCTTGTCCCAGCGCGATGCGGCTTTGATCTCGATGGCGACGAAGCCGTCGATGGTCTCGCAGAGCAGATCCACTTCGACCCCATCATAAGTGCGCCAGAAATGGGGTGTGTAGTGGCGGCCGGTGTAGTACAGGTAGGCGCGTAGTTCGTGCAGGACGTAGGTTTCCAGCAGCGGGCCCAGCTCTTCGTGCGTCGGGGGGTAGGGCAGGCGACCGGTGAGTGCCCTTGCAACGCCACAGTCGAAAAAGAAGAATTTGCTGTGTTGCACCTGTTTGGTGGCCGATTTCAGTTTCCAGGCCGGCAGCCAGTGGCCGAGCAGGGTATCGACCAGGATATCGAAATGGTTCTGCACGGTGTGGCGGCTGATGCCGGCATCGCGGGCAATCGATGTGGCGTTGGTGAGTTGTCCATTCTGACGGGCGGCTATCTCCAGAAAGCGGGCGAAAGCTCCCAGGTTGCGGGTCAGGGCTTCGGCCCGGATCTCTTGGTCGAGGTAGGTTTCCGCATACGATCTCAGATACGCCTGCGCATCACCGCCAGTCACCGCCATGGGCAAGGTGCCGTAGCGCAAGATGGTTTCGATGTCGAGCTTGAACGACAGTTCGGCCGATACCAGCGGGAACATGGAAAGGGTGATGGCCCGGCCAGCCAGCAGGTTGATACCACCGCGCCGGAGTTTGCGCGCGCTGGAGCCGGACAGTATGAAATGGAGCTGGTTCGACTCGATTAAACGATGTACCTCGTCCAGCAGCGCAGGCGCCTTTTGCACCTCATCGATGACGACCCAGCTGCCAGCAGGCAGTGTTGCTAGTTCCCGGTAGAGTGCCTGCGGCTCCTTGTTCAGGCGCAGTGCTTCCCCGGTGTCGAGCAGGTCATAGAGGGTTGCATCGGGGAAGCGGGCGCGGATCCAGGTCGATTTCCCGGTTCCACGGGGGCCGAACAGGAAAGCGGAGCGGATGGGTGTCGGTAGTAATCGTGTATACATAGTTAGCGATTTTACCGTAATTATGTATATTTATGTAGCGGAAACCCCGCT
>JALSQZ010000143.1 GCA_026985055.1 Sedimenticola sp. | reverse complement strand
ATCTTTTCACCCAGCTTGCCCGAACGCCCTGCAAGCCGATGAATAACATCGGCTTTTGTCCGTTCGAACAATCTGGGCAAAAATCTCTCCGGGAAAATTCCGGATTCCGGTGCAATATTCGGGCTAACAAAAAGCCCGCTCGAAAGCGGGCTTTGTCATCCAGGCAGAAAAGCCTCAGTCATTCAAGGACTGGTAGTAATCCATGAGGATCTTGGCCACCTCGGGACGGGAGAACTCGGGGGGAGGCGCTTCACCACGACCAAGCATCTCGCGCACTTTGGTGCCAGACAGCAGCACAAAGTCTTCCTTGGTATGCCCCTCGGGCGCGTCACGCATCATGATCACCTTGTTCAGCTTGGTGGAATAGGCGGTATGATCCGCCTTGTAGATTTCGATCTCCAGGGCGCCTTCCGGCACTTCCTCATCGAAGATGGTCTGCGCATCGAAATCGCCATAGTAGTCACCAACCCCGGCATGGTCACGGCCGACGATAAAGTGAGTAGCGCCCATGTTCTGACGGAAATAGGCATGCAGCACAGCTTCACGAGGACCGGCATAGAGCATGTCGAAACCGTAGCCGGTAATCATCACGGTGTTGGGCGGGAAATACAGTTCAGCCATCTTGCGAATGGCGGCATCGCGCACAGGCGCGGGGATATCACCCGGCTTGAGCTTGCCCAGCAGCATGTGGATGACCACGCCATCGGCGTTTACATCTCTCATGGCCATGTGACAAAGCTCTTCGTGGGCGCGGTGCATGGGATTGCGCGTCTGGAAGGCGACCACAGTGTTCCAGCCGTGTTCCTTGATCTCGTTGCGGATTTCCACCGCAGTACGGAAGGTATCCGGGAAATCCGTCTGGAAGTAAGAGAAGTTCAGCACCTTGATGGGACCGGAGATCGCATTGCGTCCCTGCCCCATGAAAGCCGCTACGCCGGGATGCTCGGGATCATCGGTGCGATATACCTTGTCACGCATGATGCCCATCTGCTCTTCGCTGACTTTTTCGATGTCTTCCACATCCATCACTGCCAGCACCGGGTTGCCTTCCACGTTGGGATCACGCAGTGCGATGCGCTTGGCATCACCGATGGCAGCGATGGCATCGTCATCCACCAGGTTCATTACCGGCACGGGGAAGAAGGAACCGTCAGTCAGGGTCATTTTCTCGGCCGCGCCCATGGCGTCAGCCACGTTCATGAAGCCTTTCAAAGGAGTAAAATAACCACCGCCGAGCATCACGGCATTGCCTGCCGCTGGTGAAGTGATGGTTACGGAAGGCAGGCTTTCGGCTTCTTTGGTAAGAGCATGATGCTCGTCCACATCATAGACGAACAAGGGAAGCAGGGTATCGGAGCCAATGGGTTTGATCATGCGGCAATCTCCTGGGGTATTGGTTGAGCTGGTTACATTCTGTTGATCTGGCAAGAATCAATGATTTCAGCGACTCCCTGACGCCTGTTCGCGAGCAGGCATCGGCATGGCTCAATTTGGCCTGACTTTTGCTCAAAGCCCTGAATATGACTTGGATTACTGCCGGATCAACAAATGGCTAGAACTGTGGATAAATATCAACTTCCATAATAATCATGTGAAATTATCAGATACTGAACTTTGCCGCCCCTAGTTTCTCTTTATGGCCACAGTAAATTTTTCAAGGGTATCTCAAAAATTTGAGATGCCCATGTGGGACAGGGATGTTCCATCATTTTCAATCACCACAAGTGATTGAAAATGTGAGCAAAGAGGAAATCACATTTTCAAATCAATCATGATGACAGCAGGGCTTGTTCAAGCACAGGCACACGATGGCTTTTGCTGTCCGGATGTGGACCGTTGGATCGCTATTGACAAGAATGAACATTCGTTCTATTTTTCCCCGGAACATTCATCCTAAATCTTGGAGTACAACTCGTGAAATCGAAAGCTGCTGTTGCCTGGGAAGCACAAAAACCGCTGTCCATAGAAATGATTGACGTAGAAGGCCCCAAAGAGGGCGAGGTTCTGTTGAAAGTAGTCGCATCCGGTGTCTGTCACACCGACGCCTTCACCTTGTCGGGTGATGACCCGGAAGGTGTTTTCCCTTGTGTTTTGGGACATGAAGGCGGCTGTGAAGTCGTCGAATGCGGCAAAGGCGTGACCAATCTGAAGCCTGGAGATCATGTAATCCCTCTCTACATACCGGAATGTGGTGAGTGTGAATACTGCCGTTCTCCCAAGACCAATCTTTGTCAATCCATTGCGGCAACGGTATGGACCGGCTACATGCCAGATGGCACCCGGCGCTTCAGCCAGAATGGCAAGGAAATCTATCATTACATGGGATGCTCAACTTTTTCCGAGTATACGGTAGTGCCGGAAATTGCTCTGGCAAAAATCAACAAGGAAGCGCCTCTGGACAAGGTATGTCTGCTCGGATGCGGGGTTACCACAGGTATTGGCGCGGTGCTGAATACGGCCAAGGTAGAACCGGGTTCAACTGTAGCAGTCTTCGGCCTTGGAGGTATTGGTCTGTCTTGCATTCAGGGCGCGGTAATGGCCGGAGCGGAAAGGATCATCGGCATCGATATCAATCCGGACAAGTTCGAGTTTGCAAAACAACTGGGCGCAACGGACTTCGTCAACCCCGATGAAATCGATGGTTCTTTCGTCGAGTACATGCAGGACACATTCAATGGCGGCCCCGACTACTCTTTTGAGTGCATTGGCAATGTTCACGTCATGCGGGATGCGCTGGAATGCACCCATATGGGCTGGGGGGTTTCCACGGTTATCGGAGTTGCGGGTGCGGGTCAGGAGATTTCCACGCGTCCTTTCAACCTGGTGGTCGGACGCACCTGGCAAGGCACAGCCTTCGGCGGCGTGAAAGGTCGCACCGAACTGCCCGGATATGTGGATCGCTACATGAACGGTCAAATCGAACTGGACTCCCTGGTCACTCACACCATGCCTCTGGAGGACATCAATCGCGCTTTCGATTTGATGCATAAAGGCGAAAGCATCCGATCTGTCATCATATTTTGAGGTGCAGGCATGAAACAGCTGGAAAATATTCGTGAGTTTGGCGGCTGGTTGCAGCGCTGGGAACATCACTCGAACTGCTGCAATGGCAATATGGTGTTTTCCATCTACCTGCCCCCCCAGGTAGAGAAAAGAAAGCTGCCAGTGGTGTACTGGTTGTCCGGATTGACCTGTACCGACGACAACGTGCGGGTAAAGGCAGGCGCACAGCGTTACGCGGCTGAACTGGGTATCGTGCTGGTCATGCCGGATACCAGCCCCCGGGGGGAGCAGGTGCCAGATGAGCCGGAACGCTATGACCTGGGCCAGGGCGCGGGATTTTACGTCAACGCCACCCAGCCCCCCTGGAAGGAGCATTATCAGATGTATGATTATGTGACCCGGGAACTTCCTTCCCTGATCGAAGCACATTTCCCCGTAATCCCCGGGCTCAAATCCATCAGCGGTCATTCCATGGGGGGACATGGCGCACTGGTCTGCGCCCTCCGGGAACCTGGTGCCTATCGCTCAGTATCGGCATTTGCTCCCATCGCACATCCATCCGTAAGTGATTGGGGGAAAACCTGTTTCGGCGCATATCTCGGCGATGACCAGGATGCGTGGGCTACTTATGACGCTACCGAACTCGTGAAGAAAGGCGCACAAAAACTGCCCATACTCATCGACCAGGGCACCAATGACGAGTTCCTGCCTGATCAGTTGTACCCCCAGGATTTTGCCCAGGCCTGCATCAGCCGCCAGTTTCCCATCAGCATACGCATGCAGGAAGGATATGATCACAGTTACCATTTTATCGCCACATTCATTGGTGAACATCTGGCCATGCATGCCCACCTCCTGCACGGCGAGTGATCAGCAATCATGTCCCGTAATCTTCGTCATCTCAGCGCAAAGTTGGGGCTAGACAACAATCTTCTGGAAATACTGTCAACGCCTTCTCGGGCAAAGAAAAGCCTGTCTCTCGATGAAATCGCGGAGAAAAGCCTTTTTTCTGTTTCCGCCCTGAACGGCACCCTCAGTTTTTATGACTTTCTGAAAACAGGAGAAGCTGCGCCACGACAGCGCACATGCCAGGGCACGGCCTGCCGGCTTTCACGGACAGACAACCCCGTGCCTCCGGAGCAGGAAGCCGTGCAATGCTGTGGTTATTGTTATGCCGGCTCCGGCATCATACAGTCTGATGCAGAAGGAAATTGGCGTAGCGGCCGACAAGGAGCCGAAGGATTTGAACAGCCGCCCATTCCAGTATATTCACTTGCGCAAGAACCTGTTTTGACCGGATCTGCACCAGCGCCGGAAAAACTTTATCGCGCATCATTTGGAAGTCCGGAAGAGATACTCTCCGAGCTCAAGGATGCGCGCCTGCGTGGCCGGGGGGGTGCCGGATTCGATTTTTCTTTCAAATGCCGTGCTCTTGCTCAGGCTGCTGGCAAGGAAAAATACATTGTATGCAATGCGGATGAGGGCGATCCCGGCGCTTTTTCCGATCGTTATCTTCTGGAAAAACAACCGCACAAGGTCATGGCCGGCATGTACGCCGCTGGGGTTGCCGGCGGAGCATCTACTGGTATTCTGTACATTCGACATGAGTACCCTGAAGCCATAATAGCAATAGGCGAAGCAATTGCGGACTATGAGGAATTTTCTTCCGGTCTGAAACATCCTTTTCGCTTTCACCTTGTTTCCGGCGCCGGCTCCTATGTGTGCGGAGAAGAAACAGCCTTGCTCAATTCCATTGAAGGTTTGCGCCCGGAAGTACGTGTTCGCCCTCCCTACCCTGCCACCAGCGGTTTGTGGGGCAAGCCAACACTGGTATCCAATGTTGAAACCTTCGCCAATATACCTTGGATACTGACGGAAGGTGGAAAAACCTATGCCGCCATCGGCAGTGAACACAGCAAGGGAGTGAAGCTGATCTCCCTGGACAGCCGCTTTTCCAGACCCGGACTGTATGAAGTGGATTTCGGTCATTCCTTTCATGATCTGATCTTTCATGCAGCCCGGGGATTCAACACCGAAATCAAAGCCTTGCAAGTGGGCGGCCCCCTGGGCTCAGTAATCCCAACCACTCATCTCGATGTACTATCCCTGGATTTTGAAAGCTTCCAGCAAGCAGGTTTTGCCTTGGGGCATGCGGGTGTCATCGCCATTCCCGAAAGCTGTTCCATGCTCGAATTCATGCGCCATATCTTTTCCTATATGGCGGAAGAATCCTGTGGAAAATGCACGCCATGCCGCCTGGGAACCGCCAAAGGCAGTACCTTGCTGAATCAGGCGAGCAAGCAACGACCATTGAATTTGGTTCTGTTTGAAGAATTGCTGGATGTTCTGGAAGCCGGTTCACTGTGTGCGCTGGGTGGCGGCCTGCCCCTGCCCATGCGAAACATATTGCACCATTTTCAGACTGAACTTGCTCCATTCATTCAGTCTAACGGAAAAACCCATGGCTGAATTGAGAATCAACGACCGGCTCTGCACCGCGGAAAAAGGAGAAACCCTCTACCAATGCGTCAGCCGCCATTTCGGAGAACGGGAAATCCCGACCCTGTGCCATGATCCGGCACTGGAGGCATTCGGCGCCTGTCGTCTCTGTCTGGTGGAAGTATCCCGTGACGGGGGAAACTCCTATGCCCTGAAAGCCGCCTGTCACACTCCGGCGGATCCCGGCTTGCAGGTACGCACAGGCAGCAAACGCCTGCAACGCATACGCAAGGGCATACTGGAATTATTCCTCAGCAACTATCCTGAAAGCCAATTGCGGGCAGGCCCGGGAGAACGGCCTACCCCGTTTCAGTCATTACTTGAGGAGTATGGCGTGCAGAGCAGCCCCTATCCCCGTAATGACGAGCCAGGGCTGGCCGCGCAAGCACATCCCTATCTTGGTTTCGATCCCGGACAATGCATACACTGCTATCGCTGCATCAGAGCCTGCGATGAGATTCAGGGACAGTTTGTTCTGGCCATGCTCGACCGGGGCCAGAACAGCCACATCGGCATAGGACAGCACCAGAACTTTCAGGAGGCCGGCTGTGTTTCCTGTGGCCGCTGTGTGCAGACCTGTCCCACCAATGCCCTGCATGACCGCTATCGTGCCAAAACCCTGATTGAAGATCGCTCTGTTCAAACCACCTGCACCTACTGCGGTGTTGGCTGTAACCTGGAAGTCAAGGTCAAAGACGGAAAAATCGCAGCCATCAGTGGCCTGGAGTCCGCTGCTGTCAACGAGGGACATACCTGCCTCAAGGGACGCTATGCCTTTGCCTATGTTCATCATCCGGAGCGCTTGCGCACGCCCCTGATCCGGCGCGATGGCGCATTGCAGCCGGCCACATGGGATGAGGCGCTGGATTACATTGCCGACCGCCTGACCACAATCACAAAAACACATGGCAAGGATGCCATCGCGGGCATTTCCTCGGCACGCTGTACCAACGAGGAAAACTATCTGATGCAGAAGTTCATGCGCGTGGTGATCGGCAACAACAATATTGACGGATGCGCCCGTGTTTGCCATTCCCCTACCGCTTACGGCATGCTCCAGACGTATGGCACCGGCGCCGCGACCAACTCCATAGCAGAAATCGCTCAGACGGATTGCCTGCTGGTTTTTGGCGCCAACCCCACAGAAGCCCATCCAGTCACTGGTGCGCGCATAAAGCAGGCCGCACTGAATGGAGCCACTCTCATCGTCGTCGATCCAAGAAAGTCGGAACTGGCCCGCTACGCCGCGTGTCATTTGCAGCCCCGCCCGGGCAGTAATGTGGCCCTGCTCAACATGTTGTGCCGGTATCTCATTGAACTGGACCATGTTGACGAAAGCTTCGTCAAGCAACGTACCGAAGGATATGCGCGGTTCAAGGAACAACTGCTAAAACAGGACATGGAGGAACTGGAGCGTATTACCGGCGTACCACGAAACGAAGCAAGAAAGGCAGCCGATATCTATGGCAAAAGTGAGCGGGCCATGGCTTTTCATGGCTTGGGAATCACCGAACACTACCAGGGCAGCAAAGCCATCACCATGCTGGCCGGCATGATCATGATGACGGGAAACATTGGCCGCCCCGGAACCGGCATGAATCCCCTGCGGGGTCAAAACAACGTCCAAGGAGCAGTGGATATGGGAGTTCAGCCGGATATGGGAGCCGGTTATCTGGATTATCGAAAAGCACAAAACCAGGCCTTGTTTCAACAGACCTACGGAAGACAGGTTCCCACCACGTCCGGTTTAAAAATCCCTCAAATGTTCGAAGCCGCACGCAAGGGGCGGCTCAAGGCCTTGTGGATCATGGGTGAAGATATCCTGCAAACCGATCCGAATTCCTGTGAAGTAAAGTATTCCCTGAGCTGTCTGGATTTTCTGGTGGTGCAGGAGCTGTTCATGACCGAAACCTGCGAAGTTGCAGATGTAGTGCTGCCGGCATCTTCTCATTTTGAAAAAAGCGGCACTTTCACCAACGGAGAAAGACGTGTTCAGCGCGTCAATGCAGCCATCGCGCCTCTGCCGGGGACAAAACCGGATGGGCAGGTAATCTGTGAAATCATGCGCCGTATGGGTTATCCGCAGCCAGACTATGACCCCGAAGAATTACTCCAAGAAATAGCCCAGGTCGTGCCTTTCTTTGCGGGAGTCCGCTGGAACAACCTGAGCGGCAATGGCAAACAATGGCCGGTAAACCCGAATGGCGAGGACACGCAAATCCTGCACCAGGAAGGATTCAAACTGAATGATGGCAAAGGACGCTTCATTCACCATGCCTTCGAGGAAACCCCAGAGCTGTATCTGCAATCAGAAGAATACCCCTATATCCTGACGACCAGCCGCCGTCTGGAACATTACAACTGTGGCAGCATGACGCGGCGGACAGCGAATGTGGAGCTGCTCGATCACGACATCCTGCTGATCAATCCGAAAGACGCACAGCGGGAAGGCATCGCCGACGGGCAGCAGGTCGAACTGATTTCAGCCCACGGCAGCACCCATCTGCACGCCGAAATCAGTGACGAACTGAAGCCAGGCATCCTGTTTACCACTTTTCATTTTCCGGAAATTGCCATAAATCACCTGACAAGCAGCGTCTCTGATCAGGAAACCATGACCCCCGAATACAAGGTGATTGCGGTGCAGTTGAGGGGGTGTTGAAAAAGTCCTTCCGGATGTTTCAGGCCATCCCTTTCCATATGTTATCGATAACTTGCTGATAATAGCCGGGAAGGGGTTGGTCGATAACGCCATCCAGACGCAAATGAATGAGCCGAATCGCGCCGCCAAAGATACTTGCGGTCATCACCCAGGGATCTCCAGAGCGGATTTCATTTGCGGCCATGCCATCCGCCACGATTTTTCTCATCGCCGCAAATGGTGATGAATGACAAAGAGGAGGTTCGCCGGAGAGGAACTCCCGGTGTTTGGTATGCAAGAGAAAAGCCATGATGTTGCGCCGGGTTTCCGTATATTCAAACAACCTGGCAATGATACGGTTGCAGCATTCCCGGCTGCTCCGGGTTTCGGATATGACCGAATCAATCATTTCCTGAAACTCATTCAGAAGATGTTTGTACAACGCCTTGGCAATACCCTCTTTACCGCCAAAATGATTGTATATCGACCCGATACTCACATTTGCCTGTTTCTGTACATCATGTACGGACACATTGTGAAACCCATGCTCCACGAACAGATCCAGCGCCGCGGTAAGAATACGGCAATCTACAGGTTCAGGGAGGGAAACTGTCTTGTTCAAATACGGCATGGGCACAAACTATCTGATACTTCGTTTGAAATAAAAGGCATCCTGAAAAACGGATTGCAGCCAAAGAAAATGCTGAAATTTGGCAAGACCTTCCAAGACACCCTTCTGACTACTCCCTCTCCAATGAACGGTTGATCTCTTTCAGCGCTCCCAGAGGATCAGATTCAGCAGTAACCGGACGTCCGATCACCAGGTAGGACGATCCCGCAGCCATGGCATCCGCCGGTGTCATGACCCGCTTCTGGTCGTCCAGGGCGGCACTGGCCGGGCGCACGCCAGGCGTAACCAGCAGAAAATCCCTGTCCGCCTGCTCGCGGATGGCCGCCGCTTCCAGGGGGGAACAAACCACCCCATCCAGTCCGGAGGATTCCGCCAGAGCCGCCAGCCGCAGGACATTTTCTCCCGGCGTGCCGGAAAAGCCAACCTCATGAATGTCCGCCTCTCCCAAACTGGTAAGAATGGTGACCGCAATCAGTTTTGGGCGATGCGACTTGCCTTCAAGCCGTTCCCGGGCGGTTTCCATCATTTTCCTGCCACCAGAGGCATGCAGGTTCACCATCCATACGCCAAGATCCGCCGCTGCGTCACAGGCTGCCGCCACGGTATTGGGAATGTCGTGAAATTTCAGGTCGAGAAAGACATCGAAGCCCTTCCCCACCAGCTTTTCCACAAAAGCCGGGCCCAGGCGGGTGAACAGTTCCTTGCCTACCTTGAGACGACACAGGGAAGGCGTGAGTTGCTCCACCAGGGACAGGGCGCTTTGTTCATCGGGAAAATCCAGGGCGACGATAACAGGGCTGGTCATGAAGTTTTGTCCTCGGGTTCGGATTTGCGCCGGATCGTGCTCCAACTGCGGCAGCTGGGACATTGCCAGTGCAGGGTATTCGCGGCAAAGCCGCATTTGGCGCACTGATAGGCTGGACGCTCGGCAAGAAGCTGCTCCACATGAGACTTCATGCTTACCAGAATCTGTCCGGCCTGCACTTCCGGCAAGGTGGCATTGAGTTCGATGAGGCGCAACAGCCCCTTGAGGGTGGGATGCTGACGCATCTGTTCTCCGAGAAACTCCCGGGCTGCTGTTTCATTTTCCGTTTCCGTGATGATGTCCACGGTGGCAAGCGCAACCGCTACATCCATCCCGTTGCCAAGGAAACCCTGCAGATATTTTCGCAGTTGGGGCAAGGTGGACATTTTCCTGTGGCATTCCATGAAGTCCGTCAGCACTTCCGGCAGATAGTGAACATCCTTTTCCACCGCCTTTTGCAACAGTTTGTTGGCTGCCTTGCAATCTCCCCGGGACATGGCGATACGCGCCTGCATGTGCAGGGGCCGAACACTGCCCGCGTCCGCACCGATAGCTTTTTTCAACAGTTTGCCCGCTTCTTCCATATGTCCCTTGCGCAAGGCATCATCCGCCAATTCACAGAAATAATGGGAGCGCGCCAGATTCAGTGGTTCCCTGACCAGGGATTCCAGCTCTTCCGCGGTCTTCAGGCAGGACTGCCAGTCTTTTTCCTGCTGATAGATGATCAGCAGGTTTTCCAGCGCCCTGCGCACATGGAGCTGCATTTCCTTCAGCTCCAGAAACAGGTTTTCCGCCCGGTCATAGAGACCGGCGCGCATGTAGTCCATACCCAGTTCGAGCAACGCCTGGGCGCGCTGTTCCTGACTCAATGCCGGACGGGCAATGAGATTCTGATGAATGCGGATGGCACGCTCCACCTCACCACGCCGACGGAAAAGGCTGCCCAGAGCCAGGTGGGTCTCCACGGTTTCGCTGTCCACTTCCAGCAGTTGCACGAACACATCGATCGCCTTGTCCGGTTCTTCGTTGAGCAGATAATTGAGGCCACGAAAATATGCTGGAGTGGTGCGCCGGTCAGATTCATTGCAATCCCTGGCCGCGCTGCGCCGCGCCATCCACCAACCGGAAGCGGCGGCAACGGGCAGCAATATCCAGAAAAGGGGCTGCATGATCAACGATCCTTGACCGGAATGGTTCGCAAATTATTCACTTCTTCGCTGGCCAGACGCGCCTGACGGCGCAGGCGATGGTTTTCCCGCCGCACCCGGGCCATGAGCAACAGGCTGCTGCTCACACCCAGCACCGCCCCCAGACCGATCATCGCCAGCACCAGCAAGCCCAGAGGGACGCTAATTTCGGAAAAATAGTAGTTGAGGGTCACCGGGGAGGGATTGATGGAAGCAAAGCCCGCTCCAAGCAAGGCCACGGCCAGCAACAGAATGAATTTGATCAGTTTCAGCACCCGGAGTCTCCGTGCGGGAAGGAATCGCTAAACTCAGACCCCAATCATACCCGAATTTGCATCAGCGCAACCCCAGCACGTCCTGCATGTCATACAAACCCCGGGATTTGTCCCGAAGCCAGAGCACGGCCCGGGCGGAACCATTGGCATAGGTCATGCGGCTGGATGACTTGACCGCGATCTCCACCCGTTCGCCTTCCGCGGCAAACCAGACGGTATGTTCTCCCACCACATCACCGGCGCGAATGGTCTCGAAACCGATGGTTTCACGCTTGCGTTCGCCGGTAATGCCCTGGCGGCCATACACGGCAACCTTCTCCAGATCGCGCCCCAGGGCTTGTGCCACTACCTCTCCCATACGCAAGGCGGTACCTGAAGGCGCATCTATCTTGTGGCGGTGATGGGCTTCTATGATCTCGATGTCTGCATCATTTCCCATGACCCTGGCGGCAATATCCAGCAACTTGAAGCACAGGTTCACGCCCACACTCATGTTTGGTGCGAACACCACCGCGATGTCTTCTGCCGCCTGGGCAATCTGCTGTTTCTGCTGTTCGCCAAAACCCGTGGTGCCAATGACCAGCTGTTTGCCATTCGCCCGGCAAATCGCCAGATGTTCGAGTGTGGCTTCAGGGCGACTGAAATCGATGACCACATCGAAATCGGAAATGGATGCGCCCAGATCGGAGGTCAGCGCAACCCCCAGTGGGCCAATGCCAGCCAGTTCCCCCGCGTCGGCACCGATGAGGGAAGAATCCGGATATTCCGTTGCCACGGTCAACTCCAGACCCTGTGTATCATTCACCGCCTGCACCAGGGACTTACCCATGCGCCCGGCGGCGCCAACCACTGCCACTCTAATCATGCCTCACCTCAGAAACCCATTTCCTTGAAAAATTTTTTCACTCCATCCAGCCAGGAACTGGCATTGGGACTGTGTTTGCTGCCGCCACCACGCAAGGAATCATCCAGCTTTTTCAGCAGATCCTTCTGCTCATCACTGAGCTTTATCGGCGTTTCCACTACCACCCGGCAAAGGAGATCCCCCACCGCACCACCGCGCACCGGCTTGATGCCCTTGCCCCGCACCCGGAACAGTTTTCCGGTCTGCGTCCCTTCCGGGATCTTGAGCTTGACCTTGCCTTCCAGGGTTGGAACGTCCAGATCGCCTCCCAGGGCCGCCGTGGTGAAGGGGATGGGAACTTCGCAGTAAAGGTTGGCATCGTCCCGCTCGAATATGGGATGCTGTTTGACGTGGATCTGCACATACAGATCTCCTGCCGGGCCGCCATTCTCTCCGGCCTCACCCTCGCCAGCGAGACGGATCCGGTCCCCGCTATCCACCCCGGGCGGCACTTTTACCGACAGGGTCTTGTGTTTCTGGATTCGCCCATGTCCGCGGCAATCAGGACAGGGACTGTCGATCTGCAGGCCTCGTCCATGACAGGTGGGACAGGACTGCTGGGCGATGAAAAAGCCCTGTTGGGTTCTCACCTGACCACTGCCGCCGCAGGTGGAGCAGGTACGCGGGTTGGTGCCGGGTTTCGCCCCGCTTCCGTTGCAGGTCTCACAACTGACCTGGGTGGGAATGCGCACCTTGACCGTGGTCCCCTTGACGGCATCTTCCAGAGACAGCTCCAGATTGTAGGCCATGTCCGCGCCACGATGATGCCGATGACCGCCACGCCCACCGCCGCCGAAGATGTCGCCGAACACGTCACCAAAAATGTCGCTGAAACTGGCGCCCCCGCCAAATCCACCAGGACCGCCGCCCATGCCTGCGGCGCCATCCACGCCAGCATGGCCAAACTGGTCATAGGCGGCCCGCTTCTGATCGTCGGACAGCACCTCATAGGCCTGCTTGATCTCCTTGAAGCGGATCTCGGCCTCTTGTCCCCCCTCACCGGTGTTCCGGTCGGGGTGATACTTCATGGCCAGTTTGCGATAGGCCTTCTTGATTTCCACTACCGTGGCTGTGCGGCTGACGCCCAGTACTTCGTAATAATCACGTTTGGACATGATTGTTCCTGTCGGTTGCTGCCATAACGCAAAAATCCGGGAGCAGCTAAGCTGCTCCCGGCTTTTGTCAAAGAACCATGCTCAGTTCTTACTTGTTGTCATCCACTTCCTCGAACTCGGCATCGACCACATCGTCGTCTCCGGCCCCTGAGGCAGCGGCTCCACCTGCGGCGCCGGCTGCACCGGCTCCGGCCGCCCCCGCCGCTCCGGCGTTTCCGCCATCCTGCTGATACATCTTCTCGGCCAGCTTGCCGGAGGCTTCCGCCAGCGCCTTGGTCTTGGCCTCGATGGCAGACTTGCTGTCACCTTTCATGGCCTCTTCGAGCTCCTTCATCAGGCTCTCCAGATTGGCCCGCTCGGCGCCATCCACCTTGTCTCCCATTTCCTCCAGGGACTTGCGCGTGGCGTGAATCATGGCGTCCGCCTGGTTGCGCGCCTCTACCATTTCGTGGAACTTCTTGTCCTCTTCGGCATGGGCTTCGGCATCCTTGACCATTTTTTCGATCTCTTCCTCACTCAATCCGGAAGAGGCCGTGATCTTGATGCTCTGCTCCTTGCCGGTGGCCTTGTCCTTGGCGGATACGTTGAGAATACCGTTGGCATCGATATCGAAGGTCACTTCGATCTGCGGCACGCCACGGGGCGCCGGCGGAATATCCGTGAGGTCGAAACGACCCAGGGATTTGTTCGCCGAAGCCATTTCCCGCTCACCCTGGAGTACATGCACGGTGACTGCGGACTGGTTGTCATCGGCGGTGGAAAACACTTGTGACGCCGTGGTCGGAATCGTGGTGTTTTTCTCGATGAGCTTGGTCATCACGCCGCCCATGGTTTCGATACCCAGGGACAGGGGCGTAACATCCAGCAGCAGCACGTCTTTCACATCACCGGAAAGCACGCCACCCTGAATGGCCGCGCCTATGGCTACCGCCTCATCCGGGTTGATATCCTTGCGCGGCGCCTTGCCGAAGAAGGCCTCTACCTTTTCCTGCACCTTGGGCATACGGGTCTGACCGCCCACCAGAATGACATCGTCGATTTCGGAAGCGGACAGGCCGGCATCCGCCAGGGCCACCTTGCACGGCTCGATGGTCTTGTCCACCAGCTCTTCCACCAGGGATTCCAGCTTCGCCCGGGTGAGCTTGATGTTCATGTGCTTGGGACCACTGGCATCCGCCGTGATGTACGGCAGGTTGATGTCCGTCTGCTGGGCGGAAGACAGCTCGATCTTGGCCTTTTCGGCAGCTTCCTTCAGACGCTGCAGCGCCAGGGGGTCGTTGCGCAGATCCACGCCCTGCTCATTCTTGAAAGACTCCACCAGGAAGTCGATAACGCGCATGTCGAAGTCTTCACCGCCCAGGAAAGTATCACCGTTGGTGGACAGCACCTCGAACTGGTGCTCGCCATCGACTTCGGCAATCTCGATGATGGAAACGTCAAAAGTACCGCCACCAAGGTCATAGACCACGACCTTCTTGTCCCCGGAACTCTTGTCCATGCCATAGGCCAGTGCCGCAGCCGTGGGCTCGTTGATGATACGCTTTACATCCAGGCCGGCAATGCGACCGGCATCCTTGGTGGCCTGACGCTGGGAATCATTGAAGTAGGCAGGCACGGTGATGACCGCCTCGCTGACTTCTTCGCCCAGGTAATCCTCCGCGGTCTTCTTCATCTTCTGCAGCACCTTGGCGGAGATTTCCGGAGGCGCCATCTTCTTGCCGTTCACCTCGACCCAGGCATCCCCGTTGTCCGCCTTGACGATCTGGTAGGGAACCATCTCGATATCGCGCTGCACCACGGCGTCATCGAACTTGCGACCGATAAGACGCTTGATGGCAAACAGGGTGTTATGGGGATTGGTCACCGCCTGGCGTTTGGCGGACTGACCGACCAGAACCTCTCCCTCCTGGGTGTAAGCGACGATGGAAGGCGTAGTGCGATCACCCTCGGAATTTTCGATCACCTTGGGTTGATCACCTTCCATGACGGCAACACAGGAGTTGGTAGTACCCAAGTCGATGCCAATAATTCTGCCCATTTGCAATTCTCCGTTATAAATTCGTTGGTTAGAGTTCAAATTCGTTACTGCTTACCCAGATGGGGGCGGTTACGAAAAAATCAAGACGCAGCCTGGGAAACCATGACCATGGCCGGACGCACCAGACGCCCGTTCAGGGAGTAGCCCTTCTGCACCACCTGAACCACGGTATTCGGCGGTACATCCCCGGTGGGAACCATGCCCATGGCCTGGTGCAGATCCGGATCGAAGGGCTGACCCTCCGGGTCGATCTGCTCCACGCCGAACTTGGTCATGGCGTCGCTCAGCATCTTTAGCGTAAGTTCAGTGCCTTCAAGCAGTTTTTCCACATCATGGTTCTCCCTGGCGGCCTGGTAGCCCATTTCCAGGCTATCCCATACGCCCAGAAGCTCGCCAACGAACTTTTCCAGGCCATACTTGTGGGCATTTTCCAGTTCCCGCTGATGCCGTTTCTTCAGGTTGTCCATTTCGGCGCGGGCGCGCACCACCTGTTCCCAGTGTTCATCCGCCTTGTTACGCGCGTCATCGAGCATGCGCCCCAGTTCCTCGGCAGAAAGATCCTGCTCCTGATCCGGGGCAGATGCTTCCTGGTTGTCGTTGGCGGGGATTTCCTCGCTCACCTGTTCCTGCTCTTTGTCCACTGTTCACCTCTGCGAGAATATGACATGCAGCCATTCCCGGCGGCAGATACCGCAAGCGGAAAAGGCCATTGAATTTTGCAATGAAATAAGGGTAAGTCAGGCGCTTTTCAAGGCTGCTCCCAACATTTTTGCCGTGATGTCCACAATCGGTATCACCCGGTCATAGGCCATGCGCGTGGGACCGATGACGCCCAGCACCCCGACCACCCGGTCTTCCACCTCATAGGGTGCGGTCACCACGCTGCATTTGTCCAGGGGACCATATCCGGACTCTTCACCAATGAAGATCTGTACCCCTTCCGCCTGGCCACAACGATCCAGCAAATGCAGGATCTCCTGCTTCTCGGAAAATGCCTCGAACAGAACCTTGATTCGATCCAGTTGCGCCAGTTCGTCGAAATCCATGAGGTTGGTCTGCCCGGATACCACATAGTCCTGCTCTTCACCCTCTTCTTCAAGAGCTTGTCCGGCAATGCTCAGCGCCTCGCGCATGAGCCGGTCCATGTCCTTTTTGTGCGCCTGCATTTCCTCGAGTATGCGATTCTTGATCGCTTCCAGCTCCATCCCCCGATAATGGGAATTGATGAAATTGCTGGCCTGCTCCAGCTCTGCCCGAGTAAAAAGACGCGAAGTCTCCACGATGCGGTTAAGCACTTCTCCCTGGCTGGTCACCAGGATGGCTAGCACCCGGCTGGCGGAAAGATGCACAAACTGCAACTCCCGGATGACGATCTGGTCATGGCGAGGCATCATCACCACTCCCGCCATGTGCGTCAGGCCGGAAAGGAAGCGCGAGGCATGCTCGACCAGATTCTGCGGCGCCTCTTCTTCGGCCAGCTCCTTGTTCAAGCGCTCCACCAGTTGATCTTCCATGGGTTGCAGGGAAATCAGGGAATCGACGAACAGCCGATAGCCATGCACGGTGGGGATGCGCCCGGCGGAAGTATGTGGCGAAACAATCAGCCCCTGTTCCTCCAGATCCGCCATGACATTGCGGATGGTGGCCGGGCTCAGCTCCATGTTCGCATCCTTGGCCAGGGTACGCGAACCCACCGGCTGCCCCTCACGGATATACCGCTCGATCAGCACCTTGAGAAAGTGCTGCGCACGTTCGTTTAGCGCCTGTTTGCCTTGCATGTTCATCACATCCGGTAAGAAATCAACGCGCTCCCATTCAGGAGATCCCGACCCGCAATTATATCGCCATTGCGCCTGCCCCTTTCATTTTTTCTGATGAATGTTATCTTGTTGCGCATTCTCCAGAAAAAAACCGATTGTTGTGAAACAGAAAGAAAGCAGATTCCAGAACATAGGCCTGATTGCCAAACCCGGTGACGACCGGATTGCACCTGTCCTGGAAAGGCTGCGCGAATTCCTCACAGACATGGGGCTGAATGTGCATCTTGCAAGAAGCGCGGCCCTGACGCTGGGAGAGAAAAAACATCTGCCATCCAAGGCGGAACTGGCGCGAATCTGTGATCTGACCCTGGTCGTGGGTGGCGATGGCACTTTTCTCAATGCCGCCCGGGAAATGGCCGATGAGAACACTCCCCTGGTCGGCATCAACCAGGGGCGCCTGGGCTTTCTCGTGGACATCTCTCCAGAGCACATGCTCGAAGCCCTGGCTTCCATACTCCACGGACAGTACATCGAAGACCAGCGTTTCCTGCTGGAAGCGCGCATCGGCGCGGACAAGCGCCAACTGGCCCTCAATGACGTGGTGCTGCACAAATGGAACACGGCGCGCATGATCGAGTTCGAGACCCGCATCAACGGGCGTTATGTAGATTCCCAGCGCTCTGACGGCATCATCATCTCCACGCCTACCGGCTCCACCGCCTATGCCCTGTCCGGGGGCGGTCCCCTGCTGGAACCCAGCCTGAATGCCATCGCCCTGGTTCCCATCTGCCCCCATCATCTGAGCAACCGCCCCATCGTGGTGCATGGCGACAGCGAAATCTGCATCGAGGCCAGTGGAAACACCGACCCCAATCATCTCAGAGTTACCTGTGACGGCCAGTCCAGTCTGATGCTGGAAGAAGGAGAACATCTGGAAGTCCGTAAATACCCGCGGCCCATTCGCCTGTTCCACCCCCTGGAACATGATCATTTCACCCTGTTGCGCGCCAAGCTGGGGTGGGGCGGGCGACCCTGAATGTTGCAACATATCCAGATTCACAATCTGGTCATCGTTCATGAACTGGCGCTGGATCTGCAGACAGGCCTGACCGCCCTTACCGGAGAAACCGGCGCGGGCAAGTCCATTCTGGTGGATGCCCTGGGGCTGGCCCTGGGCGGCAAGGCCGACAAGGGCATGATCCGCAACGGTAGTGACCAGGCGGAAATCAATGCGGTTTTCGATGTCAGCCAACATCCGTCCGCCCGGGACTGGTTGCAACATCAGGCGCTGGACAGCGACGGCGAGTGCATCCTGCGCCGTGTACTTGCACGTCATGGCCGCTCCCGTGCATTCATCAATGGCCGGCCCGTACCCCAGGCTCTGCTCTCGGAACTGGGCAGCCTGCTGGTCAGCATTCACGGTCAGCATGAACACCAGACCCTGATGCGTGCCTCCAACCAAAGAATGCTGCTCGACGCCTGGGCGGATCATGACCCGCTGGTACAGGCCATGAAGGACAGTTACCGGGCATACCGTGCGGCAAATCAGCAGTTCCAGGAGTTGCAACAGCAATCACGAGAACGCAATCAGCGCCTGGACTATCTGCAGTTTCAGATCGATGAACTGGAAAGGCTGGATCTGCAAGAAACAGAACTGGAACGACTGGAAGCCCGGCAAAAGCGCCTCGCCCACGCGGAAGAACTGGGCCGGGAACTGGGCAATCTGGTGCAAACCCTGTTCGAGGATGAGCAAGCCGCACAACCCGTGCTTGCCCGCGCATGTGTCCAGCTGGAAACCCTGAGCCGCCTGGATGAACATCTGCTGCCTGCCGGAGAATTGCTGGAAAGCGCTCGCATCCAGCTTGAGGAAGCCGTCAGTCTGCTGCGCGATCAGGCGGCCTGCATTGAATATGATCCGGCGCTGCTTGCCGAAATCGACACCCGTCTGGGCAGCATTCACGAACTGGCGCGCAAGCACCAGGTGAGCGCCGACCGGCTGCCGGAGCTGCTGGAACAGCTCAAGAAAGAAAAAAACGATCTGGACAACGCCGACCAGATCCTCGCTAGCCTGGGACAAAAGCTGATGGAACTGGACAAGCATTGCCGGGCAACCGCGCGCAAGCTCTCCCGCAGCCGGACCCGGGCCGCCCGGAAACTTGCCGAAACCATCACCGCCAGCATGCAGGAACTGGGCATGCAGGGCGGCGTATTCGACGTAAGCATCACCCCGGTCGAGGAGGAAGAACCCGGCGCTCATGGCATGGACAATATCTGTTTCATGGTCAGCGCCAATCCTGGCCAGCCCCTGGCGCCCCTGGCCAGCACGGCTTCCGGCGGCGAATTGTCACGCATCAGTCTGGCCATTCAGGTCGCCACCACCCGCTTCTCCGAACTTCCCACCCTGATATTCGACGAGGTGGACTCGGGAATCGGCGGCGCCACCGCGGAAACCGTTGGGCGATTACTGCGTCAACTCGGGAAAACCAGCCAGGTGCTCTGTGTCACTCACCTGCCCCAGGTCGCTAGTCAGGCGCACCAGCAATTGCGCGTGAGCAAGCAAACCGATGGGAAAAGCACCCAAACCACCATTGAAGCCCTGGACGAGCATCAACGCGTGGAAGAAATCGCGCGCATGCTCGGTGGCGCCAGAATCACCGAACAAACCCTGGCGCACGCCCGGGAAATGATTGGATAACCGCCTCTTGCCGGTATTTCAATCTGGCCGGTTCGGGCATTTGGGATCCGTACATTCCCCGTAGAGAGTCAGCGAATGATCCGCAATGTTGAAGCCATGTTTGCGGGCGATCTTGGCCTGGCATTTCTCGATGGTCTCATCCACAAACTCTTCCACCTTCCCACAGTTGAGACAGACAATGTGATCATGGTGTTCTCCACGATTGAGTTCGAAAACCGCCTGCCCGCCCTCGAAATGATGACGCTCTGCCAGCCCTGCCGCCTCGAACTGGGTAAGTACCCGATATACGGTCGCCAGCCCGATCTCTTCATCTCTGGCCAGCAGTTCCTTGTACACATCCTCTGCCGTCATATGATGTTCGGCATTCTCTTCAAGAATCTCCAGAATCTTCATCCTGGGCAGGGTAACCTTGAGGCCGGCTTTGCGAATGATTTGTTGATCCATTATGCGTGTACTCTCGAACAGGGATGCGGAAACCGGGGCTTCCTGTTTCACTACCGGGGTTCTCGATCATTCGAGATGCCCTGCTGTGATTCCTTCCCGGGATGTCCTCAGGGAAAGAATCCGCTATCATGTGCGCCTGATGCACTTTCAGCTAACACGGGATGCCAATGCGTAAGCTTCTCATTTCTGTTGCCCTGACTGCAAGCCTTGGGGGATGCAGCAGTATCGACATCGACAAGGACACCTGGGATCTTTTCGGCAATGTCATTCCCGAGTCATTGGAAAAACTGCCTTTTGTCTACAGGCCGCAAATCATCCAGGGTAATCTTATCGTCCAGGACAACGTCAATCAGCTCAAGCCCGGCATGCACAAGAAACAGGTGGAACTGATTATGGGCACGGCCTTGCTCCAGGATGTTTTTCACAATGACCGCTGGGACTACTATTATGGCATGGGCATCGGAACCATAGAGCTGGAAAAGCGCCTGACCCTGTATTTCAAGGACGACAAACTGGCCCGAATCGTTGGTGACTACCAGCCACTGCCTCCCATCCGCGGAGAAGGCGCCCCCAAGGATCCCAAGGCCATCATCAGCGTACCCGACTGGCAGCCGCCCCCGAGCAGTCTGTTTGAAAAAGCCATGAGCGCAGTGAACCTGGGCGATGAAGCCAAAGCCGTCCTCAAAGAGCAACAAACCGAAGCCGAAAAGAAAACGGAATAATCGATTTCGTTTATTTTTTTGGGGTCTCGATGAACTGTCGCTGGGGCGTTTCCAGGGAGGAGTGACACTTGCGCCATGGATTCAGATCCTGATGAAATTTTCCCGGTAGTAGGCCAGCTCCGCAATGGATTCCCGGATATCATCCATGGCCAGATGAGAACCCTGTTTACTGAAACCTTCCGCCAAACCGGGAGCCCAGCGATTGGCCAGTTCCTTGAGACTGCTCACATCCAGATTTCGATAATGGAAATAGGCTTCCAGCTCTGGCATCAGGCGGGCGAGAAAACGACGATCCTGACAGATACTGTTGCCGCACATGGGAGAAACTCCGGCAGGCACCCATTCCCGTAGAAATTTCAGGGTCTCCGCCTCTGCTTGCGCGGCATCACAATCACTGCTGCGAACCCTGTCGCTGAGGCCCGACTGCCCATGCTGACGAGTATTCCACTCATCCATTCCGGCCAGAACCTCCTCCGGCTGGTAAATGGCAAGCTCCGGCCCTTCGGCCAGTATATTCAGCTGGCTGTCGGTAATGATGGTAGCAATCTCGATGATCTGATCCCGGGTCGTATCCAGACCGGTCATTTCCAGATCGATCCAGATCAGGTTTTCCTTGGAAACTGGCATGTTCTTTTACATGAGTAAGAAATCAATGTCATTATTTTACGGCATGCGGCCAAGGTATTGCGTAAAATATGGCCACTTTGCAAACATCCCTTCTGCCTCATGAACCTGTTCACCTGGTTTTTTCTCGTCCTGCTTGCCGGGGGCGCTTTGCTGGAATACTGGCTGCTGTGGCGCCAGGCCAGATCCGTGCGCGGCCATCGCCACCAGGTTCCTGACGCATTTGCACAGCGCATCACCCTTGCACAACACCAGAAAGCCGCCGACTACAGCATGGCGCAGATTCAGTTCGAACGCATCAGTATCCTGTTCAATGCCATCCTGCTTCTGGGCTGGACCCTGGGTGGCGCACTGGACTGGTTACAGGGCCTATGGCAACAAACCCCCTGGCCGGGGGTGTGGCAGGGTACCGGATTGCTCATCTCCGTACTCGGCATTTCCACCCTGCTGGAACTGCCTCTTGGCATCTGGCGTACTTTCGGAATCGAAGAGCGTTTTGGCTTCAACCGAAACAGCATCCGTCAGTTTTTTCTCGACCGTTTGCTGCAACTCGGACTGATGCTTGTCATCAGCACCCCCCTGGTCGCCAGCATCCTGTGGCTCATGAATCAGGCCGGCAACCTGTGGTGGCTGGCCGCCTGGCTGGTCTGGATGCTGTTCATTCTCTCCTTCAACTGGGCCTATCCGACGCTGATCGCCCCCCTGTTCAACAAATTTTCGCCATTGCAAAACCAGCCCCTAAGGGAACGTCTGGAAACCCTGTTGCAACGCTGCGGGTTCCACAGTCGGGGCATGTTCGTCATGGATGGTTCGAAACGCTCGGCCCATGGAAACGCCTACTTCAGCGGCTTCGGCAAAAACAAGCGCATCGTATTCTTCGACACCCTCCTGGACGGACTCAGCGCAGATGAAATCGAAGCTGTACTGGCTCATGAACTGGGGCATTTCAAGCATCGGCATATCCTCAAAAGCATGCTCATCATGGCCCTGGTTTCCCTGCTGGGTCTGGCGCTGCTTGGCTGGCTGCGGCAACAACCCTGGTTTTTCCAGGGCCTGGGAGTATCCGCCCAGAACAACGCCGCCGCCCTGTCCCTGTTCCTGCTGGTCATCCCGGTGTTCACCACTTTTTTCACACCGTTATTCTCAGCCATGTCCCGCAAACATGAGTTCGAAGCTGACGACTACGCCGCTGCTCAGGCAAGCGCGCAAGGCCTCATAAACGGCCTGGTAAAAATATACCGGGACAATGCCAGCACCCTGACACCAGATCATCTGTATTCCGCTTTCCACCATAGTCATCCGCCGGCAACAGTGCGCATTGCACATTTATCTTCTAAAATCAGGTCATAACCACCAACATTCTGGACAACATCATGAAAAATTTTCTGTTTGCCTCAGCCTGCGCGATTCTGGTCATTGGTGCCGCACAGGCCAGCGACGACTTCCACGCCGAAAAATATCATCAGAGCAACTGTACCGGCTGTCACGACAGCAAGGTCTATACCCGCAGCAATCGTCGGGTAAGTTCGCTGCCTGGTCTGGAATCCCAGGTACGCATGTGTGATGCGAATCTGGGAAAAAAGCTGTTCGACGACGACATCCTGTCCCTGACCCAATATCTCAACGACAACTACTACCATTTCAAGCAATGAGCCAGATCTTCTGATGGCCGGCCGCCGGCTCACCAAGAGGCAGCGTGGACGCATTGCCCAACTGCAGAAAGAACGGCGCAGGCGTCTTGCAGAAAAAGCAGATCAGGCTTTGCAGGATGCGGATGCAGAAGATGTTCGGGAAGGGCGGGTAATCAGAAGACATGGGCAGCATCTGATTGTGCAGGATGATGACGCCAGACAACATCACTGCCTGTTCCGACAGAATCTCGGAGAGATCGTATGTGGAGACAAAGTACTCTGGCAGCCGGTGGCCAATGATCAGGGTGTGGTAGTCGCCCTGCTTCCGAGAAACACCGTATTGTCCCGCCCGGACTACAGCGGCAGGGACAAACCCCTGGCAGCCAATATCACTCAACTGGTCGTGGTGCTGGCGCCCCGACCTGCTCCTACCGGCTACCTGACGGACCAATACCTCATCGCCGCGGAACTGATTGGCGTCAGGGCGTTGATCACCTTGAACAAGGCAGACCTCCTGGCTACGGAAGAATGGAAGGCGTTTCGCCAGAAATTCATCCGCTATGAGGATATCGGTTATCCCGTCATCGGTGTAAGCGCCAAGCAGGAAAACGGCCTGGAGCCCCTGCTCGATCATCTTGAAGAAGAAACCAGCATTCTCGTAGGCCAGTCCGGGGTAGGCAAGTCATCCCTGATCAACGCCCTCATTCCCCGCACCGAAGAAGCCGTGGGCGAATTGTCCGAAGCCAGTGGACTGGGCAGACATACCACATCCGTGGCCACCTTGCATTTTCTCGGCAACGGCGCTGAAATCATCGACTCTCCCGGAGTCCGCAGCTTTCGTCTGGGGAAGATCGGCATATGGGAGCTGGAATCAGGATTCCGTGAGTTCGCCCCCTATCTGGGAAAATGCCGTTTCAGCAACTGCCGGCACTGCAATGAGCCAGGTTGTGCCCTGATCGAGGCCGTGGAAGAAGGACATATCCATCCGGAAAGGCTGAAAAACTTCCTGCACATGGCGGATCAACTGGAAAAAGGACACTGAAAGGCATCTCAATAAACCGGGATCCTGAACAAGAAACAATCAATGGTACGGAAACAATTACCAGTGCCATGGACATCGCCGCTCCTGCGCGTCCCTGCGCCCGCGGCATACCGTCCTTCCATGGACATAAAAAACCGGCGCGAGGCCGGTTGATTGAGCAAGGTACAGTATTTGGTTCTCAGGCTGTTGCGAAGATCTCCGCCTTCTCCAGCTTGGGAATCACTGTAGTCTCCTCCAGATCCATGCGTTGCTTCAAACTCTTCAATATTCCCCTGGTATCATCGATAAAGGCATCGGTGAACTGGAATTCACAATCCTTCAGCCATTTTCTCTTGTACTGGGAAAACTCCGGCTTGAGCAATTTGTCATTGTTTATCAGTCCCCACGCCATGTTCTTGACTGACGATTTCTCATGAGTCAAGAGGTTTGGATAGAGACCTTTGTGCTCATCCGCCAGGTGTTCTGTCACCATTTCGCACAGGTCACACAACAGGATGTGAGTGACCTTGGCAATGGCATTGACAGACAATTGCTCGGGCGTCAGCAGATTGTCAATAACTGAAGCCGTTTCAACAATATCCCGGCGCCGCCGGTGAAGGTCAGCAATAGTCGTCATGGTACATCCTCCTTCAAAATCTTTTCCGATCTATATTAGTTTTTTATTATTAACTGTATTTATCCCTATGCGGGAGTGAATTTATAATACACAGAAATATGAGGGAAAAAACTTGATTCACATCAACATTATCAAGAAAAACTGACATTTGTCAGGTTTTGATGCCAGGCAGGTCATCAAATCCGAAGCACTGAAGGTATCAGGGCATCTGGAGAAAAGCGGAGCGTCCGCGCAGGACAAGGATATCCTTGCCATTTTCAGTCAGGATTGAGGTGCAAAATCAATGGCAGGAATTTTTCGGCACCCTCCGTAACCCGGAGGCATTCATCTGCCGGGTACCAGAGAAAATAAAGACCGGTCTGGATGGAAGCAAAGTGCCTGGAGAGGAAATTCAGTGACCTCCCCCCTTGAGAGCTGTCACCATTCCTTCACAAACATCCTTGGCATCACCGAATATCAGGGAACAATTGTCCTGGTAATAGAGCAGGTTTTCCACCCCCGAGTAGCCAGGACGCATGGAACGCTTGATGACATAGATATTACGCGCCTTGGCCACATCCAGAATGGGCATGCCATAGATAGGGCTGGAAGGGTCGGTCTTGGCCGCGGGGTTGGTCACATCATTCGCGCCCACCACCAGAACAACGTCCGTGGTCGCAAACTCGGGATTGATTTCGTCCATTTCCAGCACATGATCATAGGGAATATCCGCTTCCGCCAACAGCACGTTCATGTGTCCGGGCATGCGCCCTGCTACAGGATGTATGGCAAACTTCACTTCCACATCGTTTTCTTCCAGAAGCTCCATGAGTTCCTTGAGCGCATGTTGAGCCTGTGCGACCGCCATGCCATATCCCGGAACGATGATCACCCGGTTGGCATCTTCCATCCAGTAGATGGCGTCTTCCACGGATGCGGCCTTTACCCCTTTTTCCGCCGCCTGGGCCACGGCACTGGGGCCGCCCTCGCTTTCTCCACCAAATCCGCCAAACACCACATTGATGATGGAACGATTCATGGCGCGGCACATGATGTATGACAGAATGGCGCCGGAAAAGCCCACCAGAGCGCCTACGATGATCAACAGGTTGTTACCCAGGGTAAAACCCGTGGCCGCCGCTGCCCAGCCGGAATAACTGTTGAGCATGGAAATGATCACCGGCATGTCCGCACCACCGACGGGTATGATCAGGGTAAATCCGAGAACGAAGGCCAGGATGGTCATCAGCACCAGCGCCCAGGAAGCCTCAGTGGTGGCAAACACGACGGCGAAACCAACCGTGACCAGGGCAAGCAACGCATTGAGAAGGTGCTGTCCCTTGAAGATCACTGGGGCCCCGGAGATCAGGCCCTGGAGCTTGCCGAAGGCGATCACCGAACCGGAAAAGGTAATGGCGCCAATGACGATGCCTGCCGACAATTCACCCATGAGTACCGGATTGAGCAGTCCGGCCTGCGCCTTGTTCAGATAGGTTCCCAAAGCCACCAGCACTGCCGCCATGCCAACAAAGCTGTGCAGGGCCGCCACCAGTTGAGGCATGGCCGTCATCTGTACACGGGCTGCCAGCACCGAACCAATAATCGCGCCTGCTACCACACCGGCGATGATGAAGCCATAGGACTGAACCTCACTGCCCAGCAGGGTGGCGCCAATGGCAATCGCCATGCCGGCCATGCCAAAGAAGTTGCCCTTGCGTGCGGATGCAGGATGAGTCAGCCCCTTCAGTCCAAGTATGAACAGCACCGCTGCGACCAGGTAGGCCAATGCCTGGGTATTTGCCGAAATCTCCATCATCGCGCTCCGTTACTTCTTTTCTTTCTTTTTGAACATGGCCAGCATCCGGTTGGTGACAAGAAAGCCACCAAATACATTGATCGACGCCAGCAGCACCGCAAAAAAGCCGATGATTTCCGCGCTGGTTCCTGCCGATTCCGCACCGGTCACCAGCAAGGCGCCTACAATGACGATCCCGGAAATGGCATTGGTCAGGGCAACCAGGGGGGTGTGCAGGGAGGGGGTCACGCCCCAAATGACAAAATACCCGATAAAACAGGCCAGTACGAATACATATAATGCAACCAGTGTGTCTGGCATTTCTTTGCTCCTCGGAAAAATCAGTTTTCTGGAGTGATCAGGGCGGCGGCGGTGATTTCGTCTTCCGCCAGGTCTTTGAGCACCAGCCCGTTTTCTGTTTCCTCGACCATGATGGCGAGGAGATTGGCGATATTGTGCGCGTAGAAAGCGCTCGCATCCCCGGCCATCATCGACGGGTAATTGGTATGTCCGACCAGAAACACGCCATGTTTCTGCACTACCTTGTCTGCCTCAGTCAGGGGACAATTGCCCCCGTTGGCTGCAGCCAGATCCACGATCACGGAACCCTCGCGCATGCGCTTGACCACCTCTTCCGTAACCAGCACCGGCGCGGGCCGGCAGGGAATCAGCGCGGTGGTAATGATCACATGGGCTTTTGCCAGCTCATCGGCAAGCAATTCCTGCTGCCGCGCCTTGGCTTCTTCAGAAAGCTCTCGGGCATAACCGCCTTCGCCCGCACCTTCTTCACCAATATCCAGGTCGATGGGTTTGGCGCCCAGTGACTCGATCTGCTCACGGGTTTCCGGGCGAATGTCATAGGCATATACATCAGCCCCCAGGCGTCTGGCGGTGGCGATCGCCTGAAGCCCGGCCACACCTGCGCCAAGCACGATCACACGGGCCGGTTTGGCCGATCCGGCGGAAGTCATCATGAGCGGGAAAAAGCGCCCATACCGGGCTGCCGCCTCGATAACCGCACGGTATCCGGCAATATTGCTCTGGGAGGACAGCGCATCCATGGACTGCGCACGGGAAATTCTGGGAATGCGTTCCATGGCCAGCGGGCGTATGGAGCGTTCGAACATGGCTTTCAGAGTACCATCGTCTTCGCAAGTCTCGATATGCCCGATGAACAGAGCACCTTCACTCATGGCGGCAATCTCATCCTGATCGGGCTTGCGCACCTTGGTAACGATCTGCGCCGCCAGCGCCACATCACGCTCCACCAGGGAAACCCCTGCTGCTTCATAATCGCCATCATGATAGCCGGCCGCCAGTCCCGCGCCATTTTCCAGGCTGAGAGTGAAGCCCTTGCTCACAAGCTTTCTGGCTATGTCCGGGGTAATCGCCACGCGAGCCTCGCCCGCCAGGCTTTCCTTGGGTATTCCGATATGCATATTGTTCAAATTCTTGTCACAGTTTGATGCCCGATCCTGCTCAGATAGCAGAAAAACCTTTCATGCTCCAACACCTGCCCACGGAAGACATTCCGGGCGCAAGGCAATTTTGAATTATCCCATAAATCAGCAAAACAGTGTCCACACATCGGAGAAGATTATCTGGCTCAGAGCGCCAAATGCCGGATCCACACGACCAACATGACTATCACCAGCAGAGGAAAGAACACCACCAGCACCGGCGGCAGATCCATGGCCAGCACCAGAAAGGAAAATCCCCGGCTGAACAGATACAGCAGCGTCCCCAGCATGGCGCCCCACAAAATCCTTTGCCCGGCGGAAACATCACGCCCGCCACCCATGACCAGGGGCATGGCAAGAACCAGCATGGCCAGGGTAGTCAGCGGCACGGCCACCTTGCTCCAGAAAGTCACTTCATACCGGGCTGCGGTCTGCTGCCTGGATTTGAGGCTTTGTATCTGTTCCCACAGCTGCCAGGCCGGGAGCATGATGGGATCGATAAAGGCAGCACTGAGAACCGCCGGATCCACGACAGAGCGCCATTCCAGCGTTTTTTTTCGCTCCATCAGCAGCCGGTCTTTCCCTATCCGGGTCTGACGCACCGCCCCCAGCACCCATTGTTCATCGCGGTATTCCCCAAGACCCGCGTGAATCATGGTCTTCAGTTCACCCGCTTTATCGAAGCGATAGATACTCACATCCTGCAATGTTCCCTCTGGAGTCAGCTGACGGATATTGACCATGGTGTCTCCATCCTTGGCCCAAAAACCGTTGCGGGAACTGAAAGTAATCTGTTTTTTCTGTTTTTCCAGCCGGTATTGATTGCCATACTGCTCCAGCACCGGACCGATGCCATCCCCTACCACTACGACCAGCAGCATGAGCAACATCCCACCCTTGAGAACAGCGGCAATAATCTGCCAGGTACTCATTCCCGCAGCGCGCATGGCGACCAGCTCCCCGGCATTAGCCATTCCGCCGATGCCGAGCAGGGCGCCGATCAGGGCCGAAACGGGGAAAGCCTCATACAGAAAACGCGGCACGGAACAGGCTGCCACGATCATGGCATCCACGCTCGTATATTCACCCTTGCCCAGATCCTCGATTTCATCCACCAGCGCCAGGACAAAAGTCAGAATGGTCAGCACCAGCAAGGTCATCAATGTGGCCTTGATTACAGTGACGGCAACATAGCGGTCGATACGCCTCATGCCAGGCGCCCCCTGAGATTTCGCCACAAGGGTGAATAGCTCAGACGATCCGCGCGCGTGATCAGCACGGCCAGCAGCATCGCCAGCCCGGGCACCCACCAGATTCCCATCCATTCCGGCGTCACGCCCTTGGCCATCCATTTCTCGGCCAGCCCCAACAGGTTCATGTAGATCGCATAGATGATTACTGCCAGAGTGAGCCTTCCATACACCCCCTGACGAGGCAGGGAACGCGCCAGCGGCACACTTAGCAGCATCAGGGCGAAAACCGACAATGGGGCGGAAAGCCGGTCCTGCAGCTCGGCCTTCATTTTTATATCGTCACTGGCCAGGAGTACGCTCGTGGGAAGAGCCGTTCGACTTATCTTGGCGGCTTGCGCGGCGGCATCCGGCAACAATATGGCGTAGCGCCGGAAATCGGCAACGGAAAACGGCGTCTTTCCAGGCACTCCCTGATAGCGCTGTCCCTCTTCCAGCAACAGGTATTTTGCATCGGTTTCTTCCGACTCCGTCAATCTGGCCCGGTCAGCCACAAGTATCCCTGGCTCCCCGTTCAGCACATAACGGACGAAAACATCCCGAAGACCGTCCCCCTCTTCATCGGCCTGTCCGACATAGATCATGAACCGCCCCTTGCCGAACTCGTTGAAAGCGCCAGGCTTTAGTCCCCCAATACGAAACTGTTTCTTTTCCTGCAACTGCAAATTGTCTGCATAGACTCTCGCCTGTGGCAGAACCAGGAATACCAGCACCGCCACCAGCGCGGCCAGAGGAATGGCGGTCAGAAAAAATACCCGGTACAGTCGGGACAAACCCACGCCCGCACAATTGATGGCCACCATTTCACTGTCACGGTACATGCGCCCCAGGCTCCAGAGAATGGAAAAGAAGTAAGCCGGTGGCAAAATGAAACCAAGCAGCTTGATGATCTTCAACCCTACCAGTACGCCCATGACTTTCATGCTGATGCTGCCAGCTGCTACCTGCCCCAAAAGCAGCACCAGGGAATTGGTCAGGATCAGCAACAGCAAAACGCTCACGATAACTAGCAAGGTTTTCAATACCTCGCGCATGAGCATTCTGTCGATTATGGAGAACAGCAAAAAACTGACCTGGAAGGTTGCCTGGATTCGGTTTGTGAATTCTACCTTTGCCGCCCTGCCCTGTCTTGTTCATTCAGCCGTTGAGTTTACTCCAGCTCAGATCGCTGGCGGGTCAGCCTTTTATCCGCAAGAATACTGACGGGGGAATGCCACCACCGGGATGGGTTCCGCCACAGCAACAAGACCATGCAGGATAGTGAAATAGATTGTAAACTCTGCCCCTTGCAAAATAACAAGACGGAAAACCTATGCGCTACCTGAGTAAAACCACCGCCGCCGACAAACTTGCCACCCAGTGTCTGATCCTTGGGGTGTTTGAAGGCAGACAGGCGGGAGAAAGCCTGAACAGTCTGAGCACAGATACACTCACCGCCCTGAAATCAGTACTGAAAAAACGGGACCTGAACGGAAAATGCGGACAGACGCTGATGCTCTATGATGTGCCAGGCATCCGTGCTGAACGTGTACTGCTTGTGGGGCTGGGAAAGAAAAAAAACCTGAGCCCGAAATCACTGGCCTCTGCCATGGAAAAGGCCATCACCCAGCTCAATGACGGAGCCACCAGGGATTGTGCATTTTTACTCCCACCGGAGTTTGCCGACAAGTCTGAAATCTACGCTGCCACTCGCGATACCGTACTTGCCGCGGAGGCGCAACTCTATCTCTTCGATCAGTGCAAAAGCCAGAAGGATCACCCCCTCCATCCACTGAACAAAATGACCCTGATCTCAGGATCACGTGCTGGCGCCAGTACAGTGAAAAAAGCCCTGAGCCACGCACAAGCCATTGCCGGCGGCATGACGCTGGCAAAGAATCTCGCCAATCTGCCCGGCAATATCTGCACCCCCAGCTATCTTGCAAACCAGGCAAAAAAACTCGGCACCGGCAATGCCAAGCTCAAGGTCAGCGCCCTTGGCGAGAAACAAATGGAAAAGCTGGGCATGGGCGCGCTGCTGTCGGTTTCCAAAGGCAGTCGGGAACCGGCAAAACTCATCGTCATGGAATATCGTGGCGCTTCCGCCAGCAGCCGTCCGGTAGTTCTGGTAGGCAAGGGGCTGACCTTCGACGCAGGTGGCATATCGATCAAGCCCTCTGCCAACATGGACGAAATGAAATACGACATGTGTGGCGGCGCCAGCGTTATCGGCACCCTGAAAGCCTGTGCCGAACTGGAGCTTCCCATGAATGTGGTAGGCATCGTTCCTTCTTCGGAAAACCTGCCCGACGGTGCAGCCAACAAGCCTGGTGACATCGTTACCAGCATGGCCGGTCTTACCATAGAAATTCTAAACACCGACGCCGAAGGACGCCTGATTCTGTGTGATGCCCTGACCTACGCCGAACGCTTCAAGCCCGCCGCAGTCGTGGATGTAGCCACCCTTACCGGCGCCTGTGTGGTTGCCCTGGGCCACCATACCACCGGGCTGCTGGCCAATGACGACAAACTGGCAGATGAATTGCTGCGCGCAGGAGATGCCATCAATGATCCCTGCTGGCGTCTGCCCATGAACGATGATTACAACCGGCAGCTGGACAGCAATTTTGCCGACATGGCCAATATCGGCGGCAAGGGAGCCGGCACCATTACTGCCGCCTGTTTCCTCGGCAGGTTCACTGAAAAATACAAATGGGCTCACCTCGATATTGCCGGAACCGCCTGGAAGAGCGGCGACAAGGGCGCTACCGGACGCCCGGTACCCATGCTCATGCAACTGCTTCTGGCGCGCTGCAAACTGGCGGAATGACCCGGGTGGATTTCTATGTGCTGCAAGCGGGCAGCCGGGGAAACCGATACACCCTGGCTGTCCGGCTCGCGGAAAAGGCCTGGCATGCGGGACACCGGGTGCTGATTGCCACGGACAGCCGTGAGGATCTGCACCACATGAACCGCTTGCTGTGGACCTACCGGGACCAGAATTTCATTCCTCACGGCATTCTTGGCCAGGCCGATGCCTCACTGAACCCGGTGCTGATCACGGACGAGGACAATCCCGGGGATGAACATGATGTTCTGATCAATCTTCGTGCAGCCATTCCGGAATATTTCAGCCGCTTCGAACGGGTAGCGGAATGTGTGGATCAGGAGCAGCTGCAACTGTGCCGGGATCACTATCGCTTCTATCAGAACTGCGGCTATCCCCTGTCCACGCACAAGATTGCGGATTGATTCTGTTAACCGGAATATTGCACCGGAATCCGGAATTTTCCCGGAGAGATTTTTGCCCGGATTGTTCGAACGGACAAAAGTCGATGTTATTCATCGGCTTGCAGTGCGTTCGGGCAAGCTGGGTGAAAAGATCCCGGGAAAAACCGGATAGCATGACAGGTACGAACTGTACCCAGCATACTCGTCACGCAACATGCTGTAATTCATGGTAAAAAACCCACATTTTGCGCGTTCTGGTGCAATATTCGGGTTAAATCCTACAGACTCCTGGATCCCCTCAAAAAAAACGGGGCCAAAGCCCCGTTTTTACTTAGCCACCGGGAAAAGAACGGTGTTTATTCGTCTTCTCCCACGGCTTTCATGCTCAGACGGATCCGGCCTTGCTTGTCCACTTCCAGCACTTTGACCTTCACGACATCTCCCTCTGAAAGCTTGTCGCTGACCTTTTCCACCCGCTCTTCGCTGATCTGGGATATATGCACGAGGCCGTCTTTTCCCGGAAGAATGGTTACGAAAGCACCAAAGTCCATGAGCTTGGCAACCTTGCCTTCATAGACCGTGCCCACTTCCACATCCGCGGTGATCAGTTCCACCCGCTTGCGCGCTTTCTCACCGGCCGCCTTGTCCACGGAAAAGATCTTGACCAGACCACTATCGTCCAGATCGACAGTAGCACCGGTTTCTTCGGTGATGGCACGAATGGTTGCACCGCCCTTGCCAATGACATCACGAATCTTGTCCGGATGAATACGGAAAGAAATGATGCGCGGCGCATGTTCAGACATTTCCTGACGGGGTGCATTGATGGCCTTGTTCATCTGCTCAAGGATGTACATGCGACCGTCTTTGGCCTGAGTCAGGGCGATATCCATGATTTCACGGGTGATGCCCTGAATCTTGATATCCATCTGCAGGGCGTTGATCCCGTCACTGGTTCCGGCAACCTTGAAGTCCATGTCGCCTAGATGATCCTCATCACCAAGAATATCGGTGAGTACGGCAAAGTCATCTCCTTCCTTGATCAGGCCCATGGCAACACCGGCAACCGGCGCCTTCACCGGCACACCTGCATCCATGAGGGACAGGCTGGTACCGCATACGGAAGCCATGGAGGAGGAACCATTGGACTCGGTAATCTCGGAAACCACCCGAATGGAATAGGGAAACTCCTCAAGATTCGGCATCACCGCGAGCACGCCCCGCTTGGCCAGACGGCCATGACCGATTTCACGACGCTTGGGGCTGCCCACGCGGCCGGTCTCTCCCACGCAGAAAGGCGGGAAGTTGTAGTGCAGCATGAAAGGTTCACGATAGGAACGGTCCAGAGCATCCACGATCTGCGCATCGCGCTCCGTACCCAGCGTGGTGATAACCAGCGCCTGGGTCTCGCCCCGGGTAAACAGAGCTGAACCATGAGTGCGGGGCAGGATGCCGGTTTTGATCTCGATATTGCGCACGGTCTTGGTATCACGACCGTCGATACGCGGCTCGCCGGCAAGAATGCGACTGCGTACGGTCGTCTTCTTCAGCTTGTTCAGTGCTGCGGAAACCTGTTCTTCGGTCCACTGTGGCTCTTCACCGGAACACAGGGCCTCGATGGTAGCGGCCTTCACCTCATCCAGTCTCGCATAGCGCTCCATCTTGTCGACAATGCTGTAGGCTTCGCCAACACCCGCGCCGGCAATCTCGGCCACTTTCTCGGCCAGAGCACTGTCTTCCTCGGGAACACTGAATTCGATGGTGGGCTTGCCTACTTCATCAGCCAGCTCCTTGATCGCCTGAATGGCCACCTGCATCTGCTCGTGACCGAACAACACGGCGCCAAGCATGACTTCCTCGGACAGCTCACGGGCTTCCGATTCCACCATCAGCACCGCAGTGTCCGTACCGGCCACGACAAGATCCAGATCCGTGACTTCGCTCAGTCCGGTGCCGGGAGGATTGAGCAGATACTGCCCGTCCTTGTAGCCGACCCGCGCCGCGCCGATAGGCCCCTGGAAAGGCAGCCCGGAAATCGCCAGCGCTGCAGAGGTGCCAATGAGCGACGGAATCTCGGGATCCACATAAGGGTTCAGAGACATGACGGTACAGATGACCTGGGTCTCATTGGTGTATCCCTTGGGAAACAGGGGGCGGATAGGACGGTCGATAAGCCGTGCCACGAGAATCTCCTTCTCCGAAGGACGCCCCTCACGACGGAAGAAACCGCCGGGAATCTTGCCCGCGGCATAAGTCTTTTCCTGATAATCGACCGTCAGGGGGAAAAAGTCACGGCCTTCCATCGCATGCTTGGCGCCCACCACGGTACAAAGTACCACGGTATCTTCCATGTTGATGATTACCGCGCCATCTGCCTGACGGGCCACTTCCCCGGTTTCCAGCGTCACTTTGTGATCGCCGAACTGGAACTCTTTTTTGATTGCAGTCACTTAAGGTTTCCTTCGCTTGAGATTAACGACGCAGACCGAGACGCTTGATCAGTTCGCGATAGCGTTCCACGTCCTTGCCTTTGAGATAGTCGAGAAGTTTGCGGCGGGAATTGACCATGCGAATCAATCCCTGGCGGGAATGGTGATCCTTGTTGTGCTCCTTGAAATGGGGCGTCAGGTCATTGATGCGCCAGGTCAGCAAAGCGACCTGCACTTCAGTTGAGCCGGTGTCATTGGGGCTCTTGCCGTATTCTTCCACGATTTGTTTCTTGATCTCTGCACTCATTGCCATGATGGTTTCTCCAATAGAAATATTCGCCTGCAAAATGCAACATTCCGTCCGACAATGAGTTCAGGCGGAACTGGCGATACACAAAAAAGCTGAAAACCCGGTTTTCAGCAACAAAAGACAATTATCCTACATTCAGCCCAGATTCGCCAACATTCGACGTGGCGCAACCAGGCCATCCTCATCAATTTCGCCGGCGCCTATGAACTCGTCATTTACTCCATAGATGCGCACCCAGCCTTCGGCAGGAGCCTTGGGTACACGTACTGCCTGCCCCTGCTTTACATAGAAACTGCTGTCCGCGCCAAGATGTACGGCGGGCCAGTGGGCCAGCCCGGCTTCTATGGGCAACAGCAAATTGTCCAGTCCCTGCATTCCCTCTTGATCCAGGGTCTCGCGCAGCTGTTCCATGCTGATCATGCCTTCCTCGTGGAAAGGGCCTACCTGAGTACGGCGCAACACGCTTACATGCGCGCCAACCCCAAGAGCTTTCCCCATGTCTTCGGCCAGGGTGCGAACATAAGTGCCCTTGGAGCAATGCACGTCCAGATCGAACTCAGGGGCATCGAAGTGCGTAAGCCGCAGATCGAAAATCGTCACCTGGCGAGCTTCCCGCTCCACTTCCAATCCCTGTCGGGCAAGTTGGTAAAGACGTTGCCCTTTGTGCTTGACTGCGGAATACATGGGCGGCAGCTGCTCGATCTCTCCGCTGAACTGTGGCAGCAGAGCCAGAACGTCCGCTTCGGTGATGTGATCCGCCGGACTGGTTTCGATGATCTCCCCCTCGGCATCGGCGGTGCTGGTCGCCTCACCCAGCTTGACCCGCACCTGATAGCGTTTGTCCGCGTCCAGGAGAAAGGCGGATATCTTGGTCGCATTGCCAAAACACAGGGGCAGCATTCCGGTGGCCAGCGGGTCCAGGCTGCCTGTATGACCGGCCTTTTGCGCCTTGTAAAGATGCTTCACTTCCTGCAAGGCGGCATTGGAGGTCAAACCCGGGGGTTTGTCCAGAAGCAGAATTCCGGAGATATTGCGTCCACGACGGCGGCGTTTACCCATCGTCCTCTCCATTGTCACGGGAAACCGCCTTCTGGATAAGCGCCTCCAGACGCTGGCCCTCCTCTATGGAGCTGTCGTAGACAAACTTCAACTCCGGCACCGTACGCAGCTTCATCGCCTGCCCCAGGCGACGGCGCAGAAAACCCGCCGCCTTGCCCAGCAAGCGGGTAAAGAATTCCGCTTCCGCCTTGTCCAGAACAGTGAAATACACCTTGGCATGAGACAGGTCCCGGGTCACGCGCACCTCCTGCACCGTCACTTCCGACAGGCGCGGATCCTTAACTGCGTCCCTGAGCAACAGCGCCAGTTCCCGCTGCATCTGGGATCCGATGCGGTCGGCACGACTGAATTCCTTCATTCCAGTTCTCTTTGCACCTCGGTGCGGGAGAAGACCTCGATCTGATCGCCAGGCTTGATATCGTTGTAGTTCTTCACGCCGATACCGCATTCGGTTCCGGCCTTGACCTCATTGACATCATCCTTGTGCCGGCGCAGGGATTCGAGCTCACCTTCGTAGATGACCACATTGTCACGCAATACGCGAATGGGACTGTGGCGCCTGACCACGCCATCCACCACCATGCAGCCGGCAATCGCCCCCAGCTTGGAAGAACGGAATACATCGCGCACTTCCGCCAGGCCGATGATCTCTTCCCTGATCTCCGGCGAAAGCAGACCGGCCACCGCCTGTTTCACGTCATCGATGACCTCATAGATGATGCTGTAGTAACGCACATCCAGGTCACTTTCCTCGATGACCTTGCGCGCCGCCGCATCCGCCCGCACGTTGAAGCCGATAATGGCCGCCCCCGAGGTCAGCGCCAGGTTGGCATCGGACTCATTGATGCCACCCACTCCCGCGGCGACGATTTTCACCCGGGCCTCATCCGTATGGATCTTCTGCAGGGATTCCTTCAGGGCTTCCACAGACCCCTGCACATCCGCCTTGACGATCAGGTTCACATAGGCAACGTCGCCCTCCCCCATGCGGGAGAACATCTCGTTGAGCTTGGCGGCTTTCTGTTCCGCCAGACGGGAATCCCGCTGCTGTTCACGGCGTTTCTCGGCTACTTCGCGCGCCTTCTTCTCGTCTTTCAGGGCCACCAGGCTGTCGCCCGCCTGAGGCGTACCGGACAGCCCCAGCAGTTCTACGGGAGTGGAGGGACCGGCTTCCTTGACCGGTTTGCCGTTCTCATCGAACATGGCGCGTACGCGACCATATTCCATGCCCGCCACCACTGCGTCACCCTTGCGCAGGGTACCGGACTGTACCAGCACCGTGGCCACCGGCCCCCGGCCCTTGTCCAGACTGGACTCGACTATGGTGCCTTGGGCGAGCCCTTCAACCGGCGCTTTGAATTCATGAATTTCGGCCTGGAGCAGAATCGCATCCAGCAGCTCTTCCACGCCCTGACCGGTTTTGGCAGACACCTGAACGAACTGGGTATCACCACCCCAATCTTCCGGCACAACCTCCTCGGCCACCAGTTCCTGCATCACGCGATCCGGCTGGGCCTCCGGCTTGTCGATCTTGTTCACGGCAACAATCAGCGGAACACCGGCGGCCTTGGCGTGCTGTACCGCTTCCTTGGTCTGGGGCATGACGCCATCATCCGCCGCCACCACCAGAATAATGATATCCGTTGCCTTGGCACCACGGGCGCGCATGGCGGAAAACGCCGCGTGTCCCGGTGTATCCAGGAAAGTAATGGTTCCGTGATCGGTTTTGACCCGATAGGCGCCGATATGCTGGGTTATGCCACCCGCTTCACCTTCGGCCACCCGGGATTTGCGAATATAGTCCAGTAGCGAGGTCTTGCCGTGATCGACATGCCCCATGATGGTAACCACGGGCGCCCTGGGCTCTTGTTCACCCTGGGGCTCTTCGGAAATCTCCGCCAGCAACTTGTCTTCCACATCCTCTTCCTTGTGGAAAATCACCTTGTGACCCATTTCCTCGACTACCAGAGCGGCGGTATCCTGATCCAGAACCTGGTTGATGGTCACCATCATGCCCATTTTCATGAGCTCCTTGATCACTTCGGCCGCCTTGACCGACATCTGCTGGGCCAGTTCACCCACGCTGATGTTGTCCGGCACTTTGACTTCGCGTATTACTGGCGCTGTCGGCTTCTGGAAACCATGATCCATATCCGCCTGGGCAGCGTCACGCCCACGATTCTTGCGCGCGGGCTTGCGCCGCCCACTCTTGCCCGCGGCGACATGCAATTCCTTGCGTCCACGACCGGGTTTTCCGGCATCGGCGCGACGCTGGGCTTTCTCCTTGCGTTCCCTGGCTTCCTGCTGGCTCTTGCGCTGTTCCTGCGCGCGGCGAGCCATTTCCAGATCCCTTTCCTTCTGTTTTTTCTCTGCTTCCGCGCGGAGGCGTTCTTCCTCTTGGGCGCGATTGCGCGCTTCTTCCGCACGTTGTTTTTCTTCCTTCTCTGCCTGTAGCAGCGCTTCCTGGGCCTTGCGCCGGGCGCGTTCCTGCTCTTCGGCCTGGCGACGCTGCTCTTCCTGTTCCGCAAGCGCCTGCTTGGCAGCTTCGGCTTCCTTGAGCAGACGCTCCTTGTCCGTTTCGGCTTCTGGCTGTTTTGCATAGGTGCGCTTGCGGCGCACTTCCACATTCACGGTCTTTGCCGAGCGCGTAGCCCGCGCCGAGGGGGAACGACGCGCAGACGCAGGTTGTTTCAGCTCCGTGGTGGTCTTGCGCTTTAATGTCACCTTGCCAGTCTTGGCCGGTTTCGTCACCGGCTCGCTCTTGCCATGACTGCGACGCAGATAGTTGAGAAGCTCGATCTTTTCTTCCGCAGTGACGACATCATCACCATCTTTCTTTTCCAGGCCCGCCTGGGCAAGTTGCTGCAGCAAACGATCTACCGGAACACCTACGGCGGCGGCCAACTGGCTGACTGTTATATCGCTCATGCCAATACCTCCTAGCCTTCGGACTCTGTTTCTGATCCCGCTTCTTCAAACCATGGCGCGCGCGCGGTCATGATCAGTTCACCGGCACGCTTTTCTTCCATACCTTCGAGCTCCATCAGCTCGTCCACCGATTGCTCGGCCAGATCCTCCATGGTGACCACTCCAACCGAGGCCAGCTGATGGGCCAGATCCTCGGTCATGCCCTCCATGCCCAGCAGATCCTCAGCAGGTTCCGCATCGGAAAGGTTCTCTTCCTTGGCAATGGCGTTGGTCAACAGCGCATCACTTGCACGACTGCGCAGCTCGGCGACAACCTCTTCATCGAATTCCTCGATGGCCAGCAACTCCTCTTCGGGTACGAAAGCAATCTCGTCGACCGAGGTAAAGCCTTCCTGAGCCAGGATGACAGCCACTTCCTCGTCCACATCCAGTTCGTCCATGAATGTCTGTACGAACTGGCGCGTTTCCGCGTCCACTTTTTCCGCCAGTTCCTCTTCACTCATTACATTGAGTGTCCAGCCGGTAAGCTGGCTGGCCAGACGGATGTTCTGCCCACCACTGCCAATCGCCTGGGAAAGATTTTCTTCCTTTACGGAAATATCCATGGCATGGGAATCCTCATCCACCACGATGGAAGAGACTTCCGCCGGCGACATGGCGTTGATGATGAACTGGGCCGGGTTTTCATCCCAGAGAATGATGTCCACACGTTCACCAGCGAGCTCATTGGAAACAGCCTGTACCCGGGAGCCGCGCATACCCACACAAGCCCCTACAGGATCGATGCGCGGATCATTGGTGCGCACCGCAATCTTGGCGCGACGCCCCGGATCGCGGGCCGCCCCGAGGATTTCGATGAGACCATCACCCACTTCCGGCACTTCCAGCTTGAACAGTTCGATAAGCAGCTCCGGTGCGGTACGTGACACGAACAACTGGGGACCACGCACATCGGTGCGAATCTCTTTGAGAAAACCGCGCAGGCGATCGCCGATACGCGCCGGTTCCTTGGGAATCACATCGCTGCGGGGAATGATGGCTTCGGCATTGTTGCCCAGATCAAGAATGATGGCACCACGATCCAAGCGCTTGACCAGCCCGGTAACCAGTTGCCCTACCTTGTCTTCATAGGCTTCAACCACCTTGGCTCGCTCGGCTTCACGCACTTTCTGCACGATGACCTGCTTGGCCGTCTGCGCAGCAATACGACCGAACTCGATGGATTCCATCGGTTCCTCTATGAAGTCACCAGGCTGGATATCGGGGTCTTCCGCCCGGGCTGCGCTGAGAGTGATCTCCGACTTGGGGTTTTCCAGTACCGAAGTCTCACTGTCATCCACCACCAGCCAGCGGCGGTAGGTGTCATAGTCTCCGGTCTCACGATCGATGACCACACGAACCTCGATGTCGCCGCCATGTTTTTTTCGTGTTGCAGAAGCAAGTGCCGCCTCGATGGCTTCGAAAATGATATCCTTCTCGACTTCTTTCTCGTTAGACACTGCGTCCACGACGAACAAGATCTCTTTGGTCATCGCAATACCCTCACTAAATTAGAATTCCGGGACAAGACGTGCCTCCTGTATCTGATCCAGATATAAAGGATAGACCTCTCCATCCACCTCTACCAGAATATGGTCGCCTTCCAGCCCCAAGAGCAAACCTTTGTACTTGCGCCTGCCGCCAATGGACGGGTCAAGTTTCACATTCACTTTCTGTCCGATGTAGCGCTCAAACTGTTCTGCATCGAAAATCGGCCGATCCAGCCCCGGAGACGAAACCTCCAGGCTGTACTGTCCCGGAAGGGGATCTTCCACATCCAGCACACCACTGAGCTGGTGACTGACGGCAGCACAATCATCCACACCGATCCCATTCTCATGGTCGATATAGACACGCAGCAGGTTGCCGCCCTGGTAGCCGCTGAGGTACTCCACCCCAACCAGCTCATACCCCATGGGTTCCACCACGGCTCGCGCGATCTCCTGCAATTTGGCCGATGCTTTGTGCATATGAACCGCTCAAAAACTCCAAAAACAAAAAAATGGGCACGAGGCCCATTCCTGATCTTCCAGCAACAAAAAACCCCGTAAACGGGGTTCCAGGGATTCCACCAACTTTGAAATACCCTTCTGTTACGCCATCCGGCGAACAACCGTAACCGGGCTTCCTGCCCTCTCATGCGGCGCGATGATAGTTATTTTTGGCTCCAAGGTCAAGACGAATTATTACCAACTGTTACGAGCAAATAAACTTTCCGGACTTGTAGCACGTGATCTGCCCGGTTTCAATCTTCCCCGGAAGATGGGCCACGAACGCAAAACATGCCACAATCAGCGAAAGATCAAGCATTTGCCGTTTTGGTTCTCGCCTCTGCTCCGCGCTGCCGCGCTACGCGGTCGAACCCCTTTTTTGATTCTCTCGGGTTCGAATCCCTCCCTGCATAATAATGAATAAAAGACGGTGCCATTTCTGACACCGCCTTTTCTTTACGTCTGGCGGAGAGGGAGGGATTGGCTCCCTGTTCTCGCCTCTGCTCCGCGCTGCCGCGCTACGCGGTCGAACCCCTTTTTTGATTCTCTCGGGTTCGAATCCCTCCCTGCATAATAATGAATAAAAGGCGGTGCCATTTCTGACACCGCCTTTTCTTTACGTCTGGCGGAGAGGGAGGGATTCGAACCTAGACGGCTAGTTTCGAATACGCTGGGATTTAACCCGTACTGTTCTTGGTTCTCCTTACTAACGAAACGACTGTTAGTGGGGAAGAACCATGACGACAATTA
>JALSQZ010000142.1 GCA_026985055.1 Sedimenticola sp. | reverse complement strand
GCAGTGCGTTCGGGCAAGCTGGGTGAAAAGATCCCGGGAAAAACCGGATAGCATGACAGGTACGAACTGTATCCAGCATAATCGTCACGCAACAGGCTGTAATTCATGGTAAAAACCAACATTTTGCGCGTTCTGGTGCAATATTCGGGTTAACACTGATCGGCTGCAAATCCGACAGACTCGCAGGCTTTTTGAATCACGAAACCGGAAGCATTCGATTTCGTGGTTTGCTGATTTTCATTGGCAGTAGACCTTTGAAAACAGCGGTACATCCAGTACCGTATGCAGGCCGGGGAAAAACAACGTTTTTCACTGGCTGCGAAATGGGGTATTAAGGCAGTATCGTATATCCTTGCTACAGACTGATGGTAGCCATGACAGGTCGAGAGTTGGCTGTTTTCTGTTGCGCGGAACACGAACCTCCCTTGCGCGCGACAAGCCTCTTTCTTCCTTAGACTACCCGGCGGAAAAACAGGATCTTCCTGTCCACTACCAGCGGAAACTCTGCGTGATTCCTTTTGTGGAATGCAGGAATTCCCAATAACAATACCAGACACCAGCGGGATACGTAGGCATGAGCAAAGACACGATCAAGAATTTTATTTCACTCCACAAGAAAAAGACGGGATTGCCATTTCTGGCGGGAATGCTATTGGCCGGACTCACGGCGTCCTCATTCGCAGTAAATACCGATCCGGATGAATTCGAGGAAGCAATCAAGCTAAAGCCAGATGCAGAAAACGGCAAAAACCTGTACAAGGCCAGCTGCATCACCTGCCATGGCCCGGAGGGCTGGGGGGTTCCCGGCAGTGGCTATCCGCAGATTGCCGGACAGCTCAAAAATGTGGTTATCAAACAATTGGCGGATTTTCGCGCTGGCAACCGGGACAACCCCATCATGCGCGCTTTCGCCTCCCGCCGATCTCTCGGGGGCCCCCAGGAAATTGCCGACGTGGCCGCCTATGTCGAGAGCATGCCCATGACGCCACACAATGAACAGGGCTTTCCCATTCACCTGGAGGAAGGCAAAGCCATCTACGACAAGCTTTGCGCCGACTGTCATGGCAAGCAGGGCGAAGGCGACCCGGAAGACCATGTGCCTCGTATCCAGGGCCAGCACTACAGTTATCTGACTCGCCAGTTCAACTGGATTCGAAATGGACGCCGGCGCAATGGAGACGAAAAAATGATCAAGCAGATCAAAAACTTCACCCCGCGCGAACAAACGGCGGTTCTCTCCTATGTGGCCAGCCTGAAGCCAAAGAAAACCGCACCTCCCGGCTGGCGCAATCACGATTTCGACAATTTTGATCGCAGCTGGAGACCCATGAGAATTCGCTAACAGGCCACTGAATTCGACAGCCTGTGTGCGGTATAGGGATATACCGTCATTTTCAGTGGCTGTAAGCCATTGAAAATGAAGGTACCAGGAATTTTCCCGGAAAGATTTTTGTCCGTTCAAACAAACTGCTGCAACAAAAAACGCCATGCATTTGCATGGCGTTTTTCCACGGTTCAAACACAGCGTATCAGTGCGCTTCCCCATCGAGTAACTTCAGGCAACGCTGATTTCGCTCACCCTTGGCGATATCCCTAACCGTTTGACCCCGATTGTTCTTTATGTTCTGATCCGCCCCCCGGGAGACCAGCACCTTGACCACCTCCGGCTCCCGCACATCCACCGCCTCCAGCAAGGCCGTAGTGCCATCATTGTCCTGCGCATTGATATCCGCACCTTTCTGCAACAGATAGAGCACGGCTTCCGGATTGCCACTCCCGGCGGCCCAGATCAGCGGTGTGGCGCCGTCCCTGGAGCGGGCATTTACGTCTTCTCCCGCATCGATCAGGGCCGCCAGCAGATCCATGTTCTTGCCCCTTTCCACCGCATACATCAGCGCTGTCTTGCCCTTTTTGTCCTGCAAATTGGTTTTTGCGCCGTGCTTGAGCAACAGTTTCACCGTATTCAAATGGTCATGAGCCGCGGCAAGCATCAGGGGGGTGCGTCCCTCCTTGTCCCGGTCATTGGGATCCGCCCCGCGGAACAGCAGCTGTTCCACCATGTCATCGATACCATAGCGGGCCGCAAGCAACAAGGCGGTTGCCCCGGCGCGGGTACGCGCCGCGAGATCCGCCCCCCGCTCGATGAGCAGCGCCGTTACCTCTGGTTCGTCATTCTCTGCCGCGAGGGTCAGAGCGGTACAATCCGCGACCGTCTTGCGGTTCACGTCCGCCCCGCGGGTGAGCAACAGGGATACCGCGCCCAGGTTTCCATTCTCCGCCGCCATCATCAGAGCCGTCTTGCCATACTTGTTGGCGCTGTTTACATCCGCGCCCTTGTCCAGCAGTTTTTCTATGGCTTCCACATCATCCACAATAGCCGCCAGACGAAGCTCCTTGTCCAACCTGGGATCCCCAGCCTGGGTACTGGCAGACAAAAGCAGCAACAAGATTCCCAACAAGATTCGGATATTCATCTGCAACCTCATTCTGAAATTCATGATCATTGCTGTCAGCCCGCCTGGGCCGCCTCCTCCTCATCATCCTCTTCCGGCTCGTCCGGCTCCTCATGGGCGATACCCTTGTGGCAGTCAATACAGGTTTTGCCCTCGTCCCTCGCGCGCCCATGGCGCTTGCGCGCGCTGCGATCCTGTTCCGCCAGATCCATGGCATCCCATTTGTGACAAGAACGGCATTCGCGGGAATCCGTGGATTTCATCTTCTCCCATACCCGGCTGGCCATGTCCCAGCGGTGGGCCTCATACTTTTCCTTGGTATCCAGAGTACCGAGAATTTCATGCAAAACGTCCTTGTATGCCAGCACCTTGGCTACCATTTTGGGCCCAAAAGCCTTGGGTACATGGCAATCCGAACAGATGGCGCGCACGCCTGATGCGCTCTTGTAATGCACGGTCTCCTTGTATTCTTCCAGGTTGGTCTTCATCGAGTGACAGGACGTGCAAAAGTCCATCTGGTTGGTATAAGACAATCCCACATTGAACAGGCCAGTGAATATGACGCCCGCGATGAATATGATTATGGCCAGACCCAGGCTGATACGTTGTGCCACGGCAATCCCCCCTTTTCGATAGTTATTGGTTCAGCATTATTGGCGATCCCGGTTCATTGCAAACCGGAAAGCATCGAAGCAACGCCTTGATGTCCAGGCGCCACGGCCTGAACGGCTGAATTTTCTCATTCAGCTTCTGGCTGAAACCGCTCCTCCACGGTTCCGCCTATTCTGCATACACCACCCCCGGCAACCAGGTTGCCAGTTCGGGCCACCATGCCAGCATACCCAACATGATGAGCTGTATCAAAATAAATGGTACCACACCCCGGTAGATTGCGCCGGTACTCACTTCCGGGGGCGCCACGCCGCGCAGATAGAAAAGAGCAAAACCAAAAGGCGGGGTCAGAAAGGATGTCTGCAGATTGATGGCAATCATGATCCCCAGCCACACGGGATCCAGCCCCATGGCCAGCAATATGGGGCCGACAATGGGCACCACCACGAAAGTAATCTCGATGAAATCCAGAATGAAACCCAGCAGGAACATGAGCAACATTACCACGGCAACCGCACCCACCACGCCGCCGGGCAGATTGGTAAGCAATGCATCAACACGATCATCCCCGCCAAAGCCCCGAAACACCAGCGAGAATACCGCCGCACCGATGAAGATCATGAATACCATGCTGGTAACCTTGACCGTGGCGCGCATCACCTCACGCACAGAATCCAGACTGAGTTCGCGCCGCTGCATGGCGAGCAGCAAGGCGCCTACGGCACCCACGGAAGCCGCCTCGGTAGGCGTTGCCACCCCCGCAAGGATGGACCCCAACACTGCCACGATGAGCAGCAACGGCGGCATCAGCACCGTAACAACCCGCCACCACAGGGAAAGCTGATCCCCGGCTCTGGGCGCGGCTGCCGGCATGCGATTGGGTTGAAACAAGGCCACCCCAACGAGATACAGCAGATACATGAGCACCAGCCCCAGACCGGGAATCACCGCGCCCACGAACAGATCGCCCACGGAAACCGTCTCCAGATTCCACTTGCCCATGTTCAGCTGGGCCTGCTGATAGGCGGAAGAAAGCACGTCTCCCAGCAATACCAGGACGATGGATGGAGGAATGATCTGCCCCAGGGTGCCGGATGCGCAGATGGTGCCCGCAGCCACCGAGGGATCATAATTTCGCTTGAGCATGGTAGGCAAGGACAGCAACCCCATGGTTACCACGGTGGCGCCCACGATTCCGGTACTGGCGGCCAGCAGCATGCCCACCAGGGTTACCGAGATTCCCAGCCCGCCTCGCAAGCCGCCAAACAGGTCGGCCATGGTGTCCAGGAGGCTTTCCGCCACCTTGGAGCGTTCCAGCATCACCCCCATGAAGACAAAAAGAGGAACGGCGATAAGGGTCTCATTGGTCATGACCCCATATAGACGATTCGGCAGCGCCTGCAAAAAGGCGTCATCGAACAGTTCCAGCCATTCACCGAGAAAGGCGAAGACCAGGGAAACACCCCCCAGAGTGAAGGCAACGGGATACCCCAGCATCAGCACCAGCGCGACAATGCCGAACAGAATGAAAGGCATCCAGTCAGCCATGCGCCTTTCCCCGGAGAATATCCACACTGCGCAGCATCATCGCCAGCCCCTGCAACATCATGGCAACAGGCATCAGCAACAGAAGGGTTTTCAGCAGAAACACGCCCGGCAGCCCCCCTGCCTCCCGCGAACCTTCGTGAACCTTCCAGGATTCATGCACGTAGTCCCAGCTGATCCAGAGTATGAAAATCATCAGCGGATACAGAAGCAACAAAGTACCCAGCAGATTCACCCAGGCCTTCCCCTTGTCGGAAAACTTGTGATAAAAAATATCTACCCGCACATGCCCGTCATGCCGGAGCGTATAGGACGCTCCCAGCATGAACACCAGGGCATGCAGATAGGTAATGGATTCCTGCATGGCGATCCAGCCGGTGTTGAAGGCATACCGTAGCAGCACCACAGCAAAAGTCACCAGCACCATGAGCAGGGTGGCCCAGGCAATCAGGCGCCCGGAAAACTCGGCAATGTTTTCCAGCTTGCGGATCAAGAGAACCTGCCTACCAGCGAAGCAATATCCACTGGGGAAGCACCACGCCGGTGGGGTCATCTTCGCGGGTATCCATCTCCCCGTCACCATTAGAATCCATGAGATAGTAGGGAGGCCCGACCTTGGGCACGATCTTTACCATGTACAGACGCCCGTCGATACGGTATTCATGAACAGTTCGGTTGTCTTCCTGGCGTATGGTGACTTCCGGCTCCAGGGTTTCGCCATCATCCGCCCCCGGCGGCAGCCGGGACGCAGCGTCCTCTGCGGAAGAAACTGCGGAGAACAACACCAGACAGGAGAGGAGCAATATCTTCATGGCATTAACCTGACGGCAAAGGATAGCCTGGGTGAGTAAATGAATCGACATTATAACTCCAGAAGGATTTCCCTTTCAGCTGCGGACGGCTCGAAACCCCTTCCACCATAATGATCGAAAATTCCCTGCACGATGGCCTGCGGATCATCGCAGACCTGAATCAGATCCATGTCCTCCGGGCTGATGGTGCCGGCATCGCACAAGGTATTGCGGAACCAGTCCAGCAGACCACCCCAGAAACTGCTGTCCACCAGAATAATGGGAATACGCCGCCCCTTGCCGGTCTGCACCAGGGTCAGGCATTCCGCCAGCTCGTCCAGGGTGCCAAAGCCACCGGGCAGCACCACATAGGCGGTTGCATATTTGATGAACATGACCTTGCGTGCAAAGAAATGGCGATAGGTCAGGGAAATGTCCTGATAAGGGTTGCCGTGCTGTTCGTGGGGCAAAACGATATTCAAACCGACACTGGGAGAAGGCCCGGAATACGCCCCTTTGTTGGCCGCCTCCATGATTCCCGGCCCGCCGCCACTGATGACCGAAAATCCGGCTTCCGAGAGCAATCGCGCCACTTCTTCGGCTTTTTCATACCAGGGATGATCTTCTGGCGTGCGCGCGGAGCCAAAAATGCTCACCGCGGGCCGAATGCGACTGAGTTTCTCGAAACCCTCGACAAATTCGGCCATGATCTGGAACACCCGCCAGGACTCCCGGTTCAGTTCCGCATCCACGGCGGGGGTTCGGGGACGTGTGGAGGAAAAATCATTCATTGGCTTTCTCTACAGGGTAAAATCCCTGCCCTCTTCGGGCAGAAGCAAAGGCAGACACTATAGGCCATGAACGATCTCAATCCAAGACAGCGCGAAGCCGTAGCCTGGCTGGACAGCCCCCTGCTGGTGCTGGCCGGCGCCGGTTCCGGCAAAACCCGGGTCATTACGCGCAAGATCGCGCATCTGGTCAACCAGGTCGGCATGGCACCCAGACACATCACCGCTGTCACCTTCACCAACAAGGCCGCCCGGGAAATGAAAGCCCGGGTCGCAGAGCTGTTGCAGGGCAGCAACAGCCGCGGCCTGAACATCTCCACCTTTCATACACTAGGACTGAACATGCTGAAACGGGAACACCAGGCTGCAGGCCTGCGTCCGGGATTCAGCATTCTGGATACCCAGGACACGGAACATCTGCTGAAGGAAATCCTGCTCAAGGACGACCCTGACAATCAGGCCATCAGCCTGGCCCGATGGCAGATCTCCCAGTGGAAAAATGATCTGCTCGACGCCGGGCAGGCCATGTCCCGGGCTGAAGATGAACTGCAATTGCGCCATGGCCAGATCTACGCCGCCTATCAGCGCGCCCTGGGCGCCTACAACGCCGTGGATTTCGACGACCTCATTCAGCTGCCGGTGAAACTGTTGCGGGAAAACTCCGATATCCTCGAATACTGGCGGCAGCGCATTCATTACCTGCTGGTGGACGAGTACCAGGATACCAACAGCGCCCAGTACGAACTGGTGCGTCTGCTCACCGGCGTCCGGGGAGCCCTGACCGTGGTGGGAGACGACGACCAGTCCATCTATGCCTGGCGTGGCGCCCGGCCGGAAAACCTGGCGCGCCTGAAGGAAGATTTTCCTGATCTGAAAGTAGTCAAACTCGAACAGAACTACCGTTCCACCGGACGCATTCTGAAAGCAGCCAACGCCCTGATAGCCAACAATCCCCATGTGTTTGAAAAAAACCTCTGGAGTGAACTTGGCCCCGGCGAGGAAATCCGTGTCTTCCAGTGCCGCGACGAAGAAAACGAAGCCGAGCGGGTGGTATCCGAAATCATTCACCAGAAGATCATGCAAAACCGCAACTATGGTGACTATGCGATTCTCTACCGGGGCAACCACCAGTCACGCATCTTCGAAAAACTGCTGCGCCTGCACAATATTCCCTATTTCATCAGTGGCGGAAGTTCGTTTTTCTCCCGCGCCGAGATAAAAGACATCATGGCCTACCTGAGACTGCTGACCAATCCCCATGACGATGCGGCTTTTCTGCGCGTGGTAAACACCCCCCGGCGCCAGATCGGCCCGGGCACCCTGGAAAAGTTGTCCACCTACGCAAGCCAGCGGGGCGTCCCCCTGTTCGAGGCCATTGACGAACTGGGCATAGCCGAACATCTCAAGGCAGCTGCGTTGAAACGTCTGCAGCAATTCCAGTCCTGGATACGTCATCTTTCCCGTCTGGCGCATACCGGCGATGCCACAACAACCCTGAAGGAACTGCTGGATGACATGGACTACCAGGGTTGGCTGTACCAGACCTCGACCAACGAAAAGGCGGCCAGCAGGCGCTGGGAAAATGTGCAGGAGCTGCTGGGCTGGATATCTCGTCTGCAGCAAGGCGAAATGAAGGAACAATCCCTTTCCGACATGGTCAGCCACCTGGGACTGATGGACATTCTGGAACGACAGGACGAGGAATCCGCCCAAGACCGGGTAAGCCTGATGACACTGCATGCCGCCAAGGGGCTGGAATTCCCCTATGTCTTTCTGGTGGGCATGGAAGAAGGCCTGCTGCCACATCACAGCAGCATCGAAGAAGACAATATCGAAGAAGAACGCCGTCTTGCCTATGTAGGCATCACCCGCGCCCGGCGAGCGCTGCATATCAGCTGCGCGCGCAAACGGCGCAGGGGTGGTGAAGTGGTGGACTGTGAACCCAGTCGTTTTCTCGAAGAACTTCCCCGCGAAGACCTGGCATGGGAAGGGCGGAAATCATCAGATCAGACCGACGAACAGAAAAAGGCCCGGGGGAAGGCCCACCTGGCCCGTCTCAAGGCGTTACTGGAATAATCCGGCAAAAATATCTTGCGAACAGTTTGAAAAAGCCCTTCCCTGGACTTTTTCAACCGAAGAACCGGCAAACGAGACTTACCCGCTTACTGCTTGGACAACCACTCCGCAATGGCTTTCATCTCATCATCACTGACACCACTGATAATGGGCTTCATGATGGCTGTCTGGCCATTGGCGCGCGTACCGCTCTTGATATCGTTCATCTGCGCCAGCAGATAAACCGCACTCTGACCACCAAGCTTGGGATAAGTCCCCATGGGCGTGGTCTTGCCATCCGCGCCATGACAACCCGCGCATCCCTTGGCCTGATAGGCTGCGGCTCCCGGATCACCGGCAGCGGCGGGAGCTGCCGCAACCGGAGCCGGAGTCGCGGCGGCAGCCTCTGTAGCGGGAGCAGCAGCGGCTGAAGAAGCTGCCGCTGGTGCAGGAGCGGCAGAAGCTGGTGCTGCCGTAGCCACTGGCGCCGCTGCGGGAGCTGCCGCGCCACCGACATTGACCTGCCCTACCGGCTTGATACGTGACAACACATCATCTTCAGCCGTAGCGACATTGGACATGGCGGCAACCGCCAGCAAGGACAAAAGAGAAACAGAGATTTTTTTTGCCACGATAGAAATCCTCGATTCTGTAGAAAATTCAGGTTGGGCAAGTGCCGGCAAATTTTCCCACCCAGCACTACCAGTAAATCATAACCTTCTAATGATAGCATTGTTCCCCAACAGATGAAAAACACCCCCGATAACATCTGCCGCCTCAGGAGCGTCGCATGACCCATATCTGCTCGCACATGCGAGTGATGCCTTTATCCGCCAACTGCGGGTTTCGCGCCAATATATCCACACTTTCCCGCAACCGGACATCGAAACTGTCGCCATACAGCGACTCGATCTCTGCTTCGGAGACATTGAAAGGCGGGCCATTCATCTGCTCCCCGGGGTAGTCCATGCTCACCAACAGCAGCGCTGTGCCCGGTTGAAGCAAGCAAGCCATTTTTCTTGCATAGACCTTGCGCATTTCTTCAGGCAGGGCGACCAGAGCCGCGCGATCATACACCGCCTGCACATTCCTGGTCTGCTCAAGGGCAAGATGGAAAAAATCCCCGTGCAGCAAGGTCAGGTTCTCCCAGGCTGCACGACGAAAACCGCCCTCCTCCACCCAATCGGGACGCAAAAGGTTTTCCCGGGCAAAATCTTCCAGAGCAATGTCACTGAGCTCCACCCCGAGTACGCGGTATCCCTGTTCCCTCAACCACAACATGTCCAAAGATTTGCCACACAGGGGCACCAGCACCTCGGCGCCGGACGGAATTTCCAGATGGCGCCAATGACGGCGAAGATGAGGGTTGACGTCAGGCAGATGGAAACCGATGCGCCGTTCAGCCCAACGATCCAGCCAAAATTGTTTTTTCATAATTAACTCGGCAACAATCTATGTCGTATTCAGGGCTTCAAGAAAAGGTCAGATCAAGGCGCGGCTCGCAGGCAAGGGTTGTTCCCTTGGCAAGAGCCGG
>JALSQZ010000141.1 GCA_026985055.1 Sedimenticola sp. | reverse complement strand
AAAGGGAATATGAGGAGATGGCGCGGGCCAGCAATCCGTTTGGCGATGGCCATGCCAGCCAATACATCATCGAGGCCATTCAAGCGTGGAGTCAGCAAAAGCGGATGTCTGCCTGATGCAGGGCAGGCCTTGGGAACCCGGGCAGGTGAGAAAAACAGGTTGCCCGCTCCCGAATCGGCGGCTTGGCGAGAAAGGAGCAAGAAGAATGGCGAGGCGACCGGGACGGAACCAGCCGCCCCGCGTTCAAAGTGAAGTTTTCGCGTTGCAGGCGCTGAAGGGCGGCAAGATGACGAGCTGGCTGGCCAATCAGTTTGACGTTCGTCCAAGATGATGACGGCCATGGTCTCCAGACGTGTCTTGTGCAGGGAAAAATCTGGTCAGGATGGCAGTGAGCGTGTGGATGGCGTGATGGTGCAATTGAATGATCCTCCATGGCAGGGTGAAGCATCCGGGTTGTCCCCTCATCCACGCGCTCACATATTTCCGTCGTGTAACGAGTTGCCAGATACAAGCATGAAATGTAATTCTCTGGCCTTCCTGCGCCCGCCTCGTTTTTTGCACATGCAGCTTTGGTACGCGCCGTTCGGGACGGTTCTTCCTTATCTCCGAGGCTTTTGAGCATGACGGGCTTACCACCGGGAAACTCCACTGTCAGCTTCAGGTCGCCGCCAAGGGCGCGGACATGATTGCGCAGGGTCGAGAGAGCCGGCCCGCTGAATCTGAACAGTTGAGACAAGTGGATTACCCGCTCCCAATTCGGCAGGATTGCCGGGAAAGGAGCGAAGAAGATGACGAGACGATCGAGACGGAACCACAGCCCTGCATTCAAGGCGAAGGTCGCGTTGGCTTCCGCTGAAGGGCGACAAGACGATGAGCGAACTGGCCAATCAGTTTGATGTTCCCCCGAACCAGATCAGGCAATGGAAGGATCAGCTTTTGGCCGGCGTTGCAGATGTTTTGACGGCAAGGCCAAGGCTGCGAAAGCGCCGGAGGTGGACGTGAAGATGCTGCATGCGAAGACCGGCGAGTTGACGCTGGAGAACGATTTTCCAGAAGGAGCGCTTGCCAAGGCCGGTCTGTTGCCGAGCGCAAGGAAATGATGAACCGGAGGCACCCTTTGAGCCTGACGCGGCAGGCCGCGGCTCTGGGAATCAGCCGTGGCAGCCTCTATTGCCGGCCACGGCCTGTCAGCACTGAGGATCTTGCCCTGATGCGGCGGACCGACAAGCTGCATCTGGATTATCCGTTTGCCGGTAGCCGGATGCTGAAGGGCCTGCTGCGCCAGGAAGGGTTCGAGGCCGGGCGTCTGCATGTGGCGACGCTGATGAAGCGGATGGGCATCCAGACGCTGTATCGCGGGCCGAACACGTCGAAACCGGCGCCGGGGCACAAGATCTATCCTTACCTGCTGCGCAAGCTGGCGGTGACGCGGCCGAACCAGGTGTGGGCGATGGATATCACCTGCATCCCGATGGCCCGCGGGTTCGTCTATCTGGTGGCCGTGGCCGGCTGGTTCAGCCGTAAGGTTCTGGCCTGGCGGCTGTCTGTCACCCTGGAAACCGAACCGTGCCTGGAAGCGCTGAAAGACGCCATCACCAGGTTTGGCGCCCCGAGATCATGAATACGGATCAGGGCAGCCAGTTCACCTCGATCGACTTCATCACGGCGCTGAAGGACACCGGCATCCGGATCAGCATGGATGGCAAAGGGCGCCTGGCGGGACAATGTCTTCGCCGAACGGCTGTGGCGCACCATCAAATACGAGGAGGTCTACCTGCGGGCCTATGACGGCATCACGGCCGCACGCCAAAGCCTGCGCCGCTACATCAATTTCCACAACACCAGGGACCGCATTCATCGCTGGACGGGCGCACACCCGATCTGGCATACCATGAAGCGCTGCGGCCGTTACCGGCCGCAGCATGACAGAGCGGGTGATCCACTTATGAAACCACCCGGACCTGTTCGAACGAACCGGGCCACTTCTTCCAGATATGGCTGTTCGGGCTTGCCCAACGGCGGCAGACAATCCCCACAGCTCCAAAGGGCTAATTGTTCACGCTCGACTTCATAGAGGTGCCCAATGGTC
>JALSQZ010000140.1 GCA_026985055.1 Sedimenticola sp. | reverse complement strand
TGCCTTCCAGGACCATCCGCGAGATGATCACCGGCTCCATCGATGTCATCGTCCAGGCCGCGCGCCTGCGTGACGGCTCGCGCAAGATCACCCATATCACCGAGGTGACGGGCATGGAAGGCGATGTCATCATCACCCAGGATCTCTTCGTTTTCGATACCGAGGGCGAAGATGCCAACGGCAAGGTCATCGGCAGGCATCGCTCCACCGGCATTGCCCGCCCCGCCTTCTGGGACAGGGCGCGCTATTACAACGAGGAAAGGCGTCTCGCCGAGGCCCTGGAAAAGGCCGAAAGGCGCGACGAGGAAGAATCTGCCTGAGGCGCAAGGGCCTTTCCGTTGACCGGCCTGTTTCAGGCCGGGTTTGTTGAAAAACAAGGACAGTTGAGCAAAGTGAAGGACGAGGCGACATGAACGCGGACATGATGCACATGGCGATCCTGGCCCTGGCGGCCCTGGGCGCGGGAGCCGCCGTCTATTTTCTGATCGATGCCATTATCCCCCAGGACACCGTATCGGCAAAGCGCCTCAAGCAGGTGATGGGCGACGAAACGAAAAAGCACAAGAGCACCAGCCTGATGGATCGCCTGGGCGACACCAGGCAGGAAGGCCGCCGCAAGCAGATCGAGGAAAGCCTGCGCAAGATTTCCGACAAGGAGAAGGAGCGCCGCAAGCTCACGCTCTCCGTGCGTTTGAAACGGGCCGGGCTGCATATCAACGAAAAGCAGTTTTATGCCTATTCCCTCATTACCGGCCTCTTTGCGGCTCTCCTGGTCTATGTGCCGCTGGGCGATTATGACTTCACGATGAAGTCCCTGATCGCCGCTGGTGCGTTTTTTGTCGGAACGCTGGGATTGCCGCGCTGGTTCGTGTCCTTTCTGATGAAGAGGCGGCAGGCGGCCTTTCTGAACAACTTCGCCGATGCCATTGACATCATGGTGCGCGGGTTGCGCTCCGGCCTGCCGGTCTCCGATGCCATGAAGGTGATCGGCAAGGAAATCCCCGACCCTGTCGGCCCCGAATTCATGCAGGTGGTGGATGGTCAGAAAGTCGGCATTCCCCTGGACCAGGGGGTTGAGCGCATGTATGAGCGCATGCCTCTGCCGGAAGTCAATTTCCTGTCCATCGTCATCACCATTCAGAAGCAGACCGGCGGCAATCTTTCAGAAACCCTGGGTAATCTCTCCCGTGTTCTGCGTGAGCGCAGAAAGATGAAGCAGAAGATCAAGGCCATCTCCCAGGAGGCCAAGACTTCCGCGGCCATCATCGGTGCCTTGCCTTTCGTCATCATGGGAGGCTTGACGTTCTTGAATCCAGGCTATCTGAGCCCCCTGTGGAATACCAGTATCGGCAACATTCTTGTTGGTGTCTCCGCCGTGTGGATGGTCATGGGTGTTCTGATCATGCGCAAGATGATCAATTTCAATATTTGAGGGGCATGGTGTCATGGACATGATCGTGAATTTTCTCTACAGCCTGCTGGAAGTCCGCAATCTGCTGACCGTCATCGTTGCCATCCTGGTCTTTTTCACCGCGATTACGATCATCCTGCCTTTCCTGGAAGGTAAGGATATGAAGAAGAAGGCCCGGCAGCTGACCGTGGAGCGCGAAAAATTGCGCGCCAAGCAACGCGCCGAACTGCTTCAGCAGAGCAAGGGCAAGCTGCGCGAAAAGCCCAAGGGGCTGATAGCGGACATTGTCGAGCGGTTCAATCTGCGCAAGCTTTTCGAGGCGGAATCGGCCCGCCAGAATTTGCGCAATGCCGGCTATCGCTCCGAGAGGCACCTTGCGACCTTTCTCGTGGTGCGCCTTGTTTCACCGCTCATCTTTGCTGTCGGAGCCTTTTTTCTGAGCCGCCTGTACGGTGTTTCATCCAATATGAGCCTGGTGTTTCTCGCCACTGGCGCGGGCCTTGGCTATTTCGCTCCCAACGTCTACCTGACGAATCAGGCCAAGCATCGCCAGGATTCCATCCGGCTGGCCTGGTCCGATGCCCTGGATCTGCTGCTCATCTGCGTGGAATCGGGCATGTCCATCGAACAGGCCATCGCCAAGGTGAGCATCGAGATCGCCTCGGCTTCTCTGCCGCTTTCGGAAGAG
>JALSQZ010000139.1 GCA_026985055.1 Sedimenticola sp. | reverse complement strand
ACGTCGGCAACTGATCCGGTGCAAACAGCCCGCCCAGCGCCGGCAGGGCCAGGCGATCCTCGCCACGGGCGAGGGCGGCAAAGACGATCTTCAGCCCCTCGTAGCGGTCATGATGATGATCCCATGCGCTGCGGCGGGTGCACAACTGGCGCAGCATGGTAAGGCTGTAGCCACGGGCGTAGAGCTGGCGGGCCTCGGCGCGGCTCTTGCGGGGGTGCAGCAGGTCGCGGTCTTCTGCCACCATCAGGAAGATGAGGCGATAGACCAGCCGCAGAAGCTCGTTGAACCAGTCGATCAACGCCAGCTCGCCCGATTGCAGGCGTGCTGCCAGCCGCGGATTGGCCTGCAGGAAGCCCGTGCCCAGCACTTTCAGCGCTTCTTCCACCTGTGCTGCCAGCCGGTCGCGCGCTGCCACGCCCTCGCGCATGCCGGCATCGCGCCAGCGTTCCAGCGCGCAATCCGTTGCCGGCGCCCCGGCCTTGCCGAAGCGCGAACGGTGCAGCAGCAGCCACAGCAGGGAGAAGGAGGCATAGTCCTCATTGTCGAAGATCTGCTCCAGGTCGGCCTCCAGCCAGGCGGGGCGGGTGAGCGAATGATTGTCGCGCAGCAGGCGCAGGCGGCGGCCATTGCTCAGGATGCCCCACAGGGCCTCCTCGTGCTCGTTCAGGTAGTCCTGCAGGGCAAAGGTGGGGGTGCGGGCGCGTTGCACCGATAATGTGGGGCTGCGCTTGTCCAGATCCTCCGCGGACGGCACGGTGATGACCGGCACGCGATCCTTTCCGGCAATGAGGGAAAGGGGGAAGGCCGCGGGCTGCAGATCATCGAAGCCGAAGGCCTCGCGCAGCAGGTTGGCGATGAAGTGCCGGGTGGCATCGGCATTCTCCGGCTGCTCACGGAAGGCCTGATAATGGGCATGGCCGACACGATAGGCGATGGAGATCTCATCCTGCAGGCGCAAGCCCTTGCGCAGGCCATAGTCCGCCGGCTCCTGCTCCGGCGCTTCGGCAGCCGCCACGCGGGCCAGCATGGCGGGATTGATGATTCCACCCTCCACGTGCAGCGCCGGCCACTGATCGGTAATGTCCTGACGACGGCTCATGGCTCCCCCCTCCTGTCGTTCTGCCGCCGGGTCTCAGGCCGCCGGCAACAGCGTGAACAGGCCGATGACATCTACCGGCAGCGCAGCCTGCACCTCCACCTGCGCCAGCGTGCCCTCACCGCCGATGTTGCGCACGCGGGCATGGTCTTCCTGCAATTCCGCCGCACGCTGCCGGGCATACTGCGCCAGTGGCCCATCCAGCAGCTCGGCAAGCTGTGCATGTGCCTGCTGCACGAAGCGCTCCCGCGCCGGTGGCGCCAGGTCATGCGCGGCTTCCGCCCGCAACAGCTGCAGAGCTGCCTCACCCGTAGCCACGACCTTGCCGCTCAGCGGGTCGAGGGCCAGCAGCGCTGCCTCCTCGGCCAGCAGCAGCCGCTCGCGCCGGCTTCTGACGTGCAGCTTGTGGCGGATGCGCAATAGCGCCAGCAGCGTGCGCTGCTGCACGGCGCGGGTGGGCCAGGCGCCGACACGACCGACGGCAAGCTCCTGCAGCCCCTCCGGCTCCAGCGCTGCCTCCAGCAGCAGTTCGCCCAGTCCTGCCACCAGCGGATGGCTGCGGGAGACAGGCGTGGCCCCCGCCGGCGCCGGCTCCCGACGCGCCAGCCGCAGGCTGCCCTGCAGGCCCCGCTCCGCAAGCCGTTGCCGCAGTTGCGGCTGCAGGCCATCCAGGTGGGCAAGCCAGGTGTCATCACGGCGCTTCTCTAGCGCTACGCCGAAGGTGCGCATGCTACGCTCCACGAAGTCGAAAGCCTCTTCCGGCGTGCCCAGCAGGGTTTGCGCCTTGCGCCACTCGCGGATCACCTCCTGCGGGCGCATGGCATGCTGGGCAAAGCGGGTGCGAGAACGCTTCTCCGCCTCCGCCACATCGCGCCAGTAGTTCTCCATGTGGTCCAGCTCCGCCTGGCCGAAGTCCAGCGCCAACTGTTGTGGCTTCTGCCGCTTCAGCTGCATGGCGGCCATCAGTGCCTCGGTGAGTGGCGCCCGTTCCTCCGGCAGCGGCACCGTAACGCCCGTGTGGCGGCGGATGGCCTCCGCCTTGCGCAGGATGACATCCAGCACCGCGCCGTCGATGGGGCTGTCCGGCGAATACATCATCACCGAGCGCACCACCGGCGAAGGCTGGCCGAAGCGATCCACGCGGCCCTCGCGCTGCTGATGGCGAGTGGGGTTCCAGGAAAGGTCGTAATGCACCACGGCATTGAAGATGATCTGCAGGTTGATGCCCTCGGACAGGCAGTCCGTGGCCACCAGAATGCGCGGGCGCTGCCGGGCGTCTTCGTCGTCGTCATCGGGCAGCATGGCGGCCACCCGCTCGCGTCGCTCCTCCGGCGTGAGGTGGCCTGTAACCACCTCGATGCGCGCATAGGGAAACTCCTGGCGCAGATATGCGCCTACATGCTCTGCAGTGGCCACGTAGCGGCAGAAGATGACGGGATGAAAGCCCTCCGCCAGCAGCGGCTGCAGCACCTCGTGCATTTTTTTCAGTTTCGGGTCGGACTTCTTCCGCAGGGCATCGGCCTGCTTGATGAGTGCTCGCAGCGTATCGTCCACCACTTGCATGCCGGGATCCGGCTCCATGTCGATGGCGTCCTCGTCGTCATCCTCATCATAGATGTGCTCTTCCAGGTCGGCATCCACTGCCCGGCTTTCTGCATCCGCCCCCTCGGCCAGCCTTCTGGCCCGCGCCGTCAGCGCGCTGAGGGCCGCAGCCGGCGAGGAGCCCACACAACGCATCAGCGCCAGCGTGCCCCAGAAAGCGAGACGCTGCCGATGGCGCTCCTCTCCGGCAGCGCGCACCACGCTGAAGCAATAATCCAGCACCGCCTCCTGAAAGGCCAGATGGTCAGCATCGAGATGATAGGTCGCTTCCGCCGCTTCATGCTGGGGAAAGGCACGCTCCTCGCCCCATTCCTGCTCATTGGTGATGTCGGCCCTGCGGCGCTGCACGAAATGCCGCTGCAGACGGCGGCGCCAGTTTTCATCACGGAAGCGCAGTTCACCGAACTGCGGGTCGATGAGGGAGAGCAAACGGGCGAAGGCATCCTCGTCGCCGGAATGTGGGGTGGCCGTGAGCATGATCATTGCCCGCTCGCGACGACGTGCCAACCCTTGCAACAGAGCGAAGCGCTGCTGTCGCCCCCTATGGGTACCGACGCAGGCATGGGCCTCGTCGATGATGACGAAATCTGGGCAGGTGCGGGCGAAGGCATCCCGCCGCCGCTCCGCCTTGATGTAATCGAGGCTGACGATGGCGCGGGGATGCTCCTCGAACAATGAACGCCCCGGCGGCAGATGACGCTCCAGGCGATTGGCGCTGGCGGCAGTGAGCACCGTGGCCTCGATGCCGAAACGCTCGCGCAGTTCGTTGCTCCATTGCTCCACCAGGTGCGGCGGGCACAGCACGGCAAAGGCGTCCACCTCGCCACGGTCAATAAATTCACGCAGGATGAGACCAGCCTCGATGGTCTTGCCGATACCCACATCATCGGCGATCAGCAGGCGCGGATGCTGCAGGCGCAAGGCCATGAGTAGCGGCACCAATTGATAGGCCCGAGGCTCGAAGGACAACTGGGCAGCACAACGAAACGGCCCGGCGCCTCGGCGCAGGGTCAGGCGCAGGGCATCGGCCAGCAGCGTGGCCTTGGGCTGCACCGTATGGCCTGCATCGACAGGTAGCTCGAAGCAGGCAGGTGCGACCGGATGCAACTCCAGGGCCGGGTCGAGAATGGTGGCTTCCGCTTCGTTGCCGGACAGAGGCCTGAGCGCCAGAAGCCCTTCTGCGGGCGCTGGCAGCACAACCCACTCGCGCCCCCGCGCGCTGACGAGATCACCGGGCGAAAAGGATATGGACATGGTTGCTGACTCCCCAACCGGCTGTAGTCATCAAATCATCAGGACGTGAACAGGGCCGTGAAGACTTCCGGCAAACGCTCCGGCGGGCTGGCCGGCAATCTGAAAAGCTGCCAGCCCATGGCATCTGCTTTCGCCTGCATCGAGGGCGTGATCTCTGCTGTGGTGGCAGCTATATAGAGTGCGCGCCAAACGAAAGGCAGTTCCTGTCCTGCAAGCGTCAATGGTTCGCCATCCGGCGCCGGGATGCCTTCCCGCTCGAAGAGCTGCAACCAGGACTCAAGGCCCGCAGCTTGCACCTTGTTGTCTGTGCCAAGAGCATCGCGGACAGGCTCGACCGTGGCCCTCGCCAGGTCGATCAGCAATTGCTTCAGTTCATCTTGCGTGCGGTCGATCAGCTCATGATCCGGCTGATTGTAGTAGGAAAGAAGGCATCGATAACACCCGCGCACACAGGCATCCTCCGCATCTCTCAGCAAGGATGCATCACCTTCCTGAACAGCCTCGTCGATGTTGTCGAAATGCATCAGACGCAATGCGGCGCGCACCACTTTTCCCAAGGCCTCTGCATCATCGAGGAGGCGGGCCAGCACACCGGCACCTCCTTCCGCAGCCTCGTAGAAGAGAATGGCGCGGCGGTCATCACGGCTGGGCAAGGGTTCACCGAGGATTTCCCCTTCCTCCACACTGAAGACGACACCCATGCCTCTCAGCAGCGCATGCTGCAGGGTAACGATGGTTTCCAGTCGCATCGTCTCGGGAGCGGGGAAACGCACCAGCAATGCATTCTTCCGGTCTTTGACAATGGGCACGATACGCTCTGGCCGCGCGGCATCAGGAGCATCATCGTCCGTCGCTTCATCCTCCAGGCGCATCCATTTGCCGGTCTGTGGATCAATCAGGAAGCCCAGCACCGTTTTCTCTCGGCGCCTCCTCAACCCCTTGTTGATCCGACTGATCTCCGCACTGTTGGCGTATTGGAAGAATAACAGCTCTTCATCGGCGAGCCGGCAACGCGCCTGCGAGATCCGCAACCTGCCTCCCTGTTGCGGCCACTGAAAGACCGTCTGCACTTCAAAGCCCTGCCGCACACGCTCTTCGTCATTCGCCGTGATGCGCTCCGCAGGTGCAGCCTCGACATTGTCAATCCGCAACGTGTTGCGGACAGGCATCACACCGGCAAGGGAAGCCCCGCAGGCATGACACCTTTCCTGCTCCTGCTCATGCATGGCTCCACAATTGCTGCAAATGAAGATGTCGCGCGTGCTCAGGCCACTGCCATCAGGAAGCCGCGCATCAGCAGGCAATTTTGCCTTCACGACCCGATAGGCCCGCCCCTCATGATAGATGAGACTGCGGGGACCAAATTCGGCAATGGCAAGGAAACGCGGGCGTTGCAGAAAGGCCCCCCTTCTCTGCTGCCCTGGAATGAAGGCATAAAGTGGCAATCGGGGGAAGTTGTATCCGGGCAGAAAGCCTTCCGTGGCCAGATAACGATAGGAATAGAAGTCCGAGCCGGTGCCACGTTCCTTCCCCGCAATCAGGAGGTCCAGCTGTTCGTTTGCCTGACTTTGCAGACGCTTGACTTCCTGACGCTCACGTCTTGACAGCCCGACTATCTCGGATTTGCGATTGGCTTCCCTCAGCTGTGCGAATGCCGAGCGATACAGCTCTCGCCATCGATCAAAGGCAGCGTCGAAGGCAGCGGGAGCCTGCTTTGCTATCTGCTCTACATACACTTCTTCATTGGTCAGCCATGCGGGCCTGTTTTTCAGTCCTTTCAGGATGTCTTGCAGAACGCACAACATTGCAGGCCTGGCATGCTCTGCCAGCGCTGCATCATACACCACCTCATGAAATTCAGGTCGCAAGGGCAGGCTGAGGTCTTCGGTCTGCAGATCCAGGATGTTCGAGATTTCCCCGGGCAATGCCAGTCCTGTTCGAGCAAGCCAGACAGCATGAAGGTGCGAACGCACCAGTTCTTCGTTGGTGATATCCAGCATCGGAGGTTTCACGATGCCGGACACCATCTCCTTGCGCCGGGCAAAGTAATACTGGTCATGAGGAGACTGGGCAGCGCAATAGGTGGTTATCAATGCTGCCTGTCCGGAACGCCCGGCCCGTCCTGCCCGCTGGGCATAATTGGCTGGTGTTGGCGGCACATTGCGCATGTGCACGACACTCAAGGCGGAAATGTCGATGCCAAGCTCCATCGTGGGCGTGCAGAACAGGGCAGGCAGGAAGCTTGCGGGTTCGCCGGCTTCTCGCAGCTCCCCTGCCTTTTCCTGCAGTCTTCTTTGATCTTCTTCGCCATAGCGAAAGCGCCATTCCCGCCACTCCCGGCGCTCCTGATCTACCTGCGCCGTATGTTCTCTGCCCTCGAAGTGAGCATACGGATTTTCACCGTCTTTCAGCCCTTCCGCAACGGAAACATAAAGATCATGGAAATAGGCATTTTTTTTCTTTGGGTTTTTGGCTTGGACTGCCTCACCGGGAATGATCTGCAAGGCATCCGGATTGAGCTGCCAACCTGATGGCCCTGCCTCTGAAGCCTTCAGAACCAGACCATGCTCCTCCAGGCGCCCGAGAACTTTTTCCATCAGATCCAGATAGTCATCCCTCTTCAGCCTGGCGCCCCACATGCTCTTACGGTTGAGCAAACGCCCTAGCCGGGACTGACTGCCACCACGGAGCAAGAGACCTTCCTGCGCCAGACTGAGATCTTTCCTGGATGGGGCGTGCAGGATGAGCGTCCTTCTGACATATGGTCTTTCATTCTCCGGGATGGACCACGGAGGCCGCAATTGCCCACGAGACTGCATGGCCATCTCATCAACACTTTCGCTGGCCAGCACTTCGCTATGTATGGCCAGCCCCTCCACCATTGCCTGCAACAACGTCTTGAAAAGTTCGTGGCGCCCACAAGCACCGAGTTTCGCCAGCATGGGAGAGACAGAGTGCCAGGCCGCATCATCAGCAACCAATTCATCCAGCCCCAGAAACTCGATTGCAATCAGACGCAAATCCATCAGGCTGGGATTTGCATGCCGCCAACCACGCCGCAATTCGGTCAACACCCGGTGTTCCAGCACCTTGGTCAATACCCGATGAGCGCGCTGCCGATATGCAGCGGCGACATCTGGCGTCAGCATCCACAAGTGTGCATTGTCTGCATTGCCCGGCAAGAATCCCAATGCCCGGCTCACCTTGCTGCCCAGTTCGCCAGGAAAAAGCCCTTCCTCCCCGGCATCCAGAACAGCTCGCAGCAAACCACCGCGCAGAAGACCATTGAAGACGAAATCATTGAAATGCCCAGCCTGTAGTGCGGCATCCTGCCGATTATCGGTAAAGCACAGGACCTTGCGCTGATGTGTAGAAAGCCCGCTGTCCTCTCTGTTCATCCATTCGAGAGCAGTAACTGTCAGCACCGTAGTTGCAGAACTCCGACCTTCGCCTGTCAGCCCCGCAAGCTTGTTTCGTTCTCGCGTCTGTGCAACTGGTTGATGCAAACAACGGGGACAGAAACTGAAACGGCCCGGCAGGAACCAGAATGGCCTGCCTGCATCTCCCTCCTTGCCGTCAGCCTGAACCCTTGTCCATATGGGGGCGCGCTTTTTCCTGTTCGACCGCAGGCGTAGAATCCCGCTCCGTTCTTCCACCCAGTCCTCCGGGAAGCTCTCCACGTCTCCCGTGAAGGTATACTGCTCCCGATCTTCTCCATTTGCAGTGGGTGTCAGATAACCAGCGATTTCATTGCCATCTGCATCCTCGACCAACAGGGGCTGCTCATCCATATTGCGTGGGAGAAAATGAACACCCTCCGCTTCCTCGATACGGGTAACAACATGAAATTCCTGTCCACATTCCCGGCAGAACCAGGTGGGATACAGCCTCACGCCAGGCTCTTCAGGATCTTCCAGTTGCCCATCGAAATAAACCCGGCGTGGAGGTGTTTTCAGGGTCGTGTAGAGTTCTCCCGCACCCGCCAGGAAACGGTGCAACTTGAAGGCCAGAAAGGCCTTGTCATCTTTCCCGCCCCTGTCCCTTTCCGGCAGGCTTGCCAGGGAAAGGAATTGCTGCAGATATTCCTCACACCGTTTTTCATCCACACCGCTGTCCTGAGCCAGCCTTCGCACCACCTCGCCAAATGATTCCGGCGGAGCCCGCCGCAATTCCTTCTCGTCGTTCAACCCCACGGCAAGCTCCAACCACACGGCCAGAGGATGTTGCCGCAATTGATCATTGGTTATCGTTTTCGGAAGTGGAGCAAGGAGAGCCTCCCGCAGTCTGTTCGTTGCATCCTGCAGAGAGATAGACGAATCGGTCATCCGCATCAGGGTTTCGTCGATGACCGCATCACTTTTGATCTGCTGGCCAAAAAGAATTGAGGCCACTTTGGCAACGGCCTCTGCTCTTCTTTCCAGATCCCCTTCATTGGCCATGGTGGCGGACGTGCCGATACATATCGGCTCCTTGTCCTGAAAACAGCGCTCACGCAAACGCCGCACCAATACGGCTACATCGGATCCTTGACGACCACGATAGGTATGCAATTCATCAAGAACGATGAAATCCAGCCCTCTGGCATTTTCGATGACTCGCTGGTCAATCTCCCCCTGTCTCGTCAGCAATAGTTCTGCCATCATGAAATTGGTCAGCAGAATATCCGGAGGGTTTTTGGCAATCTCCTTGCGCTCTGCCTCACTCTCCTGCCCCGTGAAGCGACGCACGACAGGCTTTGCATGCTCGGGAATATCAGCAGCATCGATGAACTTGCCGATTTCCTCCAGTTGGGAATTTGCGAGCGCATTCATCGGATAAATGATGATGGCGCGCGTTCGGGGCGTTTCTCCGTCAGCTCGGGCACGCATGATGCGATCAACAATCGGGATGAAAAAGCACAGCGACTTTCCCGATCCGGTTCCAGTAGTTACGATGAAACTCTGGTTGGCATGCGCCTTGGCAACAGACTGCTCCTGATGGCGATACAAGCGGATAGGCGTGCCATGCAGACGAAAAATACACCCGGTCCATTCATGCAGAACCTTCTTCTGCACCAATTCTGCTACGGACGCGCCAAGCGCGTAACGGGGGTTGAGTGATAATAATGCATCTGGCCAGAAACGCTTGGATTCATAAGCTTCAACAACTTGCCTGTATATGTCTGAAGATTGTATCTTGTTGAATGATCGAGAAAAATCTTCATATCCACTCACAATTTCTTCATTCAGCTGAAAAGCTCGCATGTTCCCCTCATTCCTGGAATGCAGTCCTCCTCTCCCTATTTGGACACTATCAACTTGCTGGAGATCTGAAAAGCTCTGGCACAGGCTACGGATCACAGGACTCACTTGGTAGTGCAAGAACGGGGCTTGCATGCAGTTTGCATATCAATTAGTGCAGCCACATAAAAGACGCGGGGAAAGAGAAACCCATCCACGATGCTCGCCAGAGCCAGCAGACCGCCAATGCGCAGAAGGTTGATGAAGCTCCAGACCGGCAATAACAGCATGTTGGTGTAAAACTGCACCAGCAGCAGCCACCACTCCCTCATGCCGAAGGCTGCAAGCAGGAAGCCAAGGTTGATCACAAACCACGCTGCCCACAGCCTGCCATGCATGGAACACTTTCCTGCTTGCATCATCCTCTGGAGATGAAAGAGTGAAGAAGGGCTGTCAGCTTCCTGTTTCAGCCTCCATGGGATCTCCATTATCCGCAACAATCACTTTCAGTTCGTTACCCACTGCATCGGCCAGCTGTCGCACATCATCGGCGATGAGGTGGGCATAGCGCTGGGTAGTCTGCACCTGGCTGTGGCCCAGCGCGCCGATTTCCGGCAGGGAGCCGCCCTTGCGCGCTGCCAGCGAGGCAAAGGTATGGCGCAGGTCATGAATGCGCACATCTTCCAGCCCCGCCCGCTTGCGAATGCGTCGCCAGGGTTTTTG
>JALSQZ010000138.1 GCA_026985055.1 Sedimenticola sp. | reverse complement strand
GATCTTTTCACCCAGCTTGCCCGAACGCCCTGCAAGCCGATGAATAACATCGGCTTTTGTCCGTTCGAACAATCTGGGCAAAAATCTCTCCGGGAAAATTCCGGATTCCGATGCAATATTCGGGCTAACGGTTTTTCTTGTCTGAGTATAGCTGGCGCAGGAGGTTTTTCTCTTCTTCTGTCATGTCCGAGGGACGCAGCTTGTTGCGCAGCCTGCTGGCGCTGTTCTGCCGGGCTTCCTTTTCCAGGCGCAGCAGACAGCCCCTGAACTGTTCTTCCTGATCATCGGTTACCACCAGATCCGCCAGAGCCAGTTTCCCCAGGTGGTGACGGATGTCATCCTCTTCCCAGTGTTCCACCAGCACGGCTGTATTGTAGTTGGGGTGTGCGCGCAGGATTTCAAGGAGGCGGGCGAGGATCCTGGCTCCCGGATTGTCCTGTTGTTTCCAGTTTTCCGGCAGATCCGGCAGTTGTGCCAGTTCGGGATACTGCAGAAGCAGGGCAATGGCCCGATGTACCGGTTTCATCAGGGTGGGACGGGCGCCACCGCGAATGTTTCTGCGGACTGTGTTGGCCGGGGTTTTGCGTAAAATGCTTTTTCCGGATCGTTTGGCAAGCTCCTGTTCCATCATGTCCCGGAATACACCCGCGGGCAGCTGGTCGATGTAGGGCCGGGCCAGGGATACCAGCCGGGCGCGGCCGTCCAGGGTGCTCATGTCCACCTGCGCGGAAAGTTTGCTGAACAGAAATTCGGACAGAGGTTGCGCCTGCTGCATGCGTTCACGGAAGTCTTGTTCGCCGATCTGGCGCACCAGGCTGTCAGGGTCTTCTCCGTCGGGCAAAAACAGAAAGGCAGCCTGACGGCCATCACGCAGCAGGGGCAGGCTGGTTTCCAGGGCTTTCCAGCCAGCTTCGCGGCCTGCGCGGTCGCCATCGAAGCAGAAGATTACACGTGGCGTGGTGCGGAACAGTTTTTCCAGGTGATCCGGTGTGGTGGCGGTACCCAGGGTGGCCACCGCGTTGCGGATGCCGTGCTGAGCCAGAGCCACAACGTCCATATAGCCTTCCACCAGCAGCAGGGCATCGATGTCCTTCAGCGCCTTGCGTGCTTCATACAGGCCGTACAGCTCCTTTCCCTTGTGAAACACAGGAGTTTCCGGCGAGTTCAGATATTTTGGCGTGTCCTCCCCCATGACCCGGCCGCCAAAGCCCACCACCCGGCCCCGGGTGTCGTGAATGGGGAAGATGATACGGTCACGAAAGCGGTCATACTGACGGCCCTTGCCAGTGGAAAGCAGGCCGGCCTTTTCCAGCAGACGGAGTTTCTCCGGACCATCGCCCAGGTGCTCCATGAGGTTGTTCCAGCCCGGCGGAGCGAAGCCCATGCGGAAATCTCTGGCGATCTCCCCGGACAGGCCGCGCTGTTGCAGGTATTCCCTGGCGCGCGCGGCTTCAGGGTGTTGGCGCAACTGTTTGCTGTACCAGTCGGCGGCTTTTTCCATGAGTTCATACAGGGGGCGGTTGTCCGGCCCCTGCTGGAAAGCGATGCTGTCCGGCATTTCCAGGCCTACGCTGGTGGCCAGTTCCTCCACGGCCTCGGGAAAACTGAGACGGTCGTATTCCATGAGAAAGCCCAGGGCCGTGCCGTGGGCGCCACAACCAAAGCAGTGGTAGAACTGTTTGTTGGGGCTGACGGTGAAGGAGGGGGTTTTTTCGTCGTGAAAGGGACAGCAGGCCTTGTACTCGTGGCCTGCCCGGCGCAGGGGGACGCGCTGGTTGATGATGTCAACCACATCCACCCGCGAGAGCAGGTTGTCGATGAACTCTGGAGGTATTCTTCCGGCCACTGCGGAAGTTTAGCAGGGATCAGCCGTTGAGTTGCTGCTTGATGCGGGCGCTGACGGCGCCCATGTCGGCGCGCCCTTGCAGTTTGGGCTTGAGCCAGCCCATGAGCTTGCCCATGTCTTTCATGGATGCGGCCCCTGTCGCCTGAATGGCTTCGTCGATGAGGGCGCTGATTTCGGCGTCTCCCAATTGTTCGGGTAGATATTCCTGGATGATGCCGATCTCGAATTTTTCCTGATCCGCCAGCTCCGTGCGCCCGGCGTTTTCATACTGGGCGATGGAATCCCGGCGTTGTTTGACCATCTTGTCCAGCACGGACAGCACTCGCGCATCATCCAGTTCGATACGCTCGTCCACCTCGATCTGCTTGAGGGCGGCCAGAATCAGGCGAATAACGCCCAGCCGGGGTTTGTCACCGCCTTTCATGGCGGCTTTCATGTCATCGCTGATGCGTTGCTTGAGGGCGGACACGGCGTGGATCAGTACGCGCGATCGAAGCGGCGATTTTCCCGGGAAATCTTTTTCTGCCAGCGTTTTACCGCAGCGGCGGCTTTGCGCTTGCGCTCCCAGGTGGGCTTTTCGTAGAACTCGCGGCGACGGACTTCCGCCAGGATGCCGGCTTTCTCACAGGAGCGCTTGAAACGGCGCATGGCCACTTCGAAGGGTTCGTTGTCTTTTACGCGTACGCTAGGCATTGCTTCCTCTATATAAACTAGTAAACTTTGTCATTTCGCCAGGAACCAGCAGGTTCACGGGCAGCAAGGCGCGGGATTTTAGCCGTTTCTTTCGGGATTTGCAATTTTGAATGTACTGGGCATAGAGACTTCTTGTGACGAGACCGGGGTGGCAATCTACTCGGGCGAGGGAGGACTGCTCGCCCACCAGTTGTACTCCCAGGTGGCCCTGCACGCGGAATACGGGGGCGTGGTGCCGGAACTGGCGTCCCGGGATCATTTGCGCAAGCTGGTTCCGCTGATACGCGCCACCCTGAAACAGGCACATATGAACCAGGGAGACATACACGGGATTGCCTATACCGCAGGTCCGGGTCTGGCAGGCGCCCTGCTGGCGGGCGCTGCCGTGGCGCGCGGGCTGGCCTGGGCCTGGGATGTTCCCAGTGTGGAAGTGCATCACATGGAAGGCCACCTGCTGGCTCCCATGCTGGAAGAACCGGCGCCGGCCTTTCCCTTTGTGGCGCTGCTGGTGTCCGGCGGGCATACCATGCTGGTTCAGGTGGAAGGCGTGGGCCGCTATCGGCTTCTGGGGGAATCTCTGGATGACGCGGCGGGAGAGGCCTTCGACAAGACTGCCAAGCTGCTGCAACTGGGCTATCCCGGCGGCCCGGCGATTGCTGCCATGGCGGAGCAGGGTGATCCCGACCGTTTCCGCTTTCCCCGTCCCATGACCGACCGTCCGGGGCTGGATTTCAGCTTCAGTGGTCTCAAGACCTATACCCTGACCACCATGCAGAAGGAATCCGCAGGTCTGACGGGAGCCGCCCTGGAAGAGCTCAAGGCGGACATCGCCCGGGCTTTCGAAGATGCGGTGGTGGATACCCTGGCCATCAAATGCCGCAGAGCCCTGGAGCAGACCGGCAGCAGGACGCTGGTGCTCGCCGGTGGGGTTGCCGCCAATCAGCGCTTGCGTCAGCGCATGGATGAGGAAACGCGCAAGCTCTCTGCACGCAGTTTCTATCCGCGCCTGGAGTTTTGTACCGACAACGGCGCCATGATTGCCCATGCGGGCTGGCAGCGGCTGAATGCGGGGCAGGCCAACACGGAGTTGGCTTTCCAGGTAAATCCTCGCTGGTCGCTGATGGATTTGCGCGACCCCGGACGCTGAAACCGGAAAGCCTTATTCCCTGGCCGTGGGCATTTCCTTGATGTAGATGTCCTGTTTGTTGTAGGGGATTTCCACGCCTTCCGTATTGAAACGGTTGTAGATGTCTTCCAGAAGCATATCCGTGACCTGCCCCCGCAGAGCCGGCTGATCCACCCAGCACAGGAGTTCGAAATCCAGGCTGGATGCGCCAAAGGCGCGAAATCGCACCCGGGCTTCGGGGTGGCCGCAGACTTTCGCGCAGTCGCCGGCAATTTCCATGAGAATCCGGCGCACCTGGCTTATGTCCGATCCATAGGCAACGCCCACCGGAATACGGATCCGGTATTTTTCATGAGGCCCGCCGGATTCATTGATGACCTTGGTGTTGCCCATGATGGAGTTGGGAATGGTCAGCTCCACGTCATCCCGGGTGAGAATGCGGGTGCTGCGGATGCCGATGTCCGTGACCTCGCCCCGCTCCCCTGAATCCAGCACGATATAGTCCCCGATCTTGTAGGGAGCGTCAGTGAGAATGAAGACGCCGGAAATCAGATTGGCCACTGTGTCCTTGGCGGCAAAACCGATGGCAATGCCCGCTACTCCGGCCGAGGCCATCCAGGCGGTCATGTCTATGCCCCAGGCGCTGAAAATCATGTAGGTGGCCACGGCAATGGCGAGTATGGTGGCGAGATTGTCGAACAGGGGCAGGGTACGGGGCTGAATGAAGCCTGTTGCATCCCGGCGATTCGCCACGGCGTGCAGGATGATCCTGGCGAAACGAATCGCAAACACCATCCACACCAGTATGCTGATGCTTTGCAGGGCGGCCATGATGTTTTCCTGCACGGACTCCGCCAGGGGGGTAACCCTGACCGCAGCGGACAGGCCGATCATGAGCAGCATGTAGAACAGGGGCGGGCGGATGATCTCCACCAGCTGGTCGTCGAAGGCAAAGGATGTACGGATGACCACCCGCTTCAACAAGGCCTTGAGTATGCCAGTGAGGACATAGGCGGCAATCAGCGCCACCAGGGCTACCACCGCCGCCTTGAACCATGGGCTGCCGCCCATGAGGTTCAGCAGGGACTGGATCTTCGCTTCCATATCGTTCATGTCATTCAGCTCCCGGTGGATGAATTTATTGGATTTTTCCTTCCCGTCCGTTCAGCAGGTTGCTGATATTGCTGCGGTGCCGCCAGAACAACCATGCGGACATGATTATCTGCATGGTGACCAGTTCCGGCGCCGGCCAGAATCCCCACACGATGAGGGGCGCCGCGGCCATGGCGATCAGGGCAGCCAGGGAAGATATCTTCATGCCTTTGGCGACGAACAGCCAGATCAGCGCCACGCTCAGGCCAATGGGCCAGTACAGTCCGAACTGCGCTCCCAGGGCCGTGGCCACCCCCTTGCCACCCTTGAAGCCAAAGAACAGGGGATACAGATGGCCAAGAAAGGCGCCCATGGCGGTCAGCGCCAGAATCAGCGGCGAAGCATGCAGGGCATGCGCCACCAGCATGGGAATCAATCCCTTCAGCGCGTCGCCCAGCAGAGTAATGGCGGCCGCCTTCTTGTCGCCGATACGCAGGACATTGGTTGCGCCGGGGTTGTTGGAGCCCTGGGTGCGGGGATCCGGCAGCCCCATGAGGCGGCAAACGATGATGGCGCTGGAAACAGAGCCCAGAAGATAGGCGGCAGGCACGAGCAGATAGAGCAGCATAACGGTATCCATGATGCGGTTTGCGCCTATGGTAAGCTATTCTTCCGTCAATTTCCCGCTCTAGCCTTGCACCATGGATATCGTTTTTATTCGCCAGCTCCAGCTCGAAGCCGTGATCGGTATTCACGACTGGGAGCGGGAAAGACCCCAGCCGCTGCTCCTGGATCTGGATCTGGCCACAGATGTGGGACGCGCCGCGGCCAGTGAGCGTATTCAGGATGCCCTGGACTATCACGCGGTTTCCCAACGTCTCACGGAATATGTGGCAGACAGTGAATTTCAGTTGCTGGAAACCCTGGCGGAGCATTGCGCCCGGATGCTCATGCGAGAATTTCGGGTTTCCTGGCTGCGCCTGACATTGCACAAGCCCCAGGCGGTGGACAACGCCAGTTCCGTGGGAGTGATTATCGAACGCGGGAGTCGAAACCAATGACTCGCGCCTGGATATCTGCCGGGAGTAATGTAGACAGGGAGCTGAACGTCCGTCGCGCCATCAGGAATCTGCGTCAGGCGTTTGGCGAACTGGTGATTTCGCCTGTATATCGCACCCCGGCACAAGGATTCGAGGGAGATGATTTCCTCAATCTGGTGATTGGCGTCGATACCGAACTGGATCCCGAAGAGCTGCGCAAGCGCCTGCGGGATATCGAGGACCGGCAAGGCCGTGTTCGCGGCGAGAACAAATTTGCCTCTCGTACCCTGGATCTGGATCTGCTCACCTGGGGGGATCTGGTCGATGAAGCGCAAGGCATTCCCCGCGATGAAATCCTCAAATATGCATTCGTACTCAAGCCGCTGGCGGATGTGGCGCCGGAGGAATGCTATCCCGGAAGGGGTGAGACCTATGCCCGGCTCTGGGCTGATTTTCCACACAAGGACAAGCTCTTGCCCGTCACCATTTGAATGGGTTTTTGCAGCGTTTCGCTATCCTGTTATTGCTGCACACTGCGCCCGCCATCCACGGCAATGATTTGTCCGGTAATGTATTCCGCGGTGGCCAGGAACAGCACCGTACGGGCGATGTTTTCCGGTCGCCCTGCCCGTTCCAGGGGAATGCGCGGTAGCGCCTGGTGTTTGGCGGCTTCATTGCCTTCCGGCCAGAGAATGGCCCCGGGAGCCACACCGTTGACCCGGATCTCGGGAGCCAGCTCCCGGGCCAGGGCTTTTACCATCATGGCGTTGGCCGCCTTGGCCATGCTGTAGACAGGATGATTCTTGTGCGGTCTTTCGGCATGAATGTCCACCATGTTGACGATGCAACCCGCGCTTTTGCGCAGTTCGGCCGCCGCCGCCCGGGCGAGAAAGAAAGGTGCCTTGGCGTTGACTCCGAACAGACTGTCCCATTGGTCTTCCGTGACCTGTTCAACCGGGGTGGGGAAAAAATTTGAAGCATTGTTGAGCAGCACATCCAGATGCCCCGTGTGTTCCAGGCAGGCATCCACCAGCCGGGGCAGGGTGGCAAAATCCAGCAAATCACCTTGTACCAGAAAGGCGGAATCCCGCCGCAGCTGGTTCAGTTCCTGCTGAAGTTTTTGCGCCTCATCCGCCGAGCGCCGGTAGTGAATGACTACCGTCGCGCCGGCGGCATGAAGAAAGCGTGCGCTCATGGCACCCAGGCGGGCAGCGCCGCCGGTAATCAGTGCGGTCTTGTTCCGCAAAGGCTGGTGGTCGAGCATGAATCTGTTCCGGCTGGTAGAATTTCCTCATTCTAGCCCGAATATTGCACCGGAATCCGGAATTTTCCCGGAGAGATTTTTGCCCAGATTGTTCGAACGGACAAAAGCCGATCTTATTCATCGGCTTGCAGGGCGTTCGGGCAAGCTGGGTGAAAAGATCCCGGGAAAAACCGGATAGCATGACAGGTACAAACTGTATCCAGCATAACCTTCACGCAACAGGCTGTAATTCATGGTAAAAAACCCACATTTTGCGCGTTCTGGTGAAATATGCGGGCTAGCTCACTGTCGCCAGCTCATGAACCTGCCCGAACTGTCCATCGAAGAAATGGCCCAGCAGCAGGCCATGCGGGAATTGCTGGAGAAGGAAATCCGCGCTGCCGGTGGCGCCATTCCCTTCGACCGTTACATGGAACTGGCTCTGTATGCGCCCGGTCTGGGGTATTATGTAAGTGGTGCGCACAAGTTCGGCGCCGGGGGTGATTTTGTTACGGCGCCGGAGATTTCCCCCTATTTCGGCTACTGCCTGGGGCGTCAGTGCGCCCAGATTCTTCCGTCTCTTCCCCTTGAAATTCTCGAATTCGGCGCGGGCACCGGGGCCATGGCCATGCAGATTCTTCAGGAGCTGGATCGCCTGCAGCCGGACTGGGAGGTGAACTATCGTATCCTGGAGCCCAGTCCCGAGTTGCGCCAGCGGCAACATGAGTGCCTGCTCGATGGCCCGCCCCATCTGCTGGACCGGGTTTCCTGGGTGGCTGAAGTGCCCGAGGGTTTTTCCGGGGTAGTGCTGGCCAACGAGGTGCTGGATGCGATGCCGGTGCATGTCTTTCGGCGCGGGGAGAAGGGAATAGAGGAGCAATGGGTGAGCCGGGAACATGGACGGCTGAAGCTGGTCTGGCGCAAGGCCCGGGGGGCTCTGAAGAGAGCGGTGAAAGCCATTGAAGCCTCGCGGGGAGAGTTTGCTCCGGACTATGTGTCAGAAGTCAATCTGCGTCTCGCTCCATGGCTGGAAATGCTTGGTCAGCGCGTGGATGCCGCTGTCATGCTGTTCATTGACTATGGTTATACCGCCTCCGAGTATTACCATCCCCAGCGCAGCATGGGTACTCTCATTTGCCACTATCGGCACCAGGCTCATGAGGATGTGTTGTTGCGCCCCGGCCTGCAGGACATTACCGCCAATGTGGATTTTTCCGCCGTGCATCAGGCAGCTGTGGAGGCGGGATTCGACTTGCTGGGCTTCAATACCCAGGCCGGTTTTCTGCTGGGCTGTGGCCTGGACGACATGCTTGCGCAATCCGACGCGGAAGATGTGGAGGCGCACATGGCGGCGGTACAAGGGGTGAAGCAGCTTGTTCTGCCGGATGCCATGGGAGAGCGTTTCAAGGTCATCGCCCTGGGAAAAAATTTGAACATGAATTTGCGGGGCTTTGCCTGAGCTGTCTTTGTAACCGGCCGCTCAACCTTTGAATCTGCTTTGCAGTCCCGGCACCAGTTCGCCGATAAATTTCTGATGGAAGCCGATCCAGAGCACCAGGGGCGTGACCGCGGGGAGAATCAGATAGCCGAACTGATAGCCCAGGGCCACCAGTTCCTTCTGATAGCTGCTGAATCCCAGTTGCGCCGACATGGCCGCATCCAGCTTGAACAACAAGGTCATCAGGATTTCGAAGCTTACCCCCCAGGTCTGGGCCAGAACCAGTATGATGAATCCGATGATCCAGTGAATCCACTTGGCCTTTTCCTCGTCTGGCGTGGCCAGCAGCAAGGCGGTATAGAGGGGGATGCTGTAGCCATAGGCCAGGGAGTTTACGCCGAACAGCAGTTCCGCCTTCTGTCCTTCCGGTACGTTCAGGTTGGCCGGAGGGTCGAACTGCAGCACCACATTAAGCAAATGTCCCTTGAATTCGATGTCCCTGATGAAATCCGCCAGCCAGGTCTCCATCAGACTGTCCACGATGAAAAAGGTGGGCAGGCCGATGACGCCACGCATGTAATACCAGACAGCAAAGCAGACCGGCAGCCACAATACCACCTTGATCATGAAACTTTTGACCGGGCTATGCTGCATTTTCGGTTTTCCTGGTATCGGGAAGAAAACGCAGCCAGATGAGGAAGACGATGAGCACGTCGAGCATGATCAGGGCCTGCCAGATATACAGGTGCGCCCAGTCGAAGGCCGTCTTGTTCCATTGTCCCAGGTAGAACAGGGTGATGATGCGCAACAAGTTCATGACCTGGATGGCGAGGAAACCTGCGCTCATGCCCAGCAGCCTGTGTTTCCAGGGTGCAGGCATGGCGAGCATGGCGGCGACCAGAACGATGGTCGCTTCGACGCCGTTGCAGCCGGCTTCTATGGCCACGGCAAAACCGCTGCCCTGGTCGCGGATGACATTGTTGTAAGCAACCACGCCCTCATCGAAACGCTGCACCAGCCATGCGCTCAGGGTGGCAATGGACCGGGTAAAGGGAATCACGATGGCCTGTTGTACCGGGCGGGTCAGTTCCGCAGTGAACAGGCCTGCCTGTATGACCAGGAAAATGACGAAAAAACGCAGCATGGACGGTGGGGAGCAATTGGTTTGGATGCAGTATGCGCCGATGGTAAACCAATCTTTGGTCTGCTACCAATCGACAGGCAGTGGAACAAAGCTGTTTCTAACCCGAATATTGCACCGGAATCCGGAATTTTCCCGGAGAGATTTTTGCCCAGATTGTTCGAACGGACAAAAGCCGATGTTATTCATCGGCTTGCAGTGTGTTCGGGCAAGCTGGGTGAAAAGATCCCGGGAAAAACCGGATAGCATGACAGGTACAAACTGTATCCAGCATAACCTTCACGCAACAGGCTGTAATTCATGGTAAAAAACCCAC
>JALSQZ010000137.1 GCA_026985055.1 Sedimenticola sp. | reverse complement strand
CTGCGTACTCGTTATACGGGCCCTGGCTATCCTCACGGACGGGATCTGTACCTGCAGACTTCTCCGGAATTCCCCATGAAACGGCTCCTGGCCGCGGGCAGTGGACCCATCTACCAGATCGCCCAGGTCTTTCGTGATGGGGAATACGGTTCGCGGCACAATCCTGAATTCAGTCTGCTGGAGTGGTACCGTCCCGGCTTCGACCACCACCAACTCATGGAAGAAGTGGCTGAGCTTATGAATCACTGTCTGGAGCAGAAGCTGACAGTGGAAAAGATTGCCTATGTGGATCTTTTCCGGGAAAGGCTGGGCTGGGATCCCCTGGAAGCCCCGTTATCCGTCATGCAAGCCACGGCGCGGCAGCATGATCTGGCGGCGGATGGCGTCAGCAGCCGGGATCAGTGGCTGGATCTGTTCATGAGCCTGCTCATCGAGCCAAAACTGGGCAAGGATGGACTGACTTTCATATACGATTATCCGGCGAGCCAGGCGTCACTGGCGCGCATCAATCCTGACAACCCCGCCCTGGCCAGCCGGTTTGAGCTGTATTACCGGGGCGTGGAACTGGCGAATGGATTTCATGAGTTGACCTGCGCTGCGGAGCAGCGCACACGCTTCGAACAGGAAAACCTGCGGCGACAGAGGCAGGGTCTGGCGACGGTTCCTCTGGATGAGAATTTTCTCGCGGCCCTGGAAAGCGGATTGCCGGACTGCGCCGGTGTCGCGCTGGGGCTGGATCGTCTGCTTATGCTGAAGCTGAATGCTTCCTGTCTGGACGACGTCTTGAGCTTTTCCCTGAAAAACGCCTGACCTTGCCAATGCGCTGCCCCATGCGCACGCGCACGCCGGGAACAAAAGCGCTGTCCCATTCCACCGCATCCTTGCCAAACAGGGTGATGACGGTGGAACCCATGTTGAAGCGTCCCATTTCCTCGCCCTTCTTCAAGGTGATCTGCTGCCTGCTGTCATAGAGCCAGGTGCTGGGATCCTTGCCTGGCGCGCGTACTTCGCCAGCCCATACGGTTTCCATGCTGCCGACGAAAATGGCGCCTACCAGAATCACCAGCATGGGGCCGGCAATGGTGTCGAAGCCGCAGATCAGGCGTTCATTGCGTGCATACAGGCCGGGAATGAGCTGCGCGGTGGCATCGCTCACGCTGAACAGTTCTCCAGGAACGAAGATCATGCCCTTGAGCTTGCCACTCAGAGGCATATGCACCCGATGATAATCCCGGGGGGAAAGGTAAATCGTGGAATAGGCGCCGTCCTCGAATGTTTCGGCCAGATCCTTGTCGCCCCCGAGCAGGGCAAGCAGATCGAAATCATGGCCCTTGGCCTGGATGAGCCTGCCCTGGCGGATATAACCGGCCTGGCTGACCTTGCCGTCGCAGGGGGAGGCCACCGCATCCGGTTCATGAGCAATGCGTCTTGCATCGGCTTTCAGGGCGCGGGTAAAAAATGCGTTGAAGCTCGGATAGCTGGTGGGGCGGGGGTTCTCGGCGTCGAACATGTCCACCGCATAGCGGGAAACCGCTTCGCGAATCAGCATGTTCTTGAGGGGTTTCCAGGTGGACCGGGTGAGACGGTACATGCCGGCAGCCAGCAGATGCTGCGGCAGTATCTTGAGCAGGGCGGTGTTGAGCTTGTCCTTGAATTGCGGTGGCTGCATTAGTCTCAGTTGAAAAATTGCTGGTCGTGGGCGATCACGACCGGATCCGTGAGGCCGGTGAACAAGGCTACCAAAAAACCATCGGGATTGATAAGCGCTACCGCACTCTTTTTGATGTTGCAGGAAGAAGGCAACGAGCGGGTTGTCGGCAGTCCCATCTGGCCGGCGAGGGACTTCATCTCTTCCTGAGCGCCACTTAGTGCGGTAAATGCCGGGTTGTAAAACTCGATGTCCTGCTCCAGTTCAGTCTGGGGCATGGCCGTGGTTTGCAGAAATACCACCCGGGTCTGCTTCTGCAGCAACCGGTCATGAGCCAAGCGGTTCCAGGCGAAGACATACAGCCGCAGCAGCTCATCACAGCCCGGATCTGCAAGATTGCCGGCCATGAGAAAGTTCCAGTGACCCCGAAGGCTTTCCTGGGTGAAGATCCTGCCTTGTTCATCTGTGAGGCGGAAGGGGCCGATTCTTTTGGGTTCGGGGAAGGTCCAGGCCTGCAGGTCTGTCATCAACGGCCGGGCATAACGATTGCCCAGGTAGTAGCTCAGGGAAAAGATCAATGCCGCCATAATGGCGAGCAGAAACTTGATGGTCAGGCGCTGGGGTTGCTTGGCGAACATGGATGCAGGCAATTACCAATCTGTTCCGGCAGGGAACAGGAATGTGACAAAAAACCGCAGTCCCATGAAGCGAACTGCGGTTCATGCCAGAAGTTGGTACCGAGGGCCGGACTCGAACCGGCAAGGCCGTGAAGCCGGTGGATTTTGAATCCACTGCGTTTACCAATTTCGCCACCCCGGCAGCAGGCTGGAAGTATAACCAACATTTTGGCCGTGGCAAGTAATCATTCGACGCATCAGGTAAAATCCGGTTCCCATGCGTACCTCCGATTTCAGATATTCACTTCCAGAGGAACTGATTGCCCAGTATCCCGCGCGCAATCGCGTGGACAGCCGCTTGCTGGTGCTGGACCCGCTTGCCGGCGTCAAAGATACCCTGTTCGCCGCGATGCCGGATCTGCTGCAGCCGGGGGATCTGCTGGTGTTCAATGACACCAGGGTAATGGCAGCGCGGCTGTACGGGCACAAGGAAAGCGGTGGTCGAATCGAAATCCTGCTGGAACGCCTGCTGTCGGATCAGCGCGCCCTGGCGCAGGTGCGCGCGAGCAAGGCGCCCCGGCCGGGCAGTAGCCTGCAGGTGGGTGAATACCGCTTGCATGTGGATGGCCGCGAGGGTGACATGTTTCTGCTGTCTCTGCAAAAGAACCATTTCCCCGGACTCATGAAAGCCCATGGGCATATGCCTCTGCCACCCTACATCCGGCGGGAGGACGAATCCTTCGATGAATCCCGCTATCAGACCGTGTATGCGCAACGTGATGGTTCCGTGGCGGCGCCTACCGCCGGCCTGCATTTTGATGAGGTTCTGCTGAAAACCCTGTCGGAAAAAGGCGTGGACAGTGCGCGTGTCACCCTGCACGTTGGTGCGGGCACCTTTCAGCCGGTCCGGGTGGAGAATCTCGATGAGCATGTTATGCATGCCGAATGGGTGGAAGTGTCTGAACAGGTGTGCGAAAAAATAGCGCAGACCCGGAATCGTGGTGGCAGGGTGATCGCGGTGGGCACCACCAGTGTGCGCAGCCTGGAAACCGCGGCAGCCAGTGGAGAATGCAAACCTTATTGCGGCGATACCCGGCTGTTCATAACGCCGGGCTATCCGTTCAGGGTGGTTGATGCATTGTTTACCAACTTTCATCTGCCGGAATCGACTTTGCTCATGCTGGTGTGCGCCTTTGGCGGCTATGAGCCGGTAATGAATGCCTATCGACATGCGGTCGAAAAAGGTTATCGCTTTTTCAGTTATGGCGATGCCATGTTTCTGGCGGGAAGGGAACACAGGCATGCCTGAGTGGGGCGTTTTCCCGTGCAAAAAAAAGCGCGGCAGGGGATGCCGCGCTAAAAGTTCCACCAAAGGAGGATGGAGGAGTGTGCTGAGTGTGTCAGCACGATGCTATTGTCAGGGATGCGAAGCTGATACACATTGACAATCCTCAATTGAGGGCAAAGGAAAAATTGGGGTGTTCTTCTACCCGTTTTCTACTTGAAGAATTATTATTTATAGGTATATCAGTAGCTTCCCTTTGGGCTCTGATAGGCTGTACTCTGGCTGATTATCAGGAATGCATGTGAAATTTGAAATTCAACACACTTCAGGAATGGCCCGCAGGGGAAAACTCGGATTCGACCGGGGGCAGATCGACACCCCTGCCTTCATGCCGGTTGGCACCTATGGCACGGTAAAGGCCATGACCCCTGAGGAACTTGAGGGCATGGGTGCCCAGATCATCCTGGGCAATACCTTCCACCTGTGGTTGCGTCCGGGCACCGAGGTAATTCGTGCCCATGGTGATCTGCATGATTTTACCCATTGGCAGAAGCCCATACTCACGGATTCCGGGGGGTTTCAGGTGTACAGCCTGGGGAAAATGCGCAAGATTACCGAGGAAGGCGTGCATTTCCGTTCCCCCGTGAATGGTTCCAGGGTGTTCATGGGGCCGGAGGAATCCATGACCATCCAGCGGGAACTGGGTTCGGATATCGTGATGATCTTCGACGAATGCACACCTTATCCGGCTACGGAAGAAGAGGCCCGGCTGTCCATGGAGCTGTCTCTGCGCTGGGCGAGACGCAGCAAGGAAGCTCATGCGGACAATCCGGCCGCTCTGTTCGGCATTGTCCAGGGAGGTGTCCACACCGACCTGCGGCAACGCTCCCTGGACGGGCTTATGGAAATCGGTTTCGATGGCTATGCCGTAGGAGGGTTGTCCGTGGGGGAGCCAGCGGAGGATCGCTGGCGGGTGCTGGATTATCTGGCGGATCGTCTTCCTGGAGACAAGCCCCGCTATCTGATGGGTGTGGGCACCCCGGCGGATATCGTGGAGGCCGTGAGCCGTGGGATAGACATGTTCGATTGCGTCATGCCCACGCGCAATGCCCGCAATGGACATCTGTTCACTCATGATGGCGTGGTGCGTATCCGCAATGCCTGTCATGAGAAGGATACGGGGCCGGTGGATCCCAAATGTGACTGTTATACCTGCCAGCACTACAGTCGCGCCTATCTGCGTCATTTACAGCGTTGTAACGAGATTCTCGGAGCGCGTCTGAACACCATCCACAATTTGTATTATTATCAGAAACTCATGGCGGATCTGCGCCGCGCCATTGTGGAAGACCGGCTGGCGGCCTTTCGTGAGGATTTCTACACTGTCAGGGGGCTGACTGTCCCCCACCTTGGAGGAGATGTTTCGTGACCCAGGATTTCAATGATTCCCCCGAGCCCGGTTGGGGTCTGCCCGCCACCTTGAAGATAATCCTTGCCCTTGTGGTCATGATCATTGCCGGTGGCGCTGTTCTCTATGTGCTGGACATGCTCTCTCTGGAAGGCCTCAAGGTTCTCGCGTTGAAAACATCCCTGGTAGGGGGTGTGCTCATTGTCGCAGGTCTGGCGCTGGGGCTTTTGATGCGCAGCCGAAACTGATTTTTTTACATGCTCATCCTGATTTTTTCGGGATATCCTCTACCACCCTGGACAGAAGCTCTCCCTGCGCCAGCCGGGTACGGAGGCGCGTTCCCGTTGAAACCTGGTCGGAGCGGGTTATGACCCGGTCGCTGTCAGCTTCCGTGGTGATGGAGTAGCCTCTGGCCAAGGTCTGTAATGGGCTGACGGCATGCAGTTCGCGGGACAGGCTCTCAAGTTGCAGACGATGCCGGGAAAGCTGGTGTTCCATGACCACCTGAAGCTGTTTCCGTTGTTGCCGGAGTGAGGTTTCCAGGCTGTTCAGGCGCTGTGTCGGAGACAGCAGTTGTAGTCTGGACTGCAACCCGGACAATAGCTGCCGCTGTTGTCGCAGGCGGTTGTGCATGGCGGTTTCCATTCTCATGCCCAGTTCATCCAGGCGTTGTTGCTGTTCATGAATTTGTCGCAAAGGATGCAGCATGCGCAATCTGTGGTGATTGTGCTCCAGGCGCTGGCGTTTCTCTTGCAACAGGCGGCGCATGGCCAGTTGCAGTCTGCCTGCCAATACCTGTAACTGTTGCCGTAACTGGATGCTGTCCGGCGTGGCCAGTTCCGCAGCGGCGGAAGGCGTGGGGGCGCGGCGGTCAGCGACGAAATCGGCAATGGTGAAATCCGTTTCATGACCGATGGCGGAAATGAGCGGGGTATCAAGCGCGGCGATAGTGCGCGCCAGCGTCTCGTCGTTGAAGGCGGACAGGTCTTCCAGGGAGCCGCCACCCCTGGCCAGGATGAGCAGGTCGCAGTCCTTGCGTTCGTCGGCCAGTTTCAGGCTGCGGCTGATTTCTTCCGCGGCCCGTTCTCCCTGCACCAAAGTGGGATAGACGATAACTGGCAGTCCTGGAAAACGTCTTTTCAGGATCTGCAATATGTCTCTCAGTGCCGCTCCGGTGGGGGAGGTGACCACCCCAACACAGCGGGGAAAGGCCGGCAGGGTTTTTTTGTGGCGGGTGTCGAACAGCCCCTCGTCTTCCAGTTTTGCCTTGAGTTCCTCGAAAGCCCGTTGCAGGGCGCCTTCCCCGGCCGGCTCCATGTGTTCCACCAGAAGCTGGAAGTCGCCGCGGGCCTCATACAGGCTGATACGCGCTCGCAGCAATACTCTGTCGCCGTCTTTTGGCTGGAAGCGCAACAGTCTGCGCTTGTTGCGAAACAGGGCGCAACGCACCTGGGCATGTTCGTCCTTGAGGGAAAAATAGCTGTGGCCGGAACGGGGTGTCGCCAGATTGGATATCTCGCCTTCCACCCAGAGCAGGGGAAAGCTGCCTTCCAGCACCGCACGGATTTCGCTGTTGAGGCGGGAAACGGACCAGATATCTCGCTTGGGAAGAGATGACATGAGATGGCACCGAAAGAAAAACTGGCGCTCAGTTTAGCGCGCCTGGCGGAAATTTTATATAATCGCCCGATTAGGCAGAACCCTCTGCTCCAGACACTAGCCCGGTATTGTTGATATGCGATTTTTTCAAACTGAGGAAGCACTTACTTTTGATGATGTACTGCTGGTTCCGGCCCGCTCCGAGGTGTTGCCCAAGGATGTATCCCTGAAGACACAGCTGAGCCGCGGAATCAGTCTGAACATCCCGCTGGTGTCCGCCGCCATGGATACGGTCACTGAGGCCCGCCTGGCGATTGCCATGGCCCTGTATGGCGGCATCGGCATCATACACAAAAACATGACCGCAGAGGATCAGGCTGCCCAGGTGCGCAAGGTGAAGCGTTACGAGAGTGGCATCATCGTCGATCCGATTACTGTTTCTCCCGACACCAGCATAGCGGATGTCATGGAACTGACCCGGGCGAACCGTATCTCCGGCGTGCCCGTGGTGGACGGCAAGGATCTGCAAGGCATAGTCACTGCCAGGGATCTTCGCTTTGAAACCCGCCGTGACGAGCCGGTTTCTTCCATCATGACCCCCAAGGACAAGCTGGTAACGGTCAGGGAAGGGGCCCCTCGTGAAGAAGTCATCGCCAAACTGGGCGAGCATCGCATTGAAAAGATCCTGGTGGTCAATGACGCATTCGAGTTGCGCGGCATGATCACGGTAAAAGATATTCAGAAAGCCAAGGACTACCCTGAAGCCTGTCGCGACGATAAAGAACGCCTGCGGGTAGGCGCTGCCGTGGGCGTGGGCGAAGGCACCGATGAACGGGTCGCGGCACTGGTAGAGGCCGAGGTGGATGTGATCGTGGTGGATACGGCGCATGGCCATTCCCGCGGGGTGCTGGATCGGGTTGCCTGGGTAAAAAAACACTACCCGGATCTGCAGGTGATCGGCGGCAATATCGCAACCGGCGCCGCCGCGCTGGATCTGGTCAGAGCGGGCGCCGATGCAGTCAAGGTGGGCATAGGGCCTGGCTCCATCTGCACCACGCGTATCGTGGCTGGCGTGGGCATGCCCCAGGTGACCGCGGTATCCAATGTTGTCGAGGCGCTCAAGGATAGCGGGGTTCCGGTGATTGCCGATGGCGGATTGCGCTATTCGGGGGATATCGCCAAGGTCATCGCCGCGGGCGCCCATTCCGTCATGGTGGGAGGCCTGTTTGGCGGCACCGATGAATCGCCCGGTGAAGTGGAGATCTTCCAGGGGCGTTCCTACAAATCCTATCGCGGTATGGGGTCACTGGGCGCCATGGCTTCCCGCCACGGTTCTTCCGACCGTTACTTCCAGGAAGACACCAAGGATGCGGAAAAGCTGGTGCCCGAAGGCATAGAGGGCCGGGTGCCCTACAAGGGGCCGCTGGTGAACGTCATCACCCAGCTCATGGGCGGCCTCCGCGCCAGCATGGGCTACACCGGATGCGCCAGTGTCGATGCGATGCGTACCAAGCCCGAGTTCATCCGGGTAACGGGCGCCGGCATGCGCGAATCTCATGTACATGATGTGCAGATCACCAAGGAAGCACCGAATTATCGTCGGGACTGATCTGCTACGGGCCGGTTTTCCTGCCGGCATGAGTTTATCGTCGGGTTGAACCCGAACTACAGGCGGTACTTTATGACAGCCAACATCCACGACCATCGCATCATCATCGTCGATTTCGGCTCCCAGTACACCCAGCTCATTGCCCGTCGGGTGCGCGAGGCCGGTGTATATTGCGAGATCTGGCCCTGGGACAATTGCGAGGATGCCCTGAGCACTCAGAAGCCCAATGGCGTGATTCTTTCGGGTGGCCCGGAAACGGTTACCGGCGACAACCCGCCCCGGGCGCCTGAACTGGTGTTCAACATGGGAGTTCCCGTTCTTGGGATCTGCTACGGAATGCAGACCATGGCCGCCCAGCTCGGTGGCGAAGTAGCCAGTTCCGCCAAGCATGAATACGGTTACGCCCAGGTGCGCGCCCGTGGCCATTCCAGACTCTTGCAAAATATTGAAGACCATGTCACTGAAGAAGGCTATGGGCTGCTGGACGTATGGATGAGCCATGGGGACAGAGTGGAAGTATTACCGCCGGGGTTTTCTGTAATTGCGGAAACCGATAATGCGCCCCTGGCCGGCATTGCCGATGAAAGCCGTGGATTCTATGGCCTGCAATTTCATCCGGAAGTGACTCATACCGCTCAGGGCAAACGTATCATCGGGCGTTTCCTGCATGAGATATGCGCCTGTGAATCTCTCTGGACTCCGGAACACATCATCGACGACAGCATCCAGGCGATTCAGCAGCAGGTGGGCGATGGCAAGGTGCTGCTGGGTTTGTCCGGTGGCGTTGATTCTTCTGTCGTGGCGGCCCTGTTGCACAAGGCCATCGGTGACAAGCTGACCTGCATTTTCGTGGACAACGGTCTGTTGCGTCTGCACGAGGGTGATCAGGTCATGGCGACTTTTGCCAAACACATGGGGGTGAAGGTGATCCGCGTGGATGCGGAAGCCCGCTTCCTCGATGCCCTCAAGGGCGAGACCGATCCGGAGAAGAAGCGCAAGATCATCGGCAATATGTTCATCGATATCTTCGAGGAAGAAGCGGCCAAGATCAAAGACGTGAATTTTCTCGCTCAGGGAACCATTTACCCCGATGTAATCGAATCCGCCGGCGCCAAATCCGGCAAGGCGCATGTGATCAAATCGCACCACAATGTAGGCGGACTTCCCGACTACATGAAACTGGAATTGGTCGAGCCCCTGAAGGAACTTTTCAAGGACGAAGTGCGCGAGATCGGCGTCAAGCTGGGACTGCCGGCGGAAATGGTCTATCGTCATCCCTTCCCTGGCCCCGGTCTGGGAGTGCGTATCCTGGGTGAAGTGAAAAAGGAATACGCCGACATCCTGCGCCGGGCGGATCATATCTATATTGAAGAGCTGTACAACTTCAAACTTTATGACGAAGTCAGTCAGGCCTTTGCCGTGTTCCTGCCAGTAAAATCGGTTGGCGTCGTCGGCGACGCCCGCCGTTATGAATACGTTATTACTCTGCGTGCCGTAAAGACCGTGGATTTCATGACCGCCCATATTGGTCATCTCCCATGGGAATTTCTGGAAAAGGTCTCCAGCCGGATCATCAATGAGGTGAGTGGTGTTTCCCGGGTGGCTTACGATATTTCCTCCAAGCCGCCGGCTACCATCGAGTGGGAGTGACGGGGATCCATAACCAATTGATTATAAAGAGATAAGTTCTCCAGATTGATGATGTAATCTGCATCATCAATGGTATTTTTCATGGTGTTTTCGGGGCGTTGTAACGCAAAAGCCGACGATACCATGAGGAGTAGATTGGTGCTGGCATGGTATCAGATAGCTTGAGCAAATCGCATGCTTTGGAGTATTCCAAAAACTGCTGTACTTGCGTAGCAAGGCATACGGGTTATGCCTGTCTATTTCAGATGGCGTTGTGGATCCTGGCGGCCATGTAGTATACGGATGATTTCAACCGTGTTCGCGGTCACACGGTAAAACAGAGTGTGGCTTTCTATAGG
>JALSQZ010000136.1 GCA_026985055.1 Sedimenticola sp. | reverse complement strand
CGCAACGTAACCGGTCAAACCACCACGTTGTTTTAAAATTCACACGCTTCCCTCATTCTGCTTCTGTCATTCATCAACGAAGGAGTGGAACCCATGAAGAATGCCCCATCCAATACGCAATGCCGCCGCTCACTGGAGCAGTGGCGGGAGCTGATTGAACATCAACGCACGGGCACGCAAAGTGCCAGAGCATTCTGCCAGGCGCGGGGGATTGCCTATTCGACCTTTCTGTATCACAAGCGTAAACTGAGGGATAGAGTGGATCGTGGAAACGAGGTGACAGCCTCTGGCGAGGCAGGGGGATTCATCGAACTGAATGCTCTGCCTGTGGGTGGTCGCCCCCTTGAGGTAGAGCTGTCTTTGGGCAATGGCCTGATCCTGCGCATCCGGCGGTAGTGATGTGGTTTCCAACGGGCAGGGTCCGGCTGTTCCTGTATGGGCATCCGTGTGACATGAGGAAGTCCTTCGACGGTCTGGCGGGAGTGGTGCGCCAGGGTCTGGGAGAAGATCCCTCTGACGGGTCTTTGTATGTGTTCATCAACCGGCGCCGGACCCAGATGAAGGTGTTGTATTTCGACCGGAGTGGATTTTGCGTCTGGTCCAAGCGTCTGGAACGCGGACGGTTCCAGGTGGATTTCCGGCAAGGAAAACAGGCGCTGGAATGGTCCACCCTGCAGATGATCCTCGAGGGGATCGATACCACTTCGGTGCGCTACCGCAAACGTTATTGATCCCCGCAGGGCCCCATGATTTCATGAGGCCGATGGGGTAAAATAGCGGCCATGTCGAGCGTTACACCACAAGCGGTATCTCCTTCTGCCACGGTCGAGTCGCTTCAGGCGGCATTGCAAGAAGCACAGGCCGAGATTGCCGAGCTCAAGGCCCAGCTGGACTGGTTCAAGCGGCAGCTGTTCGGGACCAAATCCGAACGGCGGATCATGGTTTCCCCTGATCAACACGCGCTTCCGTTTGGTGAAGGGGAAACGCCGCCCCCGGTGGATGCCCTTCCCACCGAAACCGTCACCTACCAAAGACGCAAGGCCAAGGTGCGTCCGGAGGGCTGTGTCCATGACAGTGGTCTGCGCTTTGACGACTCGGTGCCGGTGGAAGTGATCGAAGTGCCGGCTCCCCAGCTGGAGGGGCCGGAGGCCGATGACTACGAAATCATCGACTTCAAGATCACCCATCGTCTGGCGCAGCGGCCTGCCAGCTACGTGATTCTGGAGTACCGTCAACCTGTGGTCCGTCACAAAAGCGCCGCCACCCTGATGACCGTGGCCGCCCCCAACCCCTTGTGGGAAGGGTCGGTGGCCGATGTCAGCGTCATCGCCGGGATCCTGGTGGACAAATTTGCCTATCATCAACCCCTCTACCGCCAACACCAACGGCTTCAGGATGTCGGGGTCACCCTGAGCCGCAGCACCTTGACCCAATGGGTCCAGAAAGGCATCGAACTGTTGCGTCCCATCTATGATGCCCAGATGCAACACATTTTGTCGGGCAAGTTGATTGCGGTGGATGAAACGCCTATCCGGGCTGGTCCTGCCAAGGGCAAGATGAAACAGGCCTGGTACTGGCCGGTGTATGGGGAAGCGGACGAAATTTGCTTCACCTTCTCCCCGGGCCGGGCCAAAGCCCATCTGGATCAACTCCTCGAAGGCTTCGAAGGCACCCTGCTGAGCGACGGGTACGTGGCTTATGAGCGCTTTGCCCAGGCCAGTGAAGACGTGGTTCACGCCCAATGCTGGGCCCACACCCGGCGCAAGTTCCTCCAGGCTGAAAAGATCGAGCCGCAGGCGGCAGCCCAGGCGCTTGCCCATATCCAGGGCCTGTACCGGGTCGAAGCCGAGATCCGCGAGCGGGGACTTGAAGGGATCGACAAACTCACCTACCGGGCCAACCATGCCAAACCCCTGGTCGACGCCTTCTTCGCCTGGGTCGACCAGCAGTGCCATCGCCCGGATCTGCTGCCCAAAAATCCCCTGGCCACCGCGCTGAATATGCCCGGGAGCGGGAAGGCGCCCTTCGGGTATACCTCACCGATCCCCAGGTACCGATCGACACCAACCACCTGGAAAGGGCCCTGCGGCCCATTCCACTTGGCCGGAATTATGTGCAGTGGATGATTATGCGCACCTTCGCCAGCGACTTTCAGAGGATCGAAGGTCAACTGGCGAAGGTATGCGGTATG
>JALSQZ010000135.1 GCA_026985055.1 Sedimenticola sp. | reverse complement strand
TGACACCGGCAGAGATTGGTCTGATGTATCGGTACATGGAGCGGGTTGGGACATCGCCGCAATACCGGGCTGCGATCAAGCTGCTATTACTGACCATGGTGAGAAAATCCGAGCTTTCCAATGCCACATGGTCGGAGATCAATTTCAGCGAGGCGCTTTGGACGATTCCGAAGGAACGGATGAAACGAAGAACTCCGCACCTGGTATTCCTGTCTCGCCAGGCACTCGATATCTTCATTGCGCTGAAGACCTTTGCAGGTGGATCTGAGTACGTGCTTCCCTCCCGTTATGATTCTGATTTGCCGATGAGCGCCGCAACGCTGAATCGTGTTCTAACTTCGACGTATAAGGCCGCCCAGAAGGACGGCGAGTCGCTCGCAAAATTTGGCCCACATGATCTTCGACGCCCCCCTGTGTCAGGATTACTGTCATCCCGTTATGATAGGACTTCAATAGAGTCCTTGGGGGGCAAAGAGAGGAGAAGATGGGTTACCCGAGAGAGCGAAAGGAAGCGGTGCTGAAAAAGATGCTTCCGCCGACCAACAGATCGATCAAGGAGCTGGCGCAGGAGGAAGGGATATCGGAAGGCACCTTGTACAACTGGCGGAAGGCGGCCCGCGCCGAAGGGCGGCTATTGCCGGATGGTGAAAGCACCCCGCAAGGCTGGACATCGGCGGACAAGTTCGCTGCGGTGGTGGAGACGGCAGCGATGAACGAGGCCGAGCTGTCGGTGTATTGCCGCCAACGAGGCCTGTACCCGGAACAGATCAAGGCGTGGCGGGAGGCCTGTGAACAGGCCAATGATTGGGATCGCAGCCAGAACCAGCATCTCAAGCAGATCCGCAGGGCCGATGGGCAGCGGATCAAGGATTTGGAGCGGGATCTGCAGCACAAGGAGAAGGCCTTGGCGGAGACCGCTGCCTTGCTGGTATTGAGAAAAAAAGCCCGGGCGATCTGGGGGGACGGAGAGGACGAATGATCAGCACCCCAGATCGCCGTAGAGCCGTAGGACTGATCGACGAGGCTGTGGAAGCCGGCGCCTCGAGGGAGAAGGCCTGTCACGAGCTGGGCGTGAGCCTGAGGACCTGGCAGCGCTGGACCCAGGGAGGGGGCGAGCTCAGGAGCGATGGCCGCCCCCAGGCGCACCGCCCGCAGCCGGCCAACAAGCTGACTACGCACGAGCGTGAGGAGATCCTGGCTATCTGCAATCAGGAGGCGTACCAGAGTCTGCCACCCTCGCAGATTGTTCCAGACCTGGCAGACAGGGGGATCTATGTCGCCTCTGAATCGAGCTTCTATCGGGTCTTGAAGGAGGCCAATCAATTGCATCGCCGTGGGCGGGCGCAGCCGCCGCGCAAGGTGGCCAAGCCCAAGGCCTATCGGGCCACAAGGCCGAACCAGACGTGGAGCTGGGACATTACCTTCCTGGCGGCCTCGGTTGTTGGACGGTTCTATCGCCTCTACATGATGATGGATATCTACAGCCGCAAGATCGTGGCCTGGGAGGTCCACGAACGGGAGACGGCAAAGCATGCCTCAGCATTGATCCGCAAGGCATGCCTGGCAGAGGGCGTCCGGGAAAAGGAACTGGTCCTGCATGCCGACAATGGATCGCCCATGAAGGGGGCCACCATGCTGGCGACACTGCAGAATCTGGGGGTCATCCCCTCCTTCAGCCGCCCCTCGGTGAGCGACGACAATCCCTACTCGGAGAGCCTGTTCCGGACCCTGAAATACACGCCGGCCTATCCATCCAAGCCGTTCACCAGCCTGGGGGCCGCACGGGAATGGGTCCATACCTTCGTCCACTGGTACAACGAAGTGCATCGGCACAGCGCGATCCGCTTCGTCACGCCCGCCGAGCGCCACACCGGGAAGGAACAACAGATCCTGGCCAACAGAGAGGCCGTCTACGGCGCGGCAAAAGCACGTAACCCGCAGCGATGGAGCCGGGCCACCAGGAACTGGACATCAGTACCGGAGGTCTGGCTCAACCCAGACAACCTGGATGGCCCAGAGACCAGAATTGAAGTGAAGGCTGCGTAGAAAACACGACATGTGTCTTGACAAACACCGGGGGGGAGAACCCCCCGGCTATCCGATTATGTGATTTCACTTAGTTACAATTATTAATTGACTATAAATCTATTTCATCTGAGGTTGTTACGTTGGCATATACCGAACTAAGTGCAGCCATGAATGAGGCGTGTACATTTGT
>JALSQZ010000134.1 GCA_026985055.1 Sedimenticola sp. | reverse complement strand
CGGAATCCGGAATTTTCCCGGAGAGATTTTTGCCCAGATTGTTCGAACGGACAAAAGCCGATGTTATTCATCGGCTTGCAGGGCGTTCGGGCAAGCTGGGTGAAAAGATCCCGGGAAAAACCGAATAGCATGACAGGTACGAACTGTATCCAGCATAATCGTCACGCAACATGCTGTAATTGATGGTAAAAAACCCATATTTTGCGCGTTCTGGTGAAATATGCGGGCTAGTGGAAGGGGTTTTCAGATAATCTTGATGGCCATGTCTTCCAGGGTGTTGGCGCTTATCTGGATTCGTTTCGCGATCTCTTTCAGCTGTGCGAGTATGTCCTTGTGCCGGATGATGTGTTTGCAGTCTTCCTCGGAAAGCAGCCGGGCCATGGCGATGGCACAGCTCTCCACGACCTGGTCATAGGCCAGATGTATCTTGCTGATAGGCGGTGTAATCCCGGACAGTTTTCTTCCTTCCAGTGCTGATATTCCCTCTACCAGGGCGGCACTCATGTCCAGAAGCAGCTTCAGAATGGGTTGGTAGTCGCCAAGACAATGAATGTTGTAGATGCGGGCTTCCAGAAGAAAGTGCTTTACGCTGAGAATCAGCCAATCCAGCTGAGTGATCATTCGGTAGATGGATTCCTTGTCGTAAGGGGTGATGAACACATCCAGCAATTCCGACATGTTTCTGCTTTTCAGTTTCCTGGCGCGTTCGGTGATATCGCTGATGCTATCCTGAGAGATCGGCAGTTCTTCTGTGCCGACCTTGTACAGATCGGATACCACCGAGTGTCCCAGTTGCGCCTGATCCAGAAGGAAGGCATTGAAATCGACTTCTTTGGGCAGAAGGTAACGTTTGATCAGGCTCATCCTGTACTCCATAAAGACCGAAAGAAAAAGCAGTAACCAGCTCCAAGAAGCATGGACACGGGGATGTTCAGCCACCATCCGGCAATGATACTCGCTGCTTTTTGCCAGCGTACATGTTGTGGTTTTTCTGCGGCACCATTTCCCAACAGGGTGGCCGTGACCACTTGAGTGGTAGAGGTTGGCGCGCCGATGAAGGTTGCTAAACTGTTGACCAGCGCGGAGCCGAGCTGATTGGCCACCGCATGTATGGTGCGCAGCCGGTATAGACCAAACCCCAGGGTCTTGATGATACTCCAGCCGCCAAACATGGTTCCCAGGGTTATGGACAGGGCGCACAGCATAATCGCCCAGTCGGGTACGCTGAAGCTTGTTGTATGGCCGCTGGCGAGCAACATCATTCCTATGATGGCCATGCCTTTTTGGGCATCGTTGGCGCCATGGGAAAACCCCAGCCAGGCCACACTGAAATACTGGGTTGCAATGAACAATGGCCTGATGCGGGTGTTGAAGCGCCGGAATATCAGAAAGATCAGTTTCATGATCAGAAAGCCCACGAAAAAGCCGAACAGCGGGGATACCAGTAGGCCAGCAGCCACTTTCATCAGTCCATCCAGCTGAAAATGCTGTAGTGCATCCCAGCCCCAGTTGATATGACTGGAGCCAGCAGCATACAAGCCCGCGCCGGAAAGGCCGCCTGCAAGCGAATTTGATGAAGAGGACGGATATCCCAGCTTCCAGGTAATGAGGTTGTAGCTGATGGCGGAAAGCAGTGCGGCAATGACGATGGTTTCTCCCATTTCGTGGGACAGCTGGGAGATGTCGATAAACGTGCCGATAGTATCCGCTACCGCCAGACCCACAGTGAAAGGGGCGACAAGGGTAAAGAAGCTGACGAGGGCGATGGCTGTAGATGGCCGCATGGCGCGGGAGGCAATCGCTGTGGCCACCATGTCAGCGGCATCGTGGAAGCCATTGGTGAAATCATAGGCCGCCACGGTGATGACCACCAGGATCAACGCAATATTCAGGTTTTCCATCAATTCACTTCAGTCATTTTATTAACTCGGCAACAATCTATATTGCGTTCCGGCTCTTGCCAAGGAAACAAACCCTTGCCTGTGAGCCGTACCTTGATCTGTCCTTTTTCTTGAAGCCCTGAATACGACATGGATTGTTGCTGATTCAATGTTTTTAGCCCGAATATTGCACCGGAATCCGGAATTTTCCCGGAGAGATTTTTGCCCAGATTGTTCGAACGGACAAAAGTTGATGTTATTCATCGGCTTGCAGTGCGTTCGGGCAAGCTGGGTGAAAAGATCCCGGGAAAAACCGGATAGCATGACAGGTACGAACTGTATCCAGCATAATC
>JALSQZ010000133.1 GCA_026985055.1 Sedimenticola sp. | reverse complement strand
GAGCCGCAGGTCAAGCCGGAGCCGGAACCTGAGCCGGAGGTCAAGCCGGAACCAAAGCCTGAGCCGCAGGTCAGGCCCAGGCCCAAACCGCGCCCCGTGGTTCGTCCAAGGCCCAGGCCAGTGATGAAGAGGACCCGGCGCAAGGCAAAAAAAGTCCGGAAAAAAAACCGCAAGCGTTCCGGTTACCTGGCCAGGGTCAATGCCCCCGGACGATTGATTCGTGGCTCCACGAAGGGATCGATGAGAGGGCCCAGACAGACTTCCACCGGCGCGCGCGCCTCGCTGCGCCGGGTGCGCCAATATGGATCGCTGGTGCGCGCCCGCATCGCCCGTTACAGGCCAAGGGGCCAGACTGGCCGCAAATGCCGGGTTGTGATCTCCTTCTCGTTGTCTGCCTCGGGCTATTTGCGCGGCGCGCGCATCGCCCGCTCCGGCTGTCCGTCACCGGTGGCCCGCGCCTGTCTCTCGGCGGTGCGCCGGGCGTCGCCTTTCCCCCGGCCTCCGGCCGGCATGCGGCCCGGCCAGTTGCGTTTTTCCATCCCGTTCAGTTTCCGTTGAGGCCATGAAGAGACAAGACAGAACGGAAAATCGCGCCTGCGGATACTGCCCATGACCATGCTGCCAGTGGCCCTTCTGGCCCTTGGCGTGGCAGTATACCGGCATTAGGGTCAGGACCCATAAATTTGCACGGCATATGCAGTATTTACGCTGCATCTCAGCGTCCTTTCGCCCTTGACAATCCATGAAGCCCATGAAGCCTTATCCCTGGTCGGCTTGCCTTTGATGCTTCCGGCTGGCGGGAGCCTGCTTTCCAGTTCTGTCACAAGCTGGAAAGTCTTGCGCAAGCAAGCCCCCCCGGGATGCCAGGGCGACAGCCTGGGCATTGGTCAGAACGCCCAGTTTGTTGCGCACCCGGCTCATGTGATGATTGACGGTTCTTTCAGAGATGCCAAGGATTCTGGAGGTCTCCCAATAGCTCTTGCCCTTGGCGCACCAGAACAGGCATTCGTTCTCCCGCCGCGTGAGCCTGCTTGCCAAGGCCTTACCCCGTTCCTTGAAGTTGCGGACGAAGGTTTCAAAATACCGCACCGTAGCCAAATGCAATTCGGCAAGGGCATCGTCCATCGGATATTCCGCTTCGTGCAGGGCCAGCAGGATTGCGAAAAGATTCCCCGGGGCATGCAAGGGAATGGCCAGACAGCTCACCTTGGCCGCACACAGATTGCGCAATGTCTGCACTTCCGCCCTGGTGGAAATATCGAATGGAAAAACATGCTCGCGGCACACTTCCATGAGAGGCTGCAAAACCGCCTCAAGGGCTTGCCGTTCATGCGGCCTTTCTCCGTCCTGGCAGGCGCAAACGAATGCCAGATCTTGCGATATGTCCGGCTGGCCGTCATGCAGCGCAAAAATCACCCCCGCCAGACCAAACTCCTCCCCCAAGGCCAACAAGGATTGCCTGCCCTGAATTTCCAATTCCGGATATGCTGTTTTGCCTGCCCCCGAGGAGGAGGCATCTTTCTCAAGCAACCCCTTTTCCTTTCAGCCTCCCCCGGCCTCTTCAACCTCCCCCGGCTCCTTCAGCCTCCCCCGGCTCCTTCAGCCTTCTGAACGATTCCGTCAGTATCCTGAATATAAGGGGATGTTTTGATTCTCAACTATATATAAAGATATATAGAATGGTTGGTTTTTGCCGGTTTGCAAACAAGATGCAATCAAAGCGCACTTCAAGGTAGTGAACTTACGAACCCATATCAAATGAGAGTGCCGCAATGCATGATCGCCCATTTTCAGAACTTCCGGGTTTCCGGGCACATGATCTTCATGATTACAACGACATGAGTTCGTCTATCCAAATTTCCGTCAAAAGGATAAAATTTTATTTTGAGGCTTAAATGCATCTTGATGTGCGCCCTTTATGGTCAGCGGTGAAGAGACGCCATGAGCGCGGCTCTTGATCAGCTGGAAACCGCAAACTGGCATGATGCCTGATAGTCCCTGCCCGGCATGTTGTTCCATGAATGACAAAGGCCGGGAGGTTCCATGCCTGTTGCCTCATCGCGCATTCGCGGCATCCGCGCGCGCCAGTATGTGCTTTTAGCCCTTTCCCTGACCTTTCTGTGCCCGGCAGCCTCCGCGCATGCCGCCAGAGCGATATCCTCTTTCCATGTTGGATTGCGCATCATCGCCACGGCGCAAAAGACGCCCCGCCCGAAGGCCGTTCCTGTCGCTGTCCGTG
>JALSQZ010000132.1 GCA_026985055.1 Sedimenticola sp. | reverse complement strand
TATAGATCAATCCGTTAGGGGCTTCAAGAAAAGGCCAGCTCCGCGTTCCGGCTCTTGCCAAGGGAACAACCCTTGCCTGCGAGCCGCGCCTTGATCTGACCTTTTCTTGAAGCCCTGAATACGACATGGATTGTTGCCGAGTTAATATTATACCCGACTTGCTTAGCCCGAATATTACACCAGAACGCGCAAAATGTGGGTTTTTTACCCTGAATTACAGCCTGTTGCGTGACGATTATGCTGGATGCAGTTCGTACCTGTCATGCTATCCGGTTTTTCCCGGGATCTTTTCACCCAGCTTGCCCGAACGCACTGCAAGCCGATGAATAACATCGACTTTTGTCCGTTCGAACAATCTGGGCAAAAATCTCTCCGGGAAAATTCCGGATTCCGGTGCAATATTCGGGTTAGTTGGTAGGACCGCCTGAGTACATGGACTCCACTTCCGTTGCGTATTTTTCCAGCACCTTTGGCCGCTTCACTTTCAAAGTGGGCGTGATAAGGCCGCTTTCTATGGTCCAGGGCTCCAGCAACAGACGCAGCTGGCGAATCTTGGCATACCCGGGAAAATCCCTGAGTGAAGCCTTGATCCGTCGCAGCATGGCTGCATGCAGTTTTTTGTCATCCAGGCTGGCCGGATCTGCGGGATCAAGACCATGCTCACGAGCCAGCGCCGGCCAGTTGTCCTCATCGAGAACCACCAGCGCGGTGAGATAGGGCCGCCCCTCGCCCACCACCATGACCTGCTCGATGACAGGATCCAGGGCAATGGCCATTTCCATGTCCGCCGGGGGAATTTTTTCACCGTTGGAAAGCACCAGAATATCCTTGAGACGACCGGTAATGAAAATGTGCTTGTCTTCGATCCGGGCCTGATCTCCCGTATGCAGCCAGCCATCCGGATCGATGGTCTCCGTGGTGGCCTTGTGATTATTCCAGTAGCCCGCCATCACCCCAGGCCCACGCACCAGCAACTCGTCATGCTCCCCGATTTTCACCTCGGTTCCCCGAATGGGAACGCCGACGCTTTCCGGAACATTGTCTTCCAGGGAATTGACGCTGATCACGGGACTGGTTTCAGTAAGCCCGTAACCCTGCACGATGGGAATACCCAGTCCGATGAAGACCCTGGCGATGTCCGGTGAAAGAGGCGCTCCTCCGCTCACCGCCGCACGCAGGCGTCCACCCATCTTGGCCACCACATTTTTTGCCACCAGCCTGTTCAACAAGGGCCAGAGGAGAAACTTCGGCGACCAGCGCCCCCGTCCCTGCTGATAAAGAAAACGCGCCCAGCCAACCTCCACTGCCAGATGGAACAACCTGCGGGCAACAGCCGGTTTCTTTTTCAACTGATCCTTGATCTTGCCATAGACCCGCTCGAAGATGCGCGGCACGGCAATGAGTACCGTAGGACGAATCTTCTGCAGATCATCACCCAATTGCGCCACGGAGCGGGCGTAGGCCACGCTTGCACCGGCCATGATGGGCAGGTAATAGCCTGCTGTTCTTTCCAGGGTATGGGAAAGCGGGAGAAAAGACAGGAACACATCTTCTTCGTAGCAATCGAGCAGGGTCAGGCCGCCATGCGCTACTGACAGCATGTTGTGATGCGTAAGCATGACGCCTTTGGAGCGACCCGTGGTTCCCGAGGTATAGACAATGGAAGCCAGGGAATGAGGATCGGCATTCCTGCGCACCTGCAGTTCAGCATGCTCCGGCAGCCAGTCCCTGGCCAGACGGATTCGCTCGTCATTGCGCGCAAACTTCTCCGCTTCCTTGCCGCCATCGAGCAGCACCACCCGCTTGAGGCGCCCGTCGCTTTCTTCCGGCAGCACCGGCACCAGCCGCTTCCAACGGCCGGCATCCTGCACCAGCAGAGCTTTTACCCCGGCTTCTTCCAGAATATAGGCAATGTTGTCCGGCCGGTCATCCGTGTACAGAGGCACAGTTACCAGGCCCAGACTGAGAGCAGCCTGATCCCACATCACCCATTCGGGACAGTTACGCAACAGCACCGCCACCCGGTCTTCTTCACGAAGACCTTCATCCGCGAGCGCCTTTTGCCAGCGGGCGATCTGGGCAGCCATCTCTGTCCAGCTGTAGGTTTTCCACTCCTTGCTGGCCTTGTGGTGATACTGGTAGGCCAATCCGTCCGGCGAACGATGCAGACGGCGGGCAAACAAGCCATCCAGGGTAACCGCCTCCTCGGTGGAAATGATGTTCTCGTGGAATTTCTTCACTCGTTATGTCTCCCCCGGCTGTCGTGCGACTCCGACATATGCAAAATCAATCAGCTCCAGAGTTTAGTGTAAAATCGACGTTGATTTAACCCGGATTAACCCTGAAGCCCATGAATATCCTTCTGAATGGCGAAAATACCCAGGTGGACGAACATACCACCCTGGCAGACATGATTCGCGCCCTGAACCTCGAAGACAGCCGTTATGCGGTGGAAGTAAACGAGGAACTGGTGCCACGTAGCGAGCATCAGGACTATCATTTCAAGGAAGGCGACAACGTGGAAATCGTACAGGCCATCGGTGGCGGCTGATGGTAAGATTTCTCTCCATCCCATACTCTACAGAGCAGTAATTTCAATGTCAGAAAAGAAAGATACTTTCAGCGTCGCGGGACGAGAATTTTCCTCGCGTCTGCTGGTGGGCACCGGCAAATACAAGGACATGGACGAAACCCGCAGGGCCATCGAAGCCTCGGCAGCGGAGATCGTCACCATCGCCGTGCGCCGCACCAACATGGGGCAGAACCGTGACGAGCCCAATATCCTGGACGTATTGCCACCGGATCGTTACACCATCCTGCCCAACACGGCTGGCTGTTTCGATCAGAAGACTGCTGTGCGCACCTGCAAGCTGGCCAGGGAACTGCTGGATGGCCACAATCTGGTAAAACTGGAAGTGCTGGGCGACGAAAAAACCCTGTTTCCCGATGTCATGGCCACCCTCAAGGCAGCGGAAGAGCTGATCAAGGATGGTTTCGACATCATGGTATACACCAATGACGACCCCATCATTGCCCGTGAGCTGGAAGACATGGGTTGCGCCGCAGTCATGCCACTGGCGGCTCCCATAGGCTCCGGACTGGGAATACGCAATCCCCTGAACATTCGCACTATCGTGGAAAATGCCAAGGTGCCCATTCTGGTGGACGCCGGCGTGGGCACCGCGTCGGATGCCGCCGTCGCCATGGAGCTTGGCTGTGACGGGGTGCTCATGAATACCGCGATTGCCGCGGCGCAAGATCCGGTACTCATGGCCTCGGCGATGAAAAAGGCAATCCAGGCGGGACGTGAGGCCTACCTGGCCGGACGCATGCCGGCCAAACGTTTTGCCTCGGCTTCTTCGCCCCTGGAAGGCCTGTTCTTCTGACAGTGGTCACGGACAAACGTCGCCCGATTCGCAGCTATGTGCTGCGCACCGGACGCTTTACCCCCGGCCAACAAAAGGCTTTCCAGCGCTGGTGGCCGAAATTTGGCGCGGATTTCCAGGCGCAAACCCGCCTGGACATGCCCACCCTGTTCGGCAACGATCATCCTGTATGGCTGGAAATCGGCTTCGGCAATGGCGAATCACTGGCGCAGATGGCGGAAAACTTTCCGGAACGCAATTTCCTCGGGATAGAAGTTCATACCCCCGGCGTGGGTCATTTGCTCCTCAAACTGGGCGAACAGAAGATTCCCAATGTACGCATCATGCATCATGACGCCATGGAGGTTCTTCAGCAGTCCCTGGCGGATCATTCACTGGCCGGGGTGCAACTGTTCTTTCCCGATCCCTGGCACAAGAAGAAACATCACAAACGGCGCATCGTGCGTCCGGAATTTGTCGAACTGATGGGGCGTTTGCTCATTCCCGGCGGTATCTTTCACGCCGCCACCGACTGGGAAGACTACGCACAACAGATCATGACCCGGTTCTCGGAACGCCGGGATCTGTTCGAGAACCTGGCGGGACCAGGTCAGTACAGCCCGCGCCCGGACACCCGCCCCGTTACCAAATTCGAGCAACGGGGCCAGCGCCTGGGCCATGGCGTCTGGGATCTGCTGTTCAAGCGGCTGGAAAAAACCGCCTGATCAATGAACACTGCCAAAAGAAAGATCCAGTGTACTGGGCGGCAGGGGCAAACCGGCCAGCCTGCTGGCCTGGTACACCGGACCATGAGGAAACAGGGAATACAGGTAGCGCTTGCCACCTCGGTCTGCGAAGCGCTCCGCAAGCGCCTTGATCACATGCCGGGCGGTGCAGGATGTTCCATGTTCCTTGCAATGGTTGCGCAGAAAATGGATCACTTCCCAATGACCATCCGTGAGTTCAATTCCTTCCTCCCGAGCCATTTCCAACGCCTGGGCCTCCGTCCAGTCATCAAAATCGCTCGGGGTTTCCATACGTTCGGGGGCAAGGGTGCTAGCAGTAGGCATATAAGGTTCTCCTCCAGGTGTTTGATGTTCTCGTACGCGCCGGCGATTATGAGTATTGGAAGCCGGTCACTCTCCAAGCTTAGCAGCCGCGGAAAAATTTGCTGAAAAATCTGTAGAAATCAATGAGCGAAACAGACAACCCACTGTTTTCCGTAAGAAATCTGCGCACGGATTGCATCCGGGCAGAGCATCTGCAAATAACCCGGCGGCACTGCCTGGGGCTGCATGGTGAATCCGGCTCGGGCAAGACCCTGCTGCTGCGCGCCCTCGCCGACCTGGATATCAACCAGGGGGAAGTACTGCTGGAGGGAATTCGCCGGGAAACCTTCAGCGGCCCCCAGTGGCGTCGTCAGGTAGGCTTGCTGCCCGCAGAAAGCCACTGGTGGGATGACAGGGTGGGTGCGCATGCCAACCACTGGCCCATGCCGGTTCTGCACGCCCTGGGATTTTCAGACGACGTGCTGGACTGGCAGAGCGGACGCCTTTCCAGCGGCGAAAAACAGCGGCTTGCCCTGGCGCGCATGCTGGCCAACCACCCAAGGGTGCTGCTCCTGGATGAACCCAGCGCCAACCTGGATGGCCGGAATACGGAAATCGTGGAAAAAATCATTGGGGATTATCTGCATGCGGAACAGGCTGCGGCGCTTTGGGTCAGTCATGATCCGGAACAGCTACAGCGGATCGCTCAGCATCGGGCGCGGATGCACAAGGGACTGTTCAGAATGGAGAAAGACTGACATGGATCTGGTGCTGCTCTCCCCCTGGGATCTCGGCATTGCTGCCGTGCTGGTATGCCTGCTGGCCCTTCTTTCCTGGCTGCTTCGCCTGGGAATCGGCCGCCAGCTGCTCATAGCCGCGGCGCGCAGTACGGTGCAGCTGATGATCCTGGGCATGATTCTCAAAACCCTGTTTGCGCAAACCAGCCTCTGGCTCATTGCCGGCATGACCCTGGTTATGCTCGCGGTCGCCGGTTATGAAGTCATGGCACGCCAGCAACGGCGTTTCCGCGGCAGCTGGGGATATGCCCTGGGCACGACATCCATGTTCCTTTCGTCTTTCACCATCACCCTGCTCGCGCTGACCGTGGTGATTCAGGTAGACCCCTGGTATCAACCCCAGTACCTGATTCCCCTGCTGGGAATGCTTCTGGGCAACACCATGTCCGGCATTGCCATTGCCCTGGACAATCTCACGCGCAACACCTGGGAACAGCGTCATGTCATCGAGGCGCGTCTGATGCTGGGACAGGACTGGCAGCAGGCCATCACCCACATCCGCCGGCATGCCCTGCGCTCGGGACTGATTCCCATCATCAACGCCATGACTACCGCCGGCATCGTCAGCCTGCCGGGCATGATGACTGGTCAGATTCTCGGCGGCAGCCCACCCCTGGAAGCCGCCAAATACCAATTGCTGATTCTGTTCCTCATCGCCGCCGGTTCCGGGCTGGGCAGTCTCACCGCCGTCTGGGCCGGCAGCCGGCGCCTGTTCGACGAACGCCAGCGACTGCGCCTGGACAGACTATCGGCTCACGGAAAATGACACCATATCTCAGTCAGGATGTTGCTCCTGACGCAGCTGCCAGTCCCGCCACAGTTTGACCCCCAGAAGCACCCAGGGACTGCCGTGCAGGAACAAATCGAAAATATCCAGCGGCCGTACCAGGCTGCCATCGGCCAGCATTTTCAGTTTTTCCCACACATGGGGCTCCGGCACGAAAGGCATGAGACCAAAAAACAGGGACGCGAGCACCAGAAAACCCAGGGGGATTTCATCTATCCATTTCATCAACCATATTCCTCTGTATCAGGCCGGGTCGCAGGTCCTTCTTTTGGTCTGGTGGCAAAGCCATAATATCGAGGCCTGCTGGCCAAGTCTGCTAATATCAAAAAACCTGCAATACAATTTTGCCCAAAAGGCATCTCGAAAAATCAAGATGCTTGAGTGGGACAGGGATATTCCGCCATTTTCAATCACCACAAGTGATTGAAAATGTGAGCAAAGAGGAAATCACATTTTGTCTTTGCGATGAGAAAAATTCCATGGAGGGAATTTTTCGAGATCCCCAAAAGTCGAATTCACCCGAACCGGAGATAGACATCCTGTGACTTCCACCCTGTTCGCCATCATCATTCTCGGCCTTGCCGGCATCTTCTGGATGAACGCGGCCCGCGCCCGGGAGCTGGCGGTCGGCATCAGCCGCGCCGCCTGCAACCGGGAAAGATACCAGTTCCTGGATGACAGCGTCTACCTGCAACGAGTCGCCTTGCGCTGGACGCCCTCGGGCCTGCGTTTTCGCCGCATGTACCGGTTCGAATACAGCGAAAACGGCAGGGCTCGCGATATGGGCTATGTATTGCTTATCGGCAACCAGCTGGAGGCGGTGCATATTCGCGGAAGACACACCATCGAACAGGAACAGGAAAATCAAATCAACCGCCAGGAACAGACCTCTCCCTCACCCGGCGCGGGACAGGACAACATCATTCCCTTTCCAGGAAAACAGCGAAGAAAGTCAGACAGACGATACTGACAGGCGCCCCATGGCAAACAGGAATCCCGCTCAGGGCAAAAAACTGCCCTGCCAGACTGCTATTTGACTACCTTCAGCGACGGGCGCCCGCCAGGAGGAGGCGTGCTGTCGTCAGGCTGCTCCGGAGGTGTATCTCCGCCCTCTTCTTCGGGAAACAGCATGCCCTGGCCGTTTTCCCTGGCATAGATGCCCAGCACCGCGCTCACGGGCACCAGGACATTCATGGGAGTACCGGAAAAGCGCGCACCAAAGGAAATGTAGTCGTTTTCCAGCTCCAGATCACGGGCGGCGCTGGCGCTGACATTGAGCACGATACGCCCATCCTCGACAAATTGCCGGGGGATTTCCACGCCTTCAGCGTCGGCATTGACCAGCAGGTGAGGCGTGAGGTTGTTGTCACTTATCCATTGCCAGATGGCGCGGATCAGATAGGGACGATTGGAGGTCATGGGGCTAAAGCCGCATCTCCCGCTCGGCTTCGGTGAGGCTCTGGGCAAACGCCTCCCGCTTGAACAGGCGCGCCGCGTAGGCATTGTAGATATTGGATGCCTTGTTTTCCAGCTCTATACCCAGATAGGGAAGACGCCACAGCAAAGGTGCAATACTGGCGTCCACAACCGAAAACTCATCACTCATGAAAAACGGCTTGGCTTCCAGAATGGGAGCACTGGCAATCAGACTCTCCTTGAGTTCCTTGCGTGCCTTGGTGGCGGGCTTGCCTCCGGCGAGAATGGTATTCACCCGGCCATACCAGTCCTGCTCCACCCGGTACATATACATGCGGAAAGTAGCTCGGGAAACCGGATCCACAGGTAACAGGGGTGGATGAGGATAACGCTCGTCCAGATATTCCAGAATAATGCGCGAATCGAACAACACCAGGTCACGATCCACCAGGGTGGGTGCAGTGCCATAGGGATTGAGATCCATGACATCTTCGGGCAGGTTGAGAGGATCGACATCCACGATGTCGGTAGTTACATGCTTCTCCGCCAGCACCAGGCGAACGCGGTGACTGTGCAGATCCGCCGGATCAGAAAACAGTGTCATGATTGATCTTCTTGTTGCCAATGGAAGCTACCTGTATACATTTCCGCGACCCATGATTCACGATGAAACAACAGATACGGAAAAGGCGCACAGTATAGCAGACTGCGCGCCTTTTCGGGGCATTGTCACGCAAACGGATTGCGTGCGGGAAAGCGCCCGTCCCGATCAGTGCACGTCTTTCCAGTACTCCTTCTTGAGCATTACGGAAATGACGAAAAACACCAGCAGGAACAGCATTACCCAGATTCCGAGATGCTGGCGTTCCAGTTTCACCGGCTCCGCCACATGCGTGAGGAAGGTGGCCAGATCCCGGGCCATCTCGTCGTATTCCTCGGCGGACAGGCGGCCTGGCTTTACCAGCTTCAACTCCTTGACATGCATGTTGCCATGCTCGTCCTTCTCCTTCACTGCTTCCTGAACGCCTTGCAACTCCATCAGCACATGGGGCATGCCCACATTGGGGAAAACGACATTATTGACACCAAAGGGGCGACTCTCGTCCACATAGAAGCTCTTCAGATAGGTGTAAATCCAGTCCGCACCACCATGCTTCAAGCGAGCCGTCAGGGTAAGATCCGGAGGCGTGGTGCCGAACCATTCCGCAGAAGCCGCTGCCGGCATGGCAGTAGTCATCAGGTCCCCGACCTTGCCGCCACTGAACATGAGATTGTTGCGAATCTGATCCTTGGTCAGACCGAATTTCTGCATGTTTTCGTAACGAAAATACTTCAGTGAATGACACCCCTGACAGTAGTTGACAAAATATTTGGCGCCACGCTGCATGGCTGCATGGTCAGTAAGGTCGATATTGGCCGATTCCAGATGCACCGCGTCGCTGGCAAAGCCAACGAGCGGCAACAGGGCCAAAGAAAATATCGCGATCAGTTTTTTCATTTGGTCACCCTCTCTGGTACGGGCTTGGTTTTGTCGATCTTGCTGTAGATCGGCATGCCAAGGAAAAACACGAAATACAAAATTGTACAGATCTGCGCCAGCAGGGTTCTGCCCGGCGTGGAAGGTTTCATGCCCAGATACGCAAGAATGACGAATGAAACCACGAATATCGCCAGCATGATTTTGGAGATCGGCCCCTTGTAACGAATCGACTTGACCGGACTCTTGTCCAGCCAGGGCAGGAAGAACAGCACCACGATAGCCGCTCCCATGACAATCACCCCCCATACCTGGGTGCCGGCAAAACTTGGCACCGCGCGCAACATGGCGTAGAACGGCGTGAAGTACCAGACAGGCGCAATGTGTTCAGGCGTCTTAAGAGGGTTGGCCGGCTCGAAGTTTGGCGCCTCCAGGAAGTAACCACCCATGTCCGGCAGGAAAAACACGATGCCCAGGAAGATGATCAGGAAGCCCACCACTCCGGCGATATCCTTTACGCTGTAGTAAGGGTGGAAAGGAATACCATCGGCAGGCGCGGTATCGCTCCAGCGGTTGCCCTTGGGACCTTTCTTGATCTCGATGCCGTCGGGGTTGTTGGAGCCTACCTTGTGCAGGGCAACAATATGGATAAACACCAATGCGGCCAGAATGAATGGCAGCAGAAAATGGAAGGCAAAGAACCGGTTCAGCGTAGCATCGGAAATGACATAGTCCCCGCGAATCCAGATGGACAGATCATCTCCGATTACCGGAATGGCGGAAAACAGGTTCACGATGACCTGGGCACCCCAGTAGGACATTTGCCCCCAGGGCAGCAGGTAACCAAAGAAAGCCGTCGCCATCATCGCCACATAGATGATCATGCCGATGATCCACAACAATTCCCGAGGCTTGCGGTAAGAGCCATACATCAACCCGCGGAACATGTGCAGGTAGATGACGATAAAGAAGGCGGAAGCCCCTGTCGAATGCAGATAACGGATCAGCCAGCCCCAGTTCACATCACGCATGATGTATTCAACGGAAGCGAAGGCCAGGGTTGCATCCGGCTTGTAGGCCATGGCCAGCCAGATACCCGTTACGATCTGATTTACCAGAACCAGCATGGCCAGAGAGCCGAAGAAATACCAGAAATTGAAGTTCTTGGGCGCGTAGTATTGCGCCAGATGTTCGTTCCACACCTTGGTGGCAGGGAACCGTTCGTCTATCCAGGTCATCAGGCTCATGCTGCACCTCCATCGTCTGCACCGATTAGTACCTTCGTGTCACTGAGGTATTTGTGCGGGGGAATTACCAGGTTGGTGGGTGCAGGCACGCCTTTGAACACCCGCGCCGCCAAATCGAATTTGGAACCATGACAGGGGCAGAAAAAGCCGCCCATCCAGTCCGCACCCAGATCAGCAGGAGCGATATCCGGGCGGTAGGTTGGCGAACAGCCCAAGTGGGTACAGATACCCACGGCAATGAGGAATTCCGGTTTGATGGAACGGTGATAGTTTTTGCAGTACTCGGGCTGCTGGGGAACCTCGGAATCGGGATCGACGAGATGCCCGGTATTCTCCTTGAGGTTTTTCAGCGTCTCTTCGGTACGCCGCACAATCCAGCACACCTTGCCACGCCATTTTACGCGCAACAGCGCACCCGGCTCGATCTTGCTGATGTCAGCTTCTTCCGGTGCGCCCAAGGCCTTGGCCCGGGCACTGGGCTGCCAATAACTGAGAAAAGGAACGAGGGCAAAGCCCGCGCCTACCGCACCGATACCAGCGGTTGCTGTAATCAACATGCGGCGTTTTTTGAGGTCCACGCCTTGTGAGCTCATGGATGGAATCCCCCAGTAGCTAGTGAAAAGTTCAGGAATTGATCCTGCGAAAATGAATTCACAGTGTTTCAGAATATGCTAATTTTCTATTCTGAAGATAACTGAGGATTTTCACCTATATACCGTAAATGGTCAAGGTTGAAAGGGGTTTAATTTTTCTATGGAAGCCTAGCCCGAATATTGCACCGGAATCCGGAATTTTCCCGGAGAGATTTTTGCCCAGATTGTTCGAACGGACAAAAGTCGATGTTATTCATCGACTTGCAGGGCGTTCGGGCAAGCTGGGTGAAAAGATCCCGGGAAAAACCGGATAGCATGACAGCTACGAACTGTATCCAGCATACTCGTCACGCAACATGCTGTAATTCATGGTAAAAAATCCACATTTTGCGCGTTCTGGTGAAATATGCGGGCTAGGAAGAAAGCCGCCAAAGACATTGAAAATAATCAATGACTCTACATAATGTTCTGAATTACAAGGATAGAACCAACCGCGGCGCTTCCGCTTCAAACCGGATTGGGAATGTCGATATATTCATGACGAACCCCAAAGCGCTCGCTCAGCTCCTCGCCAAGCGCCTGGATGCCATGGCGCTCGGTAGCATGATGACCTGCGGAATAGAAATGGATGTTTCGCTCCCGGGCAATATGGAAACTGGCTTCCGACGCCTCGCCGGTAATGAAGGCATCGTAACCCTGGTCCGCAGCCTTGCTCAACCACGACTGGGCGCCACCGGTACACCAGGCAACCCGTTTCACGGGATGGGCGCCACCCGAGAGCAACAACGCCTCTCTTCCGGTCAGCTCGCACAACCGCTGTCGCAGCTCTTCTGCCTCCAGAGTCACTGACAGCTCCGCGCCCCAGAGAAGACCATCCTGGGTAACAGCTGCGGCACCCGCGAAACCCAGCAGACGTCCAAGACGGACATTGTTTCCCAGCTCGGGGTGCGCATCCAGGGGCAGGTGATAGGCGGCCATGCTCATTCCCGCGGCAAACAGCTCCCGCACTCTTTTGCCTTTCATCCCGGTCAGCGGCTGTGGCTCGCCTTTCCAGAAATAGCCGTGATGCACCAGCAACAAATCCGCCTCGACATCCCGGGCCGCCTCGATCAGCGCCAGACAGGCGGTTACGCCGGTAACGATACGCCGTACGCTTGCGCCTGCTTCCACCTGCAAGCCATTCGGGCAGTAGTCGTCGAAGGCGCGGATGTCCAGACGGGTATCGCAATAGTCGATGATTTCGCGAAGAGAAGGCATGACGGCTCCGGGAACAAAAGCCTCATGTTAGAATGAGCGGGTCATGAATTTCCAGCGTCTCATCACCTTTATGTTCACTTCCGCGGCCGCAGGCATTGCCACCGCCATCGCGGTTTTGCTGTTCTGGCCGGGCATGTTGCAGCAGGAAGGAGGTGTATTGGAGATACACTCCAGCGCCGCTGCAAACCATGGCTGGGCCGATGCCGTGGCCCTGGCGGAGCCTTCGGTAGTCAATATCTACACGAGCAAGATCACCCGCCAGCAAGGCGACCCGCTGTTCAAAAACCCCCTGGTGCAACGCTATTTTGGCGACCCCCGGGGCAAGCCCAAGCTGCAGCGCAGAAACAACCTGGGCTCCGGCGTCGTTGTGGACGCAAATGGCTATATTCTCACCAGCAACCATGTAATCAAGGATGCTGACGATATCTATATCGACGCGGAAGGCCAGCCCCGGGTGCCCGCAAGGATAGTGGGAATCGATCCTGATACGGACCTTGCCGTCATCCAGGCGGCAGGCAAGGATCTGCCCCCTGCGCGGCTGGGCAACTCGGCCAGCCTGCGAGTAGGTGATATCGCCCTGGCCATTGGCAATCCTTTCGGCGTGGGCAAGACCGTTACCCAGGGAATCATCAGCGCCACAGGCCGGGAAGGTCTGGGGCTGGCCACTTTCGAGGATTTCATTCAGACGGATGCAGCCATCAACCTGGGCAACTCCGGAGGCGCCCTGATCAATGCCCGGGGAGAAGTGATCGGCATCAACACCGCGATACTTTCCAGCAGTGGCGGCTCCCATGGCATCGGCTTTGCCATTCCAATCAACCTGGCGCGACAGGTCATGGAACAGATCATCGAGCATGGCCGGGTGATCCGCGGCTGGATCGGCGCCAGCGGCAGCGATCTTACACCCGCCATCGCCGCTTCCATGGGGCTGCCTGAAAACACCAAGGGCGTCCTGCTTTCCGGTATCCTGGAAGATGGCCCGGCGGACAAGGCCGGCATCATGCCCGGTGATATCATTCAACGCATCAACGGCAAACCAGTAAGAAATGCCCTGGAAGTAATGAATGCCATTGCGATAGCGCCACCCGGCACTGACATGGATTTGAGCATCATGCGCAACAACAACATGCGGAATGTACATCTGACCGTGGCCGAGCGCCCTCTTAACGTCGAATGAATACCCTGCCCCGTCCTGCCCTGCCCGAAATCATCCTGTGGCTGGCGCTGTATTCCCTGGTGTTGCTCTGGTCCGCCATCGCACCCAAGGACCGATTCACCTGGTTCCTTGAAGTGGCTCCGGCACTCATCGGCCTGGTGGTACTGATCTTCACCTGGAGATCCTTTCCCCTGACCCGTCTCAGTTACTGGCTGATCCTGATCCACTGCATCATTCTCATGGTTGGCGGCCACTACACATATGCGGAAGTTCCCCTGTTCGACTGGATAAGGGATGTTCTCGGGGGACAGCGCAACAACTATGACAAGCTCGGCCATCTGGCTCAGGGACTGATACCGGCAGTACTTGCCAGAGAAGTCCTGATTCGTCTGCAGGTGATCAACGGCCAGGTCTGGACCAACTTTTTCGCGGTCTGTTTCGTGCTGGCCTTCAGCGCCTTCTATGAACTCGTCGAGTGGTGGGTGGCCGTCGCCAGCGGTGATGACGCCGTTGCTTTTCTGGGCACCCAGGGCTATGTGTGGGATACCCAGTCAGACATGTTCCTTGCCTTGGTCGGCGGAATTATCTCGGTAGTCCTGCTGGCCCCGTGGCAGGATCGCCAACTGGCCGGATTCACCCGGAACGAGGCCGGGTAAAGATCTTCGCTCCCTTCAGTATCTGGCGGATGGTTGCCATGTGGGTTCTGTAGAACTCTCCGCTATCCGCCACATCCCGGTCATCCCGGGTGGCAAGCACGTTCTGCTTGCCAGACATGCTTCGATAGGGCACATAGAACTTGTACCGATCATCGATAAAGGCCACGCCACTCCAGTCACTGGCGATCACATAACCGCGTCTGTTTCGGGAAAAGACATTTTCCCCCTGAGCATAGTCCGCCACCGGGTTTTTCACTCCCAGCAAAGGCAAGAGGGTGGGGATGATATCCATATGGCTGGTCAGCCAGGGAATGACCGCAGGCGCGCGGCCGGGAATATGCAACACCATGGGCACCCGGATCTGTTCCTCATGAAAACCGGCATTGTGTCCCCAGTGCCCCTTTTCCATGAACTCCTCACCGTGATCCCCGGTTATCACCACAATGGTGTTTTCCAGCAATCCCTGCTCTTCCAGAGTAGCCAGGATTTTGCCGATTTGCTTGTCCACATGGTGAGCGGCGTTGATATAGCGGTTCTTGAGCTGGTCGATGTCCTTGCGCAGACTTTTCCTGGACATGAGCGCGTAATTCACATCCTGAAGATAAGGTGAGGCGATAACGGAACTGTCAGGAAAATCATACCGGGCATGGGTGGACTCGAAAAAGAAGAAGCTCATGAATGGCCGGGAAGTATCCCGTTCCTGTATGAACTGGCTGACCGCCCTGGCATTGTCGATATCCCGTTTCCATGGCGGGTCGGATTTGTTCGCATGATGCAAATCGCCATCGTCGATGGCGGCAAACAGGGTACGGTCGAATTCCGGATAGGTAAAAGAAGCGCTGGTAGTCATGTAGAACTGATAATTCTGTTGCTTGAGCAGATCCAGCAGCACCGGTCCGCGCTCCTCTCGCAGAAAAGCATTCCAGTAGGCGCCATACAAACCATACATGAGGGAGAACAACCCCTGACGGGTGCCATTGCCGCCACTCATGTGCTGTTCCAGCTTTTGGGATCGGGCCGCGAATTTCCAGGTATTGGGCATGATCTTTGGAGTGAGCATGTCCCAGCGCAGGGATTCCGCCACCAGCCAGACCATGTTCAGGGGCTTGGCCGGCGGTTCGGTTTCCAGAGGCCTGAGCGGATAATTGAGATCCCCTTTGGCCATGCCAGCAGACAGCTGACGGGGGCGCTTGTTTTCATAACCCAGTTTTGCCGCCAGCGTCTTGAAGCGCACCCGGTTGTACAGGGGAAAGGCATCCGCAACCTTGAGCACCGGACTGTAATATTCGAGGGAACTGACGCCGTAGGCCAGGCGCTCGCCCACCCCCAACAGCACCAGCAGTACGATCAGCTTTCTGCCAAAACCCACGGGACGCTTCCCCTGGCGCCCTGCCAACCAGCGTGCGGGCAACAGCAACAGCAGTGGCACCAGCACCAATGCCAGCCCAATCAGGGCAAAGAAGGCTTCCGCCTCGCCGCTGCTGCCCAGAGAATCAATGCCGCCGGGGGTGGTTATCAAATTGACGACAAAACTGTTGATATGAAAACCAAACAGATTGTACAGACGGGCATCCGCGAAGATAAGCACATAGCTGAAACCAAAGAAAAACACCGCCAGCACCCAGAAGAACCGCGGCTGACGCCGATGTATCAAGCGCCAGGCCAGATAGCTGGCCAGCATCGCGGGCAGAATGTACACCAGAGAATAGGTCAGCCATAGCGCAATGCCATACAGCCAGGCCTGCCAGCCGGACGGCGTGCTGTTCTGCAGGAAGCTCCAGCCCAGTACCAGAGCAAACGCATAGTTCAGCAGCCACCAGGCATTGAGCATCTTTCTCGATATGTCAGTCATCTTTCTCAACCCAGTCCCCGGGCCAGGCGCAGGCCAGCACCTTGGGCGCGCCACCCTGTTTCTGGCGCAGCAGGAATACCATCAGCCCGTAATCTTCCGAACCCGCAGGCTTGAAAGGAATCAGCTTCTCTCCCCTGCCATCGACAAGCACGCCCAGGCAGGTACTGTGGGTCACCATTACCTGGTTACCCACGACCGGACTGAACAACTGTTTCTGCAAATCATCCTTGCAGTCCTCGCGCAACCAGGGGACGATCTCGGGATCCCGGCCGAAAGCCAGGCGCGCCGTGGCCAGAGCCCTGTCCACCTTGCTGCTGTACAAATGAAAATCATCGCCAAACAGTCGTTTCATGCCAGCGCCGATTACCCTGGCGTCATTCTGCCCTTTGGCCGTCAGACCTTCGGTGCAATGCTGGCCATCACCATCCCGGCAACGCTCCGTATGGCGCATCAGCACCGTGACACGGCCATCCCGCCACATGCGCTGCACATGGGCGCGGGTCACTGCGTCGTGCAGAAGATTGTCACAGGAACCGATGGTGCTGCGATACCACCACCAGGCGCTGAACACCAGCATCAGCAGGAGCAAAAAGATACTTGCCCAGTACAGAACCGGAAAACGGCCACGCTCAGCCATGGATGAAATCCTCCACCAATTGCAGCAACCGCCGGTTTTCTGCTGTTTTCCCCACAGTAAAGCGCAGACAGTCCTCCAGCAAGGGGTGACTGCCGTGCAGCTTTTTTACCAGCACCCCGTTTTTCAACAAGGCATCGAACAATGCCTGGGCCCGCCCCGCAGCAGTCCGCACCAGAATGAAATTCGCCTGGGAAGGATAGGGTGTGATTCCGTTCATGGAACGCAAGGCATCGAACATCGCGGCACGATCCCTGCGGATGGCCGCGGTCTGCTCGTCCAGTACCTGATGATGCTCCAGGGCGAAACGGGCGCTTTCCTGGGTAAGCACATTGATGTTGTAGGGCATGCGCACTTTGTCGATTTCCTCCAGCCAGGCTTGTGGCCCGGCCAGCAGACCCAGGCGCAATCCGGCCAGTCCCAGCTTGGAAAGGGTGCGCATCACCAGCAGATTTTCATATTGCCCGAGCCAGGATATAAAGCTGGCATCGGCAAATGGCACATAGGCTTCATCCACCACCACCAGTCCCGGGGCAATCTCCAGGATTTCGCGGATATCCTTTTCGTCAAACAGATTTCCCGTGGGGTTGTTTGGGCAGGCGAGAAAAATCAGCGCCGGCCGGTGCTTTTCAATCGCCCGGCGCAGCGCTGGCATGTCCAGGGAAAAATCATCTCCACGCAGGGACACCCCCATGTAGTCCATGCGGCACCAGACAGCAATCATGCGGTACATGACGAAGCCCGGCTCCACGGAGAGGATTCCACGCCCCTCGCCACCTGCCGCCAGGGCAAGCATCTGGATGATTTCATCGGAACCATTGCCCAGCAGCAATCCCATGTCCCGGGGTATCTCCATGGCCTGGCGCAACTCCTTTGCAAGTGCTTTCGCCTGAGGATCGGGATAACGGTTTACATCGGTCTGACGCAGGCGCTCCAGCCAGGCCTGGCGCATGTCTTCCGGCCAGGTATAGGGATTTTCCATGGCATCGAGCTTGATCAGCCCGCTGGCATCCTGGACATGGTAAGCCGACAGTGCCCGGATCTCGGGACGAATCCAGTTCTGTACCCGCTGTTCGATACTCACGGCTTGAGGCGCAACTCTGCGGAACGCGCATGCGCCGTCAGCCCTTCCCCCCGGGCCAGGGTGGAAGCGGTGCGTCCCAGGATGTCGGCTCCATCTTCGGATACCATGATCAGGCTGCTGCGCTTCTGGAAGTCATAGACGCCCAAAGGCGAGCTGAAACGCGCCGTGCGGCTGGTGGGCAACACATGATTGGGGCCCGCGCAGTAGTCTCCCAGGGGTTCGGAAGTGTAGCGGCCCATGAAAATGGCGCCGGCATGCCGGATTTTTCTGGCGTATTCGCGGGGTTCCTCCACGGACAGTTCAAGATGCTCGGGAGCGATGTGATTGGCGATCATGGCGGCCTCGTCCAGGTCACTGACCTTGATCAACGCTCCCCTGACGCGCAGAGCTGCGGCAATGATCTCGCGGCGCTCCATTTCCGGCAGCAATTCATCGATGGCATCCTCCACTCTCTGGATGAAGCCGGCATCCGGACAGAGCAGAATGGACTGGGCGTCCTCGTCATGTTCCGCCTGGGAGAAAAGATCCATGGCCACCCAGGCGGGATTGGTGCGTCCGTCGCAGATGATGAGGATCTCGGACGGTCCGGCTACCATATCGATGCCCACCTGACCAAACACCGCGCGCTTGGCCGTGGCCACATAGATATTTCCCGGACCCACCACCTTGTCCACGGGAGGCAGGCTCTGGGTTCCATAGGCAAGCGCCGCCACCGCCTGGGCGCCGCCCACGGCGAATACCCGATCCACTCCGGACACATGCGCGGCGGCAAACACCAGCTCATTGACTTCACCACCCGGGGTGGGAACCACCATGATCAGTTCCGCCACGCCCGCCACCTTGGCAGGAATCGCGTTCATGAGAACCGAAGACGGATAGGCGGCCTTGCCTCCAGGAACATACAAACCCACTCTGTCCAGAGGCGTAACCTGTTGCCCCAACAGAGTGCCGTCTTCTTCCTCATATTCCCAACCACTCATCTTCTGCCGCTGCGCATAGGCGCGGATACGCCCGGCCGCATGCTCCAGCGCCTGCTGCTGCTCCACGGGAATACTTTCCCAGGCCTGGGTGAGGCGGCTGGCGGGAATTTCCAGATCAGATGCAGACGCGGCCTGCCAGCCATCGAAACGGTTGGTGAATTCCACCAAAGCAGCGTCACCCTCGGTTCGAATGCGGGCGATGATGTCATTGACCGTGTCGTTCACCGATTTGTCCGACACATTGTCCCAGGCGAGCAGATCATCCAGTTTTTCCTGAAAATCCGGGGTGCCGGAATCCAGCTTGTGAATATCAGCCATTGACGGCCTCCGAAAGAATATCGACCAGAGAAATGATGGTTTCGTGTTTCATCTTCCAGCTCGCCTTGTTCACCACCAGGCGGGAGCTGATATCCATGACATGTTCCAGGGGAACCAATCCATTGGCCTTGAGCGTGTTACCGCTCTCCACAAGATCCACGATGAGGTCGGACAACCCCACCAGGGGCGCCAGTTCCATGGACCCGTACAGCTTGATGATTTCCACCTGCTGTCCCTTGGCGGCAAAATGCTGCTTTGCGGCTTTGACATACTTGGTGGCAATGCGCAGACGCTGACCATCCAGGCGCGCATCCGGATGCCCAGCCACCATGAGCCGGCACTTGGCGATCTGCAGATCCAGAGGTTCATACAAGCCTTCGCCCCCATGCTCGACCAGGGTGTCCTTGCCGGCCACCCCAAGATCCGCCGCGCCCCACTGCACATAGGTTGGCACATCCGTGGCGCGGATCAGCACTACCTTTACCCCATCGATGCTGGTGTCCAGAATCAGCTTGCGGCTGGTGTCGGGATCATCGAGCAATTCAATGCCAGCATGTTTGAGCAGCGGCAGCGTATCTTTCAGGATGCGCCCCTTGGCCAGAGCGATGGTTACCGGTGATTTGAATTGCATGATGCCCTCAATCCGGCAGACGGCGAATCTTCCCGCCCAGGCCGGCCAGTTTTTCCTCGATATTCTGATAACCCCGGTCGATGTGGTAAATGCGATCCACCACGGTTTCCCCCGTGGCCACCAGTCCTGCCAGCACCAGGGAAGCCGAAGCCCGCAGATCCGTGGCCATCACCGGTGCGCCGGTGAGCTTTTTCACCCCGGCCACAATGGCGGTATTGCCTTCGAGCTTGATGTTCGCCCCCATGCGCTGCATTTCCTGTACATGCATGAAGCGGTTCTCAAACACGTTTTCGGTAATGGTGCCCACGCCCTCGGCCACCGCATTCAGCGCGGTGAATTGGGCCTGCATGTCCGTGGGAAAGGCGGGATATGGAGCAGTATGAATATTTACCGCCCGGGGACGACGCCCTTCCATGTCCAGCTCGATCCAGTCCTTGCCGATCTCCAGTCTGGCGCCCGCTTCGCGCAGCTTGGCGAGAACCGCATCCAGCAATCCCGCATCCGTATCCCGCACCCTGACCTTTCCCCGACTCAAGGCGCCAGCCACGAGAAAGGTGCCGGTCTCGATACGATCCGGCATCACCGAATGGGAGGTTCCGGACAGGGTTTCCACGCCCTGTATGCGAATCTTATCCGTGCCCGCCCCTTCGATATGAGCACCCATGCTGATCAGGCAGTTGGCCAGATCCACCACTTCCGGCTCCCGCGCGGCATTCTCGATAATGGTCTCACCTCTGGCCAGGGCAGCCGCCATCATCAGGTTTTCGGTGCCAGTAACCGTGATCATGTCCATGACCAGACGTGCACCCTGCAAACGCCTGGCGCGAGCCTTGATATAACCACCGTCCACGGAGATTTCCGCTCCCATGGCGCGCAGACCTTCCAGATGCAGGTTCACCGGTCGGGAACCGATGGCGCAACCACCAGGAAGAGACACATCCGCCTCGCCGAAGCGCGCCAGCAATGGCCCCAGCACCAGTATGGAGGCACGCATCACTTTCACCAGTTCGTAGGGAGCAGCAAAACTGTTGATGGTGGATGGGTCGATCTCGATGGTCATGCGCTCATCCACGGTGATACCCACCCCCATGCGTCCCAGCAGACCAATGGTCGTGGTTACATCCTGCAAATGAGGAACATTGCCCAGATGCACGCTGCCGTCACTGAGCAGAGCAGACGCCAGAATGGGCAGGGCGGCATTCTTTGCGCCGGAAATGCGTACTTCCCCATCCAGGGGTGCGCCGCCAGTAATTACAAGTTTATCCATTCAACGCTCTGGGTCGAAAACAACAACATGGGACGGAACCGCTCATGATAATAAACTTTGCTCCCCCAGGCTACGGCAGAAGCAGTTTCTCCACATTGGAAACCCGCGCCAGAGCCAGCAGATCATCCGGAATATCGACGTAGCGCAGGCTGCAGCCTGCCTTGCGCGCCTCTTCCAGCCCCTGCAACAGAAGAGCCAGCGCGGCGCTGCTGGTTTTTCGCACGCCACCCAGGGAAATCGTCAGTTCGCTGCTGGCACGGATACGCCGGGCCATTTCCGGCCACAGCCGCGGGATACTGGTCAGATCCAGCGCCCCATCCAGTTTCCACGCCAGTGGCTCTTCCACTTCTCAGGCGCCCCGCTGCTTGCGATTGTGCCTGGCCAGGGAAGAAATCAGTCCTTCGATACCCGACTTTTTCACTTCGGCGGCAAAACTGCTGCGGTAATTGGATACCAGACTGACGCCATCCACCACCACATCGTATATCTTCCAGCGCCCGTCACTGGTGCGATACAGACGATAATTGATGGGAATGGGAGGGCCACCCTGATCGTGAACACGGGTTGCGACGGTCACCCGCTTGTCTTCGGGCTTGCCGCGAAACGGCAGATATTCCACTTCCTGATCGGAATAGTTGAGCAGCGTGGTGGCATAGGTACGCACCAGCAATTCCCGAAATTCCCTGGCAATACGCTGTTTCTGCGCTTCACTGGCCCGGCGCCAGTACTTGCCCAGGGCGCCACGGCTCATGATCCGAAAATCGAAATGGGGCAATACCTTTTCCTGCACCAGTTCATAGATGCCACTGCTGTCTTTTTGCAGCTCCGCCTTGCGCTCACGCACCTGCTCCAGCACATAATCCGCAGTGGAGCGAATCAGGGCTACCGGATCGGCTGTGCTGTCCGAAGCCTGGGTCCAGCCGCCAACCAGCAGCAGTATTGCCATCAGCATCCTTGTGAATGTCATTTTTCTCCTTCCTGCGCCTTGCTGAATATGAACTGTCCAATCACCTCTTCCAGCACCAGGGCCGACTGGGTGACCTCGATCTCACTGCCGTCCTTGAGCACCTCATCGCTGCCGCCAGGGTCCAGGCCGATATACTGCTCCCCCAGAAGTCCCGCGGTGAGTATCTTGGCGTAGGTATCTTGCGGAATCGCATCGTACTCGGCATAGATACTTAGCGTCACCAGCGCCTGAAAACGTTCCTTGTCGAAACCGATTTTGGAAATTCTGCCCACTTCCACGCCCGCCATGGTCACGGGAGCCTTGACCTTGAGACTGCCGATGTTGTCAAAACGCGCCTTTACCTCATAGCTGTCACCGGTATGCAAGGTACCAAGATTGCTTACCTGCATGGCAAGAAAAAACAGCGCTACCATCCCTATGGCCATGAATACGCCGACCAGCATTTCCAGTTGTCGTGAAGATTTCATTACTGTTTTCCCGTCAATTGAACATCAATGCCGTGAGAGCAAAATCCAGCGCCAGCACCGCCAGGGAGGAATGCACCACGGTACGCGTGGTGGCCCGGCTTACCCCTGCCGAAGTGGGCAGACAGTTATAGCCCTGGAAGATCGCAATCCACACACAGGCAAATCCGAACACCAGACTCTTTATGACACCATTGAACAGGTCTTCGTTCCAGTCGATACGCGCCTGCATCTGCCCCCACCAGGCGCCATCATCCACACCCAGCAGTCCCACTCCCACGAACCACCCCCCCAGTACGCCCAGGGCACTGAACAGGGCTGCCAGCAGCGGCATGGAGATGAAACCCGCCACAAAACGGGGAGTAAGCACCCTGCGAACGGGATCCACCGCCATCATTTCCAGCCCGGAAAGCTGTTCCGTGGCTTTCATCAGTCCGATTTCCGCGGTCAGGGCGGAACCGGCCCGGCCGGCAAACAACAGCGCCGTGACCACCGGCCCCAGTTCCCGCACCAGGGAAGCGGCCACCATCACCCCCAAAGTCGCCTCGGCGGCAAACTGGGAAAGTATGTAATACCCCTGCAGGGACAGCACCATGCCCACAAACAGGCCGGATACGGCAATAATCAGCACCGTGAGCACACCCACGGAAAACAACTGCTCCAGCAACAGCCGCGGACGGCGCAGAACCTCGCCCATGCTCGCGAGAATATGCAGCAGCAAGACGGTCGCCCGCCCCAGGTGACGCAGGAAAATGATACCGGATCTTCCCAGCCTGGCCAGCAACCCGGTCACGATTCTGCTCCCAAAATATCCTTTTCCAGGGGGGGCGCAGGATAATGGAAAGGCACCGGGCCGTCCGGCAACCCCTGCATGAACTGCCGGGTCCATTCCGAGCCTGACTGCGTGAGCCTGGCTGGATCACCGGATTCAACCACCTTGCCCGCGGAAATCACATACACCAGATCGGCAATGGCATTGGTTTCTTCCACATCATGGGAAACCAGGATGCTGGTCAGGCCCGCCGCGTCATTGAGCTGACGAATCAGCTTTACCAGCACCCCGAGGGAAATGGGATCCTGACCGGTGAAAGGCTCGTCATACATGATCATCATAGGATCCAGGGCAATTGCCCGCGCCAAAGCCACCCGGCGCGCCATTCCACCGGACAGCTGCGAAGGCATCAGATCCCGGGCGCCGCGCAAACCCACCGCCTCCAGCTTGAGCAACACCAGTTTGCGCAACAGCGGTTCAGGCAAGGCGGTATGCTCACGCAGGGGAAAGGCCACGTTCTCGAAGACGCTCAGATCCGTGAGCAAAGCTCCACTCTGAAACAGCATGCCCATGCGCATGCGCAACTGATACAGCTCCTGGCGATTCAACTCGTGGACATTCAGGCCATCCACTTCGACACTGCCCTGGTCAGGACGCAACTGCCCGCCAATGAGCTTCAGCAAGGTGGTCTTACCGGTGCCGGAAGGCCCCATGATGGCGGTAATCCCGCCCCTGGGAATATCGATATCCAGACCGGAAAAAATCTGGCGCTCGCCACGGCTGAAATACAGATTACGGATACGCACCAAAGGCTCTCGCGCCGATTCGTCAGGCAGGGGCGCGCGTTCAACCGAACGAGCGGCTGATGCTTCTCCCCCTTGCGTTCCAGCGGTAAGGGACATGGGCTGCCCTTCGGTGCAGTTTGCAAGAACTGATATTGTCCGCACTTGCCGCACAAGGGTCAAGAACAACCCGCCGCAATTGGCAGGATACCGGGCCGGGTGATAGGATTTACCCATCGGCACGCATCTTCCAACACTGCAATGGCAGACATTCTCCCTTTCCGCAGACCCCGCGCCAGCGACAGACACCGGGGCAATACCCTGTGCCGCCACGGGCATCACAAATGGAGCATCGACAAGGAACGCGTGTTCGATACACGCCAGGGATGCCTGGTCACCCGCCTGCGATGTACACGCTGCGGCAAGACAAAGATCCGGCTGCTCTAACCCGAATATTGCACCAGAACGCGCAAAATGTGGTTTTTTTACCATGAATTACAGCATGTTGCGTGACCATTATGCTGGATACAGTTCGTACCTGTCATGCTATCCGGTGCAATATTCGGGCTAAAAGTTATAGGGAACCTCGAAAAATTCCTTCCATGGAATTTTTCTCATCGCAAAGAGAAAATGTGATTTCCCGGTTCCTTCATTTTCAATGGCATACAGCCACTGAAAATGGCCATCCCCTTATCCTCCCTCCTGCCCCGTGCTATCATCCGGCAAAAGCCTGCGCGTGAAGAAGCCTTGAACCCCATACCCGTATCCAGCAAACCCGATGCCAAAAAACTCCAGGAGCTTGGCTTGGCGGTGATTCGCACCGAAGCACAGGCAGTAGCCGATCTGGCACAGCGCATCGACTCCAGTTTTGTGCGCGCCTGTGAGTACCTGCTGCACTGTACCGGTCGCATCGTGGTCACCGGCATGGGCAAATCCGGCCATGTGGGAAACAAGATCGCGGCCACCCTGGCAAGCACCGGCAGCCCCTCTTTTTTTGTGCATCCCGGCGAAGCCAGTCATGGCGACCTGGGCATGATTACCGTCGGAGACGTGGTGCTGGCTATTTCCAACTCCGGGGAAACCGCGGAAATCATCACCATACTGCCCATCATCAAGCGTCTGGGCGTTCCCCTGATCAGCATGACCGGCAACCCAGCCTCCACTCTGTCCCGGGAAGCCGAAGTGAATATTGATGTCAGCGTGAGTCAGGAAGCCTGTCCTCTGGGACTGGCGCCCACTGCCAGTACCACCGCCGCACTGGCCATGGGTGACGCCCTGGCTGTCGCCCTGCTGGAAACCAGAGGCTTCACCGAGCTGGATTTTGCCCGCTCGCATCCTGGTGGCAGCCTGGGACGCAAGCTGTTGCTGCATGTGGGCGACATCATGCACAGGGACAACAAGATTCCCCAGGTCGGAGAACAGGCCACAATCAGTCAGGCGCTCATGGAAATGAGCGCCAAGGGTCTCGGCATGACTGCAGTAGTGGACGATGAAGGGCATATCAGCGGTGTCTTCACCGACGGTGATCTGCGCCGCACCCTGGATCGAGGCGTGGATCTGCACAGCACTCCGGTCACAGAAGTCATGACCCGGGGCGGCATCACCAGCCAGCCCCAGAGCCTGGCCGCGGAAGCCCTCAAGATCATGGAAGACAACAAGATCAGCGGCCTGCTGGTGGTAGACGAGGAAAAACACGTCATAGGCGCCTTGAACATGCATGATCTGCTGCGCGCAGGAGTGGTGTAGATGCAGGATATTCTGGACAAGGCATCCCGGGTGAAGCTGGTTATCTTCGATGTGGATGGCGTGCTTACCGACGGCAGCCTCTATCTCGGCGACGACGGCCAGGAATACAAGGCGTTCCACTCCCAGGACGGTCACGGCATGGTGATGCTGCAGAACAGCGGCGTACAGATCGCCATCATCACAGGCCGAACTTCCCAGGTCGTCGCCACGCGCATGGCCAGCCTCGGCATCAACCATCTCTACCAGGGACAAAGGGACAAACGACCCGCCTACATCGAACTCAAGGAAAAACTCGCTCTGGCAGACGCCGACATCGCCTACGTTGGCGACGATGTGGTGGATCTGCCCGTAATGAGCCAGGTGGGCCTGGCCATTGCCGTGCAAGACGCCCATGCCTTCACCAAACAGCATGCTCACTGGATCACCGCCTCCTCTGGCGGTCGCGGAGCGGCCAGGGAAGTCTGTGAACTGATCATGGAAGCCCAGGGCAAACTGCAGAGCCACCTGCAAACCTACCTGACCTAAGCCCCGCGCATGCGTATCTGGCTGCTTCTGCTGCTGCTCGGCATTTTGGGCTATACCTGGTGGGCCTCGCGGCCGGAGCCGCCAGAAGAGCACGGGGCTGCGGATGGCGGACAGCAGATACAGGATTACTACATGGATGGGCTGGATCTTCGCCAGTTCGACAACAGCGGCCGGTTGCGCCACCGGCTGCAAGCCAGAGACATGCATCACTTTCGCAACAGCGGAATCACCCGGCTCACGGCGCCTTCCTATGTGCTGCATGAGGAAGGCAGGCCCGTATGGGCCATCAGCGCGCAGGAGGGAGAACTGTCCGCCTACCAGACCCTGTTGCAGCTGTTTGGCGCAACAACCATCGAACGCAAGGCGGATGAAAATCATCCCGCCATGCAGATACGCACTGCCAATCTGCGCATCTACCCGCAAACGGAACACGTGGAAACAGATGAAGCCGTGACTGTCACCAGCGAGCAAAACTGGATAGAATCCACAGGCATGCAAGCCTGGTTCAAACCACCCACCAGGATACTTTTCCCGGCTCAGGCGAGGGCCCATTATGTTGCACAATAACCGTCATTTGCTATTGATCCTGCTGCTGGCTTTGTCCCCGACGCTGATGGCCCTGCCCGCAGACAAGGATGCGCCGGTGGAGATCGAGGCGGACAGCGCTGACATCGACGGCAAGACCAACACCACCACCTACCGGGGCAAGGTACGCATCCGTCAGGGTTCCATGGAACTGCGCGCCGACAAGGTGGTCATCGAGTTCAGGGGACGCAAACCGGACACGCTCACCGCCACTGGCAGACCGGCGCGATTCCGCCAGTTGCCGGCAAAAGGCAAGGGCTGGGTCACCGGCCAGGGCAAGACCATCGTCTATCGCATCAACAGCGAGGAACTGGTACTGACCGACGATGCCGTCCTTACCCAGAACGAGGACAGCTTTCGCAGTGACCGCATCGTCTATGACCGGGTCAAGGCGCGCCTCAAGGCCGGCGCTGCGGCAGAAGGCTCGGAGCGGGTAAAAGTCATCATCCACCCCCAGGACAACCCCTGATCTCCCATGAGCTTCCTAACCGCCGAAGGGCTGGTCAAGAAATACCGGGGCAAACCGGTGGCCAATGGCGTCAGCCTGCATGTGGACGAAGGCGAAGTCGTGGGCCTGCTCGGTCCCAACGGCGCGGGCAAGACCACATGCTTCTACATGATCATGGGCCTGATTCCGGTTGACGCGGGCCGCATCGATCTGGGAGGCAGGGATCTCACCTCCAGCCCCATGCATGTACGCGCCCGTCACGGCCTGGGATATCTCGCCCAGGAACCCTCCATCTTCCGCCAGTTGAGCGTGGCCGACAACATCCTTGCGGTTCTGGAGATTCGCGCCAAACTGAACAGGAAAGCCCGCCAGGAACGCTGTCAGGAACTGCTTGAAGAATTCGGCATAGAACACCTGGCCACCCGGAAAGCCATCGCCCTGTCCGGCGGTGAGCGGCGTCGCCTGGAAATCGCCCGCAGCCTGGCCACCGAGCCCCGCATCATTCTTCTGGATGAACCCTTTGCCGGGGTGGATCCCATTTCCATTGCCGATATCCAGCAAATCATCCAGCGTCTGGCGCAATCCGGCATCGCCATTCTGATCACCGATCACAATGTGCGCGAAACCCTGGGTATCTGCGAGCGAGCCTATATCCTTTCGGAAGGCGCCGTACTCGCTCAGGGCCATCCGGAGGAAATTCTCGCCCAGGAAGATGTACGCAACACCTATCTGGGAGAACATTTCCGGCTGTGAGGAGAGCGCAACGCTCAAGGAAAAGCGTATTTGCCGATCCCGGTTTTCGGAGACACCCAGTAAGTAACTGAATTTTATGAAATTCATACAAACTGTCAGCACCATGAAAACAACCGGAACATGATCAAGTTCGAAAACAGATGACCTGAATCAAGCAAAGCCGCCACAACAGCGCTAAACTATGAATAAACGCCGACACAAAGGTTCACTCACCAACTGATGAAACCATCCATCCAGCTCCGTCTGGGTCAGAATCTCACCATGACCCCCCAGTTACAGCAGGCCATCCGCCTGTTGCAACTTTCCACACTGGAGCTCAAACAGGAAATACAGGAAGCGCTGGAATCCAACCTCATGCTGGAAATCGAGGAGGACGGGCAGGACGCTCTGTCCGTGGAAGAAGGCACCAGCCCGGAAGAACTTCCGGAGGAAAGCGCAACCGCCCCCCAGGGCGCGGAAGGCAGCCAGGACAGCATCCCGGAAGAATTGCCGGTGGATGCCAACTGGGAAGATCAGTACGACATTCCGGCGCCACGCGCCCAGCAGGGCAACAACGAGGAATCGGCAGATTTTCTCGCCCGCGAAAGCCAGGCGGAAACCTTGCAGGATTACCTGCACTGGCAGCTCAATCTCACACCTTTTTCCGACCAGGACCGGGGCATCGCCACCGCCATCATCGACGGGATTGCCCCGGATGGCTATCTGCGCGTGTCCCTGGATGACATCGTCAGCGAGATGGGCGATGAGGAAATCGGCATGGAAGAAGTCCTCACCGTATTGCACCGGGTGCAGCGTTTCGATCCTCCCGGAGTCGCCGCGCGGGACCCCCGGGAATGCCTGCTCCTGCAACTGGAACAGCTGCCGGCGGAACTGCCCCTGAAACCCCAGGCGGAAAAACTGCTGCGTGATCATTTCGAGTTGCTCACCGGCAACAATGAAGCACGTATCCGCAAACAACTGAAAATCAACACTGAGGAAGTTCATCAGGTATTCAGCCTGATCCGCTCACTCAATCCTCATCCCGGATCGGCCATTTCCCCGCCGGATACCCGCTATGTGGAACCCGATGTATTCGTGCAGAAGAAAAATGGCCGCTGGCTGGTGTCTCTCAACCCCGATACCATGCCCCGTCTGCGGGTCAATCCGGAATATGCCTCCCTGGTAAAACGCGCCGACAACAGCAGCGACAACGTCACTCTCAAGGATCACCTGCAGGAAGCACGCTGGTTTCTCAAGAGCCTCCAGGGACGTAATCAGACCCTGCTCAAAGTGGCCACACGCATCGTGGAAGTGCAGCAGGGATTCTTTGAACAGGGCGAAGAGGCGATGAAACCGCTCATCCTGAAGGACATCGCTGAAGCCGTGGACATGCATGAGTCCACCATCTCCCGGATCACCACGGGAAAATACATGCACACCCCCAGAGGCGTGCTGGAATTCAAGTATTTTTTCTCCAGCCACGTCTCCACCGACAACGGCGACCAGGCATCGGCAACGGCCATTCGCGCCCATATCCGCAAGCTGATCGTTGCGGAAGATCCGAAGAAACCCTTGTCAGACAACAAGATCGCCACCATGTTGTCCAATGAGGGCATCAAGGTAGCCCGGCGTACTGTCGCCAAATACCGAGAAGCGATGGCAATTCCGCCATCCAACGAACGCAAACGTCTCGTTTAATCAAGGAGAACACTTATGCAACTGAGCGTAACCGGTCACCATGTAGAACTCACTGACGCCCTGCGCAGCTATGTCGAAGAAAAGACCAAGCGCATCGAGCGTCATTTCGATCACGTTACCAATGTACATGTCATTCTCAGCGTGGAAAAGCATATGCAGAAAGCGGAAGCCACTGTGCATGTCAGCGGTGCCGATGTCTTTGCTGACGCCGTCGAGGAAGACATGTATGCTGCGATCGACGGACTGGTGGACAAGCTCGACAGACAAATTCTCAAACACAAGGAAAAGATTCAGAAACGGGCGCGAGGAAATGGCCCCAGAGCCGTCCTGGCGGAAATGCCCGAGTAACTCATGGAACGGCAGCAGAAGGCAGATGCCTTCTGCTGAACCCCATCCGGGTCTTTTCCACATGAAGTGGGGAATGCCCCTGAATTCAAGACCAACAACCATGTTACCCGAAGACCTGTTGCAGCCGGACCAGATCAGCCTGGGAGATGATGCCGGCAGCAAAAAACGCGCACTGGAGCATCTGTCCGAACTGCTTGCTTCCGGAACCAACGCTCCCAGCGCGGAAGCCATCTACGAAAAATTGCTGGAACGGGAACGTCTGGGCAGTACCGGCATGGGCCAGGGCATTGCCCTGCCCCATGCCCGCATCAAGGGAATCAGCAAACCGGTAGGCGCCTTCATCCATCTGCGCCAGGGCATAGACTTCGACGCCATGGACAACAAGCCGGTGGATCTGCTGTTTGGCCTGCTGGTGCCCGAGCAGGCTACCGATATACATCTGGAATTGCTCGCCAGCCTGGCCAGGCTGTTCAGCAAACCGCAGATCTGCGCCCAGGTGCGCCAGGCCGAGAATACCGCACAGATCATGCACATCTTCAACCCTCCGCCGCTGGCCGATGCAGCATCAGATCACAGTTGAAGATCTCCTCGACGCATTGCAGGAACGCCTGCGGCTGCGTCTTCTGGCGGGAGAGAAAGGCCTGGGCAATATCATTTTTGATGCCGAAGAGGAAAAATCCGATCCCATCGTCGCCGGGCCGCTGAACTACATCCACCCCAGTCGCATCCAGATCATTGGTCCCAAGGAAAAGAAATACCTCACCGGTCTGTCCGGAGAAGAACAGCAGGCGGCTTTTTCCCGCCTGTTTGCCGCAGAACCGGCCGCAATCCTCCTGAGCAATCGCCTCAAATCCATCCCGGCCCTGGAGAAACTGGCGAAAAAACACCGGGTTCCCCTGCTCGCCTCTTCCCTGAAAGACAGTCAGGTACTGGACAACATCCAGTACTACGCGGCGCGATTTTTCGCCCGCAGAACCAGCTTGCACGGCGTATTTCTGGAAGTGCTGGGCATGGGAGTGCTGCTCACCGGCCATTCCGCCGTAGGCAAAAGCGAACTGGCCCTGGAACTCATTATCCGGGGTCACCGCCTGATTGCCGATGATGTCACCGAATTCCGTCGGGTGGCGCCGGACATTCTCAGCGGCAGCTGCCCTCCCCTGTTGCGCGAGTTTCTCGAAGTACGCGGCCTGGGCATACTCAACATCCCGGCCATGTTTGGCGACAGCGCCATCCGTCACAGCAAGTATCTGCATCTCATCGTACATCTGAAGCGCATGAAGCTCCAGGAAATCGCCGATATGGAGCGCTTGCGCGGCGCGAACCGCTACCGCAGCATTCTCGGCGTGGAAATTCCGGAGATCACCGTGCCGGTGGCCCCCGGGCGCAATCTGGCGATACTGGTCGAGACCGCGGTGCGCAATCACATGCTCAAGCTGAAAGGCTACGATGCAGCGGAAATCTTCATCGAGCGCCAGAGCCAGGCCATAGAGAACGACAAGACATGAGTATCGGCATTCTCCTGGTCACCCATCCCGGCATTGGCCAGATGCTGCTGCAAAACGCCTGCAAGTTGCTGGGCAACTGTCCCCTGCGGATTCGTTGTCTCGACATTCCGCTGGACGATGATCCTGAACAACTGCTGAAGAAAGCACGCGAAGCCGCCTGTGTGCTGGACGACGGAAGCGGCATACTCATTCTAACGGATGCCTTTGGCGCAACACCGAGCAATATCGCCTGTGAACTCACCCGGGAAATCCAGGCCAACGTGGTATCCGGTCTCAACCTGCCCATGCTGATCCGGGTTTTCAACTACAGCAGCGATGATCTGGCCACTCTCACGCACAAGGCGGCGGAAGGAGGCATGCGTGGCATTCAGGTGTCCAGGGCGTCCGGAGAGGCGTCATGAAATCCTCCTCCGTGGTAATACCCAACCGCCTCGGGCTGCACGCCCGGGCTGCCGCCAAGCTGGTCAGCACCGCGAGCGCCTTCTCCTCCCAGGTTTACCTTGAACGCAACGGCCAGCGCATCAACGGCAAAAGCATCATGGGCGTCATGATGCTGGCCGCCAGTCAGGGCAGTGATATTACCGTTGTGACCGAAGGTGAGGACGAGGAACAGGCGCTGACCGCTCTTCTCGAACTCATCAATGAAGGTTTCGGGGAAGAAGCATGAGCATCGCCATCCAGGGCATAGGGGTAAGCAGCGGCATCCGCACCGCCATCGGCAAAGTGCTGATGCTCTCCCGGGGCAGCATACAGGCCGAACCCGGCATGATTCCGGCCAACAGAATCGAAGCCGAGGTGGAACGCTTCTTTCACGCAGTACAGCTCGCCGCCACCCAGCTCACGGAAATCCGCAAGGAGATTCCCGCGGATACGCCAGCGGATATCCTGGAGTTCATCGACACCCATCTGCTCATGCTTCAGGACAAGGCCATCGCCGAAGCACCCGCCCAGACCATACGCGACGAAGGATGCTCCGCGGAATGGGCGCTGCAACTTCGGCGTGACCAGCTACTACGTGTTTTCGAAGACATGGAAGATGCCTATCTGCGTACCCGCAAGGACGACCTGGAGCATGTCGTGAACCGCATCATGGGCATACTCCAGGGGCAGAAACGCAATGATCCGGCGGAGATCGTCGGGCACATCATCGTTTCCGAAGACCTGACGCCCGCAGACACCATCATGCTGCATCACAGGGGCGCCTGCGGCTTCATCACCGATTTCGGCAGCCCCATGTCCCACACGGCCATTCTCGCGGCCAGCCTGGGCATTCCGGCCATCGTCGGCGCTCACGGAGCAAGCAGCCATCTGCACAGCGGCGAACTGGTCGTAGTGGATGCCGCCAATGGCACCGTACTCGCTGACTGCGAGCCCCGTCAGATCCGCTTTTTTGAACGGCGCCTGCACCGGGAACAGGAACGGCGCAATGCCCTGCAGACCCTCAGGGATACGCCGGCAATCACCCGGGATGGCGTGCATATCGAGCTACAGGCCAATATCGAACTGCCGGAAGATGTAAAAGCGGTGCTGGAGGAAGGCGGTGACGGCATCGGCCTGTACCGTACCGAATTTCTGTATATGAACCGGGATCAGCTGCCAACGGAAGAAGAACATTACCAGGCCTATGTGCGGGTTATCCAGGGCATGGCAGGCAGACCCGTGACCATTCGCACCCTGGATCTGGGAGCGGACAAACAGTGCGAGCATCAGCCTGAACCCGCTGCCTGCATCAACCCGGCACTGGGTTTGCGCGCCATCCGCCTGTGCCTCAAGGAAACATCCATTTTCCGTGTGCAGATACGCGCCATCCTGCGTGCCGCCCAGCATGGGCCGGTGCGCCTCATGATCCCCATGCTCACCAATCTCTGGGAAGCGCGCCAGGCGCGCGAAATCATCGAGGAAGAAAGGCAGTATCTGGCGCAACAGAACATCGTCATGAACCAGCCCTTGCCGATAGGCGCGATGATAGAAACTCCTGCCGCCGCCCTTACCGCGGAAAGTTTCGCCCGGATGTTCGATTTCCTGTCCATCGGCACCAATGATCTCATTCAGTACACCCTGGCCGTGGATCGTGCGGATGACAGCGTGAATCATCTGTACGACCCGTTGCATCCTGCGGTTCTGGCGCTGATTCAAAAAGTGCTGGAAGCCGGCCGGCGCAGCGGCAAGGACGTAGCCATGTGTGGAGAAATGGCGGGCAATCCCCGCTATACCGCGCTGCTGCTGAGCCTGGGGCTGAAAACCCTGAGCATGCATCCTGCTTCTCTTCCCGAGGTCAAGCAGCTGATTCGGCGTCTGGATCTGCGCCAGCTGAAACCTCGCCTGGAGAAACTCTTGCTTGATCCCGCGGTGGAAGATTTTGCCCAGGCCATGGAAGAACTGGCCAGTGACTGAAGAGCATTTCAAAAAGAGGAAATCGCATTTTCTCTTTGCGACAAGAAAAATCCCATGTCAGGACTTTTTCGAGATTCCCTGAAATACAGCCTTCAATCCGGCAACAGCGGTTCCAGCCAGGCCAGGTCATACGGATGAGAATCCCGCCCGTAACTGCGCAGAATGCGCCGCACATAATCGCGGGTTTCAGAATACGGAGGCACGCCTCGATACTGGATCACGCGCTTCTCGCCTGCGTTGTAGGCCGCCAGCACCTTTTTCAGATCGCCACGAAACCAGGCCAGCAACCAGCGCAGATAAGCCATTCCGCCGCGCAGATTGTCCTCTGTATCCCAGATGTCCCGCACACCAAAACGTCGTGCGGTGACAGGCAGCAACTGCATCAGACCGCTGGCTCCCTTGGGTGACAGAGCGCGAGGCTCAAACCCGGACTCGGCATCGATGAGCGAAACCACGAGATTGGCATCCAGATCATATTCGGAAGCCAGGATTTCCACCCGATGAAGAATCTCCCGGCATTGCGCGGTGTTGCAGCGCTCATACACCCAGGGCAGGGTTACTGTATCTTCACATCCGCCGGCATGCCTTTCTCCATCCCCCAGCAAGATCAGAACATTCCGCGCCTGGCGGTCTCCGGCGGCAGCCGCGCGGCTTAACCAGTAACGGGCAACAGCATCATCCCGATTCACCCCGCGGCCATTGGCAAACATCCAGCCCAGGTTGAACCAGGCTTCTGCTGCCTGCTGCGCCGCTGCCTTGCAGTACCAGCGCCTGGCCTTGTCCGCAGCACGGGGCAGGCCCTCGCCATGTTCCAGGGCCACACCCAGGGCAAGTTGCGCGGGCGCTACCCCCTGCTCCGCGAGCGCCTGCAACTCATCGACAGGCAACAGGTCATAGGCAGGCTGGCCGGCCAGAATCGGGGCAATGCCGGGCAGAAGCATCACGAGGCCGGCAAAGCGCCAGCAACTCCGGCGCAGCAGCTGCGGCACAGTGTATGCGGACGAATTCATGGGCACAGTATAACCGCCAGGTTTCCGGACTCTGAATTGTTTCCGGCAACCTGCTAAACTGCCGGCAAATTGTTCTGCAGGACAATTCCCAAAAGGCAGCGAAACATGAGCACCCCGGCAAGCACAGAAGGTGAAATTTCACGTCTGGAACAGATTCAGGAATACCTGGATCAGGACTCCTGGCGGGAAGCCGCTGCGTTGCTGAGAAAGCTCCAGCCCGCGGAAATCGCCCACGTCCTTGAAGCCCTGCCCCTGAACCAGCGCCAGATTCTATGGGATCTGCTGGATTCGGACCAGGATGGCGAAACCCTCATGGAGCTCACGGAAAATGTGCGTAACGAGCTTCTGCAGAACATGCACCAGGACGATATCGTCGCCGCCACCGAGCACATGGATGTGGACGACCTGGCTGACTTCATCCAGGAACTGCCCTCGGATGTTACCGAAGAGGTCATGCGTTCCCTGGACGAGCAAGACCGTCGACGTCTGGAAAAGGTACTTTCCTATCCCGAGGACACCGCCGGCGGCCTGATGAACACCGACACGGTGACCGTGCGCCCGGAAGTCAGTCTGGACGTGGTGCTGCGTTATCTGCGTCAGCTTGGAGAACGTGTTCCCCGGGACACGGACCAGCTTTTCGTGACCAACCGGGAAGACGAGTATCTGGGCACCCTGCGGCTCGCTGACCTGGTCACCAATGATCCCAACGAAACCGTGGCAGAAGTCATGAGTCTGGGCGTACAACCGTTCAATGTGATGACCCCGGACTCCGACGTGGCGCGGCGTTTTGAGCAGTATGACCTCCTGTCTGCTCCGGTGGTGGATGACAAAGGACATCTGGTAGGACGTATCACCGTGGATGACGTGGTGGATCTGATTCGGGAAGAAGGAGAACACCAGTTCATGGGCTCCGCGGGTCTGTCGGAAGACGAAGACATGTTCGCCCCGGTACTGGAAAGCAGCAAGCGGCGCGCCATCTGGCTGGGCATCAATCTGCTCACGGCCTTTCTCGCCTCCTGGGTCATCGGCCATTTCGAGGACACCCTGGATCGCATCGTGGCGCTCGCGGTGCTCATGCCCATCGTCGCCAGCATGGGGGGAGTGGGCGGCACCCAGACGCTCACCCTGGCCATACGCGGCATTGCACTGGGCCAGTTATCGAGCAAGAACGCCGGCTATCTGCTGGCCAAGGAGCTGGCTGTGGCCGTGGTCAATGGAATACTCTGGGCCGTGGTGGTAGGCATCATTGCCGGCATCTGGTTCGACAGCGCGGATATCGCCCTGGTGATTGCCGCTGCAATGTTCATCAATCTCATCGCGGCCGCCATTACCGGCGCGCTGCTGCCTCTGGCACTGGATCGCCTGGGATTTGATCCCGCCCTGGCCGGCGGCGTTCTGCTCACCACGGTTACCGATGTCGTGGGCTTTCTTTCCTTTCTCGGGCTGGCGACCCTGTTTCTGCTCTGACGGGATATTGAAAAACACCGTTTTTCAAAAACCTGTAAATCTGGTGACACAGATCACAACACTTTTCCCTCGCAGCGGAAACAATCGGACATTCGCCACAACCGTACGCACAACACTCTGTCCAGCAAAAGCCCCGCCAAATCCCGCACCATGGTACTGCTGATTGAAAGCAGCAGCCTCTATCAGCTGTTTCTCAGCGACCTGTTCATGCGCCTGGGATACCATCCCGTCAGCGTCAATTCCCGTGAGGAAGCCCTTCAGGCCCTGGAAAAATATGATTTCCGCTTCATCTGTCTGAATTCTTCCGCAGACGGCGATGACGCCATGGACTTCATCGCCCAGGCACGCAAACTCACGCCGCAGGCCAGCGTGATCCTTCTGACCTCCGACCGAGCCTCCGGAATCCGCCTGCAGGCGGTAAAGGCCGGCGCTACCGAGGTCATCTACAAAAGCGGCGCCTCACACATCATTCGCCGGCTTCGCGTGCTCCTGGGAGGCCTGCAACACAATCAGGTGCTGACCAATGAGCGCCAGGTGCTGTACGTGGAAGACAGCCCCACCCAGGCTGCAATGGTGCTACGCATTCTTGAGCAGGAAATGAAACTCAGGGTGGAACACTGCAAGCAGGCTGAAACCGCCCTGGAGCGACTGGTGGATCAGGAATATGACCTGGTCATCACCGACGTATTGCTCAAGGGCGGAGCCAGCGGACTGTGGCTGCTGCGCCAGTTGCGGCAACTGGACAATGACAACGCCCAGTTGCCGGTTCTCACCCTTACCGCACATGACGATCCCGAGCGCCGCCTGGAACTTCTGCGCGCCGGCACCACCGACTATGTGACCAAGCCGGTACTGAAGGAAGAACTCATCATCCGGGTCAACAACCTCATCAGCAACAAGTTGCTCATGGATAAGGTTCTGGAACAGCAAGCGCAAATGCAGAAACTCGCCCTGCGCGACGAGCTGACCGGGTGTTACAACCGTCTGGGACTGGAAGAGCTGGCCGACAAATATTTCAGTCAGGCAACCAGACAGGAACGCCCGATTTCACTGGCAATGGTCGATCTGGATCATTTCAAACGCATCAATGATCAATACGGCCACGACAAAGGCGACATGATACTCAGGAGCCTGGGCAAACTGCTGCGTCGAAACTGCCGCAAAAGTGACGTGGTGGCACGCTGGGGAGGAGAGGAATTCGTCTTGTTGCTGCCGGATACCAACCGTGAGCAAGGCCAGGCAGCCCTGCAGAAAATACGCAGACTGGTGGCCCGAATGCATTCGAAAGAAGGCATGACCGTCACCGCCAGCTTTGGCTTTACCAGCATAGAAGCGCCGTCTCACCCGCAACTGGAGGCCATGATCACCTGTGCGGACAAGGCCTTGTATCAGGCCAAAAGCCAGGGCAGAAACCGCGTCGTGTACAATGAATGCGAGTATCAGAATCCCGCTGAAAAAAACGACCAGGAAACACCTCGAACCTGATCAGTCATCCGCTTCCAGCCAGGCTCGCGCCAAAGACTCCTGTTCCGGTTCGAAATATTCTACGGCAGCCTTTCTCAAACCCTTGAGCATGAACAGCTCGGTTGGTTCCCGCCAGCGTTCCTCCCCCACGACGGCAATTTTGTCGATCTGGTCATCCTGATCTTCCATGAAACCTGGATTGCTGACTTCACCAATGAGATCATCATCCCAGCCTTCAAAGCCATCATAGAGCACCAGAATGCGGATCTTGCCTTCTTCACGAATCTGCTCCTCACCTGCCCGCCAGGCAGACAGGAAATCATCTGCATGCAACTTGCCGCTGACCCGAAAAATCAGGATTCCATCCAGCACGGATTCAAAAACGGCGGGCATGATCTTGTCCTCTAGCCAGAATATTGCACCGGAATCCGGAATTTTCCCGGAGAGATTTTTGCCCAGATTGTTCGAACGGACAAAAGCCGATGTTATTCATCGGCTTGCAGTGCGTTCGGGCAAGCTGGGTGAAAAGATTCCGGGAAAAACCGGATAGCATGACAGGTACAAACTGTATCCAGCATAATCGTCACGCAACATGCTGTAATTCATAGTAAAAATCCCACATTTTGCGCGTTCTGGTGCAATATTCGGGCTAGCCGGGTTCAGGTTTCCTCGCGCATCTGTTCTTCCACCTGCTTGTTGCGCGCTTCTATCTCTGCCTGGGTACGAGCTTCCCACACCGCGCGCCGCTCTTCAACCCGCTTTTCCCATACGCCGGGCTTTTCCGGGATGAGCTTCTCACCAAACAACGCCTGACGCATGAGCTTGTAGCCGAACTGCAGCAGAGCCACATCGTCCTTTTCGATCTGTTCGTAAGTCTCATCGGGAATATCATAACTGGCGCGGAATTTGTCGCTGAGAACAAAGCGGCGGAACATGTCAGTGTTATAAGACGCCATGAAAAACAGTTGCAGGCTCATCTCGTTGGGTTTGCCCACACCGGGGCCGGCCGATTTCTTCTTCAGAATCAGTTCGTACCATTCCTGATTATAGAAATCGAACTCGTCGCAACCCTGCTCCTTGCGGTACTCGCCGACGGTCAGTTCACGATCTTCTTCATGACCCTTGCAATGTTCTTCGACGACCAGGGAATATTGCGTCTGGGGTTCACTGGAATCCTTCTCGCGGATATTCAGCACGGCCAGAGGATAATAACGGCAGACGGTAGGACGGTCTTCATACACGGTACAGCCGGTCTCTTCATCCAGGAATGGACAGGCGCCATCCTCATGCACTTTCATTTTCAAGCCCGGCACCTGATCCTGATCCATGGGATAAGGAACCGTGTATTTGTCCAGAAACTCTTCGGAGGTCATGCCAAAACGCTGCTTCAGACGCAACACATCATAGGGCACCAGGGTGATATCCGAACGTTTGCAGCAGGCATTGAAACAGGAAATGCCCTTGTAGCAGCTGAACGTAAGCTTGCTGTCTTCACCCAATACTTTGGGCAAAGTGGGACTTTTGAAGGGAATATCGAATTTTTCGTCACTCATGCTGGAAAACCTCGGCGCGACACGGCGCCTGTTATTCATGAAACCATCAAATCAGTGCTTGTCACCATCAGATTATCGGCCAAAAAGCACTCATTTGCTGGCTTGCTTCAGGATAAAAAAATAAATCCGGGCATCTTTCGATGCCCGGATTCATCCGTCACACTGTCAAATAGTGATTACTTGAACAGCTTGGACTTGTCCACCAGATCCTTGTGGGCGCGCTTGAAGCAGGTCCACTTCTTGGTTTCCTTGTCGTAAACGGAGTTTACGAAGCACTTCCAGTTTTCTTCGTCGACGAAGTTCTTGTCCATGCGATAGTAGAAACCGGGATAACGGCTTTCTTCACGGAACTGGATGTGTTTCATGTGTGCTTCCGCTGTCAGGATGCGATGGTAGTTTTCCCAGGCGCGCAGGAGCTCGTGGAGATCCTTGGCACGCATTTTCAGGGAGTCTTCCTTCAGCATTTCCAGCTTCTGCTCCGCCAGGTCGAGCATGTGCTCGTTGGTGGTGTAGTAGGTGGCAACACCGGCTACATACTCGTCCATGATCTTCTGCAGACGGAACTGCAGCATGCGCGGAGTGATGTAGTTGGGGTTGACGTCGATGGCAGTGGTGTAGTCCTTGTGCTCCAGATAGTTACGCACGGGACGATAGATCTCTTCCACCAGCTGATCGACAGGAGTGTCGAGCTCAGGCGTCCAGTCCTTGTTGTCCATGACGAACTTGACCATGGCCTTGGCAGCCATGCGGCCTTCAGCGTGAGAGCCGGAGGAGAACTTGTGGCCGGAAGCGCCAACACCGTCACCGGCGGTGAACAGGCCTTGTACGGTGGTCATGCCACGGTAGCCCCAGTTCCAGCCGGAAGGCAGGTGCTCGGGAACCCCTTCGCCCAGCTCTTCGGTGGTGGGAGCGCCAACGTCCTCAGGACCGGAAACCCAGATGCCGCAGCAGCCGGAGTGAGAACCCAGCAGGTACGGCTCGGTAGGCATCAGCTCGGAGTTCTTCTTCTCCGGCTCGATGTTCTCACCAGCCCAGATACCGCACTGGCCGATACACATGTCGAGAAAGTCTTCCCAGGCTTCTGCTTCCAGGTGCTTGACCTCGCGGGGAGACAGGGTCTCGCGCAGGTTAGCCAGGGCGGTAACGGTATCCATCCAGATGGGACCGCGACCTTCGCGCATTTCCTTGAGCATCAGGTGGTTACGCAGGCAGGAAGCAGGAACGGCGGCCTGACCATAGGGAGGATAGTCGTCCAGCATTTCCTTGTTGCGTACCATGTACGGTTCGCCCACGCCGTTGGTGGCCTGGGATTTGAACAGCAGGAACCAGGCGCCAACAGGACCATAACCGTCCTTGAAACGGGTAGGTACGAAGCGGTTTTCCATCAGGGTCAGCTCGGCGCCGGCTTCAGCCGCCATCGCGTAGGTAGAACCGGCATTCCATACGGGATACCAGGCACGACCCTGACCTTCACCTACAGAACGGGGACGGAAGATGTTTACGCAGCCACCGGCTACCAGCAGGCAGGCCTTGAACTTGTAAACAACAACCTTGTCTTCGCGAGTGGAGAAACCGACAGCACCGGCAACGCGGTTCTTGTCGTTGGCATCATTGACCAGCTTGACGATGAAGATACGCTCCTGGATGTTGTCCACACCCAGAGCTTTCTTCGCGGCTTCTGCCACGATCCACTTGTAGGATTCACCGTTGATCATGATCTGCCACTTACCGGAACGTACGGGAGTACCGCCGTCTTTCAGGGGAGTCATGCCTTTGGAACCATCGAAGCGCTCGCCGTTCTCGTCCAGCTTCCAGATGGGCAGACCCCATTCTTCGAACAGGTGAACAGACTCGTCAACGTGGCGACCCAGATCATAGGCCAGGTCATCACGGGTGATGCCCATCAGGTCGTTGGATACCATGCGCGCGTAATCCGCGGGATCCTGTTCGGGACCGATGTAGGTGTTGATTGCGGACAGACCCTGGGCAACCGCACCAGAACGATCCATCGCCGCCTTGTCTACCAGTTTGACGGAGATGTCAACGCCTTCATTCTTGGCAGCATCAATCCAGGGGCCAATTTCATAAGCGGCACCGCAAGCTGCCATACCGCCGCCGATGATGAGGATATCCACCTCTTCTTCGACTACTTCGGGATTTCCGAATTCAGCCATGTTATTTACCTCTAAAGTATTAAGATTCTATGAATGATCAGATCAATGATTTACTTGCAGATCAGCTCGCTGGCATCTCCATCGCGGTAGCCGTTTTGCTCATTGTGGTTGAAGAAACCCGGCTCGCCAATCTTGCCGATTTCAGCGGCAGGCTTGTTGCCATAAGGATCAATAGAACCTTCCGGAGTGGTCCGGATGGGGAACTTGAAACGCTTCATGGTGCCGTTACGGAACTTGATGGTCCACATGATGGAATCAGTACCACGCAAGGGCTGTACGGAAGCACCCAGAGGTACGATATCGGCGTAGGGACGCGCTTCGATAGCGTTCTGAGGGCAGATCTTGACGCAGGAATAGCATTCCCAGCACTGATCAGGCTCCTGGTTGAAAGACTTCATCGCATGGCCGGTCAGGGAGCCGTCCATGTCGAGTTTCATGAGGTCGTGTGGGCAAATGTACATGCAAGCGGTCTTGTCCTGACCCTTGCAGCCATCGCACTTATCGGTACGCACAAATGTAGGCATCGATAGTTCTCCTTAGTTTACACTGCAGTGAATATTCACCGCCGAAGCGGTCTTCTTTTCAATTCGGAACAAGTAAACCACAAAGGGCCACTCGCTCCAAAAAATCTCTAGTCACCCTCTTTGGGAAACACTCGGTCGCGGCGAACAAACCACAGCGCAAGGCCGCCCAGGGCAATATAGGGTGAGTAAAAATAGTTTCTCAGGCCCCAAAACGCCAAACAGTTTTACATCTGGCAGGCATAAAGAGGCTTTATCTGTAATACTTATGGAGCTTGGAAATCAACCAATTAGGGGTAAAATCAGCCCTCGGCCCCGCATTCCGGGAAAAACTGCAACTGATCCAAATCAAATAGATCATGAACAACCCGCCTGACACCCTGCTTCTCATCGCTCCCGGCTGCCCCCATTGCCAATCCGTACTCGGCAGTCTGGCCGAGCTGATCAAGCAAGGCGACATAGGCCGCCTCGAGGTCGTCAATATCGCCGTCCACCCCGAAGCGGCGCGGCAGGCCGGCACCCGCTCTGTTCCCTGGATGCGTATCGGCCATTATGAACTGGCCGGCAACTACAGCCTGGGAGAAATTCGAAAATGGGCGGAAAAAGCCGCCAGCGGTGATTCCAGCGCCGATTATATCCGTGAATTGCTGGAACAACAGCAGATGGATGAGGCCATCCGCTATTTGCGCGACCACCCGGAACAACTGCCGGAATTGCTCAAGTTGATGCAGCGCGAGGACAATTCCCTGGGAGTAAGCTTCGGTGTAAGCGCCCTTTTCGAAGAAATGGCGGGCAGCGAGGCCCTGCGACAGCTGGCGCCGGAACTGGGCGCGCTCACCCGTTCGGAAAAAGCCAACATCCGCGGCGATGCAGCCTATTATCTGGGTCTTTCGGCCAATCCGGAAGCCCGGGAATGGCTGCAACCCCTGCTGGACGACCCTCAGGCGGACGTGCGCGAAATCGCCCGTGAAGCCCTGGAGAACCTGTCGTCATGAAAACCGCCCGGCTGTTCCTCTCCCTGGGCGCCCTGAGCGGCTTTCTGAGCGTTGCTTTTGGCGCATTTGGCACCCACATACTACGCGACCAGCTCAGCCCCCGGATGTTCGACATATTCAACAAGGCGGTCCACTACCAGAGCCTGCATGCCCTGGCATTGCTCTTCTGCGGCCTGCTCATGCACCTGGCGCCCAGCCGCGGCCTGTACTGGGCCGGCATCAGCTTCTTTCTCGGCATACTGCTGTTCAGCGGCAGCCTGTACGGCCTCTCGCTCAGTGGAATACGCATCCTGGGTGCAATAACTCCCCTTGGCGGCCTGTCTTTACTGACAGGATGGCTGCTGCTGGCCATTGCCGGATGGAAATACGGAAACAGGACATGAATCATGAACTGCTGATCATCGAAGACGACAGCTCCCTGAGCCAGATGCTGACCCTCCATTTCGAAGACCAGGGAATGGACGTGCGGGCCGCTCACAGCTGTGAGGAGGCCCTGGAGCAGCTCTCATCCCGCAAACCGAACCTGGTATTGCTGGATCAACAGCTTCCGGATGGGCTGGGCAGCGAACTGATCCCCAAAATCCTGGAACGACACCCGGATGCGCGCATCATCATGATGACCGGGGTTCATGACCTGGAACTGGCCATCCAGTCCATTCAGCAGGGAGCCATGGATTTCATCCACAAACCGGTTAAGACACGCATCCTGCAGCAAGCAGTAGACAAGGCCCTGGCCTGGACCCCGAGCATCGCGGCCAAATCCGACCCCGCAGAACCCAATATCCGCGAGCTCATCGGGCGCAGTCAGGCCATGCTGGAAGTGAGCAAGCAGATCGCCCTGTCGGCGCAGAGCAGCGCCACCGTGCTCATCAGTGGCGAATCCGGCACCGGCAAGGAAATCGTCGCCCGCCTGATTCACCAATACAGCGGGAGGGAGGGTCGCTTCATTGCCATCAACTGTGCCGCCATCGTGGACAATCTGCTCGAAAGCGAGCTGTTCGGTCACGTCAAGGGAGCGTTCACCGGCGCCAGTGCCGACAAGCCCGGGCGTTTCCAGCAGGCGCACAACGGTACCCTGTTCCTGGACGAGATCGGGGAGCTGGCACCCCATTTGCAGGCCAAACTGTTGCGCGCCTTGCAGGAACAATGCGTGGAACCGGTAGGCGGCAACCGCAGCATCGCGGTAAATGCGCGTATCATTGCCGCCACCCACCGGGATCTCTTCCAGGCTGCCCGGGAAGGCCTGTTCCGTGAAGATCTGGCCTATCGGCTGGATGTCATCAATATTCAACTGCCGCCTCTGCGCGAGCGCAGCGAAGACATCCCCCTGCTGGTGCAGGCCCTGCTGGGTCGCGCCGCACAAAAAATGCAGCGGCCAGCACCGCTCCTGGACGATGAAGCCATGCGCAAACTGCAGCGCCATCCCTGGCCGGGCAATGTCCGGGAACTGGAGAACGTGCTCACCCAGGCGCTGGTTCAGGCCCGGGATGGCAGCATATCCGCCGATCTGATTCGTTTCCATGCGGATCGTGGCACGGAACCAGGCACAGACCAGGTTGAAGACGCCCCTCTGCAAACCCTGGAAGAAGTGGAAGCCCGGCATATCCAGAAAGTGCTGGATCACACCCAGGGACACAAGGCCAACAGTTGCCGCATCCTGGGTATCTCCCGACCGGCGCTGGATCGGAAGATCCGCAAATACAAACTCCGGGTAGGCCCGGAAAAAAAGTAACGAGTCGTTACCTTCAGCGGCATCATCGCACGAAACGTTACGCTCATTTCATTACCGGGAAAACACTCCGAAAAGCCGGAACGGCCTGGTAACGCACCAATACCAGCTCTCATGGAAAAATATAAGCAATTGAAAAAACGATAAAAACCCCGGCAACCAGCTTTTCAGTTTGCGACGCAACCCGGGACAGGGATTGTTTCAAATGGGCAAAAACACAATTGGCACGGGTCGTGCTAGTTCTATTGCAAAGCACCGCGACAACCACCAGGACGCACGACCATGAGAACAGAAAGCACCCACTTCAGCGCTGAAAACCAGACTGGAACCGAAACCCGAGCTGCCCGTGAAGCACGTTTTCAGGCTCTCATAGGCAGGCATATGGATGATCTGTTCCGCTACGCATGCTGGCTGGTGCATGATCCGTCCGTGGCGGACGACCTGCTTCAGGAAACCATGCTCAGAGCCTGGAAATCCATGGACAAACTGCAAAAACCCGAAGCGGCCAAGGGTTGGCTGATCACCATATTGCGCCGGGAGAACGCCCGCCGTTTCGAACGTTTTCAGCCCCAGTTCAGCGCCATGCCCACCGAAGCCCTGGCGGACAACCACCGGGATTACGACACTTCCACCGAAGCCTTCGTGCTGCGCAATGCGATTGCTGAACTCCCCGACGACTACCGGGAACCTCTGCTGTTGCAAATCATCCATGGCTATTCACAAAAGGAAATCGCCGCCGAACTGGGTATCTCCGTGGCCGGCGCCGGCACCCGTTTGTTCCGCGCGCGCAAGAAACTGCGTGCCCTGGTGGAAGGCTGAATAGACGCTGGCTTTTTCTGCTGCTTCGGAAATGTTAGCCTTTGCGCATGGTCAAAATCCGGAGTAAAAGATGCCCTCATTCGATATCGTTTCCGAAGTGGATCTGCAGGAAGTGCGCAACGCCGTGGATCAGGCCAAGCGGGTGATCGACACCCGTTTCGACTTCAAAGGCGTCAACGCCAGCTACGAGCACAATGAAAACGAAATCAAGCTCGAAGCGGAACAGGAGTTTCAGCTACAGCAGATGCTGGACATTCTGCGGGAAAAGCTGGCCAAACGCGGCGTGGACGTAAAAGCTCTGGATGTAAAGGATCCCCAGACCAGTCTCAACGCCGCCCGTCAGCAGGTGCTGGTGCAACAGGGTATCGAGCCCGACGTGGCGAAGAAAATCGTCAAGGAGATCAAAAACGCCAAGCTCAAGGTGCAGGCGCAAATTCAGGGCGATCAGGTGCGCGTCACCGGCAAGAAGCGTGACGACCTGCAAAAGGTGATCGCCCTTCTGCGGGAGAAAGATTACGGCCTGCCCCTGCAATTCAAGAACTTCCGCGACTGATGCCTGAACTCGACAGAGGCACGAAGATTTATGCTGGCGTACTGCTCACCGCAGTTCTAGTGCTGATCGCTATCGCCCTGTATGAACCGCCCATCGTCTCCGACCTGAACGACCGGCTGGAAGCGGATCAACAGGTGGGCAGCTTTCCCTATCCCTTCCGGGTGCGGCGCGTCAGCAATGGCGTGGCCATCATGAGTACACCACGCTCCAGCGCCGTGCCCGTGGCCCAGGTACTGGACAAGATCTTCCCCGGTCTGGGCAATTCCGATCCCGCCTCTCCCCTGTTCCAGGAACTGCAGGAGCAACTGGCAAGCACCCAGAAACGCGCCAAGGCCATCGTCCTGAAAAATCCCGAAATCAGGCAGGTGCAGTGGGAGCTGGATCGGGACTGGCTGATGCAGCATGGTATTCCCTCCCCCTGACCGCTCTGGAATTCACACCTTGCCCCACTATCGGATGTAGCAGCAGGGGACTCCATTTTTTTTCACAGCATCACCCCCTATTTTTCAACAAACAGTTGTTTGGCTGTCATCTCTATGGAAACACCTGATCCTTCATCTCCTTGCAGCGCTACAAACACAGTCTCCCCGTCCATGGGCAACATCAACGATGGTTCCGTCAAAATTTCCCGCCGTTCTCCGTTGCGCACCACCATCAGCTTGATGTTGCCATAGGTTCGGCCACCAAAATCATGGGTTTCTTCTGGTGTTATCACCCGAATTTCATAACCTTTCCTTGCGTCTTCATCCAGGAATTTCAAACTAGCGGTCTCACCCGCCAATACACCAAATTGTTTTTGCAAGATCTCTCCCCCGACATGAACCTCCATCGCCACCGCATATACAGGAATCCTGCCCGGTTCAAACTGCCCGCTGGCTTTTTCATCCACCCAGCTGGGAATATCCAGGTCCAGATTGGGTGAAGATCCCGCCTTTGTTCTGCCGACATCCTCGTTTGCAGCCAATTGCCCCCAAACACTCAAAAGCAGTACAAAGACAAACCACTTTCCAAATTTCATCACAATCTCCTTATATCCTTGATAAATGTAAGTTTGATGTTACCCCCCCCCGCATCCTGTCAAATTCAAATCAATGCCGCCAGAACACCGGCGTCAGCAACACCAGCAGGGTAAAGATCTCCAACCTGCCCAGCAGCATGGCGAAGCAGAGTATCCACTTGGCCGGATCATGCAGGCTGGCATAGTTGGTTCCCACCTCACCCAGCCCCGGCCCCAGATTATTGATACTGGCGGCGACGGCGGAGAAGGCGGTCATCAGGTCGATGCCGGTAGCGGCGAGGAGCAGATACATGAAGGTGAAGCTGGCCACATACAGGGCAAAAAAGCCCCAGACGGCCTCCACCACCCGGGGCGGGATGCTCTTTTCGCCCACGCGCACGGGAATCTGGGCGTTGGGATGCACCAGACGGGTGATCTCGCGTACCCCCTGCTTGATCAGCAACAAAAAGCGAATCACCTTGATGCCGCCGCCGGTGGAGCCGGCACAGCCTCCCACAAAGCTGGAAAACAGCAGCAGAATCGCGATGAACCCTGGCCAGTTGTGCCACTCCGCCGTGGTAAACCCCGCCGTGGTGCCAATGGAAACCGCCTGAAACAGGCCATGGACGAAGTTTTCCTGAAAACTTCCGTGAGTGGCATGGTAATGCAGGCCGCCAGTGGTGACGGCGATGACCGAGAACATGATGAGCAGATAAAAACGGAATTCCGAATCCCGCCAGTACACTCGCAGGCTCTTCTGCCGCACCACGGAAAAATGCAGGGCGAAATTGATGCCCGCCAAAAACATGAACAGCACACCCACCAGATAAATGGAGGTACTGTCAAAATAGCCCATGCTCGCATCATGGGTGGAAAAGCCACCGATGGCCACCGTGGAAAAGGCATGACTCACGGCATCAAAAACCGTCATGCCCGCCAGCCAGTAAGCCAGGGCGCAAGCCAGAGTCAGGCCCAGATAGATGTACCACAGCGCCTTGGCCGTTTCGGTGATACGCGGCGTAAGTTTGGAATCCTTGATGGGTCCCGGGGTTTCCGCCCGGTACAACTGCATGCCACCGATGCCCAGCATGGGCAGCACCGCCACCGCCAGCACAATGATACCCATGCCTCCCAGCCACTGTAACTGCTGGCGGTAGTAGAGAATGGATCTGGGCAGTTCATCCAGCCCCACGATCACCGTCGCCCCGGTGGTGGTCAGGCCGGAGACGGATTCAAAAAAGGCATCCGTAACAGACAGGCGCGGATGCTCGGCCAGAGCAAAGGGCAATGCGCCGGTGGCAGAAAGTACGGTCCAGAACATGACCACCACCAGGAATCCATCCCGCAGGCGCAGCTCCCGGTATTGGTTGCGCACCGGCAACCAGCTGATCAGTCCCACCACCAGGGTCATGCCAAACGCGCTTGCAAAAGCCGGCCATGCCCCATCGCCATAGCCCAGAGAGACCAGCAGGGGCGACAGCATGGTAATGCTGAACAGCATCAGCAACAGGCCCAATATGCGCTGTACGACGGTCAGGTGCATGAAGGAAACCCGCGCGGTTCGGAAAAGGAAGGCTGTCCCAGCTGGTATCAGAGAAAGGTGATACCAACCTGAAACAGCTTTTCCACCTCAGCAATGCGCCGCTTGTCCACCAGAAACATGATGACATGATCCTCCGATTTGATGATGGTGTCATGATGCGCGATGATGACTTCCCCACCCCGTACTATGGCGGCGATGCTGGTGTCCTTGGGCAGGTGAATGGCGCCAATGGCGCGATCCACGACCTTGGAGGAATGCCGGTCGCCATGGGCGATGGCCTCGATGGCCTCGGCGGCGCCCCGGCGCAGGGAATGCACCATGACTACGTCTCCCCGGCGCACATGGGTGAGAAGAGTGCCGATGGTGGCCTGCTGGGGAGAAATGGCCACATCGATGCTGCCGGCTTCCACCAGATCCACGTAGGCGGTGCGGTTGATGAGCGCCATGACGCTGCGCGCTCCGAGACGCTTGGCCAGCATGGCGGACAGGATATTGGCCTCATCGTCGTTGGTGACCGCGCAGAATACGTCGGTCTCCTCGATATTCTCTTCCAGCAGCAGGTCTTCATCTGCCGCATTCCCCTCCAGGACGATGGTATGGCGCAATTGTTCCGCCACCGCCGCGGCGCGTCCCGGGTCCTGTTCGATGATCTTGACCCGGTAGTCCTTCTCCAGCCGTTCTGCAAGACGCCGGCCAATGTTGCCGCCACCGGCAAAAATCAGCTTGCGATGCGGTTTCTCCGCCCGGCGCAGCTCTTTCATCACTTCCGGGATATTCTCCTTGGCGGCAATGAAGAACACTTCATCATCTTCCTGGATGACCGTGTCTCCCTTGGGATGAATGGCCTGGCCTTCCCGGTAGATGGCCGCCACCCGGGCTTCGCCAGCGTGCAGATGCTGGTTGAGTTCACGCAATTCCTGCCCTACCAGGGGACCACCCTCATAAGCGCGTACCGCCACCAGCTGCACCAGGCCACCGGCAAAATCCAGCACTTGCAGGGCGCCCGGATATTTGAGCAGACTCTGGATATAGTCCGTAACCAGCTGTTCCGGACTGATGAGCACGTCGATAGGCAGACCACGTTGACTGAACAGGGAAGGATATTTGTTGTATTCCGGAGCGCGCACCCGGGCGATCTTGCGCGGAGTGCGGAACAAGGTCCAGGCAACCTGACAGGCCACCATGTTGGTTTCGTCGTTGTTGGTCACGGCAATGATCATCTCCGCATCCTCGGCCCCGGCCTGGGTGAGTACATCGGGATGCGCCGCATAACCCTGAATGGTGCGCAGATCCAGCTTGTCCTGCAGGGACTGAAGCAGCTGGACGTTCTGATCCACCACGGTGATATCGTTGGCTTCGCTGGCCAGATTGCCCGCCACGCTGGTGCCCACCTGCCCGGCGCCAAGAATAATGATCTTCATCGGCGATCCTTGATTTCTATGCCCACGCCACGCAGCTTGCGATACAGATGGGTGCGCTCCATGCCCACTTCCTGCGCCATCTTGCTCACGTTGCCGTCATGCTTGTCCAGCTGGTATTCCAGATAGACACGTTCAAAATCTTCCCGCGCCTTGCGCAGAGGTTGATCGAAGGAGATCCCAGGCAGGCTGGTCTGCACGGATTCCTTCTTCAGCCCGCCCATGGCCGCTTCCACATCATCCAGGGTGATTTCATCGCCGGCGCCAAGAATCAGCACCCGCTGTACCAGATTGCGCAGCTCCAGAATATTGCCGTGCCAGTCATAGTTGCGCAGCATGTTCTGGGCGCTGACGCTGAAATGCCGGTATGGCAGTTTCTCGTGGGTAACAAAGTAATCCACATAGTAACTGAGCAGTTCCGGCACATCTTCGCGGTGTTCCCGCAGGGGCGGAATTTCCAGGGGCACGACATTCAGATGATAGAACAGGTCTTCACGGAAATTGCCCGCGCTGACCTCGGTCTGCAAATCCTTTTGCGTGGCGGCAATCACCCGAATGTCCACTTTCACCGGCTCGCTGCCGCCAACACGCAAGAACTCACCGGTCTCGAAGGCTCCGGCCAACTGGGCCTGGGCTTCCAGATCCATGTCCGCCACTTCGTCGAGAAACAGAGTGCCTCCGTTCGCCTGTTCCAGCCGGCCATAGTGAATCTTGCCGTTCTGCTCGCTGCCAAAGAACTCCAGGGAGAAATTGCCCTTGGCGGTGGCGCCCACACTGACATCGATGAAAGGTCTTTCCTTGCGGCTGCTCTGGGCGTGCAGATAACGGGCGAAAGTTTCCCGGCCACTGCCCGCTTCACCTGAAATCAGCACCCAGGTGTCATGCTGGGCGATGCGCTTGACCTGCTCGCGCAGGCGCTGCATGACCTGGCTGTGCCCCACGGGCTCGATAATGGGCCGGAAGGAACGGCGCAGGCCAACATTTTCCATGACCAGCCGCTCGGTCTCCAGGGCGCGCTCCACAGTGAGCAGCAGCTTGGCCAGGGACAAGGGCTTTTCCAGAAAGTCATAAGCTCCCAGGCGGGTCGCCTCCACTGCCGTCTCTACGGTGCCATGACCGGACATGATGATTATCGGACAGGGCAATCCGTCCCCTTCGGACCATTCCTTGAGCAGGCTGATTCCGTCGATATCCGGCATCCAGATATCCAGCAGGATCAGATCGGGACGACGTTCGCGTAACGCCGCCCGGGCCGCTTCGCCATTTTCCGCCAGCCCCACGCCATAGCCTTCATCTTCAAGGATATCCTTTACCGAATCCCTGATATCAGGCTCATCATCCACAACCAGGATGAAAGGTAAACTCATTGCCGTCTACTCCTGCTGGGCAAGCACAGCCTGGCTTGCCGGTATGCGCAGAATAAAGCGGGCGCCACCTTCCTCACGATTTTCCGCGTGAATATGACCACCATGCTCTTCCACGATTTTCTTCACGATTGCCAGCCCCAGTCCCGTCCCCTTGGCCTTGCTCGTCACATAGGGTTCGAACAGGCGCTCGATATCCTGATCCTGGAAGCCACTGCCATTATCCTCCACCAGAATCTGCAGAAACAAGGCTTCCTGATCCGGCGGGGAATAAGCCGATGTCTTTACATGCACGGAACCTGGTTCTCCTTCCGGCATGGCTTCCTGGGCATTCTTCACCAGATTATGCACTACCTGACGGAATCTTACCGGATCCGCTTCCATCTGTATGCCCGGCGCCCCCGGCTCAAAGACCACTTCATTGGCGTAAAGCGCCAGTACATCCGCAAGAAATTCATCGGCCAGCAAAGGCTGCGCTTCCAGACGCGATGGCTTGGCATAATCGGAAAAGGCGTTAACCATGGACTTCATGGCCTCCACCTGGTTCACTATGGTTCGCGTGGCGCTGTCCAGCACCCTGCTGTCTTCCTCGGACAACTTGTTGAGGTACTTCCGCCGCAGCCGTTCCGCGGACAATTGTATGGGGGTGAGGGGATTCTTGATCTCATGCGCCAGACGCCGTGCCACTTCACCCCAGGCCGCATCCCGTTGTGCCTTGACCAGAGTGGTGACATCATCGAACACCACCACGCAACCGATCTCGGTACTTTCCACCACCTTGAGCCGGGTACAGCCGCAAATCAGGAACTGGCGCCCCTGATGACGATGCAGTACCAGTTCCTGGCGCCAGTCCTGGCCCTCCGGCCCCATGCCACAGGAGAGCAGGGCGACGAAAGGCTCCAGTTCCGGATACGCCGTGGCAAGGGACCGCAAAGGATGACCAATGAAGCGTCCCACATCCGCCCCCAGAATCTGTTCGGCGGCGCGGTTGGCGGTGCGTAGATTACCGTCCACGTCCACCGCCATGACCCCGGTGGACAAATGATGCAGCACGGCTTCCAGATACTGGCGCTGAAATTCCAGTTCCTGCTTGCTCTGCTCGGCCATGTCCCTGGCCTGGGCCAGACGCCGGGTCATGGCATTGAAGGAAGCGACCAGAAAGCCCAGCTCGTCATGGTAGCGGGGCACGGGAATCTGTCCGTCCAATTCACCCTCGGCAATGGCCCGGGTGCCTTCGGCAATGGCCTGTATGGGCGCCACCATGCGTCTGGATGTACTGAAAGCCGCCCAGACGGCGGCAAACACGCTCACCAGCAACACCAGAGACAAGGCCAGAATGAAGCTGAACTTGATGGATTCGCGCATATAGGCCCGCTGACGGTAGGCCGCATAAGCCGACTGCACATTTTCACTCAACTCGGTAATGCGCTCCGAAGTCGGAAAAATCGCTTGCAGGATCAGTCCCCGGGACAAGTCCGCCACCAGCACCCGGATATGCAGTTCACTAGCCTCGCCATAAGGCATGAACTGTACATAGTTCTTGCCGCTTACCACCTGTTGCAAAATCAATGGATCCGGCGTATTGGGAACCAGCACGTCGGGATTGACATTGCTGGAAGCCAGAATCGTTCCCTGAGGCGTGGCCAGAGCCACTTCGGTGGCGCCGGAACGGGTGCGCAGATCACTCAGGGCCAGGGTCAGGGCGGTCTGGGAGCTGTCATCTATGGACTCCAGCATCTGCTCCGTAAGGCGCAGCAGCACCCGCTTGTTCATGTTCAGGGTAGCACGGTTGAGTTCCAGGGCATCGGCCATGGCCGAGTCGATCTGCACGTTGAACCAGCTGTCTATGCCCTGCATGAGAAACTGCAGGGAGTAATAATAGACAATGCCCACGGGCGCCATGCCCAGCATCACGAACATGATCACCATGCGCGCCATGAGTCGCGCACCGGCGGCATTGCGCCGATAGTCCCGCAGCAAACGAGCGAGGTTCACCGCCACCACGATGGACAGGGTCACCAGGCCGATGACGATGAAAACCAGCAGCGGAATGAACCAGTGGCTGAGGCTTTCGGATTTGAGTACCGCGCCACTGAGAAAATGCAGGGCGAACAAAAGCAACAACAGCAACAGGGCTACCGCCCAGGCCCCGGAACGCCAGGAACCACCGGCTCTTTTTTTCGGGCCTTTGCTACCCGCGGGTGATGTTGACTGCGGTTTCATGCCGCCCCCTTGTGCAATCACCGGATCAGGGCTGCAACCGCCATTCATACACCTTGCTGCTCAAATGCCAACCGGGAGACAAATAGGCCTTTGGCCGAAGAGGCAGGGGCAGTTCACCGATATCGAAGGCGGTCTGTATGGTGATCCGATAGAAACGGCCCTTGTCCAGCGTGGATGCGCGGATAATCCGCTTGCCCTTGAGGTCGCCAAGGGCCACCAGGGCAGCGTCCCGGGTGGCAAAGCGCCGCCGGGTGCCGGCATCCGGATCCAGCACTTCGTATTCACCGGCCAAGGGGTGATAACTCAACTTGCGACGCACGATCTTGCGTCCAAGGGCGCTGCGCCAGAAGGATGCGTCTTCCGGATCGATAACGATTTCCGTGGCAAAAGTCAGGGGTACGCCGTTTTCCAGCGCTTCGAGCATGGTATCCCCCAGAACATAGTGCTGCAGCAGGTCGAGAACGATCCAGCCATCCTGCTCACCAATGGCAACCGCCTTGTAGGAGATGCCCGCGCCCTGGGCGGAAAGACTGAAGAACCCGCAAAACAGCAACAACAGCATGCGTGTACGGATTCTGCTCATTTCAGCCCGTCTGCTTTTCCAGCAATGCGTAATAAAATCCATCTGTCTCCAGGGTATCCGGCAACAACTGCAAGCCATGGCGCCTGTTTATGCCCCGGCCTGGCTGAAGCATAACAGCACTCGCGTCCGGTTGTTTGCGTAAAAAGCGCGCCACTTGTGCGTCATTCTCTTCTGCCAGCAGGGAACAGGTTGCGTAGAGCATTTTGCCACCTGGGCGCAACAATGGCCACAAGGCGTCCATGATGCGCTGCTGGCGCTGCTGCAACTCGAAAACATCCGCCGGCCTGCGCAACAGACGAATATCCGGATGGCGGCGAATCACCCCGGTTGCGGTGCAGGGCACATCCGCAAGAATACGATCATAGTGCCGTGCTGCCCATTCGCCCTCGGGTCTGGAGGCATCCCCTGGCACCAGATTCGGGCTGAAACCCAGACGCTGCATGTTCTCCTCCACCCGCCGCAGGCGTTTCTCATCCACGTCCACCGCGGTCAAACGCAATCCCGCTGTATGCTCCAGCAGGTGTCCGGTCTTGCCTCCTGGCGCCGCGCAGGCATCCAGCACCTCCATGCCGGGCTGCGCATCCAGCAACGAGGCCGCCAGCTGAGCACCCGCATCCTGCACCGAAACCGCGCCCTGAAAAAAGCCCGGCAAGCGATCCACCGACACCGCTTCATCAAGCATCAGCGCGGTAGGCACGGCCTTTACCGGCCGCGCAGTCAAACCCGCCTGTTTCAGCAGGCATGCATAATCTGACAGGCTGTTACGCCGCAGGTTCACCCGCAGAGTAAAAGGCGGCCGCAGGGACAGTCCCCGGAACAAGGCTTCGGCCTGTTCGGGCCAGGCTTGTTGCAGCGCATCCACAAGCCATTGCGGAAGCTGATAACGCAGCTGCGGTGACTCACTCTGCCGGAGCCGGGACAACAAGGTCTGCTGTTCCCGCTGAAAACGCCGCAGCACACCATTCACCAAAGCCACCGCCCATTTTTTGCGCAACAGGCGCGCCGCTCCCGCGCTGGCTCCAATGGCCGCATGCGCCGGAACCCGAGTGTGCAGCAATTGATAGAAACCACCAAGCAACAGCGCCTGAATGTCCAGATCCTTTTCCCTGAGGGGCTGGCGCAAGAGCATGGCGGACAGGGCATCCAGACGATAGTATTCACGACAGACCCCATAGGCCAGTTCCGCCAGCAGCGCCTGGTCGCGTTGCGCCACCTTTTCCCTGCCCTGTTGCAGTGCCTCGGTAAGCGAATGTCCTTGCAGTACAGAGCGAATCACCAGCGCCAGCTGGGCGCGCAACAGCGCACCACTGTCTCCCTTGCCGCGCCCTTTTGGCTGGCGTCCGGGCTGATGCGATTCAGCCAAGCACGATCCCCTGAATGGATTGGGAATTGATGAAATCCCGGGCATCCATGGTCCGTTTTCCCGGCATTTGCAAGCGCGTTACGCGCAACAGGGCGTCTCCCGTGGAAACATCGATTCCATCGCGGGTGGCGGACATGACCGTGCCCGGTTCGGCCGTGACCCCATCGATGGCATGCGCTTCCCAGATGCGCAGATTGGCATTCTCGTATCGGCTGAAGGCAACCGGCCAGGGATTGAAGGCGCGCACCTGTCGCTCGATCTGCTGTGCCGGCTGGCGCCAGTCGATGCGCGCTTCTTTCTTGTCCAGTTTTGCCGCATATGTGGCCTTGCTGTGATCCTGGGGCTGTGGCCGCAGGCTGCCGTCCGCTATTCCAGGCAAGGCTTCCATGAGCGCCTCCGCGCCCAGCACGGAAAGCTTGTCATGCAGGCTTCCGCCGGTTTCGTCGGCGGCCAGTTCAAGCGACCGGATCAGATACACCGGCCCTGTATCCAGCCCCTTGTCCATGCGCATGATGCTGACCCCGCTCTTGGCATCTCCTGCCTGAATCGCTCGTTGAATCGGCGCCGCACCACGCCAGCGCGGCAGGATGGAAGCATGGATATTCACGCATCCCAGGCGCGGAATCGCCAGCACTTCTTCGGGCAGAATCAGGCCATAGGCGACGACCACCATCAGATCCGGCCGCAGGGCGCGCAACTGCGCCACGGCGTCCGGATCGCGCAGGGTGGCGGGTTGATGCACGGGAATACCTTTGTCCTGAGCGGCACTTTTCACCGGACTGGCCACCAACTTGCGGCCTCTGCCGGCAGGACGGTCCGGCTGGGTATAGACTGCAACCAGCTCATGAGGGGATTCCAGCAGGGAAAGCAAGGGCGGTACGGAAAAGTCCGGTGTACCCGCAAAAACGATACGCAACGGCTGAGACATCAGATGGCTTTTCTGGCCTGTTTCTTTTCCGCGCTGGCGCGGCTGCGGGCTTCCTTCTCCAGCTTCTTGCGGATGCGCTCACGTTTGAGGCGGGAAAGGTAATCCACGAACAGCTTGCCGTGAAGATGATCGATTTCATGTTGCACGCAAACCGCCAGCAGACCATCCAGATCACGGACCAGCTCATTGCCTTCCCGATCCAGCGCCTTGAGCCTGACTTTTTCCGCGCGCTTGATCGTATCATAGAAACCCGGCACCGACAGACAACCTTCTTCCATCTCCTCTTCACCCTCGGACTGGAGGATTTGCGGATTGATCAGCACCAAAGGATCATCGCGCTCCTCGGATATGTCGATGACGATCACCTGACGGGCCACGCCCACCTGGGTTGCCGCCAGACCGATACCCGGTGCGTCATACATGGTTTCCAGCATGTCATCGGCCAGCTTGCGGACGCTTTCATCCACTTCTTGGACCGGTTTTGCGCGATTTCTGAGACGCGGGTCAGGAAATTTAAGAATATCCAGTATCGCCATGATTACAAATAAGTTCTATAGTAGTAAGGAATCTGTCTGTATATGGACGGCAGCAACCGCGAAGTCGTTGTGCTGTCCATCCGAGGGGGTCGGAACATTCAGGACAGCAGTCCGGTAATGCGCCAATCCGGAGAACATCCGGCGACTGCAATCCTGAGCTGTTCGGGGTGTCCGGGAAGATCTGATCGTGAGTCCATGACTCGACCAGAGATTCCATTGCTCACCGTCTCCGAATATTATGGCATAAAGATGGATCAGGTATTTGACCGTGGCAGCGTTTTTCGGAAAGAATGCCTGAAACGAAAAGCAATACGCACATCAACAAGGGAAGCCCGAATGAAAAGAATGAGCCGTTTTTTTCTTGCCGCCATATTGATTTCAGGAATCTGGGGCATCAGTCTGGCAGCAGACGATCTGCTAAAGTCCGAGCATCCACAGCGATATGTGGTGAAAAAGGGCGATACCCTGTGGGACATTGCGGGCATGTTTCTGCACAAGCCCTGGTTGTGGCCGGAAATCTGGCATGTCAATCCGCAAATCAAAAATCCTCATCTGATCTATCCTGGTGACGAACTGGAGCTGGTCTATATCGATGGCAAGCCACAGCTCCGGGTGGCCAATCGCGGGCCGGTCAAACTTTCACCCGGGATCCGGCGCAACAAGCTGGCCGCGGCCATCCCTGCCATCCCCATCGACGCCATCGCGCCGTTTCTGACCCGCCCCCTGGTGGTTGACAAGGATGAGCTGGAGCACAAACCCTATCTGGTCGCCTTTGCCGACGAACATATCGCCGCCGGCGCCGGACAGAGAATCTATGTGCGTGACATTCCCACCTGGGAACACAAGAAATTCGATGTTCTGCGCGCCGGCCCGGCCTACAAGGACGGAGACACGGGAGAAATTCTCGGTTACGAAGCACTGCTTACCGGCATCGGCACCCTCAAGCGCACCGGCGACCCCGCCACCGTGTATCTGGACGCGACGACAAAAGAGGTTCTGGTTGGCGACCGCCTGATTCCCGCGGAAAAAGGGGTGATGGCCACCGACTTCCAGCCGCATCCCCCCGCCCGGGAGATCAACGGCAATATCATCTCCATGATCGATGGGGTAAACCAGATTGGCCAGTACAGCATCGTGGTTCTGGACCGGGGCCTGCGTGACGGACTGGATCCCGGCACCGTGTTGCAGGTAAACAACCGCGGGGAAACCGTCCCTGACAATATCGCCCGGAACGCAAGGAATCTGATCCCGGATGTCGCGGAATACATCGACGATCATCTTCTTACGCATACCGTGGAAGGCGACGGCTGGGAGAAGAAATCCCGTTGGGAGACAGTTACTCTCCCGGATGAAGCCGCGGGTCTGCTCATGGTATTCCGCAGCTTCGATCGCGTCAGCTATGGCGTGGTACTGCATGCCAAACGCGCCATGCACGTCAGAGACCGGGTCGTCAATCCCTGAGATGCAGGAAGAGCTGCTCGCCTGGCTGGCGCTGGTACGCCTGCCTGGCATTGGCCCCGCCACTGTGAACCCCTTGCTACGCAAGGGGTTTTCTGTTGAGACCCTGCTGCGGGATCCGCCTTCGCAACTGAGCGAAAAAATCCGCAACACCCTGCTCGCCGCCGACTGGGAGCAGGCACAAAAGGATCTGCGCTGGCTGGAACAGGAGCATCATCATTTTCTGCCGCTTTCCTCCCCTCTCTACCCGTCCCGGCTGTCGGCCCTGAAAGATGCGCCAACCGGCCTGTTCGTACATGGCCAGCCGGATATCCTGAACTCTCCACAAATCGCCATGGTGGGCAGCCGCAACCCCAGCCAGGGCGGCATACTGACGGCCACGGATTTTGCCCGCCATTTCGCCCGTAGCGGACTGGCGGTCACCTCCGGACTGGCCATGGGCATAGACACCGCCAGTCACCAGGGCGCCCTCGCCGGTGGCGGCCCCACCATCGCGGTAATGGCGACCGGGCTGGACCGGGTTTATCCGGCCAGCAACCGCGATCTGGCGCATGAAATCGCCAACAAGGGCGCGCTGGTTTCCGAGTTTCCTCCAGGCACCAGCCCCAAACGGGGACATTTCCCCCGCCGCAACCGAATCATCAGCGGTCTCTCCCTGGGCGTTCTGGTGGTGGAAGCCGCTCTCAAAAGCGGCTCCCTGATCACTGCCCGGCTTGCGGGAGAACAAAACCGGGAGGTATTCGCCATACCTGGCTCCATTCACAACCCCCTGGCGCGGGGCTGCCACCGCCTGATCCGCGAAGGCGCCAAACTGGTGGAAACCGCGGCGGACGTACTGGAGGAACTGGCGCCGGATCTGCGTCAGTATCTGTTCGATCCCGCCGCCGAAAACGATGCAGAAGATCACGACCCTGCAGCAGACAGCGACGATCAGTATCATGCACTGATCCAGGCCATGGGTCATGATCCGGTTTCCACGGATACCCTGGTGGAAAGAACCGGCTTTGCCCCCGAAGCGGTCTCCTCCATGTTACTATTGCTGGAAATGGAAGGTCGCGTATCATCCGAACCCGGTGGTCTGTTCGCCCTGATCAAGACCTGAACCTGTCATCCACTCCGGAAACACTGCCGTGAACGAAAATCTCATCGACGTTCTTATCTTCATCTACGAGAACTACATGGACACCGAAAACCAGCCCCAGGATCAGATTCTTCTGGAAGAGGAACTGTTCAAGGCCGGCTTCGAGAAGGAAGAAATCAAGAAAGCTTTCGACTGGCTGGACGAACTGGCCTGGCGGCAGGGATCCATTACCGACGCAGCTTCCACCACCCGCCAGTCCTCGCGCATTTTCACCTTCGAGGAACAGCAGCGCATCGACCTGGAAACCCGCGGCATGCTGCTCTATCTGGAACAGACCGGCATTCTGGATCCGGTGAGCCGGGAACTGGTCATCGAACGCGCCATGGCGCTGGATACCCGGGATCTGACCGCCGACGACGTGAAATGGATCGTACTGCTGGTGCTGCTCAACCAGCCCGGGCAGGAAAGCGCTTTCGCTCTCATGGAAGAGCTGATCTACAACGGCAATCCGGATATGCTGCATTGAATGCAGGTTGACAAGCATGCCCGGTTGCGGCTATTCATACGCCCTGCCAACATCGAATCACGCCCGCTGTTGCGGGCGTTTACACATGGAAAATCATGAATCTGGTAATTGTTGAATCACCCGCCAAGGCCAAGACCATCAAGAAATATCTTGGCAAGGATTTTGAAGTGCTGGCCTCCTATGGCCATGTGCGCGACCTGGTGCCCAAGGAAGGCGCCGTGGATCCGGAACATGATTTCCAGATGAAATATCAGCCTATCGAACGCAACGACAAGCACGTCAAGGCCATCTCCAGCAAACTCAAGAACGTGGATGCCCTGTATCTGGCGACTGACCCGGACCGCGAGGGCGAGGCCATTTCCTGGCATCTGTATGAACTGCTGAAGAACCGCAAATACCTCAAGGGCAAGCCGGTGCACCGGGTGGTGTTCAACGAAATCACCAAGAAGGCGGTACAGGAAGCCATCGCCCACCCCCGGGAACTGTCCATGGATCTGGTCAACGCCCAGCAGGCGCGCCGCGCCCTGGATTATCTGGTCGGTTTCAATCTTTCTCCACTGCTGTGGAAGAAGATTCGCCGCGGCCTGTCCGCGGGCCGTGTACAAAGCCCCGCCCTGCGCATGATCGTCGAGCGCGAGGAAGAGATCGAAGCCTTCAAATCCCGTGAATACTGGACAGTCGAAGCCGATCTGAAAAAGGAAGGCGCCGAATTCAAGGCCAAGCTCATCCAGTACGGCGGCGACAAGCTGGAGCAATTCAGCATCACCGGGGAAAAGCAGGCCGGGGAAGTCGAGAAGACCCTGCTGGAAAAGGCCGGCGGCAAGCTGGACGTGGTCAAGGTCACCAAGAAGCAGCGCCGGCGCAATCCCGCCGCCCCTTTCACCACTTCCACCCTGCAGCAGGAAGCGGCGCGCAAGCTGGGTTTTACCACCAACCGCACCATGCGCGTCGCCCAGCAGCTCTACGAGGGCGTGGACATCGGCAACGGCGCGGTCGGTCTGATCACCTACATGCGTACCGACTCGGTAACCCTGGCCAATGAAGCGGTGGAAGAAATCCGCGCCTACATCGGCGAGAAATATGGCAAGGATCAGATTCCGGAGCAGCCGCGGGTGTTCAAGACCAAGTCCAAGAACGCCCAGGAAGCCCACGAGGCCATTCGTCCCACCTCCATCCTGTACCACCCCAGGGATCTGACCAAATACCTGAGCAAGGAACAGGCGCGGCTCTATGACCTGATCTGGAAGCGCACCCTGGCCAGCCAGATGCTGCATGCCACCTTGCATACGGTCGCCGCCGATCTGGCCGCCGGAGAAGGCAATATCTTCCGCGCCAACGGCTCCACCATCGTCAATCCCGGCTTCATGGCCGTGTATCAGGAAGGCCAGGACGACAACAAGAGCAAGGACAGCGACGAGAAGATGTTGCCCCCCCTCAAGGAAGGCGAACAAGTCGATCTGCTCGCCATCCGTCCGGAGCAACACTTCACCGAACCGCCGCCACGTTACAGCGAAGCCAGTCTGGTGAAAGCCCTGGAAGAACATGGCATTGGCCGGCCCTCCACCTATGCCAGCATCATTTCCACCCTTCAGGATCGCGAATACGTGGAACTGGAGAAAAAACGCTTTCACCCCACCGATGTGGGCCGGGTGGTGAACAAGTTCCTGACCAATTACTTCACCCGGTACGTGGATTACGACTTCACCGCCAAGCTGGAGGACGAGCTGGACGCCGTAGCCCGGGGCGAGGAAGAATGGATTCCCCTGCTGAAGAAATTCTGGAAACCGTTCAAGGAACGCATCGACCACACCCAGGAAAACGTCCAGCGATCCGATGTCACCCAGGAGAAAATGGATGAGAAATGCCCCAAATGCGACAGCCCGTTGTCCATCCGTCTGGGCCGTCACGGGCGTTTCATCGGCTGCACCAATTATCCCGAATGTGACTACACCCGCGATCTGAATGCAGACAAGGCCGAGGCCGAACAGCCCCAGGAAGTGGGCCGCGACTGTCCGGAATGTGGCTCACCGCTGATCTTCAAGCGCGGCCGCTACGGCAAGTTCATCGGCTGCTCCGGTTATCCCAAATGCCGCTACATCGAGCCCCTGGAAAAGCCCAGGGATACCGGCGTGCCCTGCCCCAAATGCAACAAGGGCAGCCTCATGCAGCGCAAGTCGCGGCGGGGCAAGATCTTCTATTCCTGCTCAACCTATCCCAAGTGCGACTACGCCATCTGGAACGAACCGGTGAGCGAACCCTGTCCCAAATGCGGCTGGCCGGTGCTCACCATCAAGACCACCAAGCGCCGTGGCACGGAAAAGGTTTGCCCCCAGCCAGACTGTGACTTCGCCGAGCCTTACGCAGAACCAGAGGCAAAACAAGAGGCCGCCACGGATTGATGGCCAGTCCCTTTCAGCTGCGCCTGGCGGCGCACAGACTGCGGCTGGGCGGAGTGCTTGCCTGGCCCACCGAAGCGGTCTGGGGCATCGGCTGTGATCCGCTGAACCCCCACGCGGTGCGCCGCCTGATGGCCATCAAGCAACGCGATTTTTCCCGGGGGCTGATACTGGTCGGAGCCAGCTACGAGCAGATACGGCCCTATATCCTGCCCCTGCCGGAGAAACAGATGCAGCCGGTTCACGAAAGCTGGCCCGGCCCCCATACCTGGCTGCTGCCCGCCAGCCCGGATACGCCCGCCTGGATCACCGGCGCTTCATCACTGGTTGCGGTGCGCGTCAGCGCCCATCCGCTGACCCGGGAGCTATGCCTGAGCTTTGGCGGCGCGCTGACCTCCACCAGCGCCAACCGCAGCGGCCATCCTCCGGCGCGCAATGCCCTGCAACTGCGCCTGCGCTGCCCGGATACCGATGCAGTGCTGCACGGCCCCTGCGGCGGCCTGCCCCGCCCCACTCCCATCCGCAACGCCCTCAGCGGCGAGGTCATACGCCCATGAAAGACACGCCTGATATCCAATCGGTAAAAGACTATCTACTGAATCTGCAAGACCAAATCTGCACCCGGCTGGCCCGCGTGGACGGTGGCGACGGCTTTGCCCAGGATGACTGGGAAAGGGCACAGGGTGGAGGCGGCCGCTCACGGGTTTTGGAGCAAGGAGCCATCTTCGAAAAAGCCGGGGTCAACTTCTCCCACGTGCATGGCCATCAACTGCCCGGCTCCGCCACCGCTGCGCGCCCGGAACTGGCCGGACGCAGTTTCGAGGCACTGGGGGTGTCCCTGGTGATTCACCCGCGCAACCCCTACATCCCCACATCACATGCCAATGTGCGTTTCTTCATCGCCGAGAAACCTGGCGAAGATCCCGTTTGGTGGTTCGGTGGCGGCTACGACCTGACGCCCTACTATGGTTTCGAAGAAGATGCCGTTCACTGGCATCGAACCGCGAAGGCCGCCTGCGAACCCTTCGGCGCAGAGGTCTATCCCCGTTACAAGCAATGGTGTGACGAATACTTTTTTCTCAAACACCGCAACGAACCCCGGGGCATAGGCGGCCTGTTTTTCGACGATCTCAACGCCTGGGGCTTCGAACGCTCCTTTGCCTTCCTGCGCGCCGTGGGCGACAGCTACCTGGACGCCTACCTGCCCATCGTGGAAAAGCGCAAGGATACCCAGTACGGAGAACGGGAGCGCGATTTCCAGCTCTACCGGCGTGGACGTTACGTGGAATTCAATCTGGTGTATGACCGCGGCACCCTGTTCGGCCTGCAATCGGGCGGACGCACCGAGTCCATCCTCATGTCCCTGCCGCCCCTGGTGAAATGGCGCTACGACTGGCAGCCAGAACCCGGGTCGGCGGAAGCGGCATTGTACGAAAAATTTCTGCAGCCAAGAGACTGGCTGGAAACCTCCTTGTAAAAAAACCGCCTGTTGATAGAATCAAGATAGTCAGTCTGCCCTGGCAATCAGGAATCGCCAGATCGCTTCGGAGGCTCTATGGGGAAGGTGGCGCCCCCCAGGACAGGCTGATTCAGGCCCATTGCGCAGTGAGGCATCCACCGCCCTCGTAGCATGCGCAGGGCGGCAAGGGTGGGTGGATCGCCCTTGCCATCATCCGGCCATATCCAGCATATCCAGAAACAGGGCATTGAGCGGTTCAAAGGGCGGCTGCGGTCTGGCCGGCAGCAAGAACCTGCCCCCCATGTCTGACAATTCCCATTGCATGATAAAATCCAAATCGTCAGCCTGCCTGACAACCGGGAAATCGCCGGTCCGGTTGGGTAGTTCGATTGTTCGAGGTACTCTTACGGGGAAGGTGGCGTACCCCCTCGCAGGCTGATCCATGTCCATTGCGCAGTGAGGCATCCACCGCCCTCGTAGCATGCGCAGGGCGGCAAGGGTGGGTGGGTCGCCCTTGCCATCATCCCGCCCCATCCAGCATATCCAGAAACAGGGCATCGAGCGGTTCAAGGGGCGGCTGCGGCCTGGTCAGGGTCTGCAACCGGCTGGCATGCCGGGCCAGTTCCTCCTCGATGAAATCACTGATGGGGGCAATGCGCGGCCCGTAAGCAGTCTCCAGCCCCTGGCGCTTTTCCGCCAGCAACTGTTCGATGGCCTGGCGCAGCGCCGGATCCTCGATCAGCGTATCCACCAGTTCGGCAAACACCATGGGCACCCGGCCCAGGCGGCGTTCTATCCAGCGCATCGCCAGCAAGGGACGCAACACATAGAAATACTTCTTGGTGCGCACCCGCTCGCCACGCAGGTATTCACGATAATTGCCCCGCGCCATGTGGGTATAGTGGTGATAACAGGCCAGGGGGGAGTAATACTCCGGCTGCAAGGATTTGAGGCGCTGCACAAAGTCTGGATCCTGACGATACACAATGGGCGAATCCAGCCACTCCATAAGCGCGGGATTGGACTTGTGGAACAGATTCAGCGCCTTTTTCAAATCCCAGCCATTGATGTCCAGCAGCCCCTCGATGGGCCGCTCGATGACATCCCGCTGGCGTTCCGCATCTAGGCGCAGATACCATTTTCTGGGGCGCAGATAAAGAAAACGCACATCATAATCACTGTCCCGCGAGGGAAAGCCCCAGGCGCGGCTACCGGATTCACAGGCGTAGAGAATACGCACCGATTCGCTTTGTTCGATCTGGCGCAGGCGTTGCAGAATGGCGGCTTTCATCTCTCCCGTGTTATCCATCCGGCAGAAAATCCACCTTGTCGATCTCTGCCATGATCTCGCTGGTCAGAACCAGGGCCTTGACCCAGTTCCCGTCCTCTGTCTGTTGATTGGCGCATGTGCTTATGCTGGCATCTTTGTCAGGGGGTTACAACCAGACAGCGTTTTATTCGCTGCTGACATTTTCCAACAACACAAAACGCCAGGGACGCTGCTGGTCTTCCTCGCGGGCATAGCCGATGCCCACGCGCGGCCCGGTCTGGATGCGCCTTGCGCTCACCGCTGGCGCATCTTCCAGCCACAGGGATGGGGATTGCACGGACAGGGCATTGAAATCGCGGTCTATGGCCAGCGCCTGGCAGAGCTTGCCCGGTCCGTTGCACAGATTCCTGTCCGTCACGCCGCCACGAAGTTGACGCATGAGATCCCGCCCGGCAACGGGGCGCAGGGCGCGAATCAGCACCGCCTGGGGATGTCCCTCCTCGCCGGTGACGATATTCAGCATGTGGTACATGCCGTAGATGAGATAGACATAATAATGCCCCGCCGCCCCATACATGACCCTGGTGCGCGGCGTGCAGCCCCTGGCCGCATGGCAGGCGCTGTCTTCTTCCCCGAGATAGGCTTCGGTCTCGACGATGACGCCCCCGAGAACCTGGCCATCATGGCGGCGGTACAGGGATTTTCCCAGCAGATCACGGGCAACGCCTGGCGCATCACGGGCGAAAAAATCCTCGGACAGGCGGCTCATGCGCGGATCGCCACCTCTCCATCAATGACCGCTGCGGGAACGGCCTGAAGACGATCACCGGCACAGGGACCTCGCACGCAATAGCCGTCTTCGGGGCGGAACAGGGCGCCATGGGTGGCGCACTGCAAAAAAGCGCCGTCCGGATCGAGGAACTGATCCGGCTGCCATTCCAGGTTGATTCCGGTGTGGGGGCAACGATTGTGATAGACATAAACCGCATCGCCATCGCGCACCACGATGAACGAAGCCTTTGTCCCGTCCGGCAAGCTCAGCTCAAAACCCCGCGCCCCCCTGTCGCGCAGCTCATTCAGGGAGCAAAGCCGCCGCATGTTCATATAAGCAGCCCATCCCTGGCGCATTTGGCGGATGCCAGCGACACCGCCTGCACCAGGGCTTCCCTTGGGGAAAGACCTTTCAGGCTCGCATGGATGATTCCGGCATTGAACACATCACCGGCGCCAACACTGTCCACCACCTGAACTTCAGGCGCGGCTTCATGCCACAGTTCTCCGTCGGCGCGACACCATGCGCCGGCGCTTCCCCAGGGGAGGTAAACCGGTTTGTCCCACGCTTGTTGCTGAAGAAACTCCCGGGGCGAGTTCAGCCCCTGGGTCATGACCCAGGCCCGGGAGAACAGCAACACATCAGGCAAGGTGAACAATGATTCGATGTCCTTGCGCGGTTTTTCCACTTCCAGGGAACAGGGAATGCCCAGACGGCGCGTCTTTTCCAGCATCAGCTTCAGTTGCGGCACATTGCGCCCTTCGAAATGCACCCAGTCGAAATCATGCAGGTTCAGGCGCTGAAAATCGGCGAAGTCGTACTCACGCAAATCCCGATAATGGACGATGGTACGGCTGCCGCTGTCCGCACTGAGGGTGATATAGGATGTGGGGAGCTTGCCTGATGACGGACGAACTACCGCAGAGACATCGACCCGATGCCTCGCCAGGTCCTCCAGCACCTGTTCGCTGTCGGTTTCCCGAGGCAAGACGCCCGCCCAGGCTGTGGCGTGCCCCAGCTGACTCAGGGCCACCAGGGTATTGGTTGCGTTTCCGCCACGGCGGCGCGACTGGGAAAGCGCGCGGATTTCCGCGTCCTCGGGGGGATAGACAGAAACCCTGTTGATGATATCCAGGGTGGCGATGCCCACGGCCAGTATGCGCGGCACGACAGGGACTTCCCGGCTTAAGGAACCTCTGATTAAATCATGAACTCGCATCTTGCGCCCAAAATGCCCCGCTACTGCGTTGCAAATCTTCGCAATAGCGGGCTATTGCATGCGATTTGCGCCTTGTATCGGAACATTTTGAATCACAACCTGCTTCGCTCAGACTTAATCAGAGGTTCCTTAACCGCTGGCGGCATCCAGCAGCAGGGAAATCAATTCTCCCTTGCCGTTTCCAAGGGCCAGGATCTCCAGCAGGAGAAACCCAGCGACCGCGCCAACTATGATGCCTGCCAGCATGCCCCTGATGAAAGGCCCGCGGGTTACCGCGTCGATGCCGACCACCCCCTGACGGCGATGCATGCGTTCGTCACGCAGATCGGTTACCTTGGCATCCTCTACGCCTTCCTGAATGGAATAGAGGGTATTTTCCAGCTGCTTGCGCGCGTTTTCCGCTTCCTGACGCAGATACTCCGACTCTTCCGCTTCCACCACGGCCTTGTCCAGCTCGCGGCGCAGACGGTCGATCTCGGTATTCGCATCTTCCAGCTGATCTTCGAGAAACTGCTGGGCATCTTCCAGGGCTTTCAGCCCCTTCTCCCGTTCCTGCAAGGATTCCAGGTACTCGTCCAGCTCCTGGCGCGCCGATTCCTGGGATATGGGATCCAGCTCGGCTTCATCCAATTCGCTGTGCGTTTCCTTGTTGTTGTTTTTCACTGCCATCCCCCTGCCCTCAGCCGCCAAGCAAACTTTTCTTCACGCTGCGGGTTACGGGCTCGGGCCCGATCCATACGCTCAGCAGCGCCCTGGCAAAATCTGCACCGGGTACCACCCCCTTTTCCTCGCCATTGATCTCGACCCGCACTCCGGTTCCCGGCAGATAATCCAGATGAACCTCATCCCCCTTGTGCATGGTCACGAACATGGCCTTGAATTTCTGCAAGCGGTCATGCAGGGCCGGCAAGCTTGCGTCCGCGACATTGGCCTCGAAGCCTTCCTCCCAGCCCTTGTCCAGCTTTTCCTTTTCCACTTCCGAGTAGAGAAAGTCCATGCGCATGCGCCATGGCTGGTCGGTTTGCAGAATCTTCCCGGCATTCCCGCTTCTGGCCGGCAGATAGAGCGCGGCGACATAGATGTCAAAAAAGAATTTTTCCCGGACACCGGCGCCGTTGAGCACAAGCTCATTGCCGGCAAGGGAAATCTTCTCCGGCAGATTCACGCCTTCGACCGATTTCGCGGTCGCCATTGCAGACAAAAATCCCATGCCTATCAAAATCAGCCAGCGCATATTGGCCCTCCCCTCAGGAACCCAACAGGATATGGAAAAAGACCTTCCCGGGCTTTTTCAGTCACGGAACCGGGTCAGCACGATACCCCGCTTCCTTCATTTTCAATGATTTACCGCTACTGGCAATGGCGATACATCCCTATACCGCATTTCTCCAGCTGACGTAGATGCCATATCCGGAAAAACCCTGATCTTTCCGGCACCATGAGCCATTTATGCACCAATATTCAGGTAAATTCAAGCAATTCCCCGGATGAACAACGCCTGGCGGCATCAGGTTTCCAGCCAGAAGGTCACCGGGCCGTCGTTGATCAGGGAAACCTGCATGTCTGCGCCAAAGCGTCCGCTGGCCACCTGCGGGTGTTGCGCCCTGGCCTGTTGCAAGGCGTAATCGAACAGGCGCCGGCCTTCTTCAGGAGGCGCGGCGGTGGAAAAACCGGGGCGGGTGCCCTTGCGCGTGTCTGCTGGCAAGGTGAACTGGGGAACCAGCAGCAGGCCGCCGCCAATGTCCGTCAGGCTGCGGTTCATGCGTCCCTCGTCATCCGGAAACACCCGGTACCCAAGAAGACGCTGCACGAGGCGCCGGGCGCGTGGCTCATCATCTCCTTTCTGCACCCCGAGCAATACCAGCAGACCGGTGTCTATGGCGCCGATGCATTCCCCATCGACATGCACCGCCGCTTCATTTACCCGTTGCAGCAGACCAATCATGCCAGATGGTCGGCGAAGCTGTCCGTGGCCGCCACCAGCGCGGCGCGGGTGGCGGGCTCGGCGGCGGAATGACCGGCGCCCGGAATGATCTTCAATTCACTGTCCGGCCAGCGCCGATGCAGTTCCCAGGCGTTTTCCAGGGGGCAGATCACATCGTAGCGGCCATGCACGATGATCCCCGGGATACCAGCCAGCTTGTGCGCCTCCTGCAACAGTTGATCCTGCTGCAAAAAGGCATTGTTCATGAAGTAATGACATTCGATGCGCGCCATGGACAATGCCACATGGGGCTGGGCAAAGTGTTTCTCCACCGCCTCATCATGCAGCAGCGTGGCGGTTCGTCCTTCCCACACGGACCAGGCCTTGGCCGCCGCCATGCGCCGCAATTCATCCTTTCCGGTCAACAGCTCATGATAGGCGCCGACCATGTCGCCGCGCTTTTGGGGAGCTACCGGCGCCTGGAAATCCTGCCAGAAATCGGGAAACAGGCGGCTCGCGCCTTCCTGGTAGAACCACTGTATCTCTTTCGGACGGCACAGGAAGATACCCCGCAGAATCAGGCCGCTGACCCGCTCCGGATAGCTCTGGGCATAGGCCAGGGCCAGAGTGGATCCCCAGGAGCCACCAAACAGCAGCCACTTTTCCAGTCCCAGTTTCTCCCGCAGCTTTTCCATGTCTTCCACCAGATGCCAGGTGGTGTTGTCCTGAAGGCTGGCATGGGGCGTGGAATGTCCGCTGCCACGCTGGTCGAAAAGAATGATGTGATAGCGTTCCGGATCGAAGAAACGCCGGTGGTAGGGTTCGCAGCCCGCGCCGGGACCGCCATGCAGAAACAATACCGGAATGCCCTTGCGCCTGCCGCACTCTTCCACGTACAGCGTGTGTGCCTCATCGACTTGCAGACGCCAGTGATGAAAAGGCTCGATATCGGGATACAGATCCTTCAACGCCGGCCACCGAGCAAGGAGCCCAGTATGCCCCGCACCAGACTGCGTCCCAGGGAACTGCTCATGGAGCGCGCCATGCTCTTGGCGGCCGCCTCCCAGATAGTCTGGCGATTGGAACGCCGCGCGGGCGCCCTGGCCTTCTTTGCCGCCTTTTGCTGTTCCTTGCGCGCTTGTTCCGCCGCCGCTACCCGGGCCTCTTCCCTGGCGCGCATCTTGAGCATTTCGTAGGCCGACTCGCGGTCCACGGTTTTTTCATACCGTCCTTTCATGGGCGAACGGGCGCGAATCTGCTCCCGTTCCGCCGCCGTGAGCGGCCCGATGCGCGAACCCGGCGGACGAATCAGAATCCGCTCCACCGGCGTAGGCGCGCCCTTGCCATTGAGCACTGACACCAGCGCCTCGCCAGTGCCAAGTTCGGTGATGGCCTCGACCGTATCCACCTCCGGGTTCTCGCGGAAGGTCTCCGCCACCATGCGCACCGCCTTCTTGTCCTTGGGAGTGAAGGCGCGCAGGGCATGCTGAATCTTGGTGCCCAACTGTCCGAGGATTTCGGAAGGAATATCCAGTGGACTCTGGGTAATGAAATACACCCCCACGCCCTTGGAACGAATCAGACGCACCACCTGTTCGATTTTTTCGATCAGCGCCCTGGGAGCACCATCGAAGAGCAGATGCGCTTCATCGAAGAACAGCACCATCACCGGCTTTTCCGGATTGCCCACTTCCGGCAGTTGCTCGAACAGTTCCGCCAGCAGCCAGATGAGAAAGCTCGCATACACCCGGGGCGATTGATGGATCAGCTTGGTCACGTCCATGATGCTGACCACGCCCTTGCCGGAGAAATCCGAGATCATCAGGTCTTCCAGGCGCAGGGCCGGTTCGCCAAACAGATGTTCGGCGCCCTGCTCTTCGAGAATCAGCAGACGCCGTTGTATCGCCCCCACGCTGGCGGTGGAAATATTGCCGTATTCCGCGGACAGCTCCTTGCGGTTTTCCGCCATCCAGTTGAGCATGCTGCGCAGATCCTTGAGATCCAGCAACAGCAGGCCATTGTCATCGGCAATGCTGAAAGCCGCGTACATTACGCCGGTCTGGGTTTCATTCAACTCCAGCAGGCTGGACAGCAGTAACGGCCCCATATCGGAAATCGTGGTGCGCACCGGCTGCCCCAGCTTGCCGAACATGTCCCAGAAAATCACCGGATTGGGATGCAGGACAAAATCCTCCATGCCGATGGTCTGCACCCGTTCGTCGATCTTGGGATGAGGCTTGCCGGGCATGGCCATGCCGGACAGGTCGCCTTTCACATCCGCCATGAACACCGGCACGCCGATGTCGGAAAAGCCTTCCGCCAACACCTGCAAGGTTACTGTCTTGCCGGTACCCGTCGCCCCTGCGACCATGCCATGCCGGTTGGCCTTGTCCGCGCGAAACATGACTTTCTTGCGGCCGTTGCCGCCAATCAGGAATTCAATACTCATAGGCTTGTCGCTCTGAAAGTGTCACATTCTTCTATATTGCCGGTTTTCACGCCGCGACTGAACCATCGTTGGCGCTGGGCGGAAGTGCCATGGGTAAAGCCGTCCGGCCGCACCCGCCCGGTGGCCTGACGTTGCAGTTTGTCATCACCAATGGCGCTGGCGGCATTCAGGGCTTCCTCCAGATCACCGCTTTCAAGAAACTTCTTCGCCTTCTGGGTATGATTCACCCACACGCCAGCATAACAGTCCGCCTGCAGTTCCAGGCGCACCGAAGCGGAATTTGCTCCCTTGCTGCCTCGCGGCACTTTTTGGGTATAACCGAGCAGGTTCTGCACATGATGGCCAACTTCGTGGGCAATTACATAGGCCTGGGCCAGATCGCCGGGCGCCTTGAAGCGACGCTGCAACTCATCGTAGAAAGCGAGATCGATATAGACTTTCTGATCTCCTGGACAATAGAAAGGCCCCATGGCCGTCTGGGCAATGCCGCAAGCCGAACGCACGCCACCATTGAAGATTACCAGCCTGGGTTCCTGATAGCGCTTGCCATATTTGCCGAACTCCTGGTTCCAGACATCTTCCGTGTCCGCAAGCACCACCTTGACAAATTCCACCTGCTCCTGCTCCTGAGGGCTGGGCTGGTAATCCACCTGCCGGGTGCTGGTCTGCCCCCCCAACTGACTGCCCACATTCATCACAAGACGGGGATCGACACCAAAATACATGGCAACCAGCGCCAGTAAAATCGTACCTATGCCAATCCCTCCGGCCTTGCCCACCCGCATGCCCCTGCGGTCCTCTACATTGGTGCTACGACGACGTCCCCGCCACTTCATGGTTGAAAATCCTGTTCATTGCGTGAAAACCAGAGCCAAGGATAGAAGCTCCCTCACGGTCAGGCAAGTTGTCTGATGGCCACCCGGTTTTTCATTGACTGGCCCGATTGATCACGGGACAAAGAAAAACAGCGTTTTTCAGCGGTTCGCTGTTGTTACAATGTTACATCTGCGTCGAAACAAGGTACACCATATGTCATCTTCTTCGCCACGCCTGTTCCTGCTGGTCGCTCTGCTGCTGATGCTGAATGCCTGCACCAGCTTCGGCCCCGGAGCCATACGCCACAGCCGCACGGACTATAACGTGGTGCTGCAAAAAACCAGCGACGAACAGATGCTGCTGAACCTGGTGCGTCTGCGCTACCGGGATCGCCCCCTGTTTCTGGAAATCAGCGCCCTGACCACCCAGTTCAAATTCTCTCCCCAGATCAGCGCCAGTATCAGTGACGGCAGCGGCCTGGCGGCTTCCGGTTCCCTGTACGGGGAAATCGGATTCGAGGAAAAGCCCTCCGTTACCTACACCCCCTTGCAGGGCAAGGCCTTCGTGCAAAGAGTCATGTCTCCCATATCCTGGCGCACCCTGGAACTGCTGGACAATGTCGGCTGGCGGTCGGATCGGGTATTGCGCCTGTGCGTGCAAAGCATGAACGGCCTGGGCAATGCCATCACCGCATCCGGCCCCACTCCCGACCGCGCACCACCCTATGCCGGTTTCCGGCGTGCCGCGACCTTGTACAACCACCTCAAGCAACACAACCTGGTACGCTCTTTCCGCGCCAAGGAAAAGCATCAGGAGCGCGTGGTGCAGATGCTGGAATTTCGCCCCGAGGCCCTGGCCACGGAAGAATACCGGGAACTGATGAAACTGCTGAAGCTGAAAACGGGACAACCAAGGGTGGAGGTGCTGCTGAACAACACAGTCAGCCTGCCGAACGCCCTGCAGGTGGAAACCCGTTCATTCGCCGGGGTGTTGTACTTCCTTTCCCAGTCGGTAATGGTGCCGCAACAGGATATCGACGCCGGCCGGGTAACCGTAACCCATGATGACCAGGGCCGGGTCTTCGACTGGAACCGGGTCACCGGCGGGCTGATGAAGATTCTTTCCAGCAAGGAAGAACCGGACAACGCCGCGGTCAAGATTCATTACCGCGGAAACTGGTTCTACATCGACGACTCGGATCTGGATTCCAAATCCACCTTCAGCCTGCTGGGGCAGCTTTTCTCCCTGCAATCAGGCGACATCAAAAGCAGTGGTCCGGTGCTTACCCTGCCGGTGGGTGGCTGATACAAAGGCATCCCGAAAAATCGGGATGCCCATGTGAGACCGGGGTGCCTCAACATTTTCAATGACTTGCAACCATCAAAATGGCGGCACATCCCTGTACCACATACAGACTTAACCCGCATGTTGCACCGGAATCCGGAATTTTCCCGGAGAGATTTTTGCCCAGATTGTTCGAACGGACAAAAGCCGATGTTATTCATCGGCTTGCAGTGCGTTCGGGCAAGCTGAGTGAAAAGATCCCGGGAAAAACCGGATAGCATGACAAGTACGAACTGTATCCAGCATACTCATCACGCAACATGCTGTAATTCAGCGTAAAAAACCCACATTTTGCGCGTTCTGGTGAAATATGCGGGTTAAGTGGTTAATTATATGGCCAATGCAACCCCAGCCCCTTGGCCAGGAAAACCGCCATCTGCCCCCGTGTAACGGGGTCATCAGGACAATACTGGGTGGCGCTGCAACCAGAAGTAATGCCTGAATCAGCCAGAGCCTCAATTTCACGGAAGAACTGGTGCGTGGTGGGCACATCACTGAAAGTTGCTGTTGCGGGCGCCGGAGAAACCTGCCGCTTCCAGAGTATTCGCGCCTGGTTTACGCATACATTGCCACTCTTACCGGTCAACGCTACGAGCATATAGGACACCACTTCCATGGTTCCATCAGAATCGATATCTTGTCGCCGATCAATCAGCTGTGCAAAATTTTTATAGGAAACAGTATGTCCGGGCGTGCCACTGGTGCTGGGCGTAGTCACAAGAACACGAACACCCCAGTTGTTGCCGTTACCGGAATCAGCATAATATGCATGTAGTTGCCCCGAAAGATCATCAGTAGCGTCATTATCATACCCATAGAAAATTACTTGGGTGACAAGGGCACCATCGGGAATGTCATCGGGAAATGCCGCATATAAAATGTCATCCCCCCCGGTGATACATACTTTGTTGGGGCCTGCACCGGAGAAGCTATAAGATACTGACGAGTCTCTTGGCCTGAAACTGATCCAGGGAACAACGCTGATCCCTTCATCCGTTGTTCCATACGCTTTGGGTTCAACGGTATCAGGCGTGTTGCCGACAACCGGGGCAGCAGCAACTGCTTCTGGCACCTGACCCTCGTCAACCCATCCAGCACTTGTCAATACTTTTCCCGCCATGCTACTTGCGGACGCTGCCGCCAACAGCGGCATCAGGATGGCAGAAATACCTTTTGTACTGTTCATTTTGTATACATCCTCCTTTTGTCATTGCATTACATTAAGTCCGCCAATGGGGATCTCAAGGCTTGGTTTCAAACCCATTGTTACTATTAACCCAGCAACAATATATATCTTATTCACCGGTTCGCAGCAAGGCAGCCCATCGCCGCTGTAGCCATCCTGCAGCAAGATGGAGTAACGCAGTCTGCGGGCCAGCAGACCACGGCATTTTCATTGAATTCAAATGAGTTAGGAACTTCAGGCAGACGCCGGCCCTGCGTCGCAGCACTTGACAAGGGCATGACCCTTGCCTGCGCACAGAACAGGCATGAACTACCGTTCAAGTGTAGTTCACCCATGAACAATTGCAGCAAGAAAAATTCCAGACAATGTGCATAGAAATTCCGCGACGGTGACAACAATCAATAAGGCCATTCACGGATTGTTTCTTCTCCCAAAAGTGAGAATGCAACAGCCGGCAAGTTCCGCAAAAGAGTTGTCAGGCCAGCATGGGCTTTAGAAACATGCCGGTATGAGAATGGGCGGAGGCCGCCACCTCCTCCGGCGTGCCCGTGGCAATGATCTCCCCGCCGCCGTCACCGCCTTCCGGGCCCAGATCCACGATCCAGTCAGCGGTCTTGATCACGTCCAGATTGTGCTCGATGACGATTACCGTATTGCCGTGATCCCGCAGGCGGTGCAGCACCCCTAGCAGTTGTTCCACATCATGAAAATGCAGGCCGGTGGTGGGTTCGTCGAGAATATACAGGGTGCTGCCCGTATCCCGCTTGGAGAGTTCCCGGGAAAGTTTTACCCGCTGGGCTTCCCCACCTGACAGGGTAGTGGCGTTCTGCCCCAGCTGGACATAGGTCAGCCCTACATCCACCAGGGTCTGAAGCTTGCGTTTGACCACGGGCACAGCATCGAAGAAGGCCAGGGCTTCTTCCACGGTCATGTCCAGCACTTCGTTGATACTCTTGCCCTTGTATTTGATTTCCAGGGTTTCCCGGTTGTAGCGCTTGCCCTTGCAGGTGTCACATTGCACATAGACATCCGGCAGGAAGTGCATTTCCACCTTGATCACGCCATCGCCCTTGCAGGCTTCGCAGCGTCCTCCCTTGACGTTGAAGCTGAAGCGGCCTGGCGTATAACCCCGGGAGCGGGATTCGGGCACGCCGGCAAACAGCTCACGAATGGGAGTAAACAACCCGGTATAGGTGGCCGGGTTGGAACGTGGCGTGCGGCCGATGGGGGACTGGTCGATATCCACCACCTTGTCGAAATGTTCCAGCCCCAGCACCTTGTCGTATGGCGCAACCGTATGACTGGCCCGGTTCAGCTCGTTGGCCGCCAGGGGATAGAGGGTGTCATTGATCAGGGTGGACTTGCCCGAGCCGGACACCCCGGTGACACAGGTAAACAGACCCACGGGAATTTCCAGACGGACGTTCTTGAGGTTGTTGCCGCTGGCCCCTTTGAGCACCAGCATGCGCTTCTTGTCCACCGGGGTGCGCATCAGCGGCAAGGCGATTGCCCGCTCGCCGCTCAGGTACTTGCCCGTAAGAGAAGCCGGGGTGGCCGCCACTTCCTCTGCGCTGCCCTGGGCCACCACTTCGCCGCCATGCACGCCGGCGCCAGGGCCGATATCCACTACATGATCCGCGCTGCGTATGGCTTCTTCGTCATGTTCAACGACGATGACGGTATTGCCCAGGTCGCGCAAATAGGTAAGGGTCTTGAGCAGACGGGCGTTGTCACGTTGATGCAAGCCGATGGAAGGTTCGTCCAGCACATACATTACTCCCACCAGTCCGGCGCCGATCTGGCTAGCCAGCCGAATGCGCTGCGCCTCCCCCCCGGACAGGGTATCGGCGCTGCGATCCAGGGTCAGGTAATCCAGCCCCACGTTCACCAGAAAACTCAGGCGCTCACGGATTTCCTTGATGATCTTGTCGGCAATCTTGCCGCGCTTGCCCGGCAGTTGCAGCTCTTCGAAGAAGCGCAGGCAGTCAGACACCGAACGGGAGGTTACCTGGGGTAGATTCACGTCTTCGATGAACACATTGCGCGCCGCTTCATTCAGTCGCGCCCCGCCACAGGCCGGGCAGGGATGGCTGGACAGATAGCGGGACAGCTCCTCACGCACAGCGCTGGAATCCGTCTCCCGGTAACGCCGTTCCATATTGTGTATCACACCCTCGAAAGGATGGGTCTTCTTCACCCGGCGGCCCAGGTGGTTGTGATAATCGAAATGAATGCTCTCCCTGCCACTGCCGTAGAGTATGGTGTCACGGATTTTCTGCGGCAAATCCTGCCAGGGGGTTTCCGGGTCGAAATCATAGTGACGCGCCAATGACTGGAGCATCTGGAAATAATAGGCATTGCGCCGGTCCCAGCCACGCACCGCCCCGGCGGCCAGCGACAATTCCGGATGGGCCACTACCTTGTGCTCGTCGAAGCTCTGCTTGACGCCCAGACCATCACAGACCTCACAGGCACCCACCGGATTGTTGAAGGAGAACAGACGCGGCTCCAGTTCCTCGATGCTGTGACCACAGACCGGGCAGGCGAAATTGGCGGAAAAGATCAACTCTTCCCTGCCCTCTTCGTCCATCCAGGCAATCAGCGCCACGCCATCGGCCAGACGCAGGGCGGTTTCGAAAGACTCCGTGAGCCGCAGGCGCTGTTCATCCCCGGAACGCACCTTGAAGCGATCCACTACGGCTTCTATGCTGTGCTTTCGGCGCAAATCCAGGTCCGGCGCATCATCCAGCTCCCAGATCTCACCGTCGATGCGTGCGCGAATGAATCCCTGGGCGGCCAACTCCCGCAGGAGCTTCTGGTATTCACCCTTGCGCTCGGAGATCACCGGCGCGAGCAGCATGAGCTTGCTGCCCTCGGGCAGCGCCAAGACCTGATCCACCATCTGTTCGATGGTCTGCGCTTCCAGGGGCAGATGATGTTCGGGACACAGAGGCGTGCCGGCGCGGGCAAACAGCAGGCGCAGGTAATCGTAGATTTCGGTAATGGTACCCACCGTGGAGCGGGGATTGTGGCTGGTGGTTTTCTGCTCGATGGAAATCGCCGGAGACAAACCCTCGATATGATCCACATCCGGCTTTTCCATCATGGACAGAAACTGCCGCGCATACGCAGACAGGGATTCCACATAACGGCGCTGACCTTCCGCATAAATGGTATCGAAGGCCAGTGAGGATTTGCCGGACCCCGACAGCCCGGTAATGACAATGAGCTTGTCCCTGGGCAGTTCCAGATCGATATTCTTCAGGTTATGGGTGCGGGCGCCCCGCAAGCGAATACTGTCCATCGTCATTCCGTACGAGCACGAAACAGAGTACTATACGCTGTTATTCGGTTTTGCTTCAAACCTGTTTCAACATGAACAACAAGGAATCCGCGGCCTTAAACAAAAGGGAACGCAGAGCCACCTACGGCCTGGCGGGAATCTATGGCTCACGCATGCTGGGCCTGTTCCTGATTCTGCCCGTCTTCGCCCTGTATGCCGAACATCTGCCATCAGCCACGCCGGTACTCATCGGCATGGCCATAGGCATCTACGGACTCACCCAGGCCCTGTTGCAAATCCCTTTCGGGTTGTTGTCCGACAAAATCGGGCGCAAACCGGTCATCGTCGGCGGCCTGCTGCTGTTCACCCTGGGCAGCATCATTGCCGCCAGCGCACAGGACATCCACATGATCATCGTCGGACGGGCCATTCAGGGCAGCGGCGCCATCGCCGCCGCAGTCATGGCTTTGCTCGCCGATCTGACCCGGGACGAACAACGCACCAAATCCATGGCCGTGGTGGGCGTCACCATCGGTTTCTCCTTCACCGTAGCACTGATTGCCGGCCCCTTGTTCAATACCTGGGTCGGTGTACCCGGCCTGTTCTGGATCACCGCCGCCCTGGCCATTGCCGGCATCCTGATCCTGCTGCTGGTGGTTCCCACTCCGGAGAAAAGCAGCGTCCATGGCGAAGCCGAAGCCGTGCCCGGCATGTTCGGCAAGGTATTGCGGGATACACAGTTGTTGCGTCTGGACATGGGCATCTTCACCCTGCATCTGGTGCTGACATCCCTGTTCCTTGCCCTGCCCCTGGTACTGCGCGATGCCGGGCTGCCAGTAGAAAAACACACCTGGCTGTATCTTCCCGTGATGCTGTTATCCATGGGACTGATGGTTCCTTTCGTCATCATGGCGGAAAAGAAAGGCAGGATGAAACAGGTATTTATCGGCGCCATCGGATTGCTGGGAGTGGCGCTGGCAGGTTTCTGGCTGCTCGCCACCAGCCTCTGGGGACTGGGACTGATGTTGCTGATTTTCTTCACCGGTTTCAATCTGCTGGAAGCGACCCTACCCTCTCTGGTATCCAAAATGGCCCCCGGTTCCATGCGCGGTACCGCCATGGGCGTGTATTCCACTTCTCAATTCAGTGGCGCCTTTTTCGGTGGTCTGCTGGGTGGCTGGGTACATCACCAATTTTCCCAGACATCCGTGTTTCTCATGGCGCTGGCCTTCATTATCCTGTGGGGCCTGCTTGCAGCGGGGATGAAGGTGCCCGTCAAAGCAGATGCAAAGAATGCGGATGAAGGTTAAACTGCCAGTCTGATTTGATACTGATTTTCATGGACGGAAACACTAAGGAGGAAACATGGCATCCCGAGGCGTAAACAAGGTTATTCTCATCGGCAATCTGGGCAAGGATCCAGAAACCCGCTACATGCCCAGCGGTGGCGCGGTCACCAACATCACGGTTGCCACGTCCGAGACCTGGAAGGACAAACAATCCGGCGAGCAGCAGGAACGCACCGAATGGCACCGGGTCGTATTCTTCAACCGCCTGGCGGAAATTGCCGGGGAATACCTGAAGAAGGGCTCCAAGGTCTATATCGAAGGCAGCCTGCGCACCCGCAAGTGGCAGGGGCAGGATGGACAGGATCGCTATACCACCGAGATCGTCGCCAGCGAAATGCATATGCTCGATCGCCGTGAAGGCAGCACCGACTACTCCCAGTCTGCCCCGGCCGGGCGTAACAATCAGCAGTCTTCCAGCGCCCCCCAGCAAATGCATGCTGACGACCTGGAAGATGATATTCCCTTTTAGAACACCCTAACTGGGTACAGTTAAATATATCCTGGAAAGACCCAAGCTACTATTGGCCTGGGTCTTTTTTGAGATCTAGGCAAGGATTGCCTGCTCCCTTCAGCCATTGGCGGCTCCGGTTCAACGACGACGCGAACTGTCGCTGGCATTTCCTTTCCTCTTGTACCCACCCTGGAAACGCGGGTAAGATGAATCTGTAACTGAGTACAAACCCATCGCCGATTTAACCAACAACTTGCAGGGCGATTCACAAATTCTGCTAAAGCGTGGCTCCTGCTCGCTCCACGGGATGCCTTCGCTGCATTCTCACCTGGAGCAGGAGAATCGACATGAATCCATCCCAGTCATCCAGGATCCTGGACCTGCATCTTCGCCCGAAGGGTCGGCGGCTTTTTCTGGAAGTCGGCAGTGAAACCATCACCATCCTCTTGCAACCATTCGAGGCCTGGCCGGAGGAGGTTCAGCCCCTCGAACTGGACCAGGCCACTGCATTCCTGACACCGGAGGGAACCCTGCTGGGGCTGCAGGTCGCGCCCTCGGAGGAGTGCGCATGAATCCTCTGAAAACCTACATCGAACGGACCCTGGCAGCCAAGGGCATGCGCCGTTCGGATCTGGCCCGGCGCATGGGCTATCGCAACGTCAACAAGGCCCTGCGCCGCCTCGATCGCTTCATCGACGAGCTGGCAGATGCCAAGCGCATCACGCCGCAACTGGCAGTCATTCTGGGTAATGAAGCGGCGCTGATCGAAGCCGTTCGCCAGCGCCAGGAACAGCTCGACCGGGAAGCCCGCGCCCGCTTCAAGCCCTGGCTGCAGATCCTGCCGAGCAGTACACCCAGCCCCCTGTTCGTGGTGGCCCTGTGCCCGTGGATGCTGAACCTGCCGCTGCCCGAGGACATCGCCAGTTGGCCGGAAGCCCGCCAGTTCGACCATGTGCGGCGGCTGTTTCGACAGAACCAGGAAGAATATCCGTTGGGCTGGCGGCACGGCCGGGGATTCATCTACCGGCGAGAATACGGCGACAGCCTGGAGTTCGATGAACAGGGCCGACTGCTGGGGAAGGTGGATCGACCCTGGCGCCCGGGGAGGCTGCGCGTGAGTTGATCCGGTTTTGGCTGCCATTTTTCGAAACCCACGGCTGAATCCGTGAGTTCATCAGGGCGCATTGGACAATGCTCTTGATTGAAAAAACCAGCCTTTCCTGCCCGAAGCGCCAAACAGGTTCATATACTGTTACGCCTTCAGCCTGTAGAATACTCCTTCATGACTGAACTTCAATTACCCCGGACTGTCCCAGTTTCTGCTGAATAAATAGAAAAATTCCCACTCCAGGAGAATATTATCCATGAAAAAACTTTTCCTATTGCTCACTCTCGGCCTGATGTCCCTGAACATTGCTGCGGCCGACCTGAAAGAAGGCGTCAACTATGACAGCATTACCCCTGCCCCCCCAATGGGCAGTGGTGATGAGGTGGAGGTCATGGAGTTCTTCATGTACACCTGTCCCCATTGCAACAACCTGGATCCTTCCCTGCAGGAATGGAAGAAAAAACTGCCGGAGAATGTGAAATTCCGGCATATGCCTGCCATGTTTGGTGGTGTCGCCAATCTGCATGCGAAAAACTTCTTCGCGCTGGAAGTCATGGGCGAGGAAAAACGTCTGCACAATGCCTGGTTCAAGGCCATACACGAGCAGAAACGCCGCCTGAATACCCAGGCGAAAATCGATGCCTTTCTCAAGGAAAACGGCGTGGACATGGACAAGTTCCATGCCACTTTGAACTCCTTTACGGTGCAGACCAAGGCCAATCGCGCCGCGGCTCTGATGCGTCGTTACGGGGTACGCTCGGTGCCCATGATGATCGTGGACGGACGCTATCGCATAAAGAACACGCCGCAGGTTCTGGAAATCACCGACGCGCTCATCGAAAAAACCATCGCCGACCGCAAAAAATGAGCTCTGCCGCGGACAAGGATGTCAGCATCCGCGGCAGCACTTTGCCGCGGCGTTTTTCCCTGCTCAGCTACAACATTCAGGTGGGCGTGGATACCGGACGTTACCGGGAATACGTCACCAAGGGCTGGAAGCATGTATTCCCGCACCGGGAACGCATGCTCAATCTCAACCGCATGGCATCCATGCTTTCCCGGTACGACATGGTCAGCCTGCAGGAAGTGGACGCCGGCAGTTTGCGTTGTGGTTTTGTCGACATTACCGAATATCTGGCTCACCGGGCGGGCTTTCCTTACTGGTATCGCCAGATCAATCGCAATATCGGGGTCATTGCCCAACACAGCAACGGTTTTCTCAGCCGCTTTCGTCCCCAACAGATCACCCATCACAAGCTGCCTGGGGGGCCGGGGCGTGGCGCCATGCTGCTGGAGTTCGGCAGCCACCGTGAAGCCCTGATGCTGTGCAGCGCACACCTGGCTCTGGGCCGGCGCGCCCGGGCCAAACAACTGGCCTTTCTCAGCGAACTACTGGAAAACCGGCCCAATGTGGTTCTCATGGGCGATCTCAATGCAGGCTGTGACGCCAGCGAGATCCGGCGTTTCATCGAAGCCCATGACATGAATGAACCCGCCTGCGACCAGGCCACTTTCCCCAGCTGGCGTCCTGTAAAGAAATTTGATCATATCCTGGTATCACGCAACCTGAACATCATTCAATCCCGGGTGCTGGACTATCCCCTGTCCGATCATCTTCCGGTAGCCATGGAGCTGGAACTCCCGGAAGAGGCCATCGCGCCTTCCTCTCATGAGCGGCTCTCCGCCCAGGCATAGGCCCAATCCCGGCCGGTAAGTTTTCCCAGCAATTGCAACAGACCATCCTGGGGCAATGCCTCTCCCGGATAGACCTGATGAATTTCCACGCTGCATCGCGCCGCCATGCCATACTGACGCCAGTCCAGCTCCGCCACCGCAATATTCGCTCCGCAGGAAACACACCCAAGCTTCTGACTGGCATCTTGCTTCCATTCATCCAGATACTTCTTCCAGTCGGCAAGGCCAGCGCGGCAGACAGGGCAGCGGGGACGCCCCCGATGCGGCGTCATGCGCAAACGTGGCCGTTCGCTGGCATGAATCTGCACATGGCAGAAGCGCCAGTCCCCCTCTACAGGAGGATCCAGGCGCAGATGTGGCGAGCAGCCGGCAAAAGTCATGCAGTTGAAAAAACCTTCCCCGACTGCATATCTGTTTTCATCCAGGGATTTCCCCAGAAATCCAGCCTGGCGCAATGGTTCGATAACTGCGCGCATCTCCGGAGGCTTTTCCAGCGGCGGCAGGGGATAGAGAAACAGACTGGTGCTCATAACAGCTGGGCGAAAGATTTGGAGTGATACAATATAACATTCGTTCAACAAGGAATACCGATGCGCTTTCTCACCTTTTTTCTGTTCCTTCTTGCCTCGGGCATGCTTTATGGCAAGCCTCTGATATTCGTCAGCGTATTGCCGCAGAAAACCATAGTGGAAGCCATCGCGGGTGATGCCCTGCGGGTGGAAGCCATGGTGGGCAAGGGTTTCAACCCCGCCACCTACCAGCCCTCGCCACGCCAGATCGCACGCCTGTCCAAAGCTGCGCTCTATGTCCGCGCAGGGGTGCCATTCGAGCAGAGCTGGCTGCCACGGTTTCACAGCGCCAATCCTTCCATGCGCATACTCGACATGCGCCAGGGGCTGAATCTCATTGAAGACCATGCGCATGGCCAGGAATCGGATCCGCATATCTGGACCGACCCCAGTCTGGTAAAGCAACATGCGCGCGTCCTCACCACGGAGCTGACAAAACGCTTCCCGGACCTGCAAGAGCAACTGCAAACCGGCTATCAGGCATTCGCCGGAAAACTGGATGCCCTGGACTCAGAACTAGAGGCAGGATTGGCGCCCCTGAAAGGAAAGACCTTTCTGGTGTACCACCCGGCCTGGAGTTACTTTGCACGCCGCTACCACCTGCATCAGCTGGCCGTGGAAGCGCATGGCAAGGAACCCAACAGCCGCAGTCTGGCCGCTCTTATCGACCAGGCCCGGCGCCTTGGCATTCATGCCATCATCGTCCAGCCCGAGCACGCCAATACCACCGCAGGGGTTCTGGCCCGTGCGCTGAATGCAGAACTGGTGGAGGTCGATCCGCTGGATGAAGATATCTTTGCTTCCCTGCGAAAACTGGCCAATGTATTGCGAGGAAAGACTTCATGAACGCCATCGAAATCCATGACCTGTCCTTCGCCTATGGTGAAATCCCGGTACTGGAGCATGTCAGCCTGGCGGTTCCGGAAAGGGAGTTCCTCGGCATCGTGGGGCCCAATGCCGGTGGCAAGAGTACCCTGCTGAAGATCATACTCGGGCTGCTTTCCCCCACACTGGGATCGGTAAAGGTGCTTGGCCGCTCACCCCAAAAGGCGCGCACCCGCCTGGGCTATGTTCCCCAGTATCCGGCTTTCGCCCGGGACTTCCCGGTCACGGTGGAACAGGTGGTGCTCATGGGACGCCTGGGCAAGGGACTCATGATGGGGGGCTACAGCCGCGCAGACCGGAACGTCGCTCACAGGGTCATGCAGGAGACGGAAATCAGCAATCTGGCCCAGCGGCGCATCGACCAGCTCTCCGGCGGCCAGCTGCAACGCACTCTGGTGGCCCGGGCCCTGGCCTGCGAGCCGGAAATCCTGATCCTGGACGAACCCACGGCGAACATCGACATGCGCGTGGAAAACGAACTGTTCGATCTGCTCAAACTGCTGAATGAACGCATGACCATTCTGGTAGTTTCCCACGATATCGCCTTCATCTCCGGCTATGTACACCGGGTCGCCTGCCTCAATCGCACCCTCATCTGCCATCGCACGGAAGACATCGATGGCCAGATCATCCAGCAGCTCTACGACAATGAGGTACGCATGGTCGCGCACCATCATCACTGATCCATGAACGCCATCCTGGAATACGGTTTTCTTCAATCCGCGCTGCTGGCAGGACTGCTGGCCAGTATTGGCTGTGGCGTCATGGGCAGCTATGTAGTGGTGAAACGCATTGGTTACATGGCGGGCGGCATCTCCCACAGCGTACTGGGCGGCATGGGCGCGGCCCTTTTCTTCGGCTTTGCACCCATGAAGGGCGCCTTGCTCGCGGCCATCTGCGCAGCACTGCTCATTGGCTGGATCAAGCTGCGCTGGCGCGCCCAGGAAGATACACTTATCGGCGCCATGTGGGCAATGGGCATGTCCATCGGCATCCTGTTCATCTACCGCACCCCCGGCTACAGCACCGACCTGGTGAGCTACCTGTTTGGCAACATCCTGCTGGTCTCTCAGGCACAGATAGGAGAAATGGCCGCCCTGGATGCACTGATCATTGGCATGGTGCTCGCTTTCTACCGGCAGTTCCTGGCGGTATCTTTCGATGAGGAATTCGCCCGCCTGCGTGGCGTGCCGGTGAACTTCTTCTATCTGCTGTTCCTCTGTCTGGTGGCGCTTACCGTGGTACTGCTGGTGCAGGTGGTGGGCCTGGTTCTGGTCATTGCCCTGCTCACACTGCCGGCCGCCATCGCCGGGCATTACATTCATACCCTGGGACGCATGATGATCGCCGCCAGTGTTCTGGGCATGCTGTTCACCACCGCCGGCATCATGCTTTCCTTCTGGCTGGATCTGCCCACGGGAGCGGTCATCATTCTCCTTGCCGGAAGCGGCTATCTGTTTTCCGCCATGATCAGTCAATGGTGGCTGCAGGGCAAGGCCCACAGGAGCCTGACATGAAAGCCTGGCTCAAGCGCGCCCTCATCAGTCTGGTGAAAACCTACCAGCTGCTCGCCAGCCCGTTTCTGGGCAACAACTGCCGTTACTATCCCAGTTGTTCCGCCTACACCATAGAAGCCATGGAAAAGCATGGCCCCTTGAAGGGCATCTGGCTGGGAATCAAGCGCGTGGGACGCTGTCATCCCTTTCACGAAGGCGGCGTGGATCCAGTGCCGGAACCCAAGGACAAGGATAACTGATGCTGCCCGTACTGTTCGACAATGAAGAGCGCTTTCGGCAAGGCTTCACGCGGGGGCTGGAAAAACTGCTGCTGGACGAGCAGCTGGGCAGCTTTGTCCTGGTATTGGCCAATGCCATTTACGATGAACAGTTGTGGATACAGCTCAAATCCACCATAAGGAAGCGTTTTACCGAACTCGCCTTGCAGGTCAGGCATGTACTGGGCGCAGGACGCCGGCTGGAGCATGCACCGGACGACGTGCTGGTTTTTCTCAAACTCATGGCGGTGGGCCTGGATGGGCTGCAAACGACCCGCTTTCGCCAGGCCGGCCCCTGGCAGCTGCAATACAACCAGCTGCGCGCCTTCCGTCCGGCACGCATGAGCGACGCATGTATCCATGCGCTGCATGCGCCCTTCGACAATAACGCCTTTCATTTCAACAAGGCTTTTTTGCGCAAGGAAACCATCTGGGAAGGGGAATTGCTGGGACATCACTGCCGCTTGCTGTACAACAAGTTTCCCTTCGCTCCCCTGCATGGCATCCTGGTCATGGAACCGGATGAACGACATCCGCAGTATCTGGGAAAGTTTGCCCATGAATATCTCTGGCGGCTCATGGAAACCCTGGGAGAAAGACTTCCGGATTGTGGTTTCGGCTACAACTCCCGTGGCGCCTGCTCCTCGGTGAATCATCAGCATGTGCAGACCTATGTGGGTAAAAGCAACGGCTATCCGGTGGAAGATCCAATCTGGCAGCATAACGGCGGCAGCCACATCTGGCCACTGCCTTGCGAAGTATTCAGCGACGCGGACGCCGCCTGGCATTTCATCGAAGAACTGCACCATCACAATCAAGCCTACAACCTGCTTTACCGTCCCGGAAAACTGTTCATCATACAGCGGGCCATGCAAGGAAGTTATCAACATTCCCACTGGGCCACGGGCTTTGCCTGGGCGGAGGTCGCTGGCGCCATCACCCTGTTCAACGCGGAAGACTTCGATTCCTTGCAGGAACATGCCATACATGAGGAACTCGAAAGGCTGAAAACATGCGTTTGATCTATTCCATCATCGAGACCGCCGCCCACCCGAGTTTCAGCGACCTGTACCGCAGGCTGGGGATACAGGAGAAACGCTTCAGCAACATGCGCAAGGTCATGGCCGCCTTGAAGAAACAGGCGCCGGATTACATCGTTGCGGAATTCATCTACGGCTACAGCAACAACTACGCCGGAGTGAATATCAGCAATCTGGATGTGCTGTTGTACGCCTTGCAGAAATACGCGCCGGACTGCCGCATCATTGTGCTGTGCAGCAAGGAAGAATGCCCAATGACCGAGAAGCTGAAAGACATTTTCCCCTTGCATGGCGTCTTGCCCATGCCCGCAAAAGAACAACACATCAAGCCATTGATGGAATTCGACAATTAGCGGGATATTGAAAAAATCACTTCACGCTTTTCAATCCCCTGCCCTATTCCCCCGAAAAAACACAAACTCAAACAACAATCGCCTCTATCCCGTTTTTGGAACAGATAAACACCCGGGATCTGTTGCCAGTCCCGTTATTGGGATTGGAAGCGCCCGGCGCAAACAATCACAACGCAGACTTCATGAATCCTGATTGAGCAGATTTGGGTTTGATTCGATTGGGGACATAACGAAGATTCCGCTTCTGTTTGTTCATCGGGAAATGGTCCATGCGGGTATGGCAAGAGCCTGACGCTGTCTTTCGACAGCCTGTGCGCGGTATAGGGATATACCGCCATTTTCAGTGGCTGTAAATCATTGAAAATATGGGGAACCGGGAAATCACATTTTCCGGTTCCCGGGTTGAAAAAGCCCCGGAATCTATGGGATTTAACTCGCTCGCACGAGAGAAAGCACCCTCAGGCATTTACGGAATTTTCATCGCGCTTGTCAAACCTCATGGAACGCAAAAACCCGACTCGTGAAAACAACCGCACCCACGAGAACTCCAGCATGGCATGGCATTTGCAGGATATGACCAGGAAACATACACCCTGAAAACCTGGATTTTGTGCCGGAAGGCATATTCCGGTCCTGAAGCAAACATCTACTGGAGGATGAAATGAAATACAAGAAAGCCATATCCATGAAACCCTTGGCAATCCTGATGCTGGCCACCCTGGGTGGTACTGCACAGGCGGAGGAGACGCCTTCCCGTCTGGCGGATATTCTCGCTGCAACCTATCCATGCAGCGGAACCGTATTCAATGATGTGGACAGCAATCACTGGGCCTGCGGCTTCATTGAGGAATTCATGAATCTGAATGTCACCCAGGGATGTGTTGCAGATGATCCTGGCACACCGCAGAACGAGGCGCAGTATTGCCCCGGATCCAATGTCACCCGGGATCAGATGGCGGTATTTTTCGTGCGTGCCCTGGAGGAAACCCTTTTTGATGTTCTCGATGGCGCGGGCAATGGCCTGGATGCGGATCTGCTCGACGGGCAGCACGGTGACTATTACCGCAACTGGAACAATCTGACCAATGTACCTGCAAGCATTGCCGATGGAGACAATGATACGCTGGCAAGCCTGAGTTGCGCGGCCAACCAGATTGCCAAATGGAACGGCAGCGCCTGGGCTTGTGCGGCGGATGATACGGGCGGCGCAGGCGGCAGCGGCGATATCACCGCCGTAAATGCGGGAACCGGCTTGACCGGCGGCGGCACCAGCGGCGATGTGACTCTGTCGGTGGCGGTTCCGTTGAATCTGTCGGGCGCGGATGCCAACGGCATTATAACCGGCACCAACAGCCAGAGCTCGGGATCACCTGTTGGTGTGCTGGGGGTGGCTTCTGACGCCGGCAGCGCCACTTCTGTAGGCGTTCAAGGGAAATCCAACAGCTCCTCTGGCTATGGCGTCTGGGGTGAGGCTCCCTTTGTTGGCGTTTATGGTCAGGGAGACAGCACCAGTGGTTATGGTGTGTTCGGCAATGGCTACTATGGTGTGTATGGACTAAGCACCAGTGGTAACAGCGGGGTATATGGTAACGGCAATGTTTATGGCGTGTACGGAATCACTACCAGTACAAACTTTGCCGGCGCAGCCGGCATATATGGCGCTTCCAGCGGCGTGGGATATGGCGTCTATTCCGACGGCGACGCCCATGTGGAAGGCGGTCTGACCTGGAAAGCCATGACTTCAAATTTGTCTGTTCCCGCGTCGGCCTTTGTTCCAGAAAAAATGTTCACCTATATTGCTTACCATGAAAAAAACGGCGGCGTGTTGAGAAGTCGTACCACTACTACTGATGCAGCTTATACAGCGCCAGTGATGCTTCCTGATGGTGCCACAGTGACCAAGATGACCTTCCACTACCAGGATGGCGCCAATCATGATGCAGATGTAAATCTGTATCGGCTATCGCTGGCAGATGCCACCGAAAGTGTCATGGCTCAGACATCTTCCAGCGGCGGTGGCGGCGGCACTGTGGTAACAGGATCCGCCATTGATAACACCATAACCAACCCGAACATTGATAATTCACAGTATAATTATTATCTGACCTTTTATCCTCATGGATTGGATGCCAATAACAATGTTCCCTGGCTGCTTGGCGTTGTCATAACCTATACCACAACAAAGCCGCACTAACCCGAATATTGCACCAGAACGCGCAAAATATGGGTTTTTACCATGAATTACAGCCTGTTGCGTGACGATTATGCTGGATACAGTTTGTACCTGTCATGCTATCCGGTTTTTCCCGGGATCTTTTCACCCAGCTTGCCCGAACGCACTGCAAGCCGATGAATAACATCGACTTTTGTCCGTTCGAACAATCTGGGCAAAAATCTCTCCGGGAAAATTCCGGATTCCGGTGCAATATTCGGGCTAATTGCTTATTACGGGTCATATTAGGGAATACCCCTATATATTTTCCCGTATCTGCCAATTTCCCCTGCCGGGCATGCCCGGCATACTTTCCGACACGTCGGGGTTAAGCCTCCACTGAAAGAGATGGCAATTCCGGCGGATGTGCTTCAAAGCATGTATTCCACTCGCAGGCATTTCCCCACACGCAATGGCGTCAGGAAGAACAATGTGCTGCGACATCAGTATCCTTACTAATCCCTGGAGGATGTAATGACGAAATTCACCCAAAGGCTTGGTGGCACCACCACTGTCCTGGCCCTTTGCGCCGGACTGGTGTTCTCCGCCCAGGCCAGCGCCGATGATATTGCCGCTGGCAAGAAAATTGCTTTTGATCGCAAAAAAGGCAACTGCCTGGCTTGCCATCAAATCGAAGGTGGCAGCCTGGCCGGCACCATCGCCCCCCCGCTGGTTGGCATGAAAGCGCGTTTTCCGGACAAGGCCAAGCTTCGTGCCCAAATCTGGGACTCTACGGTAGCCAATCCCAACAGCATCATGCCCCCCATGGGGCGTCACAAGGTGCTTACCGAGAAGGAAATCGATCTGGTAACCGATTTCATCTACAGCCTGTAATTCACCGGACGCAAGAGGATATATCATGAAAAAAACATTGACTCTGTTGCTTTCCGCCGGTCTGGTGGCTACGGCAACACAGGCATTTTCCAGCCCGAAAGAAGATCTGCAACATTTCCGCGCCTATTTTGAACAACGCTTTCCCGGCGTTCAGCTGAATGACTTCAGCAATGGCCCTTACGCCCTGGACGCCAGCAAACGCCTCCAGTGGGAATCCATGGAAGAATTTCCTCCCTACGAGGAATACGTGGACAAAGGCCGGGAAATCTGGGAAACCCCTTTCAAGAACGGCAAGAGCTTTGCCAGCTGCTTTGGCAAGGATCCTTCCAAGGTACGGGTCAAATACCCCCATTGGGACAGCAAGACCCAGCAGGTCGTTACCCTGGAAGGTGACATCAACAAATGCCTGAAAGCCAATGGCGAAAAGCCGTTTGGCTGGAAGAAAGGCAAGATCGCCCATCTGGGTGCCTACCTGGGCTACGAAGCCCGCGGCCAGAAGACCAATGTGGTCATCCCCAATGACCCCAAGGCCCTGGAAGCCTATGAAGAAGGCAAGCATTTCTTCTATGCCAAGCGCGGCCAATTGAATATGGCTTGTGCCGATTGCCATGTTTATTACTCAGGGCAACGTATCCGGGGCAACACTTTGAGCGCCGCCCTGGGACATACCACCCATTTCCCCGTATTTCGTGCCAAGTGGGCGAAAAAAGGCAAGGGTGATGGCCTTGGAACCCTGCACCGCCGTTATGGTGGCTGCAACAAGCAGGTTCGCGCACGACCATTCAAGGCACAGGGAAAGGAATACCGGAATCTGGAATTCTTCCACACCTATATGTCCAACGGCCTGGAAATCAACGCACCGGGTTACCGCGAGTAACGGGGAGACAGACACATGAAAAAACTGATCACAGCACTTGGCTTGGCCCTGCTCATTGCAGGCTGCAACGCCACCACACCGCAAAAGCCCACCAGCATGAAGGCGCAATATGAGGCCGCCCTGGCCGAAACCCAGGCCGCGGTAAAGAAAGCAGCTTCCGTAGGTGGCGAATGGCGGGACATCCGCTGGAAGAAGTCCAAGAAGAAATATCTGCCAAGCGCAGTCAAGGCAGCAGAAGCCGGCGACTATGCCAAGGCGCTGAAGCTTCTGGATATCGCAAAATTCCAGGCAGAGGCCGGATACAAGCAGGCCATGGCGCAGAAAAACGCCGGCCCCCGTTTCTAACATTATTTGACACAGCAACTGGAGAAATCATTATGAGTCTGAATCAGAAACGCCGAGTGTTCCTCAAGGGGTCACTGGCCGTAGGCGCCCTGGGCGCCGCCGCCGGCCTGATTACCCCGGGAGCCGTACTGGCTGCCTGGAACAAGAACGCATTCACCGCCAAGAGCATCGATGAAGCCATCGCCGCTTCCAATGGACAGCCGGTGACCACCCCTTCCACGGACATCACCATCAAGGCTCCGGATATCGCCGAAAACGGCGCGGTAGTACCGGTTTCCGTGGCCACCAAGATGAAAGGCGTGGATTCCATTACCCTGCTGGTGGAAAAGAACTCCACCCCGTTGTCCGCCGTCTTTCACCTGCCCAAGGGCACCCTTCCGGATGTATCCACCCGGGTAAAAATGGGCAAGACCGGAGATGTCATCGCCGTAGTCAAGGCTAACGGCAAACTGTTTTCCGCACGCAAGGGCGTAAAAGTCACTATTGGCGGCTGCGGCGGCTGATCAACCAAGAGGCAATACACAATGGCTAAAACCATCAAGATTCGCGCAAAAGCCAAAAATGGCGTAACCGTGGTCAAGGCACTGATCACCCACCCCATGGAAACCGGTTTGCGCAAGAACAAAAAGACCGGCGAGATGATTCCTGCCCACTTCATTCAGGAAGTCGTGTGCAAGCACAATGGCAAGGAAGTCATCAACTGCGAATGGGGCGGTTCCGTCTCCAAGAACCCTTACCTGGCATTCAAGTTCAAAGGCGGCAAGAAAGACGACGCCATCGAACTTGCCTGGAAAGATAACAAGGGCAACGGCGACTCCATCAGCGCAAAGATTCGCTGAGCTACCCCACAGAACCTGTCCTGTTCCAGCCGGGGCAGGACAGGTTTTCTGTATCGCTATCCACAGGATATTCCACCATGACCATATCGAGACGAGAATTTGTAAGGCTGATGGGTCTGGCCGGCGCCGCCGGCATGCTGCCCGCTTCCGCCTTTGCCGCGGCACGCAAGCCTTCCGACTTGTACGAAATACCCAAATTCGGCAACCTGTGCCTAATGCACATGACAGATTGCCATGCACAGCTCAACCCTATCTATTTCCGGGAGCCCAGCGTCAACCTGGGTATCGGCAAGGCCAGGGGCAAGGCCCCCCATATCGTGGGCAAGGCTTTCCTGGAACACTACGATATTGCCCCAGGCAGCATCGAAGCCCACGCCTTCACCTATCTGGATTTTGACAATGCCGCCAAAAAATTTGGCAAGGTGGGCGGTTTTTCCCATCTCGCCACTCTGGTAAAGCGCCTGCGCGCCGAGCGCGGCGATGGCAACAGCCTGTTGCTGGACGGCGGCGACACCTGGCAAGGCTCCGGTACTGCCTACTGGACCCGGGGCAAGGACATGGTCGGCGCTTGCAACCTGCTGGGTGTGGACGTGATGACCGGGCACTGGGAATTTACCTATCTGGACAAGGAAGTCATCTCCAATATCGCAGACTTCAAGGGTGAGTTCGTGGCCCAGAACGTGAGCGTCAATGACGACGCCCTGTTCGACTACAAATTTGCAGATTTCGCAGGCTTTGATGAAGACAGCGGCCTCGCTTTCAAGCCCTACACCATGAAATCCGTAAACGGCATGCGTGTGGCAGTAATCGGCCAGGCTTTCCCCTACACTCCCATCGCCAATCCTCAGCGTTTCATTCCCGACTGGACCTTTGGCATTCAGGACGAGCGCATGCAGTCCATGGTCAACCATGTCCGTGAAAACGAGAAACCGGATCTGGTAGTCGTCATTTCACATAATGGCATGGACGTGGATCTGAAAATGGCTTCCCGGGTAAGCGGTATCGATGTCATCTTTGGCGGCCATACCCACGATGGCGTTCCCCGTCCCGTGGAAGTGAGCAACAAGGGAGGCAAGACCCTGGTGACCAACGCCGGTTCCAACGGCAAGTTCCTGGGCGTCATGGATCTGGATGTGAGCAAGGGCAAGCTGAAAGGCTACCGCTATCGTTTGGTTCCCATATTCTCCAACCTGCTCGAGGCAGACAAGGAGATGCAGACCTACATCGACAAGGTACGTGCTCCCTACAAGGACAAACTGGAAAAGAAGCTCGCCGTAGCCGGCGAAACCCTGTACCGACGCGGCAATTTCAACGGCACTTTCGACCAGATCATCTGTGATGCCCTGAACAAGGTCAATGACTCGCAGATTTCCCTGTCTCCCGGTTTCCGCTGGGGCACCACAGTGCTGCCCGGCCAGGCCATTACCATGGATCACGTCATGGACCAGACCTGCATTACCTACCCGGAAACCTATCGCCGCGAAATGACCGGCGAGGAAATCAAGGCCATCCTGGAAGATGTATGCGACAACCTGTTCAACACCGACCCCTATTATCAGCAAGGCGGTGACATGGTGCGGGTTGGCGGGATGGACTATGTATGCGAACCCGGGCAGACCATGGGTAAACGCATTAGCAACATGACGCTGGACAACGGCAGCAAAATCGAGGCCAGGAAAAAATACATGGTTTCCGGCTGGGCCACGGTCGGATCACAATCGCCTGGCCGCCCCATTTGGGATGTAGTCGCCGATTACCTTAAGGAGCAGGGTACGGTGAAAATCAAAAAACTCAACACACCGAAACTCGTCGGGGTGAAAGGCAATCCTGGAATTGCTGGCTGATACGATTCCCTCCCTCCTATTGGGATCAGGCGCCTCCGGGCGCCTTTTTTTTGCACAGGGACGTGCTTATGCTGCGAAGGCAGGGACGCCGAGAGCAGTATTCTCGAAACAACGTGCTTATGCTGCAAAGGCAGGGATGCCGGGCGCAGTATTCTCGAAACAACGTGCTTATGCTGCGAAGGCAGGGATGCCGGGAGCAGTATTCTCCAAACCCCGCATTTTCCCTCTGTTCCTTGGCCATGCCATCGGGGATAATGCAGGAATGCGTCTTTTCGTCAATCAACTCACCGTCATGGATTTCTCCTGCCTGCATGCCTCCCGGGGACTGGTGGGGGAAAGCTGGCAGGTGGATATCGAACTTCTTGGCGGTCTGGATGATCAGGGCATGGTGCTGGATTTTTCTGACGTGAAACGTCAGGTCAAACAGCTCATCGATGAGCGCTTTGACCATCGCCTGCTGATCCCCGCCGATCACCCGGGACTGGAAATAGAAGACAACCGCATCAGCTTCATGCAGAACAATGGCATGCGCATCCGCCATCAGGGACCGGAGGAATCCGTGCAATTCATTCCGGGCGGGGAAATCACTCCAGAGTCGGTAGCCCGGGCCATCGAGCTGGCGCTGGAACCGAAGCTGCCGGACAATGTTCATTCAGTAAGCCTGCAACTGACACCGGAAACCGAACAAGGCGCCTGGTATCAGTACAGTCATGGCCTCAAGCTGCATTGCGGAAACTGCCAGCGTATTGCCCATGGTCACCGTTCCAGAATCCGTATCTGGCGCAACGATGTGCGCGATGAAGTATTGGAACAGTTCTGGGCCGGACTGTTGCGCGATGTCTACATCGGCACCGAAGCCGATCTGACAGCCATTACCCGCTGGAATGACCAAAGCATGTTTCGTTTCGCCTATACAGCGGAACAAGGTGACTTCGAACTGGAGCTGGCCGCAGACCGCTGTTATCTCATCGATACAGAATCCACGGTGGAAAATATCGCCCGCCATATCCGCGAACGCATGGAGGCCGAACACCCAGGCGACCGTTTCCGGGTACAGGCTTTTGAAGGTATTGGCAAGGGCGCGATCAGTGAAAGCGCTTAGCCCGAATATTGCACCGGAATCCGGAATTTTCCCGGAGAGATTTTTGCCCAGATTGTTCGAACGGACAAAAGTCGATGTTATTCATCGGCTTGCAGTGCGTTCGGGCAAGCTGGGTGAAAAAATCCCGGGAAAAACCGGATAGTATGACAGGTACAAACTGTATCCAGCATAATCGTCACGCAACAGGCTGTAATTCATGGTATAAAACCCACATTTTGCGCGTTCTGGTGCAATATTCGGGTTAGTCATAGTCCTGATCCTTCCAGTCCCGCAAGGCGCGAAACGCCTCCCGATGGCCGTTCAGGGCACGCCCGGCCCAGGCCTCTGCCGCGGCGACCACCGCTGGTTCAGCGGTACGCAGAAAGGGGTTGGTTTCAAGCTCCAGCGCCAGACGGGACGGCACCGTGGGCAGCCCCAACGCCCGTTTACGCTCTTCCGCTTCCTTGCGCGCCAGAATCGCGGGGTTGTCCGGCTCCACCCAGAGCGCAAAGCCAAGATTGGCCAGAGTATATTCATGAGCGCAGTACACCAGGGTTTGCGCCGGCAATGCGGCAATCCTGCGCAGGGAATCACTGAGCTGGTCGTGCGTACCGCTGAATACCCGCCCGCAGCCGCCGGCAAACAGGGTATCACCACAGAACAGGATATCTCCTGACAGATAGGCCAGGTGGCCGCTGGTATGTCCCGGTACATCCATGACACGGCAGGAAAACGGCAGAGGCGCCAGAGAGATTTCATCTCCCTCGCCCAGATGCTCTTCCACCACAGGTACGGGTTCCCTTGCCGGCCCCCAGACCATGGCACGGGGCCAGCGCTTTTTCAACTCCCGCACGCCGCCGGTATGATCCCCATGGCCATGGGTGACGAGAATGCCCGACAACTCCAGCCCCTGTTTCTCCAGATACTCCAGAACCGGCTCTTCATCACCGGGATCCACAACGATACAGGCATTCTGCTCCGGGACAGTCAACACCCAGATATAATTGTCATCAAAGGCCGGCAGGGGATGAATCCGGAGCATGGCTATTTGCCGTAAAGAGTGGCGGGATCGATCAGAACGGGCTGATCCACAACCAGCCTGTCCCCTTCGATCAAATTGTAGAAGCAGCCACGCCGCCCGGTATGACAGGCGGGACCGGTCTGATCCACGAGCAGCAGCAAGGCATCCCCATCACAGTCCAGGCGCGCTTCCTTGAGTACCTGAACCTGACCGGAGGATTCACCCTTGCGCCAAAGCTGTTGCCGGGAACGCGACCAGTAACATACCCTGCTCTTTTCCAGGGTCTCTTCCAGTGCTTCGCGATTCATCCAGGCCAGCATCAGCACCTCCCCGCTGTCATACTGCTGAGCGATGGCGGGGATCAACCCGTCGGCATTCCACGGAATCTGTTCCAGCACCTTCCCCAGGGCCACGGATTCGCCCACAGGCTGCTTTTCCCGTTGCCGCCAGAATGCGCTGCCACTCACGAAATTCGTCCTGGCTTTTGCACGTCAGACATCAATAGCCTCCAAAACTGATGGCGATCCCGATTTTTCGAGATGCCCTGATGAGCAATGTTCATGTTACCGCAAATCAGAGAAGAATCCGGCACGCATTGGTATAATTTTCTGGTTGCCATCAAGGTGTCACAAATCATGCGTATATTCCGCGTCACATTCCACAATCAGGGCAAGGTCTACCAGTTACACGCCGAACAGGTGAGCCAGGGCGACCTGTACGGATTCATCGAGATCTCGGGGTTGCTCTTCAACGAACACACCACGGTGGTCATCGACCCGGCGGAAGAACGTCTCAAGGACGAATTTTCCGGCACCAGCCGCATCCTCGTGCCCATGCACGCCATCATACGCATAGATGAAGTCGAGAAACGCGGCCAGAACATGATCTTCGATGTCGGTGACAAAAGCAATGTAACACCCTTCCCCAGTTTTGGCCCTGCCCCGGAAAAATAATGTCCGCCAACAACCCAGATCTGCAGGAGCATATCCGCCGTCAGCGGGACATGCTCTACAACATGCTACTCGACCCCATGAAGCGGGCGGCGCGCCGCTGCGCCCGCGTATGGGAACAAAAAACGCTGCTGGATCAGGCGCTGATGAAAAGCCTGGATCAGGTGCCTTATTGCAGTTACCTGTATGCAATGGACCTGGACGGCCAGCAGATCAGCGCAAACGCTTCCCAGGATGGTCTCATCGAAGCCGATTTCGGTCGCGACCGATCCACCCGGCCCTATTTCCAGGAGCTGAACCCGGATCAGGACATGACCCTGTCCAGCGCCTACATCAGTCTGCGCGCCAGCCGGCCTTCACTGACCGCGGTGCGAAAGGTTCATGTGGATGGGGAATTGATGGGCTATCTGGGCGCTGATTTCGACCTGCGGGATCTGCCCCTGACCAAAGAGCATTATGCAGAACCAGGCCGCTGGCGTCAGATCAAGGGAGATCCGGCGATCCGCTCCCAGGTGTTTCAGCAGTGCCGGATCCAGAGCAGCCTGGACAACCAGCTGGATCTGGTGCTGCCTGTGCTGGAAGAACTGGTCACCGAACACGGCGCCTTCCAGGTGGAGATTCATTTTTCCAGCAGCCGCGCCACCCTGTGGTTCATGCACGACCCCTATCGTTATCATCTGGTTGAGATTGACGCGCTCACCGATCCGGACATCTGTCTGGTGTACCCTCACCACCCTTATCCGGAACAGGCCATCGTCCCCAGGGACAGTATCCGTCCCATCATGCAGACGTTCCGCCATCTGCGCTTCGCTGACGATACCATTTATCTGCGCGCCGGCTCCCTCAACCTGTTCAATGGCATTGTCGGCCTGAATTTTTCCTGTGATGGTTCCCATTACATTCCCCATGACCAGTTCCTGGCGCGGGATTCGGAATTCTGGAACGGAATTTGACATTCGCCCACATTTTGCCTGTTGATTCCCCTCTCCCCCCCGGGGAAGATGTGGCCATGAACAGAAAAGACATCATCGAGCAAAAACTCCAGGCGGCGCTGTTGCCCCTGCACCTGGAAATCACGGATGAAACCCATATGCACAGCGTTCCCGAAGACGCCCAATCCCACTACCGGGTGGTTGCCGTATCCGAAGCTTTCGAGGGCAAGTCGCTGGTACAACGCCACCGCCTGATCAACAAGGCGCTGGAGGAAGAACTGGCGGGTGGCATCCACGCCCTGGCCCTGCATACCATGACCCCTGGGGAGTGGTTCGACAAGGGCGGCAAAGCGCCCGAATCCCCTCCCTGTCTGGGAGGAGGCAAACAGGCATGAGCCTCATTCGCTGGCTGCTGGGCAGGATCATCCTGTTCTTCGACTGGCTCACCCGGCCGAAAAAACCCGCCCACAGTCCTGAGCAACAGGCGCAACTGGATGCCCAAACCGCCGGCATGTCACTCTATCAGTACGCCGCTTGTCCTTTCTGTGTGAAAACCCGCCGCGCAATCCGCCGCCTGGGTCTGAATATCGAACTGCGTGATGCGAAGAACAATCCCCAATTCCGTCGCGAACTGGAACAGCAGGGAGGCAAGCAGCAGGTGCCCTGCCTGCGCGTCGAGGAAGAAGACGGAAGCATCACCTGGATGTACGAGTCCGGGGATATCATCGACTATCTGCAGAAACGTTTTTCCTGACAAGCCCTGCCGCCACAAGCGCATCGTGGTAAAATCGCCCTATCAAATTCTTCACTGGACGGCAGCATGACCACGCCACACCGACTTCTCGCCCGGGCCGAGGCCCAGGTACACCAAAACCTGTTCACCATGACCACCCGTGCCGGAGAAGCTCTGGAACAGGCGCTGGAAGCCCTCAAGACCCAGAACGCGGAACTGGCTCAGGAGATCGTGAACCAGGATCTGCAACAGAATCATCTGATGCGCATCATCGAGCGTGAATGCCTGCACATCCTGGCCACCCTGGAACCCAAGGCCGGTGACTTGCGTGAGGTTGTCGCCAGTCTGCAGATTGCTTCCGAACTGGAGCGCATAGCCGATCATGCCAAGGATATCGCCAATATCGTTCTGGGCATGGATCCCAGTGACTTTTCCGGGCCCATGGATCGCATCGCCGCCATGGGCGATCTTTGCCAGAACATGCTGGTACAGGTCATGGAATCCTACGAGAACCTGGACGCCACTCTGGCGGAACATGTGGCATCCCATGACCGGCAGGTGGACGAACTCGATGAAGAAGCCAGCGCCAGCCTGATGATGACGCTCATGACCAGCGCGGATACCAGCATGCATTGCACCCATCTGCTGTGGATCGCCTATCATCTGGAACGCATTGGCGACCGGGTAACCAACATCGCCGAGCGGGTGGTCTTCATGGTTACTGCCGAAAGCCCTGATCTGGGATGATCGCCCCCACCAGCCTGGGCGCTCTCAGCACCACCCATGAGCTTCTCACCCAACTGGCGGAGGATTTGCCCGCCCGGGACCTGAACCGGCGTTGGCATGCGGATCTGCCCTCGATGGGCTGGCTGCTGGGCCGCAGTATCTACCTGGAACTGTACTGGTTGCGCGAACGCCTGCAGGGCGATGACGACCTGAGCAAACGGGTGCGCCATATCTTTGCCTCACCGCTGCCCCCCACAGCCGGACAGGATGCCGCCCTGCCTCCCAAGGAGCATCTCCTCAACTGGGCCCTGGAAATTCAGGATCAGCATCTTACCCTGCTGGCCAATCCCGGGATGCTGCCTGATCATCCCTGGCTGGAAAATGGCTGGCTGGTGGATTATCTGTTGCAGGTCCATGGCCTGATCTATGAAAAAATGCTCTCCGTGCGCCAGGCGCGCGCTGTGCGGCGGAACGACGGTTATCAGGTTCACGACCCATTGCAGGCCCGGCTTCCCGTACCCGACACCACGGAAATATCCCAGGGTCATTACCGCATTGGCGCACGGGAAGGCGTAGTGTTCGACAATGAGCAGCCCCTGCAAATGGTGGAAATGCGCAATTTCCGCATCTGCAAACAACCCGTGGACAATGCCGCCTGGCTGGCTTTCATGGAAGACTATGGTTACCGTAACGACGAATTCTGGGATGAAGCCGGCCGCAAATGGAGAGATGCCAACCAGGCCCGGCATCCCTGGCACTGGCGGCAGGATGACAACCGGAACTGGTATGCCATTGGCATCAACGGCCCCCTGCCACTCGTCGCCGAGATGCCTGTCAGCGGTATCAGCTGGCACGAAGCCCAGGCGTTTGCCTACTGGGCCAGCGCCAGGACAGAAGGCTTCAGGGGCGCGATCCTGCCCCATGAGTACCACTGGGAAGCCGCCGCGCGCATAGGCGGCCTGCAAGGAGCCGGGCAGGTCTGGGAATGGTGCAGCAATTCGCTGCACCCCTACAGGGACTATGAAGCCCCGGTGGACCCGGAGATGCGTACCCGGGAATTCGACGGGCAACACATGGCCCTGCGTGGCGGCTGCATTCATACCCAGCCTTCCCTGCGGCGCATCAGTCTGCGTAGTTCCGGCTTGCCTCAGGCCGGGTATCAGTTCTGCGGCCTGCGCCTGATTCTGCCTCCGGCGCTGGAGGAAGAAGCTCTGTATATCGAACAATGGCAGAAGTTTCTGGACAAAACCTGAAACCCGCCGTGAAAGGCTGTTGAAAAGCAGCGTTTTTCAACAGCCTGATGCTCAGATGGCGTCCGCATCCTCCTCGCCGGTGCGAATACGGATAACCCGCTCCACGGAAGAAACAAAGATCTTGCCATCCCCGATCTTTCCCGTGCGGGCTGCGCCGATAACGGTTTCCACACACTGCTCCAGCTGTTCTTCCCTGACCACCAGTTCCAGTTTCACCTTGGGCAGAAAATCCACAACATATTCCGCGCCCCGATAGAGCTCGGTATGTCCTTTCTGGCGACCGAAACCTTTTACTTCGGTCACCGTCATGCCGGTAATGCCAATCTCGGACAGGGCCTCACGCACATCGTCCAGTTTGAAAGGCTTGAGTATGACTTCGAGTTTTTTCATGGATTCCCCCTGAGGTAATCAATAGTAACCATTGACGATAGGATAACGCCTGTCGCGCCCGTACGCACGCCGGGTTACCTTGACGCCCGGCGGCGCCTGACGGCGCTTGTACTCATTTCTGTCCACCATGCGTGTTATGCGCCGCACGACATCCGCGTCGAAACCAGCGTCAATGATCTCCCCTGCGCTCTGGTCTTGTTCCACATAACGCCTGAGAATCTCGTCCAGTATCTCATAAGGTGGCAGACTGTCGGTATCCTGCTGATCCGGACGCAGTTCCGCCGATGGTGGCCGGACGATGACACGCTCCGGTATTACTTCCCCATTTCGGTTACGCCACCGCGCCAACCGGTAAACCAGAGTCTTGAACACATCCTTGAGCGGTGCGAAACCACCGGCCATGTCACCATACAGGGTGGCATAACCCACGGACATTTCACTCTTGTTGCCAGTGGTGAGCAACATGCGGCCACTCTTGTTGCTGATGGCCATGAGGATGATACCCCGGCAACGCGCCTGAATGTTCTCCTCGGTCACATCCATGGGCTGTCCGGCAAACTCTTCGGAAAGCATCTGCAAAAACGCCTGGAAAGCCGGTTCGATGGGTATGATGCTATGCTTCACTCCCTGCGCTTTTGCCTGCTGCAGTGCATCCTCATTGCTCATGTCTGCGGTATAGCGCGATGGCATGAGCACCACTTCCACCTGTTCCGGTCCCAGAGCATCCACCGCAACCGACAGGGTCAGGGCGGAATCGATGCCGCCGGACAAACCAAGCACCACACCACAGAAGCCTGCCTTGCGCACATAGTCACGCACTCCCAGCACCAAAGCCCGATAAACCATTTCTTCTTCGCCGGGGCATTCTGTGACCTTGGCGGGAGCCGCGCGCAGTTCATCATCCAGGGTCAGCAGCTCCAGGCTCTCGTCAAAAAAACCGCTGCGCTGACGGATATCTCCCCGGGCATCGACAAAGAAAGAGCCTCCATCGAATACCAGTTCGTCCTGCCCACCCACCAGATTGACATAGAGAACCGGCACCCCGTTCTCCCGCGCCCGCTGCGCCACCACCTGTTCCCGCTCCCGGCCCTTGCCGCTCTGATAGGGGGACGCATTCAGATTGAGAATGAGCCTGGCGCCCGCTTCCGCAGCGCGCCGTGCCGGCTCCGGATACCAGATGTCCTCGCAAACGCTCAGGCCGACGGGAATGCCCGCCACTTCCACCACGCAGGCCTGTTCTCCCGGGCTGAAATAGCGTTTCTCGTCGAACACGCTGTAATTCGGAAGTTCCGCCTTGAAATACTCCGCAATGATTTTTCCATCTCGGATCACCCCGGCGGCGTTGTACAGTCGCCCGTCCTTGCGCCGCGGGTAGCCCAGAACCAGATCGATACCCTGAATCCGGGTACACAAATCGGTCAGCGCGTTTTCCACATCATCGAGAAACTCCGGGCGCAGCAGCAGATCTTCCGGTGGATAACCACAGATGCACAGCTCGGGAAACACCACCGCATCAGCGCCCCGTTCATCCCTGGCGCGCAACGCCGTTTCCAGAATTCTCCCGACATTGCCCCTGATGTCCCCTACGGTGCAGTTCATTTGGGCAAGAGCAAAAACCTTGGGCATGATCAGAGTATCTCCAGTTCCGGCAAAGAATGGTAAAGTACCACAATAGAAAGTGATATCCAGTTATAGGTTCCTTGTTTTCTCCTCATGAAGATCATTTTCCTGCTCATCGCTGTCCTGCTTGTCTGGTGGATACTCAAGACCCTGAGAGGAAACCGGAAGGCTGATGCGCGACCAACCGTGCAAAATATGCGCGCCTGCGAATATTGCGGCCTGCATGTGCCCGAAGAAGAAGCCATACAGAATCAGGGACGCTTTTATTGCTGCAAGGAGCACGCACAAGGGAAACCAGACTGATGCGCGCGGACAGAATGGCTGACCGCCTCATCGTCGTTCCCGAGGCCTACAGCCGCCACAAGCGGCTCATGCACCTGTATTTCACTTACCGGGTCATACTCGCTGTCGGCCTGGTGATATTTGCGGCCACAGGCATCGGACCATCTTTTCTCGGCGCCGCCGCTCCCAAACTCCATATCATCACGGTTCTGGTATATCTCATCCTGACCTTCGCTTCCCTGGGATTGAGCTTTTTCAATCTGGAAGCCATGGAACTGGAATACTCCTTTGCCATGATCGTGGACAGCGTGGTGATCGCTGTTCTGCTGTATACCTCCGGTGGCCCGCAATCCGGCCTGGGAATCCTGCTCGGAATTTCCATTGCTTTTGGCGCCCAGGGAATGCCATCACGCACCGCCATGTTCTCCGCCGCCATCGCCACAGCGGCCATATTCATCGAGTCCTGGGTGGCTTCGGCAATCAACGACACGACTATCAGGCATTTTTCCCTGCTGAGCATGCTCGGAATCTCCTATTTCATTCTGGCCTATCTGTCCCGGGAACTGGCGGCCCGCACCCTGCTCAGTGAGCGGCTGGTAAAACAGCAGGGCAAAGACATTGCCAATCTCACGGAACTGAATGAACAGGTTATCCACCACATGCAGACCGGTGTGATCATCCTCGACGGACACAACCGAATCAAGATGCTGAACGACGCTGCCTGGCAGTTTCTGGATCGCCCCATCAGCACAGTAGGCTATGTAATGAAACAGATCAGCCCCGAGCTGGAGAAGGCCTTGCAGGAATGGAAGAAACAGCCTTCATCCCGGCAACGGCATATGCACATGCCTGAAGGCAACGACCTGCTGGTAAAATTCCAGCGTCTGGGAGAGAGGGAAAATACCGGTACCCTGGTGTTTCTGGATGATGCATCCAGGGCCGCGGAAGCCGCCCAACAGCTCAAGCTTGCTTCACTCGGAACCCTGGTGGCCAGTATCGCTCATGAAATCCGCAATCCTCTTGGCGCCATAGGCCACGCCAGCCAGTTATTGCAGGAATCCGACGACCTTCAAGGCACAGATCGACGCATGGCCGAGATCATCGATCAGAACACCAGCCGGCTCAATGAGGTAATAGAAAACATTCTTTCCCTGTCCCGACAGCGTTCCGTGAAGCCGGAAACCATCCGTCTGGACCTGTGGCTGGAAAAACTCTGCGAGGAACTGGCCAGCAATCACAAATTGCAGGAAAACCAGATCGTGTATTATCTTTCTCCCAGGGAAACCAGCCTGACCTTTGACCCGCAACAACTGACTCAGGTCATCAATGCTCTTGCGGACAACGCGGTCAAGCATCAGTCGGAAAAAGGTGAACAGCTGGTCATCACCATTACCGGCGGTCTGGACAGCGCCACTGGCGAAGGCTATATCGAAGTCATCGACAATGGCAGGAATATCCCCGCAGATATCGTGGACAAGCTGTTCGATCCGTTTTTCACTACCAGCAATCAGGGCACCGGACTGGGATTGTATGTAGTAAAGGAATTGTGCGATGCAAACAATATCCGCATCAGCTATATTCCGGTTTCCGCGGGTGGCAACTGCTTCAAGCTCAAATTTCCGCGACAATGACAAGCAACAGGACTGCAAGCCATGGACAATCCCACTGCCCTGATCGTTGATGATGAACCGGATATCCGCGAGCTTCTGGAGCTGACGCTGCTGCGCATGGATATCAACACCGTGACCGCAGCCAACCTCGCCGAAGCCAGAGAGGCTTTGGCAAGTCAGGTCTTCCAGCTTTGTCTTGCGGACATGCGCCTGCCCGATGGGGACGGCATCGACCTGGTCAGGGAAATTCACCAGCAGCATCCGGGAACGCCGGTAGCCATGATCACCGCCCACGGCAACATGGAAACGGCAATAGAAGCGCTCAAGGCCGGCGCATTCGATTTCGTTTCCAAACCCGTGGATCTCTCGGTGTTGCGCAAACTGGTTGGCACCGCGCTGAAACTGCAAGTTCCCGGGGATCAGCAGGTCTGTGACCCTGCCGAGGAAGATGCGCAATGTCCCTTGCGGGGTGACTCTGCCGCCATGGAAAAGGTGCGTAACCTGATCAGCAAGCTGGCGCGCAGTCAGGCGCCAGTACATATCACTGGCGAATCGGGCACCGGCAAGGAACTTGCCGCCCGCCTCATACACCAGCTCGGCCCGCGAAACGACAAGCCCTTTGTCGCTGTCAACTGTGGTGCCATTCCTCACGAACTCATGGAAAGCGAGTTGTTCGGCCACAAGAAGGGAGCTTTCACCGGCGCGGTCGCGGACAAGAGCGGGCTGTTCGTCGAAGCCGAGGGCGGCACCCTGTTTCTGGACGAAGTCGCTGACCTTCCCCTGTCCATGCAGGTCAAGCTGCTGCGCGTGATCCAGGAAAAGATGGTGCGCCCGGTGGGAGCGACCGGGGAGATTCGCATCGACGTCCGAATTATCAGCGCAACCCATCAGAACCTGGCCCAACGGGTGCAGCAAGGAGAGTTTCGCCAGGACTTGTACTATCGGCTGAATGTCATCGAACTGCATATGCCGGCACTGCGCGAGCGCCCCGACGACATTCCCGGGCTGATTGAACATCTGCTGGGAAATATTGCCAGCAATTATCAGCAAGCTGTACCAAAATTGCAGGAAGACGCGCTGGAGGCTCTCCGGCAGCATGATTTTCCTGGCAATGTGCGCGAACTGGAAAACATCCTGGAACGCGCCTTCGCCCTGTGTGAGAACGGCATCATCACCCTCGACGACCTGGGCATGCTGGATCTATCCAGCCATGCGGCAAACGCTGACAGTGTGCAGAAGCGCCTGCCGGGCGAGAACCTGGAAGACTATCTGGCGCGAATCGAGAAAGACATCCTGCTCAAGGCTCTGGAAGAAAGCGGCGGCAACAAGACTTCCGCCGCCAACCGCCTGGGCATCAGTTTTCGCTCCTTCCGCTATCGCCTGGGAAAACTGGACATCTCCGGAAAAGACGACGCGGAATAGGGTGTCCGGTCAAAAATCGACATTGATCCCCAGATTGACGAACTGCTGGTCATTGTCATTCTCACCATTCCTCAGGGAATAGTTGATGCCCAGTACCACCCCCTTGCTCATACTCAGGTTGTAGCCAAGATCCAGCTTCCAGTAGTAATCCGAAGCTTCGATGTCATACAGCTGGAAGTGGCTGCCAGGCAGGCTGTTGAGACCGGCGCGCAAACTGCGGCCATCGTCATCCAGTTCCGCCTCATAGGACAGGGCGCCATGCAGGTTGCCAGCCCCCAGACGATAGTCGGCAAAAACACCGGCTTCAAGCAACAGAGAATCCCGGCTCTGGGCGCCAAAATTCATGGCAGTTGAACGTACTCCCCGTTCCCGGTAGCCATCCACATCGACAGACTGGAAATTGACGCTGACAAAAGGTCCTGCCTGCAACTCATCCTGCTGCAAAAGAGCCGCGCCGGCCATGAGCTTGACCGCCCAGGCATCGGCACTGGAACTGCCCTGCTCCAGGCGCGCCGCATTGCCCAGGGCAATCACCCGCTCGATATTGTCCAGATCGGAATTCAGAGCGACACTGAGTATCGCATTGGCAAAATAGCTGTCACGACGATAGTCGGCAAAAGCGGACAACAGGGCGCTCTTTGCTTCGAAACCACCCATGTCGTGACCAAAGGCCACATCGCTGTATGCTCCTTCCAGAACACCACCGAACACCCAGCTGGGGTTCATGCGCCAGGCAGCGCCAATCATCAAAGTGGCATCATCAGCGCTGGCATCCCAGCCCTGGCCCGCCTGGATATCCTGTCCTCCCATGCCACCATCGGCAAAGAAAGACCAGCCATCCCCAAATCCCCAGCCCAGCTGTGTCTGCAATCGCCCCTGACTACCGCGAAGCTGCCCCAGCACGACTTCAGGAAGATTGGAAACCAGGGCCGGCGCCGTGATCACGGATATGGCGTAATCGGCAATGATCTGATGGGTGATGGCCGTGGGATGCACGGGATCAGCAAAGAAAAACAGGCCCGGAGCGCGAGGATCCACCAATGTGTCCTGGGTGCATTGCAGGCTCAATGGCGTGGTGCAGGCCGTGCCTGTCACATTGAGCAGCCCAAGGGACCCCGGATTGGCCATGGCTTCGCCAAACAGGGTGTAGATATCCAGACTGATGATATTGGCATCACTGGCATTGATCCCGGCCAGCAAGGTGGCATTGAAAACACCGGACAGCCCCGTACCCAAGGCGGCGTTCTGCAGAAAATACGGAGTGAGACTTCCGGAGGGCATCCCCAGCACCGCTTCCGCTGCCGCCAGTGCATTGGCCTGCACCGTGGCCACATCCGCTCCTCCCAGAGCCAGTACCGTAGCCGCCGCCACCAGTGCATCGCCCGCCGCCGGATTCCCCGCGCCGGCGCGTTGAACCGCATCCAGCAGCATTGCCGGTGTGGCGCCAATATCCGGCAGATTGGGCACCAGTATATAGCGGGCGCCAGCATCGGACAGGCGGTTCACCTGTTCCAGAAGCTGCTGGGCACTACCCGCCATGTTCATGGCCGCATCTCCGGGAGGCAAGCCCGCGCCGACCAATCCCATGTTGAAGAAAAGATCATTGGCGCCACCCCAGATGCTGTACAGGGCATTGCGATCTGCGCGTTCGTGACCGCGCAGATAGTAATCCACCTGCTGTGATATGGGCATGGCCGACTGTGGCGAGGGCGTCTGTCCCACGCCGAACGGATTGCTTATCTGGGCTCCACCCTGGGCGTAGTCAGTGCCTGCCATATCCGTGTTGTCAGGATTGGCAGGATTGTTGGCCAGCGCCTCTGCATCAAAGAAATCCGCCAGATGTTCCGCCCACACCCTGGCAGGGCTGGTGGTGAACTTGCCGTCTCCCCGGGCATCCGGGTTGTTCTTGAAGGCGCCGCTGTCCGTAAGGCTGTCGCCAAAGAAATAGGTATCGGAAAATTCCAGAGCCTGAAGGCTGCCTGCATTCAACGCCAGGGCTATCCCTGCCGCCAGCATGCGGATTCTATCGTTTTTCATGTCATCCCCTTTTTTGGTTTATGCTTGTCTGCCTGATGGTGAACAGCAAAATTCTGTCCGAAAACTGACTGACCGGCAGTCAGGCATGTTTTCATCCTGATACTGCGGACAGGAAGCTTGTATCTGCCACAAACTCTAAGCCATTCCACGGGGAGGAGCAACAATGAGCGCGAGCACACTGGACTATCAGACCACGGGTACGGATTGCTGGCGGCTGGACACAGGCCTCAATCGTCCCGGACATACCGCCTGCTACCTGTTGCATGATGCCGGGGAACTGGCCCTGATCGACACCGGCACCAGCAACAATATCAAGGCCCTGTTACACACTCTGCGCAACCTGGGTTTCAGCCCTTCCCAGGTACGCTGGATACTGCCAACCCATGTTCATCTCGATCATGCCGGGGGCGCAGGCGCACTGCTGGACGCCTGCGACAACGCCATACTGGCCACCCACCACCGGGGGCTGCCGCATCTGATTGATCCGCAAAAGCTGGAACAGGGCGCCCTGGCGGTATATGGAGAGGAGTTGTTCGCGCGCGCCTTTGGCAGGGTCATTCCTGCCGATGAACAACGCTGCCAGGCCCTGCACGATGATGATCGCATTCCCCTTGGGCGTCATGAACTCCTTTTTGTCGATACCCCTGGACATGCCAATCATCATGGTTGCTTCTTCCACGAGCCCAAGGGCAATCTTTACACTGGTGATACTTTTGGTTTGCACTATGACGCCCTGGATCACGATGGCCAGGCCTGGCTGATGGCCACCACCACCCCGGTCGCCTTTGATCCCGAACTATGGCTGAAATCCCTGGACAGAATGATGGCACTGCAGCCAAAACGGGTTTGCCTGACTCACTTTGGCCCGCTGGAAAACCCCGCGCGTTGGCAACCGGTGCTGCGTGAATCCATTCAGGATCATGTGAATATCGCTCTGGAGGAGGAACGCGAACACGACAGGCAGGGACGCCAGCAACGTCTGGCAGTGGCGCTCATGAAGCAGGCGCTGTCCCGCCTGAGACGCCACAATCCCAACCTGGACGAAGAGATGGCCCGGCAGTTGTTGCAAGACGACATTCGACTCAACAGCCAGGGACTGGAAGTCTGGCTGGCGCGAAGAGCAAAGAAGCGCGCAAATCAATAAACCTGTTCAACCAGGCCATGCCCCACCCAGGTCTTGAGAAAACCCGCGGCCCGGACGGGCGCATGCGCCTCGTCCACCCACTCGAGCAAACCCTCGCATATTTCCGAGAAGCGAACCCCCTGCAAGGCCATATCCAGAGCCCAGGCTTCATCCACATCCAGCCGCCGCCAGCCGGGAACCAGATCCTGACGCCATAGAATCCATCCCACGGGATATTCCTGCCTTTGGGGCTCCGGTACTTCCTCGTTTCGATCCAGGGCGGCCCACAGCAGGGGGATATTCCATTCCAGATCCAGGCGCTGCAAGGCGGGACAAAACCGCAATCGCATGTCCGGCCATTGCTCTGGCGGCATGGCTGCCAACTCATCCAGGGAGAGGCTGGTGCTATCCGCCGCATCGAATACCAGCCCCTGAGCCCACTCGAAAGCCGCCATTTCCGCCACCTGGGGGAAATCCGCATAGGGTTTGCTGCTACGCAGAAACTTCTGCATATGAGCGCCAAACCAGCGAATGGAAGGCCAGACCGAAGGATACCGACGAATATACTCCAGACAAAGCTGGTAAAACTGTTCATCGCCGAGCATTCCCCAAAGGCCGGGAAAATCCACCCCCAGGCTTTCCACCAGACGGGCCCGGTAGGCCCCGGCATACAGATCCATGCGTTCCCTGGCATCTGCCCTGGCGTCACCGGCAACATTGGCAGGCAGCATGTCCGAGCTGCCGGTCAGATAGCCGCCAAAAGTCTGTTGCAGCCGCTCCAGATCTCTCATGCGTCCGTCCCCCAACTGGATGCGCCAATCTCACGCAGTTTCTGCAGTTCTTCCATGAGTTCGGCCAGCGGTGGAATGTTGTCATCCCTTTCGATCATGCTAGACACCGGTCCCAGCAGGTCACAGGTTTGGCTATACAGTTCCAGCACTTCATCCCGAATCGGCATATCGTGGGTGTCGATCATGATGCTACCGGAAGCATTGGTGGTGTGCCCGGCCAGGTGTATCTGCCAGATGCGATCCGGCGGAAGGCCACAAATATATTCCATGGGCTCGAACCCATGATTGATACTGCTCACATAGACATTGTTTACATCCAGAAGCAGCAGGCAGTCGGCGGTTTTCGCCACCTCGCTTACAAACTCCCATTCGGACATTTCCGAATCCAGGAAACTGACGTAACTGGACAGGTTTTCCAGCAGAATCCGGCGTCCCAGGTAATCCTGGACCTGTTGCACCCGGTCCGCGACATGAAGCACGATATCCCGGGTATAGGGCATGGGCAGCAAATCATGAAAATTGTGCCCGCCAACCCCGGTCCAGCACAGATGATCCGAGATCCATTCCGGCTGAACCCGATTGATCAGCGCCTTGAGATCCTTCAGGTAGGTTCTGTTCAGGGGATCCGTACTACCTATGGACAGTGATACCCCATGCATGACCATGGGATATTCCTGGCGAATCCGATCCAGATAATGCAGGGGCTTGCCCCCTTTCACCATGTAGTTTTCCGAGAGGATCTCGAACCAGTCCACTGCGGGACGATCTTCCAGTACGCTGTCATAGTGCTCCTTGCGCAATCCCAGGCCGAAGCCAAGATAGGGTCTGTTCATGTCTGTCTCGAAAAAAAACCGGGCGCGCGTACGGGCCCGGTTTTTCTTCACATCAGCGCAAAAGTTACTTCTTGATGGGCTCGAAGCTGCCGCCCGCCTTGTCACACTCGGCCTTGGTCATCTTCAGAAAACCCTGCCCCTTGCAGGCGTTCATGCCCGCACAGGCATTGGTGGCGGTGGCACAGGCGCCCTTGCCCTTGCAGGAATTGGCTCCCATGCATTTGCCTTTGGCCTCATCCGCCATGACCCCCATGGGCGCGCCTGCAAGCATTGCCGCCGCCGCTGCCGCCAGTGCCATGCCTTTTGCTTTTTCTACTGTTGTCATCTCAATCCTCCTGACAGGAATTTTTGCTTTGGTAGGTTGTAATGCGGACACGAAATCTGCCCGCACGTAGTATAGACCCCTGCAGGACAAAATTTGTTTCAGGACATCCGAAAAAAACCAGCCATTTGTGGAAAACAGGGGTGATTCACCATCTCCGATTACGACAAGTGATTGAAAATACGAGTAAAGGAGAAATTCAAGATCCCCTTCGATCGATTCCGGATTTGTCCGCCAGCAGGGAAAGAAAGACCGCCTGCGCGTCGGATTTGTCCAGAAAAACATCGTCAAACAGCAACAGATCAGGGAAACGATGACGCACCCAGGCAGCAAAAAGGCCATCCTGATTTTGTTCCACCTCTGCTCCGGCTTCACTGTACACCGGCGTACTGCCGAGACCGCAACTGGGTGAACGCGACTTGAAAATCAGGGCGTGCAAATTCTCCACGAAGGACTCCTGCTGTTCCATCCAGAAGCGCATGCGCCCAGTCACATCCAGATCCTGATCCGCCACCCCGCGCATGATGATCTCGCCATTCATTTTCCGAACCAGTTGTACCGCAGGCCGGGGCACGGTCAGTCCGGCTTGTGTTTCCGGACAGAAAGGCAACAGATCGGCATATTCGGGCAATATATCGCGTATCCAGGCATGAGGGCGGGCATCCCCGTCATAGCGAACCGGATGCCCCAGCAGGCAGGCGCTGACTCCTACCCGGGGCTTCATCAGAATTCGGCTGCTTCCACTTCCAGGTAAGCGAGACTGATATGGCTGCCTACCAGACTGTCGAAATCCGTCCAGTCTTTCCAGCGGGACAGCCTGGGCAGGAGTTTGGGCTTGATCTCGAAATCACTCAGATCATCCTCAAAATAGCCTTTTACGCCATCGTAAACCGTTTGCAGGTAATCCCGGTACTCGGTCGCGGCTTCCGGCCCGGCAGTCGGCCCGTGACCGGGCACAAAGACTTTTGCCCCGGTACCCAAAGCGCGATTCAAGTTGCGGATATTACCCGCAAAACTGCCATCATTCATGCGCAACATCCTCCCATATCCGGCATTGTCCCCGAGAAAGATCACTCCCTTCGCCGGCAGATGCAGCATGATGTCGGTGTCCGTATGCGATTTGCCGTCATGCAGCACATGGATATCCAGTCCACCAATGCTGATTACACTGCCTTCGTCGACCGGCGTGTTGGCAGACACCACTTTTGTTCCGGCAGTCGCTCCCTTGGTCATATCCATCATGACTTGCAACCACTGGGCGCCGGCTCCCTGCTCCACCCGCTCCATCATTTTCGGGTGGGCATAGATTTTCACTTTGGGAAAGGCTTCGAAGATCGCCTGGTTACCCAACCAGTGGTCCCCATGCACATGGGTATCGAACACCGCCACAACGGGTTTGTCCGTTACCTTGCGGATCTGTGCCAATACCATCTCACCCACCTGCACACTGCTGCCGGGATCGACGACCACCACGCCGTCTTTCGTCAGCAGGAAAGCCGGATTGTTCATGAACCCCTGGTTTTGCGCAGAAGGCACGCCCTTTGGGCCATGGATCACATATACGCCATCGGCTACCTGTTTCGCCTGATAGTCAGCCTTGAGAGCTGGCGCCTTTTCCGCCAGCAACGGCTGGGCCAGAAACGACAGAACAAAAAACACGGACAAAAAAAATCTCATTTATCTTCTCCTCCTCGTTATTATGTGTCCAGTATAACCCAGTCAGGCCAACGCCCCATGCCCGATCTCGTCAAACGCGCCAAGACTTTTGCCACCAGCGCCCATCAGCGCATCGAACACAAGCGCAAGTACAGTCAGCAACCTTATGAAGTGCATCTCAAATCCGTCGCCAATCTGGTCAGGGAAGTCGGAGGAAGCGAGGAAATGATCGCCGCCGCCTGGCTACATGATACAGTGGAAGACACTCCGGCCACCCACCGCGACATCGAAGAAAACTTTGGCTCCCAGGTGGCAACACTGGTTCGTGAACTGACGGATGTCAGCAAGCCCAGCGATGGTAACCGGGCCCTGCGCAAGGCCATGGACAGAGACCATCTGGCAGGCGCATCCGCCGCTGCACAAACGATAAAGCTGGCGGATCTCATCGACAATGCCCGGGACATATGCAAGCACGACGAGAACTTTGCCAGGGTATATCTGGGGGAAATGGCGGCCCTGCTGGATGTACTGCGTAAAGGTGACAAAGAACTTATGCGCCGGGCGCGCAAGCTGCTGCAGAAATGCATGGACCAGTTGGGCGTGTCATTCATTCATCCTCTTCCCGCCAGCGGCACTGAAGACAAGGCCGCCGCCAGTCTGGGATTCTCCCGGAGACGGGTACAGCGGCTGTTTTCCGAGGCATTTACCGCCAAGGACATCGCCGAACCCCTGCCATCTTTTGATGGCGACCGTCTGGCCCGGGGCGTGCAGGCCCTCATGCAGGAAGCCGGGCTGCAGGTAGCCGGGGTGCGCGACAGAGGTATCGTCGTAGGCTATATACGCCGCGAAGAACTGACCGGAGAGACCTGCCTGGACCATAGCCGCGGCTTCAGCCCGGATCAGCAGATCTATGGTGACGCCAGCCTCTCGGAAGTCATACTGGTTCTCAGCCGCCACGATCATTGCTTTGTCACCATGCTCAATACCGTATCGGGCGTCATCACCCGCACCGACATGGAAAAACCCATCGTGCGCATGTGGCTGTTCGGTATCATCACCATGCTGGAAATCCGCTTTACCGAACTGCTTCGCGAAATCTGGCCGAACGATGCCTGGGTGGAGAAATGCAGCCCGGGCCGGCTGAAGAAGGCGCATCAACTGCTGGAAGAACGGCAGCGCCGGGGCGCCCACCACATCGGGCTGGTGGACTGCCTGCAACTGTCGGACAAAGGCTACCTGCTGGTGCAAAACCAGCAGTTTCTGCGGGACTTTGGTTTCAGTTCAAAAAGCCAGGCGGATCAGGCCATTCGCGCCATGGAATCCCTGCGCAACAACCTGGCCCATGGCCAGTCCATCACCACCCAGGACTGGCCCCAGATCGTACGTCTGGGGCAGCGTTTCCTGGCCGACCAGCAATATTAACGCCGCTTGCGCGCCGCCACCCGCAGGCGCAACGCATTGAGCTTGATGAAGCCTTCGGCATCCTTCTGGTTGTAAGCGCCTTCATCATCATCGAAAGTGGCAATGGCTTCGTCGAACAGACTGTTGGTATCGGATTTCCGCCCAACCACGATGACATTGCCCTTGTACAGTTTCACCCGCACCACGCCATTGACCACTTCCTGGGTCTGATCGATGAGCGCCTGCAGGGCTTGACGCTCGGGGGACCACCAGAAACCGTTGTAGATCATCTTCGCATAACGGGGCATGAGCTCATCTTTCAGATGCGCGGCTTCGCGATCCAGGGTCAGGGATTCCATGGCGCGATGCGCCTTGAGCATGATGGTACCCGCCGGGGTTTCGTAACACCCGCGGGATTTCATGCCCACGAAACGGTTCTCCACGATATCGTCCCGGCCCACGCCGTTCTCGCCGCCTGCCTTGTTCAGGTATTCCATGACTTCGGAAGCCGACATGGGCTTGCCGTCGATGGCCACGATATCGCCCTTTTCATAGGTCAGCTCCAAATAGGTCGGTTCATCGGGAGCCTTCTCCGGAGAAACCGTCCATCGCCACATGTCTTCCTCGGGCTCATTCCAGGGATCTTCCAGAATGTCACCTTCATAGGAAATATGCAGCAGGTTGGCGTCCATGGAATAAGGTGATTTCTTGCCCGCCTTGGCAAAATCCACTTCGATGCCATGCTCGGCGGCATAGGCCATGAGCTTTTCCCGGGACAGCAGATCCCACTCCCGCCAGGGAGCGATGATTTTCACGTCGGGCATCAGGGCATAAGCCCCCAGCTCAAAGCGAACCTGATCGTTGCCCTTTCCCGTAGCTCCGTGGGAAATGGCATCGGCGCCGGTTTCCCTGGCAATTTCCACCAGACGCCTGGCGATGAGGGGACGGGCGATGGAAGTGCCCAGCAGATATTCACCCTCATAGACCGCATTGGCGCGAAACATGGGAAAAACATAGTCACGGGCAAATTCCTCACGAAGATCCTCCACATAAATCTCCTTGATCCCCATGGACTGCGCCTTGGCCCGGGCCGGCTCCACTTCCTCTCCCTGACCAATATCCGCGGTAAAGGTGACTACCTCGCAACCGTACTCGTCTTCCAGCCATTTCAGAATTACGGAGGTATCCAGCCCACCGGAATAGGCCAGAACCACCTTGTTCACTTTGTTCTTGGACATAATGCTTGCTCACACAAAATTTGATGGGGCGGATTATAACACCCTGCTTCTGGCTCCATGAGGCGTAATGAAACAGCAGCCAGCGGAAAGAGCTGATTCAGGTTATGATGAGTGGATGCAACTGCCTCCCCAAAAAGCCCGGTTTCTGCGCTCCATGCTGCGCCAGTGGCATACGGAAGGGCGCATCAGCAAAGAGCAGCACGATGAGCTTGAAGCAGACATCCAGGTGGTTTTCTTCGACTGGCAAAAACTGGCCCGCTACGCCTTCTGGTTTGCCATCGTCAGTATTGTCATATCCGTGTCCGCAGTACTCAGTGACCGCTGGCTCATGGATCTGCTGGAAAAATTGTTCAGCACGCCGGATACGGTGAAACTGGCGATCAGTGCCACATTCAGCGCATTCATCTACCACCGGGGACTCGAACGTCGCCGTCGCTTCCCCGAGAAACATTTCAGTAACGAAGCCCTGTTTTTTCTCGGCGTACTGGGAACCGCCCTGTGCGTCGCCCTGCTGGGAAGAATACTGGATGACGGAAGCGGACATTTTTCCCTTCTCCTGTTGCTGGCCAGTGTCATCTATGGCCTGTTGGGGCTGTGGTTTCCATCCACGTTGGTGTGGGTGTTTGGCCTGCTGTCCCTGGGCAGCTGGCTGGGCGCTGAAACCGGCTATCTGTCAGGCTGGGGCGCCTACTATCTGGGTATGAACTATCCGCTGCGCTTCGTCCTGTTTGGCCTGCTGTTGCTGGGCGTGAGCGGTTTGTTCAGCTACTGGCAACGGGGACGGGATTTCGCTTACAGCACCCGGGCCGCCGGGCTGACATACTTCTTCGTCGCCCTGTGGCTGATGTCCATTTTCGGCAACTACGGCGGCATGGATCACTGGAAGAGCGCCACCCATGCCGAGCTTGCGCTGTGGGCTTTACTTTTCGGCTGCGCAGCACTGATCGCCCTCTACCATGGCATTCGCCATCATGATCCCCTGACCCGGGGTTTTGGCATTGTCTTTCTCGGCATCAACCTGTACACGCGATTTTTCGAATACTTCTGGGACAGCATGCACAAGGCTCTGTTTTTCGCTGTGTTGGCCGCCAGTTTCTGGTACCTGGGCAGCCACGCGGAACGTCTGTGGAACCTGGCAAGAGCGGAAAAGCCACCTCCCGGCTGATCTTCCCGACTCGCATGCATATCGTCACAGAGCGGATTCGGTTAGAATAAGCGGCTTTGGCGGGAATCGTTCCTGTCAATTGAGTTTAATCCGTTACCCGATTCAGGAGAATCCCGATGCGCGTTTCCCAGTTTCCCCTGCAGACACTGAAGGAAACTCCGGCAGATGCCGAAATTCCCAGTCATCAGCTGATGCTGCGTGCCGGCCTGATCCGCAAGCTGGCTTCCGGTCTGTATGTATGGCTGCCTCTGGGACTGCGGGTATTACGCAAGGTGGAGCGTATCGTGCGCGAGGAGATGGATCGATCCGGCGCGCTGGAATTGTCCATGCCCGTGGTGCAGCCCGCCGAACTGTGGCAGGAATCCGGGCGCTGGGAACAGTATGGCCCGGAGCTGTTGCGCTTCCATGACCGGCACAACCGGGAATTCTGCCTGGGCCCCACCCACGAAGAAATCATTACTGATCTGGCGCGCAATCAACTCAGAAGCTACCGCCAGCTGCCGGTGAATTTCTACCAGATCCAGACCAAATTCCGGGATGAGATCCGACCGCGTTTCGGCATCATGCGCGCCCGGGAATTCCTCATGAAGGATGCCTATTCCTTCCATGTGGATCAGCAATCCCTGCAACAGACCTATGAGCTCATGCATGCCACCTACAGCCGTATCTTCAACCGCTGTGGTCTGGACTTCCGTCCCGTAGCAGCGGATACCGGGGCCATTGGCGGCAGTGCTTCCCACGAGTTTCATGTGCTCGCGGATGCTGGCGAAGATGCCATCGCCTTTTCCACACAAAGCGATTACGCCGCCAATGTCGAGCTGGCCGAAGCCCTTCCCTCCACCAGCGAGCGGCCTGTTCCGGCGAAAGAGATGGAACTGGTGGACACCCCCAACGCCAAAACCATCGCGGAACTGGTGGAACAGTTCTCCCTGCCCATCGAGCAAACGGTCAAGACCCTGGTGGTGGAAGCAGCACAAGGCGGCCTGATTGCCCTGCTGGTGCGCGGCGATCATGAGCTGAATGAGATCAAGGCGGAAAAACTGCCTCAGGTTGCCTCTCCCCTGCGTTTTGCCACGGAACAAGAGATTCGCGAAGCCGTTGGCGCCGGCCCCGGCTCCCTAGGCCCGGTGAATCTGCCCCTCCCCGTCATTGCCGACCGCTCCGTGGGCGTACTCGCGGACTTTTCCGCTGGCGCCAATATCGATGGCAAGCATTATTTTGGCATCAACTGGGAAAGAGATACCCCGCTGCCGGAAATGGCGGACATCCGCAACGTAGTGGAAGGGGATCCCAGTCCCGACGGTCAGGGTGTACTGACCATTGCTCGCGGTATCGAGGTAGGCCACATTTTCCAGCTGGGCAGCAAATACAGCGAAGCCATGAATGCCACGGTACTGGACGAAAACGGCAAGGCCATAACCATGACCATGGGCTGCTATGGCATTGGCGTTTCCCGGGTAGTGGGAGCGGCCATAGAGCAGCATCATGACGACAAGGGCATTGTCTGGCCGATGGCTATCGCTCCTTTTCAGGTATCCCTGCTGCCCATGCAAATGGGCAAATCGGAACAGGTTCGTGAGGCGGCCGACAAGCTGTACCAGGATCTTCGCCAAGCAGATATCGAGGTTTTGTATGATGATCGCGACCAGCGCCCCGGAGTCATGTTTGCCGATCACGAACTCATGGGCATTCCCTTGCGCGTGGTGGTGGGCGCGCGCAGCCTGGAAAAAGGCGAGGTGGAATTCCGCGCCCGAAACGCCAACGACAACGAAATGATCCCTCTGGACAACATCGTGTCTCACATCCAATCACTACTGGAACAATAAACCAAAATGGAACGCAAGAACGCCTACGACAAAGAAGACCTGATCAAATGTGGACACGGAAAACTGTTCGGCCCGGGCAACGCCCAGCTGCCCGTGGACAACATGCTCATGATGGATCGCATTACGCAGATCACCGATACAGGTGGTGAATATGACAAGGGACAGATTATTGCGGAACTGGATATCAACCCCGAACTGTGGTTTTTCGAATGCCACTTTCCCGGTGATCCGGTGATGCCCGGTTGCCTGGGACTGGACGCCATGTGGCAACTGGTGGGCTTCTATCTGGGCTGGCTGGGCAATCCAGGCCATGGCCGCGCCCTGGGCGTAGGTGAGGTAAAATTTACCGGACAGGTCCTTCCCAACGCCGGGGAAGTAAAATATACTATTGATATAAAAAGAATTATTGCACGCAAACTGATTCTTGGCATTGCTGACGGCCGTCTTGAAGTGGATGGCCGGGAAATCTACAGCGCCAAGGATCTTCGTGTGGGCCTGTTCACATCCACGGAAGGCTTCTGAGCAGCAGATCACAATCTTCCACATGGCGGCATGCCGACGGTTTTTTTTCCGTATAGGGTTGGATTCTCCCGAACCAATACCGACATGCCATGAATATTGCCAACCCGGACGCAGAGCTGCACCTGCTGCAAATCAGCGACTGTCACCTGTATGCCGATCCCAAGGGAACCTTGCTGGGGCTGAACACCCTGGATTCCCTGCAACAGGTGCTGCATGAAGCCTGCAATGCCGCAGCACCGGATTTTGTGGTCATCAGCGGCGATCTTGTGCATGACGGAACCCGTGCCGGCTACAATAACCTGGCCCATGCGCTTAAGCGCGCAGGCTGTCCCTGCGCTGCCATTCCGGGCAACCATGACCATGCCCTGACCCTGCAAGACACCCTGGGGAAAAAAGGCATAAGGACGGGCGGCCATGTGGACATCGGGAACTGGCGTCTGGTATTGCTCAACAGCCAGGTACCAGGCCAGGAACACGGCCATTTGTCACAGCATGAACTGGACATCCTGGATCGCGCCCTGGAGGACACAAACTCCCACATTCTGCTGTTTCTGCATCATCAGCCCGTCCCCATAGGCAGCCGCTGGCTGGACAACATCGGCCTGGACAATGGCGATGCACTGCTGTCGCGCGTGCGGGATGATTTGCGAGTCAAGGGAATCTGTTGGGGACATGTACACCAGTCCTGGGAAGGCCAGCTCGGACACATCAGGCTCATGGCCACGCCTTCCACCTGTATTCAGTTTGCCCCCGGGCAACCGGGATTTGGCCTGGACACAGCGCCCCCCGGGTGGCGTGACATCATTCTTGGCGCCAGCGGTGAGATCACTTCGAAAACACATCACCTCACAAAGATGCCCCAGGGATTGATCGCCGACTCAGCCGGATACTGCTAGCAGGGTGTTGAAAAACTGCGTTTTTCAACACCCTGCTAGGTCAACAACAGATCGATATCCACACATTCGCCCGCAACAATCTCCGTATCCGTATGCACCAGGCGCAGGGCCAGCGCTTCCACCCCCTGCCTCAATACCTCCCGCAACAAGCGTCCATACTCTGCATCCACATCATCAGCAGGACGGAAACAGCGCCCTTCGGGACGATTCAGGGCATACAGGATCACGGCCCGGTGACCCTGGCGACGCAAATCGGCCAGCTCCCGCAGATGTCTGCGGCCACGCGCTGAAAGGGCGTCGGGAAAACACAGACAATCCTTGCCTGGCAGAGTCACATTCTTCACTTCCAACCATACATCCGGCATACCCTGCTGCTGCAGGAGAAAATCCAGACGACTGCCCTGGCTGCTTCGTACTTCCCTGCGAATATTCTTGTAGGCTTCCAGCCCCGGCAGCTGCCGCCGCAGCAAGGCTTCCTCCACCACGGGATTGGCGCGCTGGGTATTCACCCCTACCCATCCCCGCCCCATATCCACCCGCTCCAGGGTCCAGGCCAGCTTGCGCCGCGGGTTGTCACTCCAGGACAGCTGAACCGGCGCTCCCGGTTCCCAGCAACCGGTCATGCGCCCCGTATTGGGCACATGCGCCACCACCAGCTCGCCATTGTCCAATTCGACATCGGCCAGGAATCGTTTGTAGCGCCGCAGCATGCGGCCATTGGCAAGAACCGGCAATTTCATGGAGAAACTTTCCAAAAGACGCCATTTGAGGCAGGATAAGCACATGAAGTCCGCACGTCAGACGGGCAAAGGAGGATCAAGCATGCATTTTCACACAACTGCCGCCATCAGTCTGGCCGGGCTGTTGCTGGGCGGTCTGGCTGCGGCGGCGGATCGTCCCCCGGTACCAGGATCTTACCGCCCCACGGACAACGGTCAGATCCAGGCAACTCCCGGCAATCACCAGCAGTTCATTCCCACCCGTCCCGGCAACAGCAGATATCCGGCAACAGCTCCGTCCACCTATGCACCGCAAGATTACTGGAACAACAATACACCAGCAACCACGGCCCCGCCTCCCGGCATCAGTATCACTCCGGGGCAGATGAATCCTCTGCCATATGGTTATCCGAACCTGGCGGCACCCGCCCCGGTGGCGCCTGTCTACGACCCACCCATTCCTGGCGCGGCTCCTCCCGGCTGGGGCTACCACTATGGAGCCCAACCCGCTTATGCTCAGCCCACATATTCCCCGCCCGCGCCACCAGCCTACAGCAACGCTCAATCCGGCGTGTCCACGCCAAACAGCGCTGTTCCTGCAGCTGATGCCTACAGCAGTAGATCCGCGAGTACGCAAGCACTGCCTGCCGCCACGCTTCCCCCGCCTGTGGAACCAACACCCAGCGGCCAGGGGAGAGGCAGGACCACCATCAAGACAGCGCCCCGCCCGTTTTCCAACCCACAGGAAGGCGGACAGGCATTCATTCAGCGCAGCAACCCCATCAAAACCACATACGGCGGCAATGACAACCGCTTTCGTCCTCCGGAGCTGAAGGGTACGCCATAAGGGCATCTCGAAAAATCAAGATGGCCGGGTGGGACAGGGACGTCCCGCCATTTTCAATCACCACGAGTGATTGAAAATATGGGCAAAGAGGAAATCACATTTTCTCTTTGCGACGAGAAAAATTCCAGGGAAGGGATTTTTCGAGGTCCCCATAAATACAGCAACCATGCGATTCCCCCATACCGCCCAAAGGCGCTCCATTGCTCAACCGGTATGAAACCCGCTGAAAGGCTCGGCAGGGGTTAATTCCTCACAACGCACTGCTTCCACCCGGGACAGGGGAGATCCTTCCCACAGCCATTCGCGCAAGGCGAGCAAAGCGCTTTCATCTCCACAGGCAGTCACTTCCACCCTGCCATCCGGCAGGTTCAGGGCCTGGCCGGACAACCGCAGCCCGACAGCCTTGCGGCGTGTGGTCTCGCGGAACCAGACGCCCTGTACGTGACCGGATACCAGACAGCGGATGCATTTCATGGAAGCCGCCTTTCAGCTTTTGCCGTGGCTTCCGGTGCAACGCGCAGAATGATGAGAGGCTGTATGGCGAGAGCATTCCGTACCGGTTGCCCTTTCCAGGCATGCACTGTCACAATCCTGCCCGCCTGCGGCGCACGGACATGGCTTCGTTCCAGATCCAGTGCTGCCTGAGTCTCTTCTGCCCGGGCCTCGGCCCGGCGTGCTTCCGCTTCCAGGCGGCCGATCTGCGCCTTTTGCAATTCATGGTCAGACAGCAGTCCCTGGTCATAAAGCTCCCGGGCGCGTTCTTCTTCGCGCAAAGCTTCCGCAAACAGGGCTTCAGCCCGGGAAGCCACCGCCCGCGCCCGATTCAGACGCGCCTGAAATTCACGCTGATCGAGAATCACCAGCTCTTCACCAGCTTCGACCTGCTGCCCTTCTCTTGCCTTTACCTCGGCTACAACACCGGATACCAGAGTGCCGAGCTCCAGCTCCCGTTGCGGCTGGCCGGCGGACTGAGCCACGGGAACTGCTGTTACAGACAACAACAAGGTGATTATCAGGGCTTTCATCCTTTCTTCCTCTGTTCATCCGGCCCGTTCAGGAGCTTTCCGGAAAGTGCTCGCAAGCGTTCCTGGTTGAGCAGCCATTGAAAATGTATCCGGGCCAGTTCCAGTTTTACTGCGGAGATCTGCACCATGGCGTCTCCCAGATCCGAGGTTCGTTCCAGCTCGTACAGGGTGCGGCTGCGATCCAGATACAGATCCCGGTATCCCTCGCGCACCTTGAGTTCGCTCGCCCGGCGCTTCAGCTGTTCCTGTTCAAGATACAAGTCCAGCACCTGCTGGCGAAGTTCCAGCTCCAGCTGCGACATGCGCGCCTGGCTGTCCAGCAACTCCGCCCTTGCCCTGGCGGTTTCCGCATCCTCCCGCCCGCCACTGTAGAGGGGCATTTCCAGCACCAGCGCGGCAGAAAAAGGGGCGGTCGAGCGGGTCTCGCGATTGTAGTAGTTCGCCTGCATCTCCCCGCGCAGTACCGGGCCATAGCGCCGCGCCGCGGCTTCCAGGGTCTGCTTTGCCGCTGTCATGCGATGTCGCAGAACCTTGAGCGCGGGATTGTCCTGCAGTACCTGGTCATAGAGCTCATCCAGTGCCGGCAGTGACTGCTGCATATCCGGCGCCGGCGGCATGAGCAACTCCGCAGGCAGTTCATCAGGCCGGTTCAGCGCCAGGGCCAGGCGCATGCGGGTCTCCCTCTGGCGATTGGCGCTGGCGCTGCGCCGGCTGAGCACTTTCTCGTAAAGGGCTTCCTTTTCCGAAAGTTCCAGCTCGGATATCTGCCCCAGCTTGTGGCGCTCGCGCAACTTGTCCACACGCACATAGGCGATGGCCACGGCTTCATTGTCCCGGGTGTATTCGAGATCGGCCAGCAGCACGTCGAAAAACGCCTTCATCACCTTCAATCTCTGTCGTTGCCGAGCATCCAGTTCTTTCCACCGGGCTGCCTCCAGTGCAGATTCCGCAGAATCCTGCCGGGCACGGGTATAACCGAAGTCATAGAGCCGTTTTTCCACCCGCAGCTGCGCCCGGCTGTCATTTCTTTCCTGGAAGCTGGACATCTCGGCGGGCTCCAGATATTGCAGCCGCCCTTCCAGCAATACACTCAGATCATCGTCACTCCGGGTTTGCTGCAACCGCGCTTCAGCGCGGGCCTCCTCTGCCCGTGCCAGCAAAACTGTCGGGTGTTGACCGTCCGCCAGAATCAGCGCCTGCTCCAGACTCAGGGGCTTGGGCAAGGGTTCGGCGCTGACGGAAATGCTCACCCCGGCAAGAAACATCAGCAGTGATATTGCGCGCATGTCTCAGCGTTGCCGCGCCTGACGCTTGTAGCGACTGAAACTGGTGTCTTTCCAGGCATCTTCCACGATGAACTTGCCAAGCAACAGAAATTCCGCCGCATCCTTGGTGGCACCAGTATAGCGGCCTCTCTTGACCGGTTTTCCATCCAGACCAATGAACTGAAATACCGGAGTAGCCCGCACCCGAAACTGTTTCAGGGAAAAGTCCTTCATCGTGGTCGGGCGCCCCTGGAAATCGCTGATCTCGATGTCGCCTTCGATATCCACACTGAAAATCAGAAAGTGTTTTTTGAAGTAGTCCTGGATATCCGGCCGATTCAACACCGTGGTTTTCATTCGGTGACAGAAGGGACACTCATCCATTTCAAACATCAGCAGAATGCCCTTTTTCCCCTGTTCACGGGCGGTTTCCAGCTCTTCAGAAAAATCACCAAAGGTCTGGTCGAAAAAATACTGCTCCGGATCACGGCTGGCTGCAGCGCCAGCAGTAGCGTTCAACAACAGGGTCAACAATAAAACAGGCAGTACTTTCACAGCCTTTACTCCTCCTGAAACGGTTTTTCTGATCTATGGAAATGCCTTTGTTCTATTATAGGGAACCTCGAAAAATTTCTTCCATGGAATTTTTCTCGTCGCAAAGAAAAAATGTGATTTCCTCTTTACTCACATTTTCAATCACTTGTGGTGATTGAAAATGGTGGGACACCCCCGTTCCACTCGGGCATCTCGTAATAGTTGTTCATAAATGTTTCTATCGATTTTCCATCGACAGGCCCCACCTGACGGGCAACCACCTTTCCTTCGGGGCTGACCAGAAAACTGGTGGGCAGCCCGGGAACAGATCCGAGCATTTCCTTTGGCCGGCTGCCCGCCATCAGTATCGGAAAGGAAAGAAACTGTTCTTCGACAAAAGCACGCAGCCGATCCGCTCCGATATCCTCCATGTTCAGACCCAGCACCACCGCATCCTTGTCCTTGTGATTGTCATGAAAAATCTCCAGCTCCGGGAGTTCCTCCAGACAGGGAGGGCACCAGGTCGCCCAGTAATTCACCAGCACCCATTTCCCCCTGTAGTCAGACAACTTATACAGCTTCCCGTCGATTCCGGGATAGGAAAAATCCACTTCCTCCGCCACAACCGGATGATGGATGCCAAGAGCGAGAAACAGGAAAGCAGCTGTGAGGAGAATTTTCATCGAGGATTGCATGCGTGAAGACACCGCTTTTGGACACCGGAGGATTTGATATTGACATATTTCCCGCCCCTCCTTCAATCATCCTTGCGGTTCATGATGAAACTGTGAAATCATTGCTTAACTTGAACCACGTATGCCGATATTCTTGGGCGTGCAGGAACTCGTTTTCAATAATGGATGCGAGTTCATATTGCGACTGTTACCATCAGCGGGAAAAATGCTTTGGGAGAATCCTTGTGAATTACATCCTTTACATGATATTGGGGCTGATCTTTGTTTTTGGCAGTGTCCAGGCCGCTGATGCACCCCAGGAGACCGCCTCCGGCGCGGAAGAAAGCGGAAATGCCCTGCATTGGGCTGGCTGTGGCATTACCAAAAAAGCTTTCATGAAGGAGCTTGCCACGGAATATGAAAAAGCCTTTGGCATACCTTTTGTCCTGGAAGGCGGTGGAGCCACCAAGGGTATCCGCCGGGTAAAGAATCGCACTGTGGACCTGGGGGGCTCCTGTCGTCCCAAGCTGTCTGGCGCCCCGGAAGAACGATTCGTGCATATGACTCCTGTGGCCTGGGATGCCCTGGTTGTCATGGTACACAAGGACAATCCGGTTTCCGACATCAGCCTGGGGCAGGTCAAGGACCTGTATGAAGGCAAGATCCACAACTGGAAGGAGCTGGGCGGCAAGGATGCGCCCGTTGAGCTGCTGGTACGCAAGGGCAAGATTTCCGGCGTCGGCTACACCCTGCGCCAACTGATCTGGGGAAATCCCGACCAGGAGTTCAAGGGCAGCAAGGAATACCCCTCTTCCGGGCCACTGGAAAAAGCCATTGAAAACAATCCCAATGCCATCGGCATTTCCGGCATTTCCAGTGCAAGCAAGCGTAACGTCAAGCTGCTGACACTGGAAGGCAAGACACCCAGCTTCGAAAACATCCAGTCAGGCAATTATCTGATGTACCGCCCCCTGTACATCACTTACATGACCCGCAACAACCCCCGTCTCAAGGAGATCAAGCGTTTCATTTCCTTCGCCCTGTCCAAACGCGGACGGGAAATCATCCGCAACCAGGGCGTGGTACCCTATCTGGATGCCATTGCCCTTACGGCAAAACAGAAGGAACAACGCAAGCTGGTGCGGGAGTTGCAGGAAAAGCATTATGCCGAGCAAAAGGCCAAGGCAATCGCCGCCGCGCAAAGGAAAGCCAAAAGCCACAAACCGCCAGCACAAAAAGAGAAATAGCGACCAAGCGTCACAAAGGTCGCTGTTCTTGAATAGCTTGCCTGGAGATAAGCGAATCTACGCCTGCATGAATCCGATATCGCTGCTGTCGAAACGGCTCAGGTAGGGAAACAACTGTTGCAGATCCGCATCAGACAACCCGAACCAGCGTGCCAGGGTGGCATCATACTGATCGGTGGACAAGGAGGGTATAAGGCGACCGTCACCCGCATCGTCCGGGCCTTCCAGGGTCAGATCCGGCATGGTGCCATAGATGTCGCCGCCCTGCACAGCACCGCCCATGACCAGCTGGTTCCCGCCCCAGCCATGATCCGTACCATCGCCATTGTTGGTCAGGGTACGACCAAATTCCGAAGCAGTAAAGGTAGTTACATTGCCCAGTTCACCGGTTTCCGCAAGGGCGTCACGAAATGCCCGCAGCGCCGCGGCAAGATCACCCAGCAACTGGGGCTGAGCACCATTCTGATTGTCATGGGTATCGAAGCCACCCATGCCCACCAGGAATACCTGCCGGGCCAGACCGGCGCCACCCATCTGCGCTCTTGAGGAGATCATCCTCGCTACCATGGACAACTGCCTTCCCAGGTAAGTTTGGGGAAAAACCGTATTCAGGGGATTCTGCTGTTCCAGTACACCGGATATGAGTTCATACAGATCCATGGAACGCTTCTGTACCCGGATAAACTGCTTTTCAAGAAGGTTGTCCCGGGACTGGGCCAACAGGCTGCGCACCGCCACGTCGATGGGCCCACCATCTCCATTTGCGCCTTCCATTCCTTCCGGACCACTGTCCGCGAGGGCATATTGAACGGTTTGACGGCCAGAGAGGAAAACGCTCTGTCCCGTAAGCGTAATGTTCATGGGCAACAGGGATGAATGAATCGGTGCAAACAGATCCGCCATTCGCCCCCCCCAGCCCAGGGGCTGCTGGGAATCAGGAATACCCGTCTGCCACTGGAAAGTCTGGTCACTGTGCGAAAACAGCTGAGGTGGCAGGGCCGCCTGCCCCGCAAGAATGGATTGTCGGGTTACCGGCTCAAGCAAAGTACCCAGGTTGGCCACTACCGCCAGCTCTCCGTCATCGTACAGAGAATGCAGCGGCTCCAGGGCAGGATGGAAACCGTAATCAGTGCGCTGGGAACTGCGGGTTGGCAGGGCCAGCAGCTGATCCCGGGGCACGGCCAGACTGCCACGAATATTCTGGTATTGCTGATGACTGGCCGGTTCCATGGGAACCACCATGTTCGATGAATCATTGCCGCCAAACAGATACACGCAAACCAGCGCCCGGTAGTCTGATACTGCCGGCGGATCGGCCAGCAGGCGTCCCCATGGGGCCATCAAACCGGCAGGCAATGCCAAAGCAGTTCCGGCCAACTGGCCAAGAAAATTACGACGTGAGGGATTCACTACCTTGCTGTTCATTTTTGGACCACATATTCAGGAGCAGTAAGCAGAACATAGAGCGCGGATATCACCCGCAGGGTGCCCGGCACGGCGGCACCTTCCAGCCAGTCATTGTCCATGGGAATCTGTTGAACCAGGGTAATCAGCACATCCCGGGTATCTGGGCTCATCTGTCCACTCATGAACAACAGATCCAGATAATCCACCAGCGCCTGTGGCTGATCCGCCATGTCTGTGAGTGTTGTCAAATCCAGTTGCATGGCTTCGGCGCTGGCATACGGGGATCCAGGATACCCCTGAAAGAGCAGATAAAACATCTTGTTCGCGGTACGCGTAACAAAGGTTTCATTGGTGATCTGGAACTCCGGCGCCACCAGGCCACGTTCCGAAATTTCACCGGGTGGAGCAAATCCGGGACTGAAGAAATTGAATACTGAAGGTGATCGCAATGGCGCCTGGGCCATGAAATATTCCGGATACCAGTCACGTACCCAATCCCCGTCAATAGGCACGGCGTGCAACGCGCGCCACATCTGGGTCTGACGCAACAGTGGCTCACGCAGTTTGCCAAAAGTCTGCGGATGGGTGATATGCCCGAAGCGGGCTTCAGTGTCCGTCAGTATCGCTTTCACCGTGGCATAGAGATCGCCCCTTACTCCCTGGCCGTTGTCATTGAACACCCGGGCTACCCGGGCTATGTATTCAGGCGAAGGATTGCTGGTAACCAGATGCTGTATCAACTGCCGGGAAATGAAAGGGCCGACATTGGGGTGGTTGAAGATCACATCCAGGGCGCGATTCAAATCAGTAGCCGCATCCTCGCCCTCAACCAGCGCGGGCAGGCGCTTGCGCGGCCAGTCTGCCGGCGACAGACCGTCCACCGGGTAGGCCAGCAGATATTTTTCATCACGATCATGGTAGCCCCCTTCCCTATCCCAGTCATTTTGATTCACATAGGGTTCCATGGGGCGCCACAGGAACTGGTCATCGGGAAAATAATAGTCCCACTCCGGTGCATCAGCATAATTCCAGCCGGTGAACACCCGGGCAAAGTTCTCGATGACATCCTGGTCATAGGTAGGGATGGGCTGACCATTGGCGTCCAGACGGCGACTGCCATCGATATTCAGGTGCCACAAGCCAATGGAAAACAGTTGCAGAACCTCCCGGGCATAATTCTCATCCGGCCGGATGTTTTCCTCGGGCCAGGCACGCTGATTCTGCAAATGAGAAAGATACAGTCCCATCATGGGACTGCGGCTTACATCCTCCAGCAGATTCCGGAAATTGCCAAAGGCATTGCGCACCAGAATATCGTAGTATTCCGCCATCCCCACGGCATGCGACCAGGTAAAATCCGTGTCATCGGAAACCACCAGAATCTCACTCAGGGCAAAAGCCACGCGCTGGCGCAACTGATCCTGGGCAAACAGGGCGCGATCCCACCACAGTTCCATGCGCAGTTCCTGCAACAGAGGGCCAGTGTCCTCGTTGCCCTCACCTTCGCCATTTTCCAGGCGCTGCTGAACAAGGGGACGATGCAGAGTGAGCGGCAGATTCTTCTGGTATTCCAGCCAGCGTTCCGCCCCCATCCTGGCGACCAGATCAATGTCTTCCGCGGTCGCGCCAAAAGTAGCCTGGCTGAGCAGCCGGCTGGCCTGCTTTTTCTGCCAGTTTTCCAGGGTTTCCGTGCGTGACGGCAATATCTGCCCTTCCGGCCCTTCCGCCGAACGAAACACCATGATGGTATCGCTGCCGCCTGCCGCAGTAACCATTCCCGCGAGCAACAACCCGGACAAGCATCGTCGCAAAAACTGTTTCATTTCCTTTTCCCTGTTTTCGGCTGTGCCGTTGCGCATTCTCCTGAAAGGTTAGCACAGAATGAGAAACGTTCTGTTATCTGCGGCACATTTGCCATTGAATCCCCTGTCTTGTATCAGGGCATCTGGAAAAATCGAGATGCCTGAGCAGGACAAGGATGTCCCGGCATTTTTCGATCCCCGTCAGCTTTCCTCCTCCATCTCCGCAACAGAAGCAGACAAGACATCCGCAAGACAAGCATTGGCCCCTTGGTACAACCGGGCCAGTTCAGGATCACGGGGCCAGGCTTTCTCTCCAGCCACAGGCAGGCGATGTCCGGCTGCCTTGTACAAATCGAAAAGCGTCAATTCATGGGCATCCCGCGCCATCAGCCAGTGCCCCCTTTCATTTCGTTCCACCAGATGCTGGTTTTTCATGGACACCAGCAGCACCTCGGCATCTGCGGAACAGGATTGCAGCCGGCGCATGGGAACCGCTTTTCCCTCCTTTTGCGCTGCAACCAGTTTTCTCAGCAGGCACAACATGTTCTCCAGCTCCGCAGCCGGACTTTCACCATGGCGTATCATTTGCCGCCAGGTACCCAGAGCGTAGGTAAACTCCGCACCCAGCAATACCACCAGCCAGGAAAGATAGATCCACAACAGGAAGATGGGAATCGCCGCCAGGGCGCCATAAATGGCTTCGTAGGTCGGTACGGTAGTCACATACCAGGCAAATTCTTTCTTGGTCAGCTCAAACAGCAAGGATCCCAACACCCCTCCGGCCAGGGCATGCAGCAGACGCACAGGCCGATTCGGAACCAGCCAGTACAACAGTGTAAATGCGATACATGAACTGAATGCCGGCACCCAGCCCAACAAGGTGCGGCCGAAGCCCGAAGCCGTGGCTTCGGACAGCATGGGCAGCGAAATCAGATAGGATGTCGCCAGCACGCTGGCACCTACCAGCACCGGCCCCATGGACAACACCGCCCAGTAGACAAGAAACTTGTTCAGGGGTCTTCGCTTGCGCCGTACATCCCAGATCGCATTGAAGGTATTGTCAATGGTGGACATGAGCATGATGGCCACCAAAATCAGTGCCAGAAAACCCACGCCACTGAGCCGGGAGGCCTTGTTGCTGAACTCCAGCAGATACCGGTGAACCACCTCACCCGAAGCTGGCATGAAGTTCTGGAAAATGAAATCCTGAACCAGATCGCCAACCCGATCCGCGACCGGAAATGCCGAAAGAATGGCGAACACCACCGTCATCAGGGGCACCAGGGAAAGCAGCGTGGTATAGGCCAGGGCGCCGGTACGCTCCAGACCACCATGACGAACGAAACGCGCCAGCATGCGGCGCAGGAAGATCAGCAGGGAAAGCAGGTTTTGCAGCATGCTTACAGATTACTGAAAAAGCGCATAGAGGGATAGTATTAACCCGAATATTGCACCGGAATCCGGAATTTTCTCGGAGAGATTTTTGCCCAGATTGTTCGAACGGACAAAAGCCGATGTTATTCATCGGCTTGCAGGGCGTTCGGGCAAGCTGGGTGAAAAGATCCCGGGAAAAACCGGATAGCATGACAGGTACGAACTGTATCCAGCATAATCGTCACGCAACAGCTGTAATTCATGGTAAAAAACCGATATTTTGCGCGTTCTGGTGCAATATTCGGGTTAACATTTTTCGACAGCCTGTGTGCGGTATAGGGATATACCGCCATTTTCAGTGGCTGTAAGCCAGTGAAAATGAAGGAACCGGGAAATCGCATTTTCCGCTTCCGGGGTTGAAAAAGTCCAGGGAAGGACTTGTTCAATATCCTGTTAAAGCAAGCTCTACACCCTGTAGCGCTTCCCGTTTACAATGGCCCAAACAACCCGTAAAAGGAGTGAGCATGAGCCTCAGAATCTACCACAATCCACGCTGCAGCAAGTCCCGCCAGACCTTGCAACTGCTGCGTGACCAAGGCATTGAGCCGGAAATCATCGAATATCTGAAAACCCCACCCAGCCGTGAGGAACTGGAGCAGGTTCTTGAAATGCTCGGCCTGGAGCCACGCCAGTTGATGCGTACCAGGGAAAAGGAATACAAGGAACAGGGCCTGGATAATCCCGACCTGAGCCGGGATCAGCTCATCGATGCCATGCTCGCAACCCCCAGGCTCATCGAACGCCCCATCGTCATCCGTGACGGAAAGGCCGCCATAGGCCGCCCTCCCGAGCAAGTACTGGAGTTGCTGTGAGCGACTATATCCTGGTGTTGTATTACAGCCGTGGGGGTTCTACCGCAGAGATGGCACGACTCGTGGCCCGTGGCGTGGAAGAAGGCGGCATGCCCGCCTTGTTGCGCACCGTACCCGAAGTCTCCGCCAATCACGAAGCCACGGCTGCACCTGTTCCCGACACCGGGCCGCCTTATGCGGAGCTGGATGAGCTGAAGGAATGCGCGGGACTGGCCCTGGGCAGCCCCACCCGCTTTGGCAACATGGCAGCGCCCCTCAAGTATTTTCTCGACAGCAGCAGCGGCCTGTGGCTGGGCGGCGCCCTGATGGGCAAGCCCGCCGGCGTGTTTACCTCCACCAGCTCCCTGCATGGTGGTCAGGAAAGCACCCTGTTGTCCATGATGCTGCCCCTGCTGCATCACGGTATGCTCATCAGTGGTTTGCCCTATTCGGAAACGGAACTGCTGACCACCCGCAGCGGCGGAACCCCCTACGGACCATCCCACCTGGCGGGACAGGACAGCAATCTGCCTGTGACGGACGAAGAAAAACACCTGTGCAAGGCATTGGGACGGCGCCTGGCGCTGCTGGCAAAAAAACTCCAATGAATACCCAGCTGCCCCTGGCGGTACAACTTGCCCCGGAATTCACTCTGGAAGATTTCATTCCTGGAGAAAATGCGCAGTTGATGGATGCCCTGCAACGGCTCGCCCTGGGCAAGGAAAAACAGAACCTGTATCTGTCCGGCCCGACAGCCAGTGGCAAGAGCCATCTGCTCATGGGGCTTTGCGCCAGTGCGCAGAACGATGGCTTGCACTGCGTCTATCTGCCCCTGAAGGAAATCATACCCCTGTCCGCGGAACTGCTGCAAGGCATGGAAGACCCCGATTTGCTGGCCATTGACGACGTACAAGTCCTGGCAGGAAAAAAGGACTGGGAAGAAGCCTTGTTCGTACTGTTCAATCTGCGCCAGACGCACGGCCGCCCCATGGTTTTCAGCGCCGACCGGGGACCGGCCAGACTCCCCCTGAATCTGCCGGATCTGCGCTCCCGGCTCGGCTGGGGCGCAAGTTACCGGCTGCACCCCCTGGATGAGGCCGGACTGGGAGAGTTGCTGCGCCGGCAGGCCCGCCAACGCGGTCTGGAGATGGATCAGGCCGCCATCGACTGGCTGCTGTCCCGGCACAGCCGCGCCCCCCGGGCGTTGCTGGAACAACTGGAAGCTCTGGACCGGGCCGCCCTGATCGCCAAGAAACCCCGGCTCACCCTGCCTTTCGTGCAGCAGCAGCTATCTCCCTGATGCGTCTCACGGACAAAGTCCACCTCATCGTCAGCGAATATCTGCAGCCAGGGGATCTGGCTGTGGATGCCACCGCAGGAAACGGCCATGACAGCCTGTTTCTCGCGGAACAGGTAGGCAAACAGGGAAAAGTTTTTGCTTTCGACATTCAGGAACAGGCTCTCAACAGAACCGCCACCCATCTGCGCGAAGCCGGTCAGGAGCAACAACTGTATCTCATTCACCGCGGGCATGAACATCTGCGCGAAAGCCTTCCCCGGGAAAGCATTGGACAGATCAAAGCCATCCTGTTCAACCTCGGCTACCTGCCGCACAGCGACAAAACCACCATCACCCGCCAGGAACATACCCTGCCCGCCCTGAAACAGGCACGGGAGGTGCTGGCTTCTGACGGCATCATCAGCGTGCTGGCCTACCGTGGCCATCCGGGCGGACAGGAAGAAGCCCTGGCCGTGCGACAGTGCATGACGGAACTGGCCGGGGATGATCTGCAACTGAGCATTCTGGAATCCCCCGGCCCGGTACTGTTGCTGCTGGCGCAACACAAGCATGTCTGACACGGGTCTGTGGAGTCTGTTTGCCGGTTCTTTCCTGGCTTCCACCCTGCTTCCCGGCGGTTCCGAAGTCCTGCTCCTATGGCTGCGTCTGCAGGAACAGTACAGTTTTCTCGTTCTTCTGGGCGTCGCCACCCTGGGCAACACCCTGGGCGGCCTCACCAGTTGGGGCATGGGCTGGTGGCTGCGGCATCGCTTTCCCCATGCGGGACTGCATCAGCCCCGTCAGCGACGCGCCCTTTCCTGGCTGGAAAAACATGGCGCCCCCCTGCTGCTTCTGTCCTGGCTGCCGGTTATTGGCGATCCCCTGTGTCTGGCCGCCGGTTGGGCGAGAATCTCCCTGTGGCAATCCACCCTGTTCATTGCCCTGGGCAAGGGGGCTCGCTATGCCGCCCTGCTCTGGGTATCATCACCCACAACCTAAAGACAAGAAGACCCACATGCAACCCATCATCATGGATCCCGGCTCCACCAGCCTGGAACAACGCCCCGCTCTGGTGCTCACCAAACGCCGCTCACGCAAGCGTTTTCCCGAAGGCTGCGTGACCCTGACCGACACGGAAGCCGATGCCATAGCCGGCGCAAACCCGGAAAAAGATCTGCATGCGGCCCTGGTCTATGGCCCCTCGCCTTCTTCGGAAGGTCTGCGCCTCTATTATCTGGTGCGCTGGCTGTGAGAACGGTCCTCGACTTCATTCGCCACGGCGAACCCGAGGGCGGCCGTCTCTACCGTGGCTCCCGCATCGACGACCCTTTGAGTGAAAGAGGCTGGCAACAAATGTGGCAGGCCGTGGGCGATCACTGTCACTGGGATCAGATCGTCAGCTCACCCTTGGTGCGCTGTCATGCTTTTGCCCTTGCCCTGGGAAAAAAACATGGCCTGCCGGTTACCCTGGAACAGGATTTCCGTGAAGTGGGATTCGGCCTCTGGGAAGGACGCAGCCCGGTCGAGATCCAGCAGCACAACGCCGCGGAATACGCCGCTTTCCATACCGACCCGGTACATAACCGCCCACCCCAGGCGGAAGATCTGCTGACCTTCGGACAACGGGTGGCGCAAGCCTTCGACAACACCGCTGCAAGATTCCGCGACAAACAGATACTGGTAGTGGCGCATGCTGGCGTCATCCGCGCCGTGCTCGGGCATGTCATGCAGGCGCCGCCGGCCGCCTGGTACCGGGTGAAGGTGGACAACGCGGGACTGAGCCGCTTTCGGCTGGATGAAAACGGACTGCATCTGGTGTACCACAATCGGCCGCAAATCGCGCCATCCTGAAGCCCCGCAAGCAGTGCCGGAATCATTGCTTCTGCAACAGGTCCACAGGGCGCATGCTTCCGGGACGGGCACCCAGATCAGCTGCAGACTGCCCGGCAGCCGCCATCTTTCGGGCCAGCAATCCGCCATAGACTTCCTGCAGCTGTCGCTTGAGCAAGCTCTGCTGAGCATCGATGGCAGCATGGATGTCCGCCTCGAATGCATCCCGGTTGAGCGCCTCATCCAGCTCGATGGCCGCCTTGTCCACCGCCAGCCAGGCAATCAGCCCGCCAACCGCGCCACAGACCAGGGCGCCCGGCCCTGTGGGTGAACACAAGGCAGCCCCGCTACTGGCGCCGGCCAACGCGCCTCCACCTTTCAGCGCTGATTTGGCCGCCAGTTTCCCAAGCAGGCTTGCGGCCAGATGAAAGCTTTTGCCTGAGGCGACTTTGGTAAGGGTTTTTTTCATGATCAGCGCGCCCAGCCCCTTGGCAACCGCCATCCCCGCTCCCGCCGCCACCAGAACACTGAGCAGCTGGCGATTGATATCCTTTGCGGAAACGCTCAGGCTGTCCGCCAACAGCACATCCAGGTCCAGGCTTTCGCCCAGGCGCGGCTCACCCACTCCCAGCGGACGGGCATATTCCCTGAGCAAAACCTCCAGATTCTCTGTCATCCGGATGCCGGACTGCTGCAAGCGCGAACGCACATCGGCATCGAGGCTCTCGAACAGGTTATCCAGATTGGTATCCAGGGCAGCCGGGAGAAACACGGTGTTTTCCAGTTGCTCCTGGAGATAGTCTCCCATGTCGCCCCCGATGGCATGGGCATAGCGCAAATATTCTCCGGTCAGGGAGTAGTACCAGTCGGCAAAATCTCCCACCCGGTCGTGTACCGGAGCAAAGGCTGCGTCCACGGCGCTGTCGATGCGGCTTTCCAGCCATTGCTGCTGATCCTGCTGTTCTTCTCCCAGGTGTTCCTGCAGAGCTAGGGACAGCTCCAGTCGATGGGCTTCCGGAATGACGTATTCTCGACCGTTCAGTACCAGATATAACAGCCTCTGCACCGGAGCGGCAGCCTGCGGCAACTGTTTTTCCGCCAATTGACGTCCTCCCTTGAGCAGGGCAAATGCCGCTACCAGGGCCAGTAACAGGATTACGGCGAAGAATCCCAGCCAGAAGCGGCCTGATGCTCGCCCATGTTCAGTCACAGCTTCTGTCCTCCAGCATACGCAATGCATCCCTGGCCCCAAGACCACCCAGCATCAGGCGGTTCCAGGCCCAGAACACCAGCCCCGACCAGAGAAAATAGGCCACCCAGGCGCCTGCTCTGGCCCAGGCATGATTCGGGATACGCTGAATCAACCATTCTGTCAGAGCATCCCGCAGTGCCGCCAGACGCGCCAATGGCGCCAGATATTCACAGCCGATTTCCGCCGTGGCCACGGCATGCCGGGATGTTTCTTCCCAGCTCATGCGGGAATAATCGCTTCGTGGTACGAACATTTGCGCCACCACCAGCACCAGCAGCAGAACAGCGGTATTGAGACTCAGGAACAGGCGCCGGGCGACAATGTTGCGACGCCCGGCGCGCAATTGGGGAGCAATCCATTTCCGGATGCACGAATACACCAGTGGCAACAGAATCAGGTTCAGGGCCAGTAAACTCCACAACCAGACCGGCCAGGCAGGTACTTCGACAAACAGGATCAGGGCCAGTGCGACGGCCTTGATTACCTGCCAGGCGGCAAGAAACTTCTTGCGGCACAACAGGCGCGCGAGAAAACTGCCAGGCTCAAGATACATGCCAATCAGCGCCCGGCGACGCATGAGCGCGGTCTCCAGCATATTCAGGGCCATGAAAGCCGTTACCGGCGCAAGCAAAACAAAGGCAAGACCACAGGCGGCGGCCGATTGAAATCGAACCCACAATAGCAGCGGCAGGATGGCCGACAGCATCCACAGCAGGGAGGACAGTGGTTGGTACATGGGGTTGTTATTCCTCCCCGATCAGTGCCCCGGCGATCTCCGGTTCATTTCGTAAAAGGCATAGCAATACATGGGCATTTTCAACGGGCTGCCAAATCATTGCCAGCTCGGGAGGAATATTGACATGAAAGCGGGAAAAGAAAAATCCGCGCCTCAGGCTTTTGTCTCCAGGCCGCCGAACTGTTCCACCAGGGCGGGAAGAAAACGCTGTAATTCGCCGCTCATGAGCGCAAAATCCGCATCGAAACGCTCGGCATGGGTTTCGGCATGGCTCTCCCCCGCCTCATCCAGCACCCTGTCTTCAAAACGCAGCCGGCGCAAGATGAAATGCTCATCCAGCACGAAGCTGACCCGCTCTTGCCAGGTCAGAGCCAGCTTCATGACACGCTTGCCAGCCTGCATGTGCGCCTGAATCTCATCGGAAAACAGATCTTCCCGGCGCACCCGGACAATACCACCATCTTCCACCAGATCACGCAGCTCACATTCATCACCGATATCCAGCTCCGCCGGGGATGTTCTTTCCTTGAGCCATTGGGTCATGTTGTCCACCGGTGATTCCCTGGTGCTGAGCGGCACGGCCGGAAAACTTTCAAGACATTCGCGCAACAGGCCGATGAGTTCCTCGGCACGACTGGCGGTAGCGGTATCCACGATCAGCCAGCCATTTTTGTTATCGATATAGGCATACTGGCGGCGACTCTTGCTGAAAGCCCGGGGCATCATTTCCAGGATGACATTTTCCTTCAGATCGCGGCGCGCCCTGGCACTGAGCTTGCGCCCTTCCCGGTTTTCGATCTCGTTGGCCTTTTCCTCCACCAGTTCCCGCACCACCGCGGCAGGCAGAATCTTTTCCTCCGTGCGCGCACAGACCATCATGCAATTGCCCACGGTATGCACCAGTTGCCCGCCTTCTTCTCCCAAGGGTGCTGTCCAGCCGGTAAAGGCAGGCTCCCGATCCCCAAGGGGGCGGGCAATCCTGGCGGCAAGCTGCTCCTCCAGTTCTTCAGGCGTGAGTTCAAATGGCTTTCTGAAACGATAGAGGCTGAGATTTCTGAACCACATGATGTAGAAAATCCGTTGGGAAAAGGGCGCTGATTATGCGCAATGGCGGCGCATTATGCCAGCAGTCTGCGCGTCAGATGCAGGCGCATGTCTGCTTCCTGGGTGAGCATGTGGAACAGGTGATGAGGGCCGGTGGCGCGTTGAATGAGTGTCGGCAGGTCATCCCGCCGCTCCGCATAGAAATCCAGCAAACAATGATCGAAATCCGCCAGAGCGCGGCTCAAAGGGTCTTTTTGCTGTCGTGCCAACACCACCCCGGCGCCTTCCTCATACACATTTCCCAGACACACATGCACCGCGGAAAACAACGTGGCCCAACCGTTGAACCAGAACATCAGATCCGTATCAAATCCTTCCCCGGGAGATTTTTCCCGATTCAGCACCTGGGCCAGATATTCCTTCTCATTCACGGCTTCTCCCGGCTCCAGCAGTTCCGCCCGGCCATAAGCGTCGATGGTGGAACTGGTAAGAAGAATGGGGCTGTCCGGATAGCGCGTGAGAACAAAACTGGCATCCTTGACCAGCGCCCCGCGCTGCCCCGTGACCGGATTGGTCTTGAGTCGTTCCGAGGGAGCCGTGGACAAAACCTGAATCTGATGTCCACGCCGCCCCAGTTCCTCTGCCAGACGGCCAAATACGCCCTTGCGAAAAAAATCCATGGAGAAATTGAGACGGTTCTGCTTGTGTAGCAACGCCACCTGTATGTCCGGATATTTCGGCGCCTGCTCCACGATATTGGCGATTTTTGCCACAGGAATGCGTTCCCTGAGGCAACCTTTCTTGTCCACCAGCACTTCCTGGTGAAACTCGTCGAAGCTGATCTGCAGTAAAATCCGCGCCCGGGGCCAGCCGCCCGGCCGGGCACGCAGGGCTTTTTGCATATCACCCAGCATGGTCTGCACCGCCTGGCGGTCGTCGGCAAAATCCCCGTTGAGCAAAATGGCAAAAGTACGCACTCTACGCATGTCCCGAATCCCTTTGTAGAAGGTATCCATATGCCGGGTGAGATCACCGCCGGTAAACAACACGCTGTCCGTGTGCGCATCCACCAACGAATACAGTTGATCGGCATTTTCCCGCCCCTTCACGAAAGGACGCCAGATGAACATGCAATGACGACAGGTCTGGGGACAGCCCATGTGCGGGATCATTCCCAACTTCGCGAATCGGACTGCTTTCGACGGCTGTGCATCTATTCTGTCTAGCAGTTCCAGTCTTTTTTGGTCAGCTTCTTCGAGCATTTCCCCGTAGCGGCTGCGTTCCTGAGCGGCAATTTGTGCATAGACCCGCTTGTCCGGCTGGCGAAACAAGTCAAACTCTTGCCAAAGCTGCAGCAGCTGCTCTGCAAGTGCTTCCCGGTCATTGTCCTTCCAGGCCAGCAGGCGCAACAGCTGTTCCCGCTGCGCCGGCCCCGGTCCGGGCGTGGTCAGCCAGTGATCCACATATCCGCGGACAAAATCGGCAGCGCTGGCTGAATTTTCCAGAAGCTCCATGAGAAAGGCGCGACTGCCGCCCTTGAAGGCGGCCAGCAAAGGGGCTCGATAGTCATCGGGAACATGTTGCCTCAGCCAGTGCCAGGCATACAGATAGGTCATGAGAAAGGACAAATCAGCCGCCCGCTCATTGCCCTCAAGCAGACGCTCCATGTCACCTGCGGTCAGACGGTTGATCTCCGACTTGAAACGCTGGCGCATATTCTCCAGATAGATCGGCAACAGATCCTGCCGGTCTTGCCCGGCAACCTGGGACAAGTCGCTCATGTCACGGATAATCAGGAAAAATCATGGATACAGTGTAGCAGCTATACAGAGCATGCTTACAATTGCGCTTGCATGGATTTTCCGCTTTTGGCCTTTGTCTTGCTCACAGAGCAAACAATCAGGGCAAAATGCTGATGAGCGACCCCAGCGCGGCGATTCCCATGAGTATTTCGTCAAAATCGATGCTTTTCATCTTTCTTCTCCATTGCCTGAACCCCATTGTGCCAACGGCAGTGGTTCAGGAGATGAGCCAGCAAGAATATTGATCTGGATTAACCCGAATATTGCACCGGAATCCGGAATTTTCCCGGAGAGATTTTTGCCCAGATTGTTCGAACGGACAAAAGCCGATGTTATTCATCGGCTTGCAGTGCGTTCGGGCAAGCTGGGTGAAAAGATCCCGGGAAAAACCGGATAGCATGACAGGTACAAACTGTATCCAGCATACTCGTCACGCAACAGGCTGTAATTCATGGTAAAAAAACCCACATTTTGCGCG
>JALSQZ010000131.1 GCA_026985055.1 Sedimenticola sp. | reverse complement strand
TTCAGGCGCGCATCCAGGTTTCCCTTTCCAGGAGAAGAAACATGGCTCAAACAGCAACCTCCAACAAACGCCCGGGAGCGCTCAGGGCCCAGGCGAAAATGACGATCCATACCGAGAAGGCCCGGCGCCTGACCGATCCTCTCACTCTGCCCAACGGTATCCGTCCTCCGGGCTTGTTTCGGTTTTCGAGCCTGTGTCAGAAACTGTGTGAGAAATCAGCCGAGGGAGATCCTTATGCAGACTGGTTTCTGTATCGAATCGAGCAGGAACTGTTCAAGCTGAAAAACCGGATCAAGCAATCCACCGACCGTTTGCAGAAATTCATCGAGGACTCGGGATTCGAGGTGTCCGAAGCCTCGTCCCAGAAACCGGTAACCATCGAGCTGAGCATGGGCAACCCCTATGGCTACATGGCGGCTTATGTGCTCGCCGACTTCGACAGGCTGGTCCGCCTGGCGCTGACTTGCGAACTGATGGGGATCCTCGATCGAGCGCAATGCCGCAACATGATCCAGCCTTCGGAAAAGAATTTCAGAAGACTGCTTCATCTGCCCATCAACTACAAGCACACCGGTGTCACCCGGAACGATATCCAGCAGAACAACCAGGTGGCCCAACGCGCCATTGAGCTGATGGGCAAATGCCCCGGGAACATCGTCACGGGCAAGCATAAGCCAAGACATGCCCCGTCCAGCCGGCAAACCTCACTGGCCGAGGTGAAAATCACCAGAAAGGGCCGCCCCAAGTATTCCCCCAAGTCCAGGAGTGATGTCCATGAGCCCCCGGCAAATCCTTGACAGCAATGACAAACCTTTTAACGATTTTTCCCGGGCAGCCTGGCTTCGGGACATTCTCATCGAAAACACAGGCAGACCCTGGACGATCGAATCGGTTGGGAGCGGCTTCGTGGTGGAGGCTCCGGAAGATTCCCGGAGCGATTCCACCGGAATCCCTGCCGGCGCATTTGAAACCCTCGTCTTCAGACCGGCCCTACGGGTGCTCCTGCCCTGGTACATACCGTTCCTCGCTCTCGGTATGCTGGCCATATTGTCTGCTGATGACCTGGCAATCACCCTGCTGCGATCGATGAACAACCCCCGTCTTCCTCCAGGCGTCGATGCGACCTTTGTGGCGGATGCGGTGGAAATCGCAGGCACAGTAATCCTTGGACTTTCCATACTCGCCATCGTCATCCCCTGGCTATCCAACAGTTATATCGTCGGTCCTGACGGCATCGAGCAGCGCCAGGGGATCCTGTCGCGTGACAGTACCTCAATCCGGTTGTCCGATATTCGCTCGATCAATCTCAAACAGGGCATCATCGCCCGCCTGTTGAACGTGGGGACACTGGAATTTGCTTCCGCCGGTACCGGGGGCATCGATGTCCGCTTCACCGATGTGGCCGGGCCGTTGAAAATCAAGCGTTGGATCGAGTCTCTGTTGCGCTCGAATGGCGATTTCGAACGATTGAACGCTTCTGACCATTGACAGTCTCATAACAGAATGCTAGCGTTGAAATCGTATTATCAGCCACCGCGGGTCCGTGTTTCCGGTGGCAGGATCGTAAGATCCTGACGGACAATCTATCCATTGGCCCTTTCGGGAGTATTGCTCCCGGAAGGAGCGGTGCCTCCGAAAGGTCGATCAACCTGAAAGGAGGTACGTATGAAATTTTTGTTCAATATTGCCGCATTTCAGGAGGATTTGCGGAAGATCGGGGTGGCGATCATCATCGGAGCCATGGCTGCGCTGATGTTCGATGCCCGTATTTCCCTGACTAGCGCCCTGGCAATCGATGCCTTGGGCATTGCATTATGGTTGGCGGGATTGATTCGCAGACTTCCTGAGGAGACAGGTCATGAATGACATTCTTGTGTACGTTCTATTCACATTTGTAGTCATCATGTCCATTTTTATTTGGGCCTGGCGGCAAGAAAGCAAGCAAAAATGAGCTTCAAACCCTGGCAACTTGGGTAAAGTTGCACCCACGCCGCCGCGAGCCCGCACATTCCGGCGGCAGGATCTTCGGATCCTTGCGGGCATCCTAACCCATAACCTTCATCATCCGGCCTAAGAAACCGGATCTCTCATCCTACGGCGCTTGAGGTGTAATCACCCACTCAAGCGCCGTCTCTCTTTGCATCCCTGATTTGTCCAACGTTTGAGGATCCTTCCGAAACCCCCGGCCTGCGCCAGGCGTTCCGGAAAGATTTTCCAGGCTACAGGTTGCACCCCCAAGTCACCGCGTTCCCGCACCTTCCGGTGACGGTCCTTTCAGGGCTTGCGGGAATCCTTAGAGTTACCCCGGAGCGGGGAGCGAGACGCATCGCCC
>JALSQZ010000130.1 GCA_026985055.1 Sedimenticola sp. | reverse complement strand
GAACGGACAAAAGCCGATGTTATTCATCGGCTTGCAGTGCGTTCGGGCAAGCTGGGTGAAAAGATCCCGGGAAAAACCGGATAGCATGACAGGTACAAACTGTATCCAGCATACTCGTCACGCAACATACTGTAATTCATGGTAAAAAGCCCATATTTTGCGCGTTCTGGTGAAATATGCGGGCTAGTTCATTGATTTGTCGATGGTAATCACAGTGGTAAGGTTTCGTGCCGGGGGCGCTTTTTATGCCATGAGGACAGCCCTGTTTTGTCATGGCATGTAAATCCGGGGGGATTTGTGCTAGTTTTGCGTCCTTTGAAACCCTTGCCGTGGAAGGAAATCAATGAGTCTGGATGCTGAAGAAGTCGAGAAAATTGCCCATCTGGCGCGTATTGCCGTGACCTCGGATGAAGTGGATGCCCTGAAGGGCGAGTTGTCGGGGATTCTGGGTCTGGTGGAGCGCATGAGTGAACTGGATACCAGCGACATTCTGCCCATGGCCCATCCCCTGGACATGCCCCAGCGGCTGCGTCCGGACGTGGTCACCGAGGAAGATCACAGGGATGCCTATCAGGCGGTGGCGCCGGCGGTGGAAAATGGCCTGTATCTGGTTCCCAGAGTGATTGAATAATGACTGATCTGCATCTCAAGTCCATTGCGCAACTGTCGGCGGACCTGGCCGACGGGCAATACAGCAGCGAAGAACTGACCCGTTATTTTCTGGAACGTATCGGCAGGCTGGATGCGTCCCTCAATTCCGTGGTGACTGTGGCGGAAGAACAGGCGCTGGCCGCTGCACGAGTGGCGGATCAGCGTATCCAGGCGGGGAATGCCGGGCCACTTACCGGGATTCCCATACTGCACAAGGATATCTTCTGCACCCAGGGAGTGAAGACGGCCTGTGGCTCCCGCATGCTGGATAACTTCATCTCTCCCTACGACGCCACCGTGGTCACCCGTCTCAAGGATGCAGGGGTGGTGATGCTGGGCAAGACCAATATGGACGAGTTCGCCATGGGCTCTTCCAATGAGACCAGTTTCTACGGCCCGGTGAAGAATCCCTGGGACAGGGAGCGGGTGCCTGGCGGTTCGTCCGGTGGCTCGGCGGCTGCGGTGGCGGCGCGTCTGGCGGTGGCGGCGACGGGTACGGATACCGGCGGATCCATTCGCCAGCCGGCGGCGTTGTGCGGTATCACCGGACTCAAGCCCACCTACGGGCGGGTGTCCCGTTATGGCATGATTGCCTTTGCCTCCAGTCTGGATCAGGCGGGCCCAATGACCCGCAGCGCTGAAGACGCGGCCTATCTGCTGGCGGCCATGGCCGGTTTCGACGAACGGGATTCCACTTCGGTGTACAGACCCGTGGATGACTACGTGGCCCAGCTCGACCAGGATGTCAGGGGAATGAAGATTGGTGTGGTCAGGGAGTTCTTTGAGGAAGGGCTGAATTCCGGCATGCGCGCCGCGATGGAAGCGGCCATGGACAAACTGCGGGAACTGGGCGCCGAACTGGTGGATCTCTCCCTGCCCAACTCCCATCATTCGGTAGCCGCTTACTATGTAGTGGCGCCGGCGGAATGTTCTTCCAATCTGTCACGCTTTGACGGTGTGCGTTTTGGCCATCGCTGTGACAATCCGGTGGATCTGGAAGATTTGTACAAGCGTTCCCGGGCCGAGGGTTTTGGTTCTGAGGTCAAGCGCCGCATCATGATTGGCGCCTATGCCCTGTCCGCGGGTTATTACGATGCCTATTATCTCAAGGCGCAGCAGGTGCGTCAGGTCATTGCCGATGATTTCCGCGAGGCATTCGGCAAGGTGGACGTGCTGCTCGGCCCGGCTTCGCCGGAAACGGCGTTTCGGCTGGGAGAGAAAGCTGATGATCCCGTGTCCATGTATCTTTCGGACATCTACACCATTGCCGTGAATCTGGCGGGGCTTCCGGCCTTGTCCATGCCGGCGCCTCTGGTGGATGGCCTGCCTGCCGGTCTGCAGCTTATCGGCAATTACTTCGAAGAAGGCAGAATACTGAATCTGGCGCATCGGTTGCAGCTGGCCAGCGACTGGCATCTGCAGATGCCGGAGGGTTACTGAGATGCAATGGGAAACCGTTATCGGGCTGGAGATCCACACCCAGCTCACCACCCAATCAAAAATCTTTTCCGGTGCTTCCATTGCCTTTGGCGCCGAGCCCAACAGTCAGGCCTGTCTGGTGGATCTGGGCTTTCCCGGCGTGCTGCCGGTGCTCAATGAAGCCGTGGTGAAGAAAGCCATTCTGTTTGCTACTGCGGTGGAGGCTGAAATTGCCCGCCGCAGTGTGTTTGCGCGCAAGAACTATTTTTATCCGGATCTGCCCAAGGGATACCAGATCAGTCAGTTCGAACTGCCCATCGTCGGTCCCGGTCACGTGGACATTGTTCTGAAAGACGGCGAGAGCAAGCGCATCGGTGTTACCCGGGCGCATCTGGAAGAAGACGCAGGCAAGTCTCTGCATGAGGATTTCCATGGCATGACCGGCATCGATCTCAACCGCGCCGGCACGCCCTTGCTGGAGATCGTTTCCGAACCGGACATGCGTTCCGCCCGCGAGGCTGTGGCCTATGCGAAGAAGATTCACCAGATCGTCACCTATCTGGGCATCTGCGATGGCAACATGCAGGAAGGTTCGTTTCGCATGGATGCCAATGTGTCCGTGCGGCCCGCGGGCGAGGAAAAGCTCGGTACCCGCACCGAGCTGAAGAATCTCAATTCCTTCCGCTTTCTGGAAAAGGCGATCAATTTCGAGGTGGAACGCCAGATCGACGTATTGGAGTCTGGTGGAGAAGTGATCCAGGAAACCCGTCTGTATGATCCACAGAAGGACGAGACGCGCTCCATGCGTTCCAAGGAGGAGGCCAATGACTACCGTTATTTCCCCGATCCGGATCTGTTGCCGCTGATCATCGACGAGGATTTCATTGCCGCCACCGTGAAGGAGCTGCCGGAACTGCCGGAAGCCCGCCGTCGGCGCTTTGAAAGCCAGTATGGCCTTTCCGCCTATGATGCGGATGTGCTCACGGCGACCCGTGCCCAGGCCGATTTCTACGAGGAGGTGGTTGCCGAAGCCGGGGATGCCAAGCTGTCCGCCAACTGGGTGATGGTAGAGCTGTTTGGCGCCCTGAACAAGGCGGGCCTGGATCTGGCCTCCAGCCCGGTGTCAGCGTCGCGGTTTGGCGGCCTGGTGAAACGCATCGCCGACAACACCATTTCCGGCAAGATTGGCAAAACCGTGTTCGAAGCCATGTGGGAAAGCGGAGAAAGCGCCGACGCCATCATCGAAGCCAGGGGTCTGAAACAGATTACCGACAGCAGCGCCATCGAGTCCATTGTCGATGAAGTGTTGGCGGAGAATGCTTCCCAGGTGGACAACTACCGTGCGGCGGATCCAAAGAAACAACCGAAGATGCTGGGATTTTTTGTCGGTCAGGTGATGAAGAAGAGCCAGGGCAAGGCCAATCCCAAACAGGTCAACGAGCTGTTGCGGGAAAAACTCAAGGGTTGATTTGGCGTGGATGTCCGTCAGCGCCAGCGCATCATCAGCGCCCAGCGCGACGCCTGGCGGCGGCATGATTATTAACTCGGCAACAATCTATATCGCGTTCAGCCCGCTTGCCCTTGTTCGCGGCAAGGCATCAGCCTGCCGTTGTAGTGATTCTACAACAAGGGCTGATAACGCTGTCCGCGGGCAAGGGCAAGCGGGCCTGCCCTTATCGATCAATCGGTTAGGGGCTTCAAGAAAAGGCCAGCTCCGCGTTCCGGCTCTTGCCAAGGGAACAATCCTTGCCTGCGAGCCGCGCCTTGATCTGACCTTTTCTTGAAGCCCTGAATACGACATAGATTGTTGCCGAGTTAATATCATCCTAACGCGCTGTTCTGGAGCAGCCGGGAAGTGCAGGAGCGGCGCTTTCAGATATTGCTCGAAATGTCGAACCTGGATTCGGGACAAAGCCTGCTGGATGTGGGTTGTGGTTTCGGTGATCTGGCCGCCTGGCTGGCGCATCAGGGGCGGTCAGTGGATTACACCGGCATCGATATTTCCCCCGAGTTGCTTGACGAAGGCCGCCGTCAATATCCGGGGCTCAGGCTGATCGAAACGGATCTGCTCGATTTCGATCCTCCGCCCGGCAGTTATGACTGGGTGTGGTTGTCAGGAACCCTCAACCGCAATCTGGAAGACAATGGCCGATACGCTCGCAGTGTCATTGCACGCATGTTCTCCGTGTGCCGCAAGGGAATCGCCTTCAACCTGCTGGATGCCCGGGATGAATGGAACCGGAGCCGATGGGATCTGCAAGGTTTTCATCCGGAAGATATCCGGTTACTGGTCTGCGGCTGGTCAGAGGATACCGAATCAAGGGATGACTATCTGAAAGGTGATTTTTCGGTAGTGGTGAAAAAGTCTTCCTGACCCTCCTCTCAACAGGATGTTGAATTGTCCTTCCATGGGCTATTGCAACCCCGGAAGCGGAAAATGTGATTGCCCGCTTCCCTCATTTTCAATGACTTGCCGTTACCGAAAATGGCGGGACATCCTTGTCCCACTCGGGCATCTCGATTTTTCGAGATGCTTAACCCGCATATTTCACCAGAACGCGCAAAATGTGGGTTTTTTACCCTGAATTACAGCATGTTGTGTGACGATTATGCTGGATACAGTTCGTACCTGTCATGCTATCCGGTTTTTCCCGGGATCTTTTCGCCCAGCTTGCCCGAACGCCCTGCAAGTCGATGAATAACATCGGCTTTTGTCCGTTCGAACAATCTGGGCAAAAATCTCTCCGGGAAAATTCCGGATTCCGGTGCAACATGCGGGTTAAGTTCGTCGCTTGTCTTCCGATAACTTCTGTAGTTTGAAAAGAATCACATCCTGAGCCTGTGGACGGGCAATCCTCGCTCGGGACTGAGACAATGCAAGCGGCTCATTGCTGCCGGATTGTGCCATGGGTGTCGCCAGGCGGCGTTCGCCGCAGCAATACGGATGGGGAACCCGAAAAATTCCCTGCATGGGGTATATCTCGTTGCAAAGAGAAAATGCGATTTCCTCTTTGTTCATGTTTCCCATCACTTGTCGTGATTGAGAATGGTGGGATATCCATGCCCCACAAGGGTATCAAGGTTTTTCCAGATGCCCTGATGTTTTTCCGGAGTGTTTTTATGAAATGGGATAGAGAGATGCGCCTGCCTGGCCTCGGGCTGATTTTCACCGCTTTGACTTTGCCGGCGTCCATGGCATTGGCTGCCGGGCAGATGGCAACGACTTCAGGCGCCAGCACGCCTGTCAGCCTGAATTCCCTGCCAGCCGGCCCATTCAAGAGCAGTATCGAAGTTCTGAATGAAGATGCCCGAACCAGGGTGCGGCAGTGGCTGGAGAAAGCACCCATTACCAGCGCGGATCTGGACTATCTGAGGGCGGATGTCAAGGGCATGGTGTTCTATGCCGATACCTTCTTGCCGGATACTGGGAGGCTCAAGGCTCTTCAGGCGGAGGAAAGTGCCCAGATGCTGCCGGCCATCAGTGCATCCCAGACCTTTCTTCTGCACAGCCGTCCCGGAGCCTCAAGAGTGGTGTATCTGGATTTTGATGGGCAGACCATTACCGGCACCGGCTGGAATGATTATGTTTCAACAGATCCGTTGGTGGCCAAACCCTTCGATATCGACAACAATCCCGGAAGTTTCAGTGCCGAGGAGCTGACCCGGATTGGGGAAATCTGGCACCGGGTGGCGGAAGATTTCGCGCCTTTCGATATCGACGTAACCACGGAACTGCCTGCCAGCTTCAATGCCACCACCGGCAGAATCCTGATTACCGAAGATATGGATGCCAATGGCGCGGCCATGCCGGCGCAAGGGGCTGGAGGCGTTGCCTATATTGATGTGTTTGGCATGAGCTACTATCCCACTTATTCCCCTGCCTTGGTATATTTCGACAATCTCGGAAGTAACGCCGCTTTTGTGGCCGAAGCCGCCTCCCATGAGTTTGGTCATAACCTGGGCTTGCATCATGATGGCACCCATGCGAACGGAGATGGCTCCTATTATGGGGGGCACGGCAGCGGTTATGTGTCCTGGGCGCCCATAATGGGCGGGGCTTATTACGCCAACGTAACCCAGTGGAGCAAGGGTGAATACGCGGATGCCAACCAGCAGGAAGACGACCTGGCCATTATCGACGGGAAACTGGGATATGCCGCCGATGACCACGGCGATACCATGGGAACTGCTACTCCCCTGAGCGTGGATGCTGCAGGCAATGTGAACGTCAGCAATCCGGAGACGGATCCCCACAATACCCAGCCGGCCAACAAGGGCATCATTGGTGCGCGAACGGATGTGGACATGTTTTCACTGGATGTGGATGCCGGCCCCCTCTCCCTGACGGTTACGCCGGCCTGGGATGCTTTTACGCGCACCAGCAGTCGTGGCGCCAATCTGGATGTGGAGGCGGTGCTGCTGGATGCCAATGGCTCGCTGGTCGTTTCCTCGGATCCGGTGGACGATACCAGTGCGAGTCTTTCCGCCAACCTGTCGGCGGGGCGTTATTACCTGCAGATCGATGGTGTGGGCAACAACGTGGGACAAGGTTACTCGGACTACGCCAGCCTGGGGGAATACTTCATCAGCGGCACTGTGGTTGCCAGTTCCGCGACTTTTGCCGATGTTCCCGCTTCCTACTGGGCTTATGATGCCATCGAGATCATGAACCAGAAGGGCATCACCACAGGATGTGGCGGCAATCTTTACTGCCCCGAAGGGCTGGTCACCCGGGCGGAAATGGCCGTGTTCCTGGAGCGCGCCATGAATGGTGGCGGCTTCGTCCCGGATGCCGCGAGCGGCAATGTCTTTTCCGATGTTCCGTCATCGTACTGGGCCGCATCCTGGGTAGAGAAGCTGGCTGCCGATGGCGTTACCGGTGGTTGTAGCGGGGAACTGTATTGCCCCGGCTCCCAGGTGACCCGCGCCCAGATGGCGGTATTCCTGCTGCGTTCCAAGTATGGTTCCAGCTACACCCCACCAGCGGCCACAGGTACGATGTTTGCCGACGTTCCGTCATCTTATTGGGCCGCATCCTGGGTAGAAGCCCTGGCAAACGAAGGCGTCACCAGCGGTTGCGGAGGCAACAATTTCTGTCCGGAAACGGAAGTGACCCGCGCCCAGATGGCGGTATTCCTGGTGAATACTTTTGGTTGGTGATTGCTGCGTATGCAGGCCCAATAAGAATGTACGACAGGGGTAGAAGGGGCAGTAATCTTTACAGTTATTGGGGGCAGGGAATACAGGTTCTAGTTACTAGTTACTAGTTACTAGTTTCTAGGTTCTGGAAGCTGTTTCGAGTAAACGATCTGTGCCTTGTAGAGGCTGTATTTTCAGAAATTGATCGGTTCCGATCAGAAAATCTCCTGCCTGAACATCTTCTTTGCTTGCCTCGGGAAAACCGATCTGCAATATTTGTTCCTAACACGGTGTCGTCCGGCATGTTGTGATCAATTTTGGTTTTTGCTAGGGTGAAAACTCCGCAAACCGAGATCAAGGAAGCTATCATGGCCGCGCTCCCTCATACCGGAACACAATTCAAATACGCTGTTCTTCTTTTTCTCCTGCTTTTCTTCCAAGTGACAATGATTCATGCCGGGCAACAGCGGGTAACGGTTCAGCCGCAGGCGCCGGTGGTGGGTGCGGGAGATGATTTGCTTGTCACGGCGGACTCGAACGCAATGAAGCACATGCCTTCAAGGAGGCTTGTGCCAAAGGCGATGAATCCCTTGTATGACGATGTGCCCGCTACCCACTGGGCGTATGCCTGGATACAGGAAATGGGCGCCAGCGGGATTACCAGTGGTTGCGCGCCGCAGCTGTACTGCCCGGATGATAGCACCACCAGGGCAGAGATGGCTGTTTTTCTGGAGCGGGGCATCCATGGCAGTGACTTCGTCCCGCCGGCGGCTACGGGTACCCTGTTTTCCGATGTGCCCCTGACCCATTGGGCCGCAGCCTGGATAGAGCAGTTGGCTAATGATGGCGTCACCAATGGTTGTGGTGGTGGAAATTACTGCCCCGATGCAGAAGTGGATCGCGCCCAAATGGCGGTATTTCTACTGAAAGCAAAATATGGCGCATCCTATGTGCCACCAGCAGCCACGGGCACGCTGTTTGCCGATGTGCCCCTGACCCATTGGGCCGCAGCCTGGATAGAACAACTGGCCAATGATGGCGTCACCAGCGGTTGTGGGGGCGGAAACTATTGCCCACAGGACATTCTTAGTCGTGCGCAAATGGCGGTTTTTATCGTAAGAACATTTGGCTTATCATCGTTGGCCATGCCCCTCAACGACACCGGCATCACTTGGGGCGGTGACTACCCCAGCGGCAACAATACCACCTGCACCAGCAACATCGGCGCGCCACAGGATTGCGACCAGGGGCGCGATGCCACCCACAACGACGACAGCGACGGTCATGCCGGTTTCAGCTTTACCAAGCTCGATGCCAATGGCAATCCCCTGCCAGCTAGTGCGGCCAGCTGGTCTTGCGTGAAGGACAATGTGACCGGGCTGATCTGGGAAGTGAAGACTACGGATGGGGGCTTGCATGACAAAAATGACAGCTACAACTGGTACAACACCGATGCCAGCAACAATGGCGGGTTCGAAGGCTATGCGGACGATGACGGCAATATCTGTTACGGCTACAGCAGTGCCGATCCTGCCAGCTACTGCAATACCCAGGCATTCGTGGCGCGGGTCAATCAGCAAGGTTGGTGTGGGTATCATGATTGGCGCATGCCCAGCCGTGAGGAACTGCGCTCCCCGGTGAACTATGCCATAAGCTATCCAGGCCCCACCATTGATACGAATTATTTTCCCAATGATTCAGCGTCGGCTGTCTGGTCGGCCTCGCCAAATGTCTACGGTTCGAGCGACGCGTGGGGTCTCGACTTCAGCTATGGGGGCGACGACCCATACCCTAAGGGCAGCCCCCATCATGTTCGTCTAGTGCGCGGCGGACAGTGAAAAAACAGGGTCTAGGATCTAGTTACCAGGTTCTAGAAGCTGTTATGAAAAGCTTTAGGGAATTGGAGGTTTGGAAGCGTTCGGCGCGGTTGAGTGCAAACCTTTTATAGAGAATTGGCTGAGTTGAAAGATTATGGGTATCGAGATCAAATTACGCGCTCAGGGCTTTCGGTGCCAAGCAATATCGCCGAAGGGTTTGAACGGGAAAGTAACAGGGAATTCATTCGATTTCTGTACATTGCAAAAGGTTCATGTGGTGAGCTTGAAACGCAAATACTTATTGGCATGGATGTCGGTTATATCAAGCCAGCGCAAGGACGCCAATGGGCGCAAGAAGCAAAGGAAATATCAGCCATGCTGGGTGGTTTGATAAGGTCTCGAAAAGCCTATAGCTAATATGAACACATTAGCAACCCAGCACCTAGCACCTAGTACCTGTTTTCTCCGTAAGGATACCCGCCTTGTGATCGTGTTGCGGGGCATGGATTTCCTAGGCTATATCGTGCGTCCTCGTTACCGCCTGGTCAGGCATCGGGTGATAGATAATCTGCGACAAAAATTGTTTCATTTTCAACGCAAGTTGCTTGTTCCGGCAGACAGAAATACGCTGGTCTTGCAACTGCGGCGCAAGCCACGCGAACAATTGCGTGCTGTTTTGGCAAGTTATTTGGGTCATTTTCGACACGGCGGTAGTTACAACCTGGTGCAACGCTTGAACGATGCCTTTCCCTGGCTACAGTTGTTGTTTGATCTGTCGCAGGCGCCAGAGCGGTTGTATCCCCGTTGGGAACCTGGCCGGGTAAGCGGTTATCGTAGCCAGCTTCATTTTTTTCGCCAACAATTTCCAAATGCAGTGATTCATGTGCAAAGGGGACCTGAGGTCGACACCCTGTTGCCGAAACAAGCAAGGGTTGCCGATGCAGGCAACCCTGTAGTTTGCCAACGGGTCGAGCACGTGGTGGTTCGCGAAGCCGGTTATTTGCCCGGCGGATTGAAAAGACGCCTGATTACCCGTATCCGGCCCGTAATTATTTGAAGGAGAACATAATGCAAGCCCAAAAACTTCGTTTTTTACCTTTTCTGTTTGGGATATTGCTGCCGGGAACCCCCCAGGCGGCGCAGACCTGTAATCCCAATGTGATGCCGACGACTCCCGAAAATGCGTTCACCGACCATGGCAATGGCACCGTTACCCACAACCGTACCGGTTTGATGTGGATGAAATGCGTACTGGGCCAAAGTGGCAGTGATTGTACTACAGGTAGCGCCAATGCCTACACCTGGGACCAGGCGTTGCAGACACCCGTTGGTTTCAGTTATGCCGGTTACAGTGATTGGCGTGTGCCCAACATCAAGGAATTGGCTTCCATTGCTGAAACCGCTTGCTACAGCCCGGCAATCAATCTGTCGGTTTTTCCCAATACACCAGCGTCGTATGTCTGGTCGGCCTCGCCGAGTACCTACGGTTCGAACCTCGCGTGGCTCCTCAGCTTCGACTATGGGTACGACTACACGTACTATAAGAGCAACGACAGTCATGTTCGTCTAGTGCGCGGCGGACAGTGAAAAAAACAGGATCTAGGATCTAGTTACCAGGTTCTAGAAGCTGTTATGAAAAGCTTTAGGGAATTGGAGGTTTGGAAGCGTTCGGCGCGGTTGAGTGCAAACCTTTATAGAGAATTGGCTGAGTTGAAAGATTATGGGTATCGAATCAAATTACGCGCTCAGGGCTTTCGGTGCCAAGCAATGTCGCCGAAGGCTTTGAACGGGAAAGTAACAGGGAATTCATTCGATTTCTGTACATTGCAAAAGGTTCATGTGGTGAGCTTGAAACGCAAATACTTATTGGCATGGATGTCGGTTATATCAAGCCAGCGCAAGGACGCC
>JALSQZ010000129.1 GCA_026985055.1 Sedimenticola sp. | reverse complement strand
ACCCAGCCATATCAGGTAGATGCCACCCAGAAACCGGATGAGGTGAAACACACCGCCCAGGGTTTCGGCAACCACGGACAAGCCGAGGACAGCCAGCAAGACAAAGATCAGATCACCCATAACGATGCCTGCGGCAACAGCGATACCATTTGCAACGCCCAGTGTTGCGGAACGGGTAACGACCAGTCCCACGCTGGCGGACGGGATTGCAGCCAGCGCGGTCATAATGGCACACAGGGAAATGGCGTCGATGAAATTCATGGCGGCTGTTATCGTTGTTGCTCCGGGCTAAGGTTCGGGCAGGATTTCGATGCCCGGCATCCACATCATATCGGTTACGCCGAAGTCGTAATCGAGCTGTGATAACAGTGTGGTGATTTGCCCGCGATGGTGGGTTTGATGATGAAAGAAATGGGTCAGTGCATCCGCCAGTCGGAATCGGTGTGTTCGTTGGGTGACCATGGCTGTGAAGGCAATGATTCCATCGAGATCGGCTTCTTCCAGTGCATCGATCCAGGTGGCTATGGCATCATCGGTCACCATTCTTTCCCGGCAAAGCTCCCTGAAATCGCTGTAAAGTTCCTGATCCAGCGATTCAACCGGGAAATCCGTGCCGGTAAAGCGCCCCATCCACAGACGGTCGCCCAGCAGCAGATGGTTGAGTGTGCCATGAATGGAATGAAAGAAAGCCCCCATATCCTTTTTGCGTGTCTCGTCGGGTACGTCGTTGCACACGGAATAGAGTTTCTGGTTCATCCATTGGTTGTAGTGACTCTGAATGACGAATTGCGATTTTCGTGCCGACTTCAAGGCATGACTCATAGTGAGTGCTCCTTTGGTTTGCATTCAATGGAGATCTGTTCCTGAAAGGCTTTGGCCAAGGTGGAAAAGACCGGACCCGGACAGTGCTGCAAGACACGACCGTCCACTTCACGTACAGGGATGAGTTCGGCGCCGGTACCGCTCAAGAAGCATTCATCGGCGGTGTAAAGGTCATAGGCGGTGAGCGGTGCCTCCCTCGTGGGAATGTTCAGTTCTGCCGTCAGTTGCAGGATGACACCACGGGTAATGCCCTCCAGCGCACCGTCCACCGGCCGCGGTGTTATGAGCAGACCGTCACGGACAATGAACAGGTTTTCCGCGCTGCCTTCCGTCACCCGGCCCTGGCTGTTCAGCAGCACCGCCTCATGGGCGCCGGCTTGGGTCGCCTCCATGCGAGCAAGTATATGGTTGAGATAATTGAGGCTCTTGATGCGCGGATCGACACCATCGGCAGGCAGGCGTCGGGTGCTGGCGATAATGAGGTGGATGCCATCGCCGCGAAGCTCCGGGTGGATCATCTCCAGTCGGGTGGCAATGAGAATGGTGCTGGGCTCTTTGCATCCGGCCGGGTCCAGTCCCATGGGTCCAGATCCACGGGTCACCATGAGTCGCAGATAACCGTTCTCTTCCGGGAAGGCCGCGATAATTTCATTAGCGGCTTTTTTCAGTTGCGCCCGGGTGTAGGGCAACTCCAGCCGGATGGCCTTGCAGGAATCGGCCAGGCGTTGCAAATGCTCAACCAGTCGAAAGGGGTGGCGATAATAGAAGCGGATGCCTTCGAAAACGCCATCCCCGTAGAGCAAACCGTGATCCGTTACCGGAATCACGGCTTCGCGTTCCGGCAGCAATTGGCCGTTAATCCAGAAGCAGGTTGCGTCAGGTATGGAGTTCTCCGGAAAAAATGGTGACCGCCTGGCCACCGAGGCGAATCCGGTCGTTCTGCAGGCTGACCTTGACGACACCGCCCCGCTTTGATGCCTGAAAGGCGGTCATGGATGGCTTGCCCAGCCGCATCGCCCACCAGGGAGCCAGGGTGCAATGGGCGGAACCGGTGACCGGATCTTCATCGATGCCTGCGGCGGGCGCAAAGAATCGGGAGATGAAATCGTATGCCGGGTCATCGGATCGGGCCGAGACAATAATGCCACGAGCCTCAACCTGGCCCAGGGCGGGGAAGTCAGGCCGCAGGGCGCGTACCACGGGTTCATTATCGACGACCACCAGATAGTCGAAGAGGCTGCGGTAGATGTCGCCTTTATCGAGTTCCAGTGCGGCCAGCAGTCCGGGTGGCTCCGGGGCCGGCTCCGCTGGTGTGGCTGGAAAATCCAGTTCGATCATCCCGTTGTTGTGCGTGGCACGCAACAATCCGCTGCGGGTGTGGAAGCAGGTATCTGTTTCGGGTGCCAGCAGACCTTGTTCCCACAGCACGTGCGCCGCGGCCAGTGTGGCATGGCCGCACAGATCCACCTCCGTGGTCGGTGTGAACCAGCGTAGTATGTAACCATCGGCCTGTTCGAGGAGA
>JALSQZ010000128.1 GCA_026985055.1 Sedimenticola sp. | reverse complement strand
TGGCGGAGAGGGAGGGATTCGAACCTAGACGGCTAGTTTCGAATACGCTGGGATTTAACCCGTACTGTTCTTGGTTCTCCTTACTAACGAAACGACTGTTAGTGGGGAAGAACCATGACGACAATTACGATTTGTGCCACCAAAGGTGGCGTTGGAAAAACCACAGTTACCGCCAATCTCGGTGGTTATCTCGCCGATTACGGCGCCAGGGTACTGATTATCGATGCCGATGTCCAGCCCACCCTGTCTTCATATTACGGATTGAACGACCCACCCGCCTCAAACGGGCTGACCCATCTCATCCAGTCCGCCACAACGGCGGATGCCATCAGTCATACCAACATCAGCCGGCTGGATCTGATCTATTCCGATGATCCCGAGGGCGAGCTGCAACACTGGATCGCCCGTACACCGGATGGCCGGTTCCGCATCCGCCGTGCTTTGGAAAACCTACAGGATGATTACGATTTCATCTTCATCGACACCCAGGGGGCGGTAGGCGGCCTTCAGGACGCCGCCATCATCGCCGCCGACCTGCTGGTATCCCCCATCACCCCGGAAATGCTTTCAGCACGGGAATTCTTGCGAGGCACCGTACAGATGCTGGAGCGCTTGGGGGATTTACGCTACCTGGGCTTCGAACGCCCACCCCTGATCGGCGTACTCAACCGCATGGACAAAACCCGCGACGCACAAGACATTGCCGGTCAGATCCACGAACTGGCCACCGCTCACCCGGAGCTGGATATTCACATCGCCGCCACGGCGATCCCGGCCACGGTCGCCTACCGCAAGGCTGCCTCCATACAGACCCCCGTCCATCGCGTGGAATCGAAACGCAGCGGTCCCACGCCTTCGGCGCTGGAGACCATGCAGAACCTGGTGCAGAACCTGGGCATCGACATTGAAAAAATCACCAGGGAGGAAGAGGCATGAGCAAGCAACCCACACCGAAAGAAATCCGTGAACGCCTGTCCGCCGGCCATTTCGGCAAGAGCAGGAAAGTGCCGCCGGGCGATCCCGTGCAAACCACCCCCATGGTGGTGCCGGTCACCAAAATCGACCTGTACGATCACAACCCACGCGCTGTCACCAATGAAAAGTACGAGGACATCAAGGAGAGCATCCGCACCTCGGGGCTGGAGCAACCCCTGTCCATCACCCGCAGGCCCGGCGCGGAAAACTATATGGTGGACGCCGGCGGCAACACCCGGCTGAAAATCCTCAAGGAGCTGCACCAACAATATCCGGACGATCCGCGGTTCTTCAACATCAATGTCCTGTACCAGCCCTGGGAATCCGAGGCCCACGTCCTGGCCAAGCACCTGAAGGAAAACGACCTACGGGGCAGTCTCACCTTCATCGACCGGGCGCGGGGCATCGCCAAAATGCGCGAGTTTCTGGAGCGCGGAAGAGAAAAACCCCTCTCCTACCGGGAGCTGTCACAGGCGCTCAAAGAAGAAGGCTACAGCATTCATGCCGGCAGGCTCTCCTTGTTGGAATATACCCACAACACCCTCCTCCCGCTCATTCCGCTGAGTCTGGAAGCCGGGTTGGGACAGCCCCAAGTAGAAAAAATCCGCCGCATCGAAAAAGTCCTTCTCAAATACCTGGCGTTTCTGGAATACGCCGATCAGGAAGGCCCCCTGGCCCTGTGGCACGAATGCCTGGCGGAAGTGGATACATCGGAAGGTCCGCTACCCATCGATACTGCCTATGAGCAGCTGGCCCGGCGACTCGAACCCCTGCTGCAATACGCCAACGCGCAGTCCATCCTCATCGATCTGGACATGCTGCAGGAAGGCAAGACCCTGACCCGCTATGAACCACCGCCGGAATTGCTGGACGGTGGAGAAGACGAAGCGTCAAGCGGTGGCGAGGCTTCCAGCACAGGCAAAGCGACGGAACCGCCCCGGCAGACCACCCCGAAGACCACGCCACCTGGCGGAATCGTGGGAACCACAGGTGGCTATGAAGATAGCAACACTTCCCAGGCGACCCGTGAGGCCACCGATACATCACCCGCTTCCGCGCTTTCCGCATCCGGCGACGCACAAAGCGCGGAAGCGCCCCGTCAGCCCACGCCTCCCGGCGGTGAGCTGCCATCTGATTCAGCCCCCGCAAGACCGGCCGCCTCGGAAAAACCCCTCCCGGATGACATCAAGTCCCTGCGGGGCCGGTTGTGGACCCAGGCCATGCGCCTGGCGCAGCCGGCAGGCTTGTCTGACCTGATCCTGCGCACCACGGGCGGCGCTGGCTACTGGATCGATCTGCCGGAAGAACCCCTGGCCCAGTGGGTCGGCGGCGGCAATCCCCTGGGGAAGACCCGACAACAGCGTCAGCGCATGGCCATCTGGTGGATGCTGATGGAGCTGGCCGAGCAGTCCATGGCGGTTCTGCCCCCACGAGGCGATCCCCCTGCCGTCATGGCGCCAGAAGAGCTGGTAAAAACCCGTTGGGCCATCTATCTGGCGGAAAACGGTGGCAAAGACGGCATCGAACGTTACATCGGCGTCCCACAATTCCACATGGGCATCGCCCTGCGCAATCTCGAAAACAGGGAACTGCAGCTCCTGATCGACATGCTGCAGGCCAAGGAGAAACTGGCCAGGATGCTTGGCCGCCCGGACAGCCTCTGGGTACCGGAACTGAAGTGGCCCGATTCGGAAGAAGATGAGACGTTTGAGGAAGACCTGGAAGATGATTCCGAAATCAACTATGACGACGGTCCCTGGGAAGATCCATGGAGGATAGAATGATGAACCCATCCAGTGAATCCCACATCAGCTGCCCTCTGCTCAACCGCATGGTACTGGATCATCTGATCAACAATCTTATCAATGGCGACTATACCATTGCCGACCAATTGGGCATCACCGCCTCCATGGTCGCTCCTCTGACGGACCTGCGGCCGGCGGAAATCAACCGACTGGCCGAGCTTCGCGGCTGTGTGCGTATCACCATCGACATCCCTGCCCTGTCCCGACTGTTGGATCGTCTGATGCAGGATCGATCAAAAGAGAAACTGGTGCATGAACTGGTGCGGCGGGATGCGCCGCAACCCATGCTGGAGCACCTGTTCCAGATCACCAGCCGCGAAGCCACGGCCATGCGTTTTGCCCTTGGCCTGCCCGGGTCACCCGGGCGCGCCCGCCAGCCCACGGAAGCTGAAGAGCACAAAGCCTGGGAGCTGATGCAAGAGTTGGGTATTCCCGCCAATCGAATGAACGCAGAGGACTGGCTGGCGCTGCACGACAGCACCGGCATTCCCCTGCGCGTACTCTGGCCCATGGTCAATGAATGGCAACAACCGAAGGAGATGGCGGTATGAAAACGGCAAAACTGACACGGGAAATCGACGATAACGTGCTGCAGGAAGGCAAGACCCTGACCCAGAAGGAGAGAAACAAGGAGGCAAAGTGATGACGACATCCACAACACCCACTGAGCTGCGCGCCTATGCCTGGTTGCCCGAGGGAACCATTGGCATCGGCGCAATCATCCCCCGGGGTGCATTCATGATTGCAACAGCGCCCCTGGACGACCTGTACCAGGCAATCCGGGCCACAGCCCGCCATGATGCCGTGGCGCCGGGCTGCTATTCCCTGCCCGGATCGCCTGCTGATCCAGATCAAGGGCAAATCCAGAACCCCAATCGGGCTGCGGTGACGGCTTTCCTGGCGTACCGCAAAACCATTCGGGCGTATCTGAACGCCGGTCACGGCGCTCATTCCCGTGGGATGGACAACTGACATGAAACACATTCCGTTAACCACCCATGCTCCACCAGGGAGCGGGAATAACCACCATGGATAACGACGAGATCGAACCCGCCGTCGATCCCCAGGCATCCTTGTTGATGGCGCACATCGAGGCCGGCAAGGCCCGGATGCTCGATGGCGGCGGAAAACCCCAGGACAGCTTCCTGTTTCTTTCCGCCCCCCATGAGGCCATGCCCAAGCTGGCCTTCATGGATCCAATACTCAGCCCTGTGGAAAAAACAATCTGGGCCAATATCTGGATCTACGCCAAAGAACAGGGAATGCAGGGAGCAGGGTTCCCCAGCCACAAGATCCTGATGTCCCGATGCAACATCCGGCAGCGCAAGGCGATCATACGATCGATCACCATGCTGCGGCTGTGCCGCTGGGTAACCCTGTGCGAACAGGTGCGTGATGGCACCGGAGCGATCCGGGGCAACATCTATGCACTGCATGATGAACCGGCGCCCCTGGCGCTGACACAGCAACTGGATCCGGCCTACATGGCCTTCCTGGAACACTGCGTCCACCACCACGACCAACGCATCCGCCGAATCGCCGCCGGAATATCAGAGATGATCGACCAAGAGCTGCTGCAGGGCAGAGATGTATTGAGCCACGATCCGGCACACCAGCACGAGGCCCGGCTCGCGGCGGTCAACGCTATCCTGGCGCGGGAGCGGGGCGAAATCACAGGCAAAAGTCATGCCACAGAGAAAAAACTATCTTCGCTCTGTTTCTTCGGCGCGCCGATTGAGCCACTGCTGGAAAGCGAGGACATCAGCGATGCCAGGGATACTGATGATGTTTGCGAACAACCGCCATTGGTGCAGGCGGGTACAGATCACCAAGTGCAAAAACCGGACACGGTAAATCACCGGGTGCAAAATCTGCACACGGTAGTTTTGTCACAAATCACCATGTGCAAAATTCCGCACCCGGTGATTTCAGACGTAGTAGTAGTAGTAGTAGTAGTAGTATTTTTTTAGAAAAAACGACTACTACAAACACCGGTGGTAAAAACCACCAGGGCGAGAAGCAAAATTCGCACGATGCGGCAAAATCCACCGCATCGCTCATCCGTCCACCGGAACTGACCAGCAACGAATACGCCCTGGCGCTGCGGCGCATCCAGAAGATGCCACCCGAGGAACAGCAGAACCTGCTGGACGAACTGGGAGAGCAGATCCGCCAGCGCAAGGACACCAGCAATCCCATCCGCAACCCCCTGGGTTATCTGAACTGGATCTGCCAGCAACTGGAGCAGGGCAAACAACCACTGTCCAGCGCCCATCTGAACCGCCAGGAACGCCGCCGGCGGGAAGCGGCACAACAGGAACAGGAGCAACTGTATGCGCAAAAAGCCGAGGAAGAACTGGCTCGATTGTCAGAGGAGCTGACACGGAAGCGGAAGACAGCCACTTCTGGTGCAGGCAATGAGTAACACAAACTCAGACTGTTCCGAGTCGGAACACCTGGCGCAGGGAATGGGAGCATAAGCATTGCTTATGTTGGTATTAACTCAGACTGTTCCGAGTCGGAACACCTGGCGCAGGGAATGGGAGCATGGAAGGTTCCGCGTGGAACCTCCCGAAACCCGTTGTCGTTTCTTGCTTACCAAGACGGCGCTGCGGCGGTATGTTGCGAACCCATCGGGATACATGATTACAGATTTACGGAGAACAGAAAAATGAGCAACCCAAAAGGCAATGTGGTGATGGCTGGTGACAAGGTGTATGCGGGGATTGACGAAGATGACCGGAGCGAGGTGAGCAATGCGCTGGTCATCGAGTTCAAAAACCCGGAGGAGTTTCACAAGGCCGTCAAAGCCTGCAAGGTTGAGTTCACCCTGTTCGAAGGCGAATAGTGCCTTATCGACTGACTCGCGCCCATGGCTGATCTCACTTCCATTCCGGTCCCCGCCTTGCTCGCGCCTAGCTCACTGCCAAGCCGCGCACAGCCGGTACAACTGCACACCCTGCAGGGCGTGCATCTGTTTCTCGGCCAGCGCCGCCAGGGGGGCAGACCGGGGTATCCGGGGTTGCGCCAGTTCGCCGCCAACATCGCCCATCCCTACCGGCGGGCGGCGCAGAACGATCCCTGGGCGGACTGGTGGCTGGTAAAGGCCGAGGAGGCACTGGCGCGATCACTGAAAGACCTGGCGCAACTCACGGCCCGCTGTGAGCGGCACCTGGCGCAGTTCACCCTGATCCCCGATGATGCCGTCCTGTCCGAAAAACCTACCGAAATGACTTTCCATTTCAGTACGCCTTTCGGTTATCTGGGCGCACAGCTGCTGTTGCAGTATGACGATTATGTACGCCAGCTGGTACAGGCCCGCCATCTGGGCCTGCTCGAACGTCAGGAGCTGTCACAGTGGATCCGCAACGGTCGCCGGGTGATGATCCGGGCGTATCTGTCAGGCAACGGGTTTCGGGATCTGGGGGTCACCCGCGCCGATCTGCGACCCATCAGGGAACCGGCGCGGGCTGCGATGGTCGCAATGGGGGAGCTGCCACAAGAAATCGCCCAGGCCAGCAAACGATCCCGGTATGCGCCAACCATCTTGCCGGACATGCTTCAGGCTGGTGTGCGCCAGTGATGGAAGATTAGATTGAAGCTGGCAGGATTAGATTGCAACCGGCTTCGCCGTTAGATTGAACTTGATCATTTTCTTAGATTGAACTCGATAAATTTCCGCCTGTCCCCAAAGGGCCCTTTAAGGGTAAGGGGGGGCGAACTGCTGCAGGGAGAAAAACATGGATATGCGACAATTCGATGCGCCAAACAAAATCCAGCGCCAGCTCTACGAGGCGGAGCAAGACAAGAAGCGGCTGTTTCAGAAGCGCAAGGATTTCATGGCGCGTTGCACGGCGGCTTTTTCCAGCCCGCCCCTGACCATCGAGCTGGCCGGGCAGCGGGAACTGGTATGGCGCAAGCGTACCGCCGTGACCGGCGGCCCCCAGTCCACAGTAGAGTTTCACACGCCAGCGGGCAGAAAATTCCTGTCCACCCTGGCGCCTCACGTCCTGGAGCGCTACATCGAACTGGAGAATGAACGCATCCTGCTCAACATGCAGGTCCGGATCCTGACGGCGCTGGTCATGAGTCTGCAGCAGTACCTCATGAAGCGGGAGGCCAGCCAGGTGCTTTCCGGGGAACTCACAGGCGGTGCGACATGATGCGAGCCAACCGAAACCCCTGGCATCTCAAGGCCGAGGTTCTTGCGGAACCACCCTCCCTATCCAGTAAGCGATAACGGCGGCAAATATGAATCACGATGACATCATTGCCAACCGGACGCACATCGACCTGGAATCAGGCTGTGCCAATACCTGCAAAGACGTTTGCCTTGTTAGACATTATTTTCTCCAAAAGTATAACGAGGCTTAGGTGAAAACGACTCAGTGCCCCATTTAGATACCACATAAATTGCCAATATAATTACAAACGTACTCATTACGGCTAAAATAACGTCAGAGAGAAGCATCGCAATCTGATTTACTATATTCCAGCTCGTATGCCATATTATGGCCATGAGCGCACTTCCTCCCGTGCCATTGTATAGAAACGTAAGCCACACAGCGCCTGCCACTAAACCAACAATAAAACCTATGGCCATAACAGCATTAAATTCAAACCTGTAGAAAAAGAAAGGGATATGCCAAATTGCATGCATCACTGCCAACACCATTGTTGCCTTTAAAGCATTTTCTTTTTTTTGTAACCACGGCAATACAAATCCTCTCCAACCAGATTCCTCACCAACACCATATGCCACCGCTGCTAATAACATTGTAAAAACCCAAGACACATTAACGATATTTGAGTTTATTAGTGATTCAATTGATTGTATTGGACTACCAATAAGCAATGCGAACACATAACCGATGATGAACAACATGAATGGACTAACAATTGAGATTAACAACCACCAGCCACCAACATGAAAACGCAGTAACCCCGCAAACCACGGATAAAAGATGCCTTTTTTTTGTACGACATAAAGCGCTGCGAGAATCGGTCCAAACGCTCCCAAAAAATGCCAGTTTTCAGTAACATTTAAAGAAATTAACCCTTGATGAGATAGAATCACTGGCAGCAAAAGAAGCCAAGTTATGCCACATGCAAGGGAAAAATAGATTCTCATTTATCCTCCAGGTACCTATCGTCAGATGAATGGCTTCATGTACATGGGGGCAACGCTGATCAATACGCCCTGGATCTTCGCTTATATGTCGAACTCGTTTCCGTTGTTCTACCAGAAGATTTCGGACAATGCAGCGCTTTCGGACGCCATCCTGAAAAAGCTACCCCATGCACGCATCGATAATCATGGGCGGCTGGTCGCTTGCAAGGACAGCGCAGGCAAAGCCCCCTTCGTCTCCGTCAATGCCTGTTTCATTCATCATATGCAAAGCAGGAAAGACCCGGAAGGGACATTGTCCGAAACGATGAAGCTGGTCGTTTCCACCCAACAAAACGGCAGCAGCATGGTGATCCACGAAGAAACCATTACCTTCAATCACCTGTTCTTCCAGCGGCTGATCGCGAAGCCTGATGGTGGCAATCGCCGTTACGACTTGGTCGAACTCGCGAATGCCCGACTGGGCGATCTGCTTACCTGACCTGCTGCCGTCACCCAGGCTGCGCAATCTCCCGCAACCAAAAACCAATAACCCCTGGCGACTTATGAGGCCAGTTGGTTCAATCGAGGCGGGTTCCGGGAAGGGGGTCGCCCACCTTCCGCGATGAAACGCCACCGCAGCGCCTGCAAGGCGCCTTGCGGGGGGTTGCACCGGCAAACCCGCGCCGACGCGTGCGGGCGGCCTGTCGTACTCACAGGCCTCAAGGGCTCTGCCGCGAAGAAGGTGGTTAACCGCTCCCCCGGCAGATGGAGAGCGGAAGCTGAATCCCCGGAACCCACCACGTTTATAACCGAAGTATTCAATGCACACAACCGAGGGAAACGCCATGGCAAATCACTTCATCGGGGATGGCAATCTGGCCGACAAACCCAAGCTCACCACCTTCGACCAGGATGGCGAAGAGCGGGTTGTCGCCAACCTGCGCATTCACATCAACCGTCAACGCAAGAACGCTGAAGGGCAGTATGAGGATAAAGGCGGGTTCTGGCTCAACGCCAGCTGCTGGAACCAGAAAGCCAAGGAGGCTGCCCGACTGCTCGACAAGGGCGCCTTGGTAAAAGTCGAAGGCGAGCTGGAGCAGCAGCAATGGATGGACGATGACGGCAACGAGCGTTCCGGCCTGGTGCTCAATATCCGCGAATGGTCCTTGCTGCCTTACCGTCTGGACAGCGTGACCTACAAGTCACGAAGCGATGACTGAAACATTGCCTGCGGCCTCGCCCCTTGAGTCCAGTACCGGACGCGCCCATGATCAGGACAGCCCTGTCAGCTGTCCGCTGTGTGATGGCTGGGGTTATCTGTATGAGGGCGGCATGTCCATGAGTCCCTATGTGGACAACCAAACCCCCTGTACACGTTGCAACCCGGATCCCGATCCACCCTGAGCGCCACCTCTTCCCCTTCCTCCCAAGCCCGACACCCACCCTTGATAAAAGCCGTCGGGCATCTTTCCCCGGCACCTGGTGCCGGTTTTTTTTTGGCATCCGATTCTCGCATCCCGCCCGCACATGGGGTATTATCGCCGCAGATTAACCGGCTTTCCGCCCTGGCAGCGTGGGTAAAACGCTGCGCCTTTGCCACCTTTGGTGGCGCCCTTGAAGGATGTTCTTCGGACCGGCCCCTGTGACAGGGCAGCATCCGGCATCGCGCCGTCGGTCCACATGGTCATTCAGGCCCCCCACCCGGCGGGAACCCACTACCCGCCCGGCTGGCGCAAGGCGACCCACTGAATGACTGCAATCTACCGGGCGTGTGTCGGAACGCACGCCCGGTACCCTCATCATCCATCGCCTTTCTTTTCAACACCGTCAGCTGCCTTCCCTGTGGTCGGAGTATCTTCGCGCTTTCCGTTCACAGGGAAGGCAGCTGGCCTTCCCCAACCCGCTTGCCTGTCAGCGGCCAATCGACAGTGCCCCCGAGCGCCCAGGCGCTCTTGTCCACCACCCCTGCATCGGGACATGGGAATGAAAGCTGTTGCGAGGCGGCTCGATTCTTCAGGGGACTCCTCTTGCACACACGGACCTGGCGGCCAATCCCCGCCAGGCTCGTACTTGTGTGCAACAAATACAAATAAATTGCCCGGAAGCAATGTTTGATTTCCCCTGTTCCTGGTTGTGTTCGCCGGGTTAGCCTCGGCAACGTGCAGATCATCCCCACTAACACGATGTTTGCACGCGGCGGACAGGAATGTGCCTGTCCGCCAACCCCAACAGGAGCGCATGGATTGACAATGAACACACGACCACTCCTTCTGGCCCTGGCGAGCCTGTACTTGTTCACCGGATACGCTTTCGCGCTGATGCAGGATGATCATCACCAACCTCTGCACAGCGTTTTCTTCCGATTCGATTCGGATCAGCTTTCCCGGGCCGACCGGGTGGCGGTATCCCGCCTGGCGCAAACCGCATTGCCCAGGCGCAGTCTGCGCCTGACCGGCTATACGGACGATCTTGGCCCCGGCGCCTATAACGCCGACCTGGCAAAACGCCGTGCCGAGGCCGTGCGCCAGGTGCTGGTCGAGGCAGGCTATCCCTCACAGCTGTTGCAGATCGACACCCGCGCCAGCGTGTCCGCTCCGGGCCGGCCGGCGCAAATGCGCCGGGTCGATATAGTGGCGGTTGATGCAGGCTACGCAAATAGCGCGCCATCCACCAGTGGCAATGACCCGGCCAAGGCGGTTGCCTCGGGAGATTCAGATCCCTTGCGGGTAGGCCGCTATTCCATGGTTGCTCCTGTACCCAGCGAGTCACAGCGCGACCCGCTGCAGACCCTGGTGCGCCTGCGCTTCCCCCGCGCTGTTCACACGGTGGGCGATGCTCTCGAACATTTGTTGGCGCGCAGCGGCTGGCGCCAAGCGGATCCGGCCAATGCCGACCCCTCCCTGGTAACACTGCTGGCTCTGCCGCTGCCCGAAACCCAGCGTCAGCTGGGCCCGATACCCCTGTTCGATGCCGTGCAGGTGTTGTGCGGTTCCGCCTATGACGTGGTGGTCGATCCGGTACACCGGCTGCTTTCGTGCGAAATCAAGCCCCGGTATGCGGCCA